>NZ_CALDXR010000001.1 GCF_937920985.1 uncultured Phascolarctobacterium sp.
ATTATTTCAAGACGGATGCAGAAAATCATCTTACGGACGAAAAGCTTTATAAGGAAAAGCAGGATGTATCTACCAGCGTAGATGGAAAGGCTGATGATAAGGCAGCAGCAGGCAAGGATAACCAAACAGGCGATAAAATGCCGGATATTTCCAGTCTGCATATCAACAGCAAGATCTTTAAGCTGACGGATGATGCAACGGCGAAATACCTTATTGAGACGAACAAGAAATTTGCTGATTATCACGAGTTCCTTTCCAGTGACTACCTTTTGGAGCGTGTAAAGGCAGATCCGGAAAAGGTTGGCAAACGACTTGGCGATGGTTATTTTGAGCAGCAGCTTGTTTTGCAGCAGATAGGTACGCTGACGGGCAAGAAATATCTTGGCGATTACGGCAGCGATATGGAGCAGTTTGCTGCCCTGATGAACGCAGGCGCAGTAGTTGCGGAAGCAATGGATTTGAAGGTTGGCGTAGCACTGACAGCAGAGCAGATGGCAAGCCTGACCACAGATATTGTCTGGCTGGTGGAAGAAGTAGTCAACGGCGAAAAGGTTCTTGTACCGGAGGTGTTCCTGGCACAGGTGCGCAGCGAAGATTTGCGTCCTGATGGTGCGCTCATCGTAGGCGGTGAGGTAGAGCTGTACTCCAAGCAGGATATCAAGAACATGGGTAACATCAGAAGCGATGGTACTATAGCTTTGCGCGCAGAAAATGTTAGCAATAAAGGTGATATCGCAGGTGAAAACCTGAAGATAAAAGCAGAAAAGAATATTACTAACAGTGGTACAATGCGTGCGAAAGTGGATGCATTGCTGCAAGCGGAGAACATCACCAACGAAGCAACTTTTAGCCAAAAACAATATAAGGAGCTGAACCAGAAAAAGCTTGAAGCAACTGGTTCTATTAGTGCTGGGCAGAATCTGACACTGGAGGCAGGTAACAGCATCACTAACAGAGGAGCAAATCTGACTGCAGGCAAAAATTTAACTTTGAACGCTGACGATGTTGATATCGTAACGGTAGCAAATGAAAAGCACGTTGCCGTAGCTTATGGCAGCTCTGCTGCAGAAATCCATGACGTGCAGCACCAGCAAAGTGCGCTGAGCGGCGAGAACATCCGCCTGAATGCTAAAAAGGACATCAGCATAGCAGGTGGTATTTTGAGTGCGAAAAATGTCGTGGAGTTGAATGCTAAAGGCGATGTGAACCTGACTGTTGTGAAAGATTTGTACAGCGAGGAAAGCGAAGTAGGCAACCGTGGCGGCAGCTATTACAACCATAACAAGCAGGTGGATGAAGCTGTGAAAGGCACTACTATTGCAGCGAAGAACGATATCAGCATTGCAAGTGGCAAAGATATAAATATAAAAGGCAGCAACGTAGCCAGTGAAGCAGGAAAAGCAGACCTGATTGCCGAAAATAATATAAATATCACTAATGCAACAGAATACCATGAGCGCCTGCATGAAGAGCATAATAAGGTCAGTGGATTGCTTTCATCCAAAACAACGGATATTTATGATTACAGTAAGCAGAATACTGTTGTCGGCAGCAATGTTTCTGCCGGAGAAATTGCAATTAGCAGTAAAAAAGATACGAATATTACAGGCAGCAATGTAGTTGCAGATAATGACGTAAGTGTAAAAACCGGCGGCAATCTGAATATCGGCAGTGCGGAGCAGACAAGCGAAAGAGAATACAGAAAATCTGTAAAGAAGAGCGGAATTCTTAGCGGAGGCGGTTTAGGCTTTACCATTGGCAAGGAAAAGCAGAAGGACCAGTACGCTAATCAGAACGTTGAGCAGGTGGGAAGCACTGTTGGCAGTGTTAAAGGCAGCGTAGACCTTGAAGCTCAAAAAGACACTAATATTAAAGGCAGCAGTGTTGTCGCAGGTAGGGATATTAATATCACCGGCGAAAATGTTAAAATTGAAAACAGCAACAGCGTTTATAATGCGCATGAGAAGCATGAGTTTAAAAGAACAGGACTGAGTGTTTCGGTTGGCGGCGCTTATGTAGATGTTGTAAATAACGCAGCGAACAGCGTAAAACATGCAACAGATGTTGAAGATAAACGCCTTGGTGCTTTAGTTGCTGTCAAAGGATACAAGGATGCTGATAAAGCTATCAAAAATATTAAAAGCAATGGCGGTGGCAAGGTAACCGAAAACTTGTCTATTAATGTCAGCCTTGGCACAACGAAGAGCAAGAGTGAAAGTAATAGCACAACAACAGTAGCTAACGCCAGCGAAGTAAAGGCGGGAGGAGATGTTAATGTTACTTCTACGAAGAAAGATATTAATATCACTGGCAGCAATGTTGAAGGCAAGGACGTTACCTTAAACGCTAAAGAAAACCTTAATATAACTGCGTCTAAAAATACTAATAAAACGGAGCAAAGCAGCAAATCAAGCAGTGCAAGCGTTGGCGCAAGCCTGGAACTTGGCAAAGGTCCAAGCTACAGCATTTCTGGCAGTATGTCAAAGGGAGAAGTGTCTGCAAATGGCACAACTTACAATGAAAGTACAGTAAAGGCGGATAAGAATCTTGACTTTACCAGCGGCAAGGATACTAACATTAAAGGCGGCAAGCTGAGCGGTGAAAAAGTAACCGGCAACGTAGGCGGAGACCTTAATATTGAAAGCAAACAGGACAGCAACAATTACAAAGAAAGCAATAAATCTGTTGGCGCGAGCGTTGGTCTTGGCAGCAATAAAGCTGTCAGTGGCAGTGCAAGTGTTGGTAAGATTGATAGTAAATACGAAAGCGTTACTGATCAGAGCGGAATTTACGCAGGGAAAGAAGGCTTTGATATAGGTGTTGGCCAAAATACTGACCTTAAGGGTGGTATTATTTCAAGTACTGCTGATGCTGACAAGAATAAGCTTTCGACAGGTACGTTGACGTTTGAAGATATTCAAAATAAGGCGGATTACAAAGCAGGTGGAGCTGGCATCAAAGTAAACAAAAACAATGATGCAGAATACAATGAAAAAGGTATAACACCTGATATTGGCATGCCTGCAAGCGGAGAAGCTGAAAGCACAACGAAAGCTACTATTAGCAAAGGAACTATTGAAATCCGTGATAAAGAGAATCAGAAGCAGGATATCAATAAGCTGAATCGTGATAATGCCAACAGCCTAAATAAGCTTGGTGAGATTTTTGACAAGACAAAAATTGAAGAACGCCAGGAATTAGCTAATTTGTTTGGCGAATTGGCGTATAATGAGATACATAAGCTTGCAGAGCGAAATAATTGGCAAGAAGGCTGTGCCGAAAAGAATGCTCTTCATGCGCTTGTAGGCGGTATCATGAGCGAACTTACTGGTAATGGTTTCCTATCAGGGGCAAGTGCATCAACTGTTAATGAAATGGTGCAAAAGAAGTTGTCTGAGCAATTTGAAGGCGAGCCAGATAAGCATCAATGGGCAAGTGCGATTATTGGTGGGGTTGTGTCACAATTGGCTTCTGGTAACGCACAAGCGGGGGCAAGTACTGCTGCGAGCGGGACGAAGAATAATGCGCAAGGGTTGGATGAAGAAATGAAAGCTCAAGGAAATGGAACTGCTGAAGAAGTTATCAATGAAGGTAAATTGGAAGCATACAGCGATTATGAAAATGAATATCTAGAAAAATATGGCGTGAATAATTTTTATGAATTATCTAGTGCGCAACGCCAAAGTATTATACAAGAAATAGCAAATCAAATGAATATAACTTTTGATGCAGCTAGCTTTTTAGCTAACACAAAAGGAATTATTGATGGTAGTATTTCTTTGGGGGTCGGAGTAGGTGGAAGTATTAATGCATTGGGAACCACTGGAAAAGCTCTAGTAGATATTCATATAGAAGGAAGCAGAAGTGATGAAATAAAAATTATATCAGAAATAGCATTATATATGGATGCAAAAGATATAGTAAAGGTGGGTGGGGAATATAAATATATTTATTATCCAAAAACAAAAATCGTAAGAATAGAAAACTTTATAGGAGTTAAAACAGGATTAGGGGTTATTGGTATAGAGAATATTCCCGAAAACTATGATTTTATTTTAGAAACAGGAGCGGGTGGATATTTGTTTAGTGGTGGTGAAATAAAAGGTAAAATCAACATGTCTGAACTCTATCGAAAAATTAATAAAACAAAAAGTTAAGATAAAAGGAAGGGTTAACTGTGGAAATAATATTTATTTTGTTGTGGATTATCTTTGAAATTTTTTGTATTTTGTTTCCAGAACGGGTTAATTTAAAATGGGATTGGACATATTGGGGAGACAAAAAGGCAGAATGTAGTACTTCTAAAAAAATACTAATAAGAGTAATACATAGCATTATATTAATATCTCTAATATTAACAATTATAAGTTCTTTAGCGATTGAAAACTAAATATAACAATGCGGATTATAACGAAAAAGGCGTAACGCTTGATATTGGTATGCCTGCAAGCGGAGAAGCTGAAAGTACGATAAAAGCTACTATCAGTAAAGGCACTATTGAGATTCGCGATAAGGAAAACCAAAAGCAGGATATCAATAAGCTGAATCGTGATACTGCAAACAGCCTTAATAAGCTTGGTGAAATATTTGACAAGACGAAGGTTGAAGAACGCCAGGAATTAGCAAATTTGTTTGGCGAATTGGCGTATAATGAGATTCACTACATGGATGGCAGCAACGAACAGAAAGCTCTTTATCATGCAGTTGTTGGTGGAATTATGAGTAAGCTTACTGGGGGAGATTTTCTTGCTGGTGCAACTGCTGCTGGAATAAACAAGCTGGTTATTGAAGAAATAGTTAAAGTTGCAGATGGTGATCCTGATAAGGCGCAGTGGGTTAGTGCTGTCTTAGGAGCAGTGATTAGTGACTTAGTGTCTGGTAATACGCAAGCTGGGGCGAGTGTTGCTGCTAGTGCTACAAAGTATAATAGATTTGAAGATGTCTATGGAACATTTGATTTAAAAAATTAGGTGTTTCAAATAGACAAATTGTAACTGTCTATTTGTCAGAGATACAATATGCATTATCACATTGTGATGTATATAATGCTGGTACGGAACAAGAGATAATCAAACTAGATTTTGGTAATGGAGACTATTTAGATATAAAATTTGGACATGGCTATAGAGATGATCATAAAAGTCAATCAAGAGGAATAGTTCCACCTTTTAGTTCAACTGATAGAAAACATGTATTGTCGGCGCTTATTTCAGCAGCTATAATTGGTTATGCTGAACATAAATATAATAATACTCAATATCCTGTTTTTGGAAGAGGCAGACCTGAGTATTTATCATGCAATATGTATTTATATAATCCTAAAACATTAAGAAATGAACTAACTAAAATAGAATTTTCAATAGGAAGAAAAGCAAATGGAAGAATAGAGATATCTGATTTTTATCCAATAGCTGTAATTGGAGGTAGATAAGATGACGATAAGGGAAATTGTTTCAATTTATGATTATTTACTTAGCTTACCCATGAATTATAAGCACAGTCATCCTATATATGAGTTATTAGCATATTTAGAAGACGAATTGCGTATAAAGGTAAATGAGGTTAAAGAAATAGTAGTTGACGATTTTGCTTTGTTAATAAAAAAAAATTGGCTACTTAATTTTGATGATGAAAAATTTGCTTGGAGTCTCTATATGTTATATATAAAGAAACGTCCAGGAGATAGAGATGCATATCGAAAAATATCCTATTTTTTAATGATGAATGGTTGGAAATTAGAGTATGAAGCATTAAATGATTTCATTGACAAAGATTATAATTACAAGGTATTATATTTATACTGTGCAAATTTAAAATTGTATAAAGTAAACGGAATTAATGAAATGAATGAAGAGGAGATAGATGAATACATAAAATTAATAATTAATATTGCTAATAATTCATAAATATTTATCATAATAAATTAGCACTATATTTATAATTAAAGAAGGATTTGATATCCGTGTAGAAGTTAATGCTGACCTTAAAGGCGGTATTATCTCTAGTGAAGCCGAAAAAGACAAAAATAAAATCTCCACAGGTACACTTACCTATGAAGATATTCAGAACAAAGCGGATTATAAAGCCGGAAGTATTGGTATCAATGTCGATACATCTAAGAATGCTAAGAACAAAGATGCAGGTGTAACGCCTAACATTGGTGTAGGTGCTAAAGATAATGCTGAAAGCGTAACCAAGGCAACTGTTTCTGAAGGTGAGATTGAAATCAGGGATAAAGGGAACCAGAAGCAGGATCTTAAAGACTTGAATCGTGATACACACAATAGTCTTAATAAGCTTGGTGAAATCTTTGATAAGACGAAGGTTGAAGAACGTCAAGATCTCGCTGGACTTTTTGGAGAGATTGCATATAAAGTAGTAGGCGATTTGGCTATAAAAAATGACTGGCAAGAAGGCAGTGCAGAAAAGAATGCTCTTCATGCTCTTGTAGGTGGTATCATGAGTGAACTTACTAACAGTGGATTCTTGGCAGGGGCATCTGGTGCTATGATTAACGAAATGATTCAGGATAAATTGAGCTATATGTTCAAGGATAATCCTGCAATGCATCAATGGTCAAGTGCTCTAATTGGTGGCGTAGTAGCTCAGGTTGTAGCTGCTGATGCGCAGGTGGGAGCATCTACTGCTTCTAGTGGTACGAAGAATAATTATTTGACTCATGAACAATATGCTACTATGCAGAAAGAACTTGATGCTTGTGAAAATGATGCTGAACGACAAAAAGTAATTGAAAAGTACCAAATTATTGATGAAGTTCAAAATCAATTGTGGTACTTAATGCATAACTATGATGGTGAATTAGTAGAAGTTGGTCTTAGTTTAGAGGGGACTATTGTTAGGCTTGCTCCTACAGCTAATTATGAATGCCAAATTCCTGAAGTTAACGCAATATTGGATAAGGCAAAATCTGATGATGATTATATTTATACTTTACCTGATGGTAGTACTTGGGCGGTTAGTTTAGAAGGCGATAAAAATGTGCTATACAAAGTTTTACCACCAGATGTTGCTAAAAAAGCATTGTTAGATGGTACCAATGGTTTAGTGAAAAATGGTATATTACCTAATCCGAAGGAAATGAAACAAGATTACAGTTACGTATATGTTGGTGTAGGGATTTCAAAAAGTTTGGCTAGCAGTGGAGGAGGTGTTATTGATAAGGAAGGAAATGTATATGTATTTGATCAAGAGCAATCAGGATTTGGAGTTTCTACGCCTGTGTACGGTGGATATGGTAATGGATATATTGAAAATGGATTTAAAGAAAAATATAAAGTAAATATTATTGATGTTATAGCAGGAGATAGTAGTGGCTTTGGGGCATCTTCAATAATAAGTTCTGGCGTATCAGTAACAGATGATAAAAATATTATAACAGTAGAAATTGGAGTGGAATCATCAGCTGGTGTGACTATATATGCTAGGCGTCATGCAAAGTTTATTGGTAATATATACAGTGGAGAGTAATACAATGAAAATATTGAAAATTATAGTATCAGTCTTTGTTGTATTCATGATGTTGAAACCATTTTCTAATACTCCTGGTTCACAAATACCGGTATCATACAATTTAAAGCAAGTATTTTGCAAAGAAAGTGCTCAATTAAAAATAAACGAACTGGAAGAAGTTGAAAGGGACTTTTTTAGGCAAAATGTATACATTATTTCTTATAAATCTCCAATAGAAAAGATTGAAAAAGATAAGATGAAGGTGTTGATAAAAGAAAAATTAGAAAAAAACAATTGGGTTTATCAGCGAGAGTACAGATCAATACATGAAACTAATCCTCTTAACTTCACAATGAGGTTTAAGAAAAAAGATTATTTATGTGATGTTGAATTTACTAGTTACAATATTATCATAAGATTTTGGAGTAGGTTCTATCATGAATAAAAGGAGGTTGGCAATCGACTTGGCGATGGTTATTTTGAACAGCAGCTAGTTTTGCAGCAGATTGGTACGCTGACGGGCAAGAAATATCTTGGCGATTACGGCAGCGATATGGAGCAGTTTGCTGCCCTGATGAACGCAGGCGCAGTAGTTGCGGAAGCAATGGATTTGAAGGTTGGCGTAGCACTGACAGCAGAGCAGATGGCAAGCCTGACCACAGATATTGTCTGGCTGGTGGAAGAAGTAGTCAACGGCGAAAAGGTTCTTGTACCGGAGGTGTTCCTGGCACAGGTGCGCAGCGAAGATTTGCGTCCTGATGGTGCGCTCATCGTAGGCGGTGAGGTAGAGCTGTACTCCAAGCAGGATATCAAGAACATGGGTAACATCAGAAGCGATGGTACTATAGCTTTGCGCGCAGAAAATGTTAGCAATAAAGGTGATATCGCAGGTGAAAACCTGAAGATAAAAGCAGAAAAGAATATTACTAACAGTGGTACAATGCGTGCGAAAGTGGATGCATTGCTGCAAGCGGAGAACATCACCAACGAAGCAACTTTTAGCCAAAAACAATATAAGGAGCTGAACCAGAAAAAGCTTGAAGCAACTGGTTCTATTAGTACTGGGCAGAATATGACGCTGGATGCAGGCAACAGCATCACTAACAAAGGAGCAAATCTGACTGCAGGCAAAAATTTAACTTTGAACGCCAACGATGTTGATATCGTAACGGTAGCAAATGAAAAGCATGTTGCCTTAGCTTATGGCAGTTCTTCAGCAGAAATCCATGACGTGCAGCACCAGCAAAGTGCGCTGAGTGGCGAGAATATCCGCCTGAATGCGAAAAAGGACATCAGCATTGCTGGTGGTATTTTGAGTGCGAAAAATGATGTGGACTTGAATGCTAAAGGCGATGTGAACCTGACTGCTGTCAAAGATTTGTACAGCGAAGAAAGCGAAGTGGGCAACCGTGGCGGCAGCTATTACAACCATAACAAGCAGGTGGATGAGGCTGTAAAAGGCACAACTATTGCGGCGAAGAACGATATCAGTATTGCGAGCGGCAACAATATAAATATTAAAGGCAGCAACGTAGCCAGTGAAGCAGGAAAAGCAGACTTGGCTGCCGAAAATAATATAAATATTGCTAATGAAACAGAATACCACGAGCGCCTGCACGAAGAGCACAACAAGGTCAGTGGATTGCTTTCGTCCAAAACAACGGATATTTACGATTATAGTAAGCAGAATGCTGTTGTCGGCAGCAATGTGTCTGCCGGAGAGCTTGCGATTAGCAGTAAAAAAGATACGAATATTACAGGCAGCAACGTAGTTGCAGATAATGACGTAAGCGTAAAAACCGGCGGCAGTATGAATATCGGCAGTGCGGAGCAAACAAGCGAAAGCGAATACAGAAAATCTGTAAAGAAGAGCGGTGTGTTTGCTGGCGGTGGCTTGGGCTTTACCATTGGCAAGGAAAAGCAGAAGGACCAGTACGCCAACCAGAACACTGAGCAGGTGGGAAGCACAGTTGGCAGTGTTAAAGGCAATGTGAAACTAGATGCAGATAAGGCTGCGAACGTTAAAGGCAGCAGTGTTGTTGCGGGTAAGGATATAAATATTACTGGCGAAAATGTCAGCATTGAAAACAGCAACAGCGTTTATAATGCTCAGGAGAAGCATGAGTTTAAAAGAACAGGTCTGAGTGTTTCGGTGGGCGGCGCTTATGTAGATGTTGTAAATAACGCAGCGAACAGCGTAAAACATGCAACAGATGTTGAAGATAAACGCCTTGGTGCTTTAGTTGCTGTCAAAGGATACAAGGATGCTGATAAAGCTATCAAAAATATTAAAAGCAATGGCGGTGGCAAGGTAACCGAAAACTTGTCTATTAATGTCAGCCTTGGCACAACGAAGAGCAAGAGTGAAAGTAATAGCACAACAACAGTAGCTAACGCCAGCGAAGTAAAGGCGGGAGGAGATGTTAATGTTACTTCTACGAAGAAAGATATTAATATCACTGGCAGCAATGTTGAAGGCAAGGACGTTACCTTAAACGCTAAAGAAAACCTTAATATAACTGCGTCTAAAAATACTAATAAAACGGAGCAAAACAGTAAATCCAGCAGTGCAAGTGTTGGCGCAAGGCTAGAACTTGGCAAAGGCCCAAGCTACAGCATTTCTGGCAGTATGTCCAAGGGAGAAGTGTCTGCAAATGGCACAACCTATAACGAAAGCAATGTGACCGCCAATAAAGATTTAAGTTTTGCAAGTGGTAATGACACCAACATTAAAGGCGGCAAGCTGAGCGGTGAAAAAGTAACTGGTAGCGTAGGCGGAGACCTTAATATTGAAAGCAAACAGGACAGCAACAATTACAAAGAA
>NZ_CALDXR010000002.1 GCF_937920985.1 uncultured Phascolarctobacterium sp.
TCCGTGATAAAGAGAATCAGAAGCAGGATATCAATAAGCTGAATCGTGATAATGCAAACAGCCTTAATAAGCTTGGCGAGATTTTTGATAAGACAAAAATTGAAGAACGCCAGGAATTAGCAAATTTGTTTGGCGAATTGGCGTATAATGAGATTCACTACATGGATGGCAGCAACGAACAGAAAGCTCTTTATCATGCAGTTGTTGGTGGAATTATGAGTAAGCTTACTGGGGGAGATTTTCTTGCTGGTGCAACTGCTGCTGGAATAAACAAGCTAGTTATTGAAGAAGTTAAAAAAGCGGCTAATTATGAGCCTGATAAAATGCAATGGGTAAGTGCAGCATTAGGAGCAGTTGTGGCTGAATTTGTATCTGGTAATGCCCAAGCTGGTGCAAGTACTGCTGGCAGTGGGACGAAAAACAATGAGGCATTAGATTGGATCTTTAATAGAGAACAATTAGCAATGACGTTGGGTTATGAAAGGGATGAAAGGCTATCTGATTTAAAAGAAGATAAAGATATTTGGGAACAGCTCTATATTAATGGTGATGTTTCTTATAGTGCAATTCTATATATTAGAGATGAGTATAATAAAAAATATCAAGAGATAATCAACCAAACTTCTATGAATCTTCTTGATCAATTAGGCGGTGATTCATTAGGTTCCTTCTTATCTGGCTTTGGCGGGACTCCGGGATATATCTTAGGTGATATTGCATTCAATCCTAGTACTGCATATGCAGCAACACCTGGAATGCTGGAAGTAGAAAAGTTAGTGAATAATCCTGAATTCGTAAAGAAATTCTTACAATATTCACAGAGATCACGACAATATGTATATGCTTTGAAGGATGCATCTGGTAAAGTAAGGTATATTAGTAGGACTAATAATCCTTTGGCAAGAAAAGCACAACATGCAGCTAATCCAGAAAAAAGAATGTTAGTATTTACATTACTAACGGATAATAGCGTTTCTTATGCTGAAGGACGGGGACTAGAAGAAGCATATTATGAAAAGTATGGTGGCAAATCTAATCTTTTAAACAAAATAAGACCAGTTAATACTGATAAAACGTGGGGTAAATTTCTGTTAGATTTAGGAAAAAAATTAATTAAGTGAGGATTTTAAAATGAGCAGATTATATATTGGAGATGTTTTAGAAGTCATTATAGACAAGCATCAAAATAAAGGGTACTTAATTTACTTAGCAAAACATATACCTATAGGGTTTAAAATGTTTGGTTTATATGCTGTAAATCCAACTGTACACGGATGTAATATTGGAGAAATAGAAAATAAAAAAATAATTTCTACCATAATGATATTTGAAGATAAATTTTGGAGAAAAATTGGCAAATTAAAGGTAAAAGATTTTGTTTGGCCAGATCAGTATGAAAGAGATTTAGATGATAATAATAAATATATTATTTATCATTGGGGAGATGGAGAGGAAAGAAGAATAATCAAAATTGTTGAAAAAGAATCAGACTTAGGCTTGGCGCAGATAGGATCAACTTTTTTTCCAGCTGGTGCGTTAAAATTCTATAGAGATAAATTAAGAGAATTAGGATTATATAATATCCCTGAAGATGAAAGTTTGGATGATATTAATAAGGAGGATGATTTTGATGGATTATATGGTGATGTATATTATAGTACAAAAGAAAATCTAGCTAAAATAAAAACGAATATTTTAATCCAAATGAAAAAGGAATATCAACAGGAACTAATCTTTCCAGATACAGCATTACAATTTTATATGGGTGTGTTAAAAGCGCAAATAGAAGAACACTGTGTTGATGACGAGGTAGTTAAAAGTTATAGAATGCTTGTAAATCAGGAAAAAGATTATTTGAGTAAAGAAGAGTGGCTAAATGAACAAGTAAAGAAGATTGATAATGAACTAAAGGACATCAATAGATAACATTTGTTGGTTCTTTGAAATGAAAATCATCGTAGAAAAAGTAGTCAACGGCGAAAAGGTACTTGTACCAGAAGTATTCCTTGCTTCTGTAAGAGCAGAGAACCTGACTAATGACGGAGCACTCATAGTAGGTGGAGATGTAGCCATCTACTCCAAAGAGAATATTGAAAACATTGGCACCATCAGGGCTGACGGAACAGTAGAGCTTAAAGGTGAGAACATCAATAATCTTGGTGGCCGTATAGATGGTGAAAACGTCAATCTGGATGCGGACAAGAACATCACCAATAAGGGCGGCAACATCCGTGCCAGAGTGGATACAATCCTCAACGGTGAAAACGTCATTAATGAGGCTAATGTGAAAGAAAGCCAGTATAAAGGACTAGACCAGAAAACTGTAGGTAACGCTGGCTCTATTAGAACTGGCCAAAATCTCAGCATCAATGTTGAAAAGGACATTGTCAATAAAGGTAGCGTGCTTGTAGCAGATAATAACCTTGACTTGAATGCAGGCAGAAATGTTGATATAGTAACAGTAGCCAACGAAAAGCACGTAGGTGTAGTATGCCCAGGTTCCTCAGCAGAAATCCATAGCGTTGAGAACCAGCAGAGCGTGATGACAGGCGGAAATGTGAATATCAACGCAGGCAGTGATGTCAACATCCAAGGCGGACTCATTGCTGCAGATAAAGACACTGCTGTCAAAGCAGGTGGCAATGTCAATATCAACGCCGTTAAAGACAGCTATAGTGAGGAAACCCGGGTAGGCAGTCGTGGCGGCAGCTATTACAACCATAACAAGCAGGTGGATGAAGCTGTGAAAGGCACTACTATTGCAGCGAAGAACGATATCAGCATTGCAAGTGGCAAAGATATAAATATAAAAGGCAGCAACGTAGCCAGTGAAGCAGGAAAAGCAGACCTGATTGCCGAAAATAATATAAATATCACTAATGCAACAGAATACCATGAGCGCCTGCATGAAGAGCATAATAAGGTCAGTGGATTGCTTTCATCCAAAACAACGGATATTTATGATTACAGTAAGCAGAATACTGTTGTCGGCAGCAATGTTTCTGCCGGAGAAATTGCAATTAGCAGCAAAAAAGATACGAATGTTACAGGCAGCAACGTAGTTGCAGATAATGACGTAAGCGTAAAAACCGGCGGCAGTATGAATATCGGCAGTGCGGAGCAAACAAGCGAAAGCGAATACAGAAAATCTGTAAAGAAGAGCGGTGTGTTTGCTGGCGGTGGCTTGGGCTTTACCATTGGCAAGGAAAAGCAGAAGGACCAGTACGCCAACCAGAATACTGAGCAGGTGGGAAGCACAGTTGGCAGTGTTAAAGGCAATGTGAACCTGGATGCAGATAAGGCTGCTAACGTTAAAGGCAGTACTGTTGTTGCGGGTAAGGATATAAATATCACTGGCGAAAATGTTAAAATTGAAAACAGCAACAGCGTTTATAATGCGCAGGAGAAGCATGAGTTTAAAAGAACAGGACTGAGTGTTTCGGTTGGCGGCGCTTATGTAGATGTTGTAAATAACGCAGCGAATAGCGTAAAACATGCAGCAGATGTTGAAGATAAACGCCTTGGTGCTTTAGTTGCTGTCAAAGGATACAAGGATGCTGATAAAGCTATCAAAAATATTAAAAGCAATGGCGGTGGCAAGGTAACCGAAAACTTGTCTATTAATGTCAGCCTTGGCACAACGAAGAGCAAGAGTGAAAGTAATAGCACAACAACAGTAGCTAACGCCAGCGAAGTAAAGGCGGGAGGAGATGTTAATGTTACTTCTACGAAGAAAGATATTAATATCACTGGCAGCAATGTTGAAGGCAAGGACGTTACCTTAAACGCTAAAGAAAACCTTAATATAACTGCGTCTAAAAATACGAATAAAACGGAGCAAAACAGTAAATCCAGCAGTGCAAGTGTTGGCGCAAGCCTGGAACTTGGTAAAGGCCCAAGCTACAGCATTTCTGGCAGTATGTCCAAGGGAGAAGTGTCTGCAAATGGCACAACCTATAACGAAAGCAATGTGACTGCCAATAAAGATTTGAGTTTTGCAAGCGGTAACGACACCAATATTAAAGGTGGCAAGCTGAGCGGTGAAAAGGTTACCGGTAACGTAGGCGGAGGCCTTAACATCGAAAGCAAGCAGGACAGCAACAGCTATAAGGAAAACAATAAATCTGTTGGCGCGAGCGTTGGTCTTGGCAGTAATAAAGCAGTTAGCGGCAGTGCAAGTGTTGGCAAGATTGATAGCAAATATGAAAGCGTAATTGAGCAAAGCGGTATCTACGCTGGCAAAGATGGCTTTGATATCCTTGTAGAAGATAATACTGACCTTAAGGGTGGTATTATTTCAAGTACTGCTGATGCTGACAAGAATAAGCTTTCGACAGGTACGTTGACGTTTGAAGATATTCAAAATAAGGCGGATTACAAAGCAGGTGGAGCTGGCATCAAAGTAAACAAAAACAATGATGCAGAATACAATGAAAAAGGTATAACACCTGATATTGGTATGCCTGCAAGCGGAGAAGCTGAGAGTACAACGAAAGCTACAATTAGCAAAGGTACAATTGAAATTCGTGATAAGGAAAACCAAAAGCAGGATATCAATAAGCTGAATCGTGATACTGCAAACAGCCTTAATAAGCTTGGTGAAATATTTGACAAGACGAAGGTTGAAGAACGCCAGGAATTAGCAAATTTGTTTGGCGAATTGGCGTATAATGAGATTCACTACATGGATGGCAGCAACGAACAGAAAGCTCTTTATCATGCAGTTGTTGGTGGAATTATGAGTAAGCTTACTGGGGGAGATTTTCTTGCTGGTGCAACTGCTGCTGGAATAAACAAGCTAGTTATTGAAGAAGTTAAAAAAGCGGCTAATTATGAGCCTGATAAAATGCAATGGGTAAGTGCAGCATTAGGAGCAGTTGTGGCTGAATTTGTATCTGGTAATGCGCAAGCTGGAGCAAGTGCTGCTGCGAGCGGAACGAAGAACAATGAGGTAGCAGATATAATATTTAATCCTAAACGTGTATTAAATGGATATGGAGAAGGATTAAAAGATAGAGGTATTGAAGAAATAGAAGATATATCTGCTATTGTTTCAGATCCTCTTGGTACTCTTAATGAAATGTATCAATTCTTGCAAGCTGTATATGAAGAACCTAGTTTAGCGAATGAAATAAAAGAGCAATTTGTAGATGTATTCAACGAGAGGTTGGATAAATTTGAAAATGGTACAGCAGAAGAAACAGGTTACGAGTTAGGTCGTATTAGTGTTGATATAGCTTCTTTATGTGTTGCTTCTGGGAGTAGCAAAATATTAACTAAATTTCCTAGAGTAGGCAAGATTGTTTCTAGTTTAGAAAAGTACACAGCTAAGAGCATATCGACTACTAAACTAACTAATGATATTGTGTATATAGGTGATAGCCTATGGGAAAAGGGGGCGTTTAAAAGAGGACAAATTATAGATAAGGCACTAGGCAACAATTTAGGCTATAATTTTCCTGTTGTTGATAAATTAAATGATAGAACTATTACTAGTATAAAAAGTATGGACTTAACTGCAAATACTTATCAAACTGGTAGAGGGATATATAATACTTTGGTCAAAAATATAGATACATTGGATAGTTTTACAGAAAGAGCTTGGCATGGAACTGTTGTTTCTAAAGAAGTATATGATTACAAAGAATTAGAAGTTGCTATTCCTAAAATTAAGATTTCACAAGACCAAAAAAGAGGACTAGATGAAGCAATACAATATGCTAAAAGCAAAAATATAAGAATAAAAATAACTATAATAGAGTAGGTATAAGTTTGAAACAACCCCCAGTCAAGCAGTGACTTGAATTATTACATAGCAAACAGACCATCTCGCGGTGGTCAAAAAACAATATTTTAGTAGCCAACTTTATTCACGTAAAGGCATATCAATAATATAGCCACGTTCTTTGAGCAAATGTAATGCCTGTGAAAGAGAAAGTTTTTTGGAAGGCTTTACTTGGCGTTGTTCAACAAAACCTTCAGCAGAATATGGTACATGTTTTTTGAGTATGTGCCAGATAGCTGTGAGCAACATTCTGCAAATGGCTATAATAGCTTTCTTGTGTCATCTGCGAGCCTTAATCCTTCTGTAGCGTTCTCCGAACTCAGGATGTTCCTTAGATTTTAATAAAGCGTTTGCAATTTGCACCAATATTGGTTTAAAATAAGAACCAGCACGGGAAATCCTAGTGGATTTTATTTTGCGAGCACTTTCATCATTACGAGGACAGCATCCTGCCCAGGAAGCGAGATGTTTGGCTGTTGGGAACACAGACATATCTGCTCCTATTTCGGAAAGTATTGAGATAGCTGTAATACGGTTCTTTTCTAAACCGGGAACAGTTTGTAAGAGATTTAAGGCTTCGGAATAAGGTTCGGCTACACGAAGGATTTCCTGTGTTATTTTTTCTTTAGATTCTGTAAGCTGCTCAATGTGGTTTAGACAAGTGCTTAACAGCCTGTTCTTGAGATATAGCACCATCAACAGCGGCCTGAATTTCAGATACAGGTGTTTTACAGCGCTTGGTAACGAATGGAGCAACATCAAAAATTTCGCCGGGATGTTCAAGAATATAATTGGTAATAGCCATAGAAGTTTTTCCGAAAACATCAGAAAAAACGTCATCAAGCTTGAGATTGGAGACAGTAAGACAGTTTTGGGCACGATTCTTCTCACCGGAAAGCATATTGTTGAGCTTGAAACGGTATCTTACCAAATCTCGCAGATGACGGATAGATGCAGGCGGAATAAAGCTAGGCTTTATCATATCGCAAGCAAATAAATCACAAATCCATTTAGCATCCTTGCGGTCAGTTTTGTTACCCTTTTGTGGCTTAGTATATTTAGGGTGTGCAAGAACAACTTTGCAATCCTTTTCTAAGATATTAAAAACAGGAATCCAGTATTTACCTGTAGATTCCATGCAGACATCAAAGCAGTCGTATTTAACAAGCCAATTAAGCAGTTCCTTCAATCCTTTGGAAAAGGAAGAGAAACGAGCTTGTTTATATTCAGTTCTGCCATTGTTGTCTGTAATACCGATACAGGCATAAATCCAAGTCTTATGGACATCAAGTCCGCAACAGTTCTTACGAAAAATTTTAAACAAACAATAAAACCTCCCTGAAATAGTATAGTTGTAAAACTGACAATTAACTGGTCATCCGGCAAAAATCGAGTCGACTTCTGAAGAGATAAGTTTACGGGCTACGGTATGCGCCAATCATTGATGCCTATACGGACAACCGACAACATATAATGATGCGGGGTAAAGAGTAATCTTCCGCCACTCACATCCACGTGTTCTGTAGTTCGTCAGTTTTACAAAACTAATATAAGAGGGAAATATAAAAAAAGAAAGGTAACAGGTAGTTTCATAACCGCATTGGTGCCTTTCGCAGAAAGGTGGATTTATAATTATGTTAGGATTATTAGATATATATATTGAGCGTGATACTTTTCAAATCTCTGTATTAGTATATCATATCAACTCAATAGGTTTTGGTGAAGCTATGAAAGAGTTGATAAACGTAAAGAACATGTCACATTTGAAAAAGTCGGTTGAAGATGCAATTGCTTTAAGCTTATCAGAGTATAAGAGAGATATAGAAAAGTGCAATTTTTTTAAACTTACAAAATATAAAACTTGGAATAAGTTCTTTAGTGCACATTATGTTATTGGAATAACATATGATGATGAAAAATTGTTATATAGAATAAGAATGCCTGAAAGAGATAAGAAAACTAAATCATTTGGTAATACTGTAAGTGGTTTTGAGTTTAAAATAAAGAAGGAAGAATTTGATTTTCAATTTGATGATATAATTAAAAAAATAATGGACAATCTTGAGAAATATCAAAGCTAATTTTGCTGGAATTATAATGGTTCCCTTATCAAAATCACTTTGAAAAATTTTTAGCGTGTAATGACGCATAACGAATGAGGTGAATTTTAATGATACAAGCAATTAAAATATTAGGCGTGCCTGTACACGCTATGACTATGCAGGAGGCAGTGAAAACGCTTGAAGAAAGAATGCTCGCCAAGGAGCAGACCTTCGTTGTTACCGCGAATGCCGAAATCATCATGATGTGCCAGGATAACGCAGAATACAAGAAAATCATCTGCGAGGATGCAGAGCTGGTGCTGCCCGACGGCGCCGGTGCCGTGTGGGCAGGCAGACACCTGGGCTATAAGGTGCCGGAGCGTGTAGCAGGCTTTGACCTGTACAACGAGCTGCTGGATTTATCTGCGCACAAGGGCTATAAGGCGTACTTTTTCGGCGGCAGTCCCGGCGTTGCCGAAGCTGCGAAGGCGAAGGCTGAGGAGCTTTATCCGGGCGTAAAGGTAGTAGGCTGCCACAACGGTTACTTTAAGGATGAGGATGTGCCGCAGATTATTGCGGATATCAACGCCAGCGGGGCAGACATGCTTTTCGTTGCCTTGGGCGCACCGAAGCAGGAAAAATGGCTGGTGGCAAACCGCGCAGAGCTGAACGCCAAAATTCTGATGGGCATTGGCGGCAGCTTTGACGTGCTCGCCGGTAAAATGGAGCGCGCACCTAAATGGATGCAGGATGCTTCTTTGGAATGGGCCTTCCGCCTGTACAAGCAGCCCAGCCGTTTTATGCGTATGATGGCGCTGCCTAAGTTTGTAATCAAGGTAATGGCATCCAAGTTCTGATACATACCGAAAAACGTTGTGCTTGCCGAAAGTGCTAAGAATTTTACACTTATATAGACAAAAGCAGGTAGGTGTATTATAATAAAGTGATGGAAGTAGCATTCCATCACTTTTTATATCCGCGAAAAACAGACTGCACAGTCAGTTTGATGTTGCTTGCTGATATGAAATTTTAGATTAAAAGAAATATTCGCAGGAAAGCGAGGCTTTATATGTTTATTGTAAAAGATGGTTATATTTATGTTGGTGTTTCTCTGTTGTTGGCTGCAATAGTATATTATTTCTTTGGCGCTGTGTGGGCCGTAATCCCTGTAGTGCTGGCATTATACTTTGCCTACTTCTTCCGTGATTTTCACCGCGTTACGCCTTATGATCCCAACATCCTGTATTCGCCTGCAGACGGTACGGTAATGGGCGTAGATGAAATTTTTGATGATGAATATCTCAACGAGCCTGCGACTAAGGTAACTATCTTCCTTTCCGTATTCAACGTACACACCAACCGTGCGCCGCTCGACGGCGAAATCAAATATCAGCGCTATACCTGCGGTCAATTCGTACCTGCGTATGAGAAAAACGCTTCTTTCGAAAACGAGCGTCATGCTATCGGAATGGATAACGGCCGTATGCGCTTTTTGGTAATCCAGATTGCCGGTCTGCTGGCACGCCGTATCGTTTCCTGGGTAACTGTAGGCACCAACCTCAAACAGGGTGAAACCTATGGCATGATCAAATTCGGCTCCAGCACCGAGCTGGTAGTTCCCAGAAATGTTGAAATCACCGTTAAGAAGGGTGATAAGGTTGTTGGCGGTATTACCGTAGTGGGGAGGGTTAAAGAACAATGAACTGGCGTCGTCTGATTCCGAACAGCATCAGCTCTGCGAGCCTTATTTTCGGTGTGCTGTCTATCTTTAAAACTATCGAGGGCGATTTCTTCCTTGCCCCCGTCTTCATCGTAATCGCTGTAATTTTTGACTCTATGGATGGCCGTGCTGCCCGCGCTCTCGGCGTTGGCGGCGGTGACTTCGGCAAGGAGATGGATTCTCTTTGCGATATGTGCTCCTTCGGCGTTGCGCCTGCCATCATGATTTATATGTATGGTCTGCAGGAGCTGGGCCTTGCAGGTCAGGTTATAGCTGCACTTTTCGCTGTCGGCGGCTGCCTGCGTCTGGCACGCTTCAACTGCAACACCGGTGTTGTACACGGTTATTTCCAGGGCATGCCTATTCCGGCAGGTGCCTGCTTCTTGGCAACCTATGTTGTTTCCGGTTATCAGTTCGCTCCGGCTGTGCTGGCAGCAGTTACTCTGGTAATTGCCTGCATCATGTACAGCGAGGTCAAATTTCCGGATTTCAAGGGCAAGGGGAATCCTATGTACCGTCTGCCTGTAATCATTGCCGTAATCGTCGGTGCCGTAATGTTGTACGAGCGTCCCGGTGCGTGGCCGTTTGTAGCAATGTTTACCTATACGCTGGCAGGCATTGTAAACCATGTTTACCGTGCTCTTACAGGTAAGAACAAATAATTTGCCGTTAGGGGAGTAAAGGAGATTTTTGATGTATACAGCTTTTGATATAATCATGATACCTTTGCAGCTATTGATTATATTTTTTACGCTCTACTACTTTTTTGTTTCTTGGTTCGGCCTGTTCGGCAAGAAGAAGGAAGTTAAGATATATAATGAAAGCAAGACCTTTGCCTTGATTGCCTGCGCGCATAACGAGGAAAGAGTTATTGCTCAATTGGTAGATAACCTGCGTCGTCTGAATTATAATGACGCTTTATATGATATCTATGTTGTTGCAGACAACTGCTCGGACAAAACCGCAGAGGTTGCACGCAAGGCCGGCGCGCTGGTGCATGAGCGCTTCAGCGAAACCGGTAAGGGCAAGGGCTTTGCTCTCGCGTGGATGTTCGACAGACTGTTCAAGCTGGATAAAAAGTATGATGCGGTTTGCGTTTTCGATGCCGATAACCTGGTGCATCCCAACTTCCTGCAGGAGATGAACAGTCGTCTGTGCAACGGCGAACGCATTATCCAAGGCTATATGGACGCCAAAAACCCGACTGATACTTGGGTAAGCGGCGTATTTGCAATTTCCTTCTGGATTGTTAACCATGTATGGAGCTTGGCAAAGTACAACATGGGCCTGTCCTGCTGCCTTGGCGGTACCGGTATGTGCTTTGACACCGAGGTGCTGAAGCGTTACGGCTGGCGTGCAACCTGCCTGACAGAGGATATGGAGTTCACCATTCAGGCGATGATGGAAGGTATTCCTACAACCTGGGCGCATGATGCAATCATCTATGATGAAAAGCCGCTGACCTTCAAGCAGACCTGGAACCAGCGTAAGCGTTGGTCACAGGGCCACTTTGACGTTGCAGACCGCTATCTCATCCCGATGATCAAAAAAGCAATCAAGACACGTAATATCGTCATGCTGGACTGCTCTGTGAACCTCATTCAGCCGTACTTCCTGATGATTTCCACGTTCTTCGTGCTTTGCAGCTATATTTATAACTTCTATCCGTTCTACACCAATATCCTGTATACCATTATTCCGGTAGAGGTTTGGACCTTGGTTGGTATCGGCCAGTATATTTTCCCGGTAGCGGTACTGTGGAAAATCCGCGCTTCCTTCAAGTCCTGGATGTATCTGCTGCTGTACCCGCTGTTTATTTACAGCTGGATTCCTATTACAGCCCTTGGCTGGTGGCACCGCCATGACCATGAGTGGAGCCACACGCTGCACACCCGCGGCATCAGCTTCGACGATGTAATTATTCCCGAGGACGCAGTAAATGACGGTCCTAAGGAAGTAGTCTTTGCCAAAAAGGACGAAAAATAAGTTTTATAAGCACTTCTGCGCAAGCGGGAGTGCTTTTTTAGTGCGCAGAGGCAGGTAAACATGATATAATAAATTTATTATGCTTATGCAAATTTTATGAAGATGAGCTAAAAGAGCGGAGAGGATATGAAGATGCAGATTAAGGGAATACTTTTTGATTTTGACGGCACCATTGCCAATACCATAGATTTGATTATTGCCACCTTTGAGCACACATGCCGGGAGGTGTTGGGCTTTACACCGGAGCGTGAAAAGATTGTGGCTACCTTTGGCCTGCCGTTGCCGGAGGCAATGATTGCGCTTTCCGGTAAGCCGGAGCTGGTGGAGACTATGCGCGATGCTTACAGAGAATATAATAACGCGCATCACGATGATATGATCCGTCCTATCCCCGGCGTGAAGGAAACACTGGAGCAGCTGAAGGCGCATGGCATTAAGCTGGCGGTGGTTACCTCCAAAAAGCCGCCGATGCTGCGCCGTGGGCTGGACTGCCTGCAGCTGACGCAGTATTTTGATGCGACCATTGCCTTGGGCGATACAAAGGAGAGCAAACCGCATCCCGAGCCGATGCTGGCAGCCTGCGCCAAGCTGGGCTTGCAGCCGGAGGAGTGCCTGTGCGTCGGCGACAGTCCCTTCGATTTGCAGAGCGGACGCAGTGCGGGGGCGCAAACCGTTGCCGTGCGCTATACGGCCTTTGGCTGGGAGAAGCTACTGGAGGAGGGCAGGCCGGATTTTGTGATTGCAAGGCCGCAGGAGCTGCTGGAGATAGTGGAGAAGTAATTAAAGTTTTTGATGCAAATAGATTTGTTAAAACTATTTTTATCGAGTATAATGGACTTAAGAAGTTATGTGTTATATACGTTAACAAGAAATTTCTTTCAAGAATATTTTTAAAGCTATTTTTATTATAAATTGCTGATTTGAAGGTGAGTTCCTATGCTAGACTTTTTTAACATCGAAAAATACAAAGAAAATAATCGTTTGGAAGCAAAAGCGGCTGCCGTTGGCTTGCCGAAGAGTTTGTGGGCAACTTATTCTGCATTTGCTAATACTAATGGTGGTATAATTTTACTTGGTGTTACAGAAGATGCGCAACATCAGCTGTATGTTGAAGGTGTAAATGATGCTGATGCATTAGTAATAGACTTTTGGAATATCATCAACAATCAAAGCAAAATCAGTATCAATGTCCTTAACGATAAAGATGTTATAGTTCGTGAATTCGACGGTAAAAAGATCATTATTATTAGTGTGCCGCGCGCACAGAGATATGATAAGCCTATATACCTTGATGGTAATTTGTTTTCGTCATACAAACGCAATGGCGAGGGTGATTATCGCTGTACCAAAGAGGTTATTCAGGCAATGCTGCGCGATGCTTCGCCTAAAACACAGGATATGCTTGTGTTAGGAAACATGAATTTAGATGTCTTTGATAAAGATACTATTAAACGTTACCGCATAAGAATGCAGGGGATAAGACCGGGGCATGTTTGGGAAGCACTTGAAGATGTTGATTTTCTCTATCGTATAGGAGCAGTCGGCAGAGATGCTGATGGTAAATTACATCCTACTGCTGCAGGCTTGTTGATGTTCGGGTACGAGTATGAGATTGTAAGAGAGTATCCGCATTACTTTTTGGATTATCGCGAAAAGTTGGATGATGATACTCGTTGGAGTGATAGGTTTGTTTCTAGTTCCGGTGATTGGAGCGGTAATATATACGATTTTTATTTCCGTGTATATAACCGCATTGCTCAGTCTGTTAAAGTACCGTTTGCTTTAGACGGGATAAGTCGCATTGATGATACAGAATTGCATAAGGCTTTAAGAGAGGCTTTGGCAAATACCTTAATCAACGCTGATTACTATGGAAATACAGGTGTTGTTATTGAAAGAAACATTACCAGTATAACGATGACTAATGCCGGTACATTCAGAATAGATTTAGATGAAGCAATAAATGGCGGAATTTCCGATCCACGTAATTCCGGCTTAATAAAGATGTTTAGTCTAATAAATATAGGTGAACGTGCTGGAAGTGGTTTACCTATGATCTTTAAAGCTTGGACTGGTACTGATTTTGCTATGCCGGATATTACAGAAAAGGAAAATCCTGACAGGGTATGCTTGATGTTACCGGTTGAAAGTTTGGGAGAAGTTGGGCTGACAAGTGCCCAATGTCCTAATAAAAATGCAAATGAAGGCTCTGCTGTCCTAATAAATGAGTTGACGAGTGCCGGATGTCCTAATAAAAGTGCAAATGAAGGTTCTGATGTCCTAATAAATGAGTTGACGAGTGCCGGATGTCCTAATAAAAGTGCAAATGAAGGCTCTGATGTCCTAATAAATGAGTCGATGGGTGCCGGATGTCCTAATAAAAGTGCAAATGAAGGCTCTAAACTAACGATAGATGATTCAACAGACAGTGAGATAGATAAGCAAAAGCAATTATTGAATATATTAGAGAAAAATCCACATATTACACAACATGTTATGGCTTTAGAGTTGAATACTACAGATAGAACCATTAGAAGAATGCTTGCATCATTAAAAAAAACTGGTATCGTAAAACGTAAAGGTTCTAAGAAAAATGGTTATTGGCTTATTTTAAAATAACCCACTTCGCACTCTCACACCTGCTGAGAGTGCTTTTTCTTTACTCTTTAAATTATGCCTTATTTATGGTATTATATAATAGAAAAAGTGTGGAGAATCTGCATAGATATTATGCGTAATAACATACTTTAGCAAACAGTTTTCATTATCACATTTACCCATAAAGGAGGCAAAGCTTATGCGTAAAATTGCTATCATTGGCGGAACCGGTATTGACAATCCCGATACTTTGAAGGGATTCGAAAAAAAAATTATAGAAACACCATTCGGTAAAGCATTGTGCAACATCGGCACAATGAGCGGTAATCAGGTGGTTTTCGTGAGCCGTCACGGCGTAGACCACTCCGTACCGCCCCACAAGGTAAACTATCGCGCCAACATCTGGGCGATGAAGAGCCTGGGAACGGAGGAGATTTTTGCTACTACCGCAGTTGGCTCCCTCAACCCGGAGATGAAGGCAGGTCACTTCGTAGTTTGCGACAACGTGCTGGACTTCACCAAGAGCCGCATCAACACCTTCTACGATTCCCCTGAGCGTGGTGTAGCGCACTGTGATTTCACCTATCCGTATTGCCCGACTTTGCGCGAGAAGGTTATCAAATGTCTGGAGAAAACAGATATTACCTTCCATAAGCACGGTGTTTATGTTTGCACCGAAGGCCCGCGCTTTGAAAGTGCTGCCGAAATCAAGATGTTCGCTATGCTGGGCGGTGACCTGGTTGGCATGACCAATATGCCGGAATCTATTCTGGCGCGTGAGGCAGAGATGTGCTACACCAACTGCTCCATCGTTACCAATATGGCAGCAGGCATTTCCCCGACACCGCTTTCCCATAAAGAGGTTTGCGACGCTATGGCACTGAGCATTAAGAATATGGAAAAGCTGATTCTGTCCTTCATCGCTTATGAAGAGCCGACTGAGGCGAAGTGCAACTGCCATCACGCTATGCAGGAGTTTGGCGGCTTTAAGCTGTAAGAGGTTGTTATGGTAGAAACTATGCGTTGGGAGCAGGGGAGCCTGGTGCTGCTGGACCAGACTCTGCTGCCGCAAAAGATAGAATGGATTACCTGCGTGGATTACAAGCGCGTGAAGGTGGCGATTGAACGCTTGGAGGTGCGCGGTGCTCCGGCAATCGGCGCTGCCGCTGCCTTCGCTATGGTGCTGGGTGCGCGCGAGGTTGCGGACAAGCCTGACTTTTTGGGTGCGCTGGACGTTGTGCGCGCTGATTTGATTACTGCGCGTCCTACGGCGGTAAACCTGGCGTGGGCGGCAAATCTGCAATACGCTTTGGCTGTGCGCCTGAACGGCGAGGACAAGTCACCTGCGGCGATTATCAAGGCGCTGGAGGAGAAGGCCGAGCAGATTTATGCGGACGATATCACCATGAATAAGCGTATGGGCGAATACGGCGCTGCTGTGCTGCCTGACGCTGCCGTAGTGCTGACGCACTGCAACGCAGGCGCATTGGCAACCTGCGGTTGGGGTACGGCACTGGGCGTTATCCGCAGTGCTTATGCGCAGGGCAAGCTGAAGATGGTTTATGCCGACGAAACGCGTCCGCTGCTGCAGGGTGCGCGCCTGACGGCGTTTGAGCTGTTTGAGGATGGCATCCCGGTTACGCTGATTACCGATAATATGGCAGCGTGGACCATGCGCACGAAGGGCGTGAACGCTGTTGTTGTCGGTGCCGACAGAATTGCGGCCAACGGTGATACGGCGAACAAAATCGGCACCTATGGCGTGGCACTGGCGGCGAAGGCACATGGGATTCCGTTTTATATCGCCGCACCGACGAGCACCTTTGACTTTTCCATTGCTACAGGTGCGCAGATTCCTATCGAGGAGCGCAAGGCCGACGAGGTACGTCATTTCCGCAGCGAGCAGACTGCGCCTGAGGGCGTGGCAGTGTTTAACCCTGCGTTTGACGTGACACCGGCAGAGCTTATTACCGGTATTATTACCGAGCATGGCGTGCTTAAAGCGCCGTATACAGAAAGTATTAAGAAATTGCAGGCTCTTTTAAAAGATTAAAGAGCATATATTAAAGGAGGATTTTTGAATCTATGCAAAGCATTATTAAAGACATCAAATTGGCACCGTTAGGTCATCAACGTATCGCGTGGGCAAAGGAATATATGCCCCTGCTGAACCATCTGAACGATGAATACAGCAAAACTAAACCCTTCCAGGGCATCAACATGGTTGTAACCATTCACCTGGAAGCAAAAACCGCTTATCTGGCACTCGTGCTGAAGAACGCAGGCGCTAATGTTGTTGTTACCGGCAGCAACCCGCTTTCCACTCAGGACGAAATTGCCGCAGCACTGGTTGACAGCGGCGTAACTGTTTTCGCAACCCACGGCTGCACCAACGAAGAATATGATATGTATCTGCGCGAAGCTTTAAAGAGCGAACCGCAGCTGATTATTGATGACGGCGGCGATTTGGTTAATATGCTGCACGGCGAACGTCGTGACCTGATTCCTAACCTGATGGGCGGCAGCGAGGAAACCACCACTGGCGTACATCGTCTGAAGGCTCTGGCTGCAGCAGGTCATCTGGCATTCCCGATGATTGCCGTTAATGATGCTTACTGCAAGTATCTGTTTGATAACCGTTACGGTACCGGCCAATCCTCCTGGGATGGCATCATGCGTACCACCAACATGTCCGTAGCAGGCAGAACTGTTGTTGTTGCAGGCTATGGCTGGTGCGGTAAGGGCGTTGCAATGCGTGCCAAGGGCCTGGGCGCTAACGTTATCGTTACCGAGGTTGATCCGATTAAGGGTATCGAAGCAGTATTTGACGGCTTCCGCGTTATGCCGATGCAGGAGGCTGCAAAACACGGCGATATCTTTGTAACCGTAACTGGCTGCAAGGACGTAATCACCAAACCTCATATGGAGGTTATGAAGAACGGCGCTGTTATGTGCAACGCAGGTCACTTCGACGTAGAAATCAACAAACATCATCTGGAGGAGCTTTCCGTAGTTGCTCCGTATGAAGTACGCAAAAATATCATGACCTACACTATGGCTGACGGACGTAAGCTGAACCTGCTGGGCGAAGGCCGTCTGGTTAACCTGGCTTGCGGCGACGGCCATCCGATTGAAATCATGGACCTGTCCTTCGCTATGCAGTTCCTGGCTATGAAATATCTGCTCGACCATAAGGGAGCAATGGAAAACAAACTGTATGTACTGCCGGAAGAACTGAACACCGAAATCGCTGCTCTGAAGCTGCAGGCTATGGGCGCAGGCATCGACACCCTGAGCGATGAGCAGAAGGCATATCTGGCTGCCGAATAATCATGGAAACGCAGTTATTTGCTAAAGAAAGTGCATGTGCCGCCATTGTGGAAACAGGCCATGCGCTGATTGAAAAAAAGCTCGTCGCAGGCTCCTGGGGCAATATCAGCTGCCGCATTGACGCGCAGAATATTGCTATCACACCCTCCGGCCACGGTTATGAAACGCTGACTCCTGAGGACGTTGTCATCATCAACCGTGATGGCGAAGTTGTTGAAGGTAAGTACATTCCTTCTTCCGAACTGAAGGTGCACACCGCTATTTACAACGCTTATCCTGAGGCTGGTGCCGTAATCCATACGCACAGCATTTATGCCAGTGCACTTGCGGCTATGCATCAGGGAGTGCCGGCGATTATCGAGGATATCGTGCAGATTATCGGCGGCAGGGTGGAGTGCGCTGAGTACGCTCTTTGCGGTACGCAGGAGCTGGCGGAGAACACCGTGCGTGCGCTGAACGGCAAAAAGGCTGTGCTGCTGGCCAACCATGGCGCTGTCTGCTGGGGCAAAAACATGGCGGAGGCACTGCTTGCTGCCGAAATTCTGGAAAAGGCGGCGCAGATTGCCGTAATCTGTGCAGGCACCGGTAACAAGGTGTACGAGCTGAGCTGTGAGGACGTGGACGTGATGCATGATTTTTATGAAAAGCATTACTCCAAACGTCAGCAGGGCGAGGAGTAGAAACAATAATATCACTGTCATCCGCCTCTCTTAACAGGGAGGCAGGATTTAATTTATACCAAGGAAGTGAAATCTTTTGGCTAAGCTACTGATTAAAAATATCGAGCTTCTGCATACTCCGAACGGTGAAATGCAGAACATCGCCGTTGAAGATAATAAGATTGTTTATGTAGGCAAGGACGTGCCTGCAGACTTTGCTGCCGACGAAATTGTGGACGGCAAGGGCAAGCTGGCTACTGCCGGCATGGTCAACACCCATGGCCACGTTTCTATGACGCTGCTGCGCAGCTATGCCGACGATATGGCGCTCATGGATTGGCTGCAAAACAAAATCTGGCCGATTGAAGACAAGATGGACGCTAACGACATCTACTGGGGTGCTATGCTGGGCATTGTAGAAATGCTGAAGGGCGGTACTACCTGCTTTGCCGACATGTACGCCTTCATGGAGGACGTTGCGCGTGCCTGCGCCGAAACCGGTATCCGCGCTAACCTCAGCCGCGGCCTGATCGGCGTAGCGCCGGACAAGGACGTAAAGATGGCAGAAAACACTGTGCTGGCGAAGAACTGGCAGGGCTATGACAACGGCCGTATCCGCATCACCTACGGTCCGCACGCTCCTTATACCTGTCCTGTTGATTATCTGGAAAAGGTTATTGCCGAGGCTGCTGCCAACAAGGCAGAAATCCAGATGCATCTGTGCGAAACTAAATTTGAGGTTGATACCGTTGTTAAAGAGCATGGCATGACACCGATTCAGCTGATGGATAAGCTGGGCATGTTTGAGCTGGGTACCATTGCTGCACACTGTGTACATCTGACAGACGAGGATATGGACATCATGGCTGCCAAGCACGTGCGTGTAGCTCACAACCCGCAGAGCAACCTGAAGCTGGCAAGCGGTATCGCACCGGTAGCGGCAATGCTGAACAAGGGCATTTGCGTTGGCCTGGGCACGGACGGCGCATCCAGCAACAACAATCTGGATATGTTGGAGGAATGCCGTGCTGCCGCAATGCTGCATAAGGCAACCACCTTTGATCCCCTCGTTGTTCCTGCTAAAAAGGCGTGGGAGATGGCAACCGTTGACGGTGCCAAGACTTTGGGCTTTGCTGATACCGGACTTTTGGAAGCAGGTCAGCAGGCAGATATCGTACTGTGGGATATGCACAAGCCTTACTGGTATCCGCGTCACAATAAGCTGTCCCAGCTGGTTTATGCAGCAAGCAGCACCGATGCCGACACTGTTTTCGTAGCAGGCAAAAAGGTTGTGGAAGCTGGCAAGCTGCTGACCTTTGACGAAGAAAAGATTTACGCGGAAGCTGAGGCTTGCACCAGAAAGCTTTTGAATAAATAGCAATTAGCAGCAAAAGGAGAAAAGCAAGAAAATGGCTAAAATCATTACCAAAGCAAATTTAGCACCTGCTGTTTACGAGTTCGTCGTAGACGCGCCGCTGGTGGCACACAAATGCCATCCGGGACAGTTTGTTATCATCCGCACTGACGAATACAGCGAACGTATTCCTCTGACTATTGCGGATTTTGACCGTGAAAAAGGCTATATCACCTTAATCGTGCAGGCGGTGGGCAACACTACTAAGCATCTGTGCGACACCTTTAACGAGGGTGATGATATTCTCGACGTAGTTGGTCCTTTGGGACATCCTTCCGAGATGGGCAAGTTCGGTACTGTTGTAGTAGTAGGCGGCGGTATCGGCGTTGCGCCTGTTTATCCCATCGCGCGTGCATATCACGAGCTGGGCAACAAGGTTATCTCCATCATCGGTGCGCGCGACAAGGATCTGGTAATCTGGCAGGATAAAATGGCAGCTATCAGCGACGAGCTGATTTTGACCACCGATAACGGCAGTGCAGGCCGCAAGGGCTTTGTAACTGACCCGCTGCGTGAAATGCTGGAGGCAGGCGAGAAGCTTGACCTGGTATTGGCCATCGGTCCTGTTATCATGATGAAAAACGTGGCAGCGACCACCAAACCCTTCGGCGTTAAAACTACAGCCAGCCTCAACACCATCATGGTAGACGGCACCGGCATGTGCGGCGGCTGCCGTGTAATGGTTGGCGGCGAGAACAAATTTGCTTGTGTAGACGGACCGGAGTTTGATGCTCACGAGGTAGATTTTGCGAACCTGGTAATGCGTCAGCAGATGTACAAGGACCAGGAAGCACTGGAATATAGCTGTGGAGGTCATTGCAAATGCGTGGAGGAATGAGAAATGCTATGCCGGAACAGCCGGCTGATGTGCGTAACAAAAACTTTCAGGAGGTAGCACTTGGCTACACTAAGGAAATGGCGGTAGACGAGGCACAGCGCTGCCTGAACTGCCCTAAACCGCGTTGTGTAGGCAGCTGCCCGGTTAATATTGATATTCCTAAGTTTATTCATGAGGTGGCACAGGAAAACTTTGCCGAGGCCTATAAAATCCTTAAGCAAAAGAGTACCCTGCCTGCTGTCTGCGGACGTGTCTGCCCGCAGGAAAACCAGTGCGAGGGCAAGTGCGTGCTGGGCATCAAGGGCGAGCCTGTAGCTATCGGCCGCCTGGAGCGCTTTGTTGCCGACTATGCGCGTGAGCATGGCCTGGATAACGATGTAGAAGCTCCGGCAGAACGCAAGGGCAAGAAGGTTGCCGTAGTAGGCAGCGGCCCTAGCGGCCTGACCTGCGCAGGCGATTTGGCAAAAATGGGCTATGATGTAACCATGTACGAAGCGCTGCACGCTGCAGGCGGTGTGCTGATGTACGGTATTCCGCAGTTCCGTCTGCCTAAGGAAATCGTACAGCATGAAATCTCCGCATTGAAAAAGCTGGGCGTAAAAATTGTAGTTGACGCTGTTATCGGCCGCACCTTCACCATCAAAGAGCTGATGGAGGAGGAAGGCTTCAGCGCTGTTTATGTTGGTACCGGCGCCGGTCTGCCGCACTTTATGCAGATTGACGGCGAAAACCTCAACGGCGTATATTCCGCCAACGAATTTTTGACGCGTGTAAATCTGATGAAGGCTTACGAATTCCCGAACTACGCTACACCTGTATATGTTGGCAAGAAGGCTGCTATCGTTGGCGCAGGCAACGTAGCAATGGACGCAGCGCGTACCGCGAAGCGCCTTGGCGCGGAGCAGGTATATATCGTGTACCGTCGCAGCGAGGAGGAAATGCCCGCACGTAAGGAAGAAATCGGCCACGCTAAGGAGGAAGGCATTGAGCTGCGCCTGCTGAACAATCCGGTTGCAATCTTGGGTGATGAAAAGGGCTGGGTTAACGGCCTGAAGTGCATCAAGATGGAGCTTGGCGAAGCAGATGCCAGCGGCCGTCGCTCTCCTGTAGCTATCGCAGGCAGCGAGTATGTGCTCGACGTTGACATGGTAGTTATGGCTATCGGCCAAGGTCCGAATCCGCTGATTAAGCAGACTACCCCTGAGTTGGAGGTTAACAAGCGCGGTAACATTGTTGCCGACGAGGCAGGTGCTACCTCTATTCCGGGCGTGTTCGCCGGCGGCGATATCGTAACCGGTGCTGCAACCGTAATCAGTGCTATGGGCGCAGGCAAGAAGGCTGCAGCTGCTATTGACGAGTACCTGAGCAAGTAAGGGGAAAGCTGGCGCTGTTGCATAATTTAATATAAGATAAGCGTAAAATCCTATTGCAGATGTTCTGAGTTAGTCTGCAATAGGATTTTTTATTTATATGCATGGTTGTAGCTTTGAAAATAATTTGAACGACTGTAAAAAATTCTTCCACTCAACTCATACAATCTTGTCTCACATTAAATCACTCGAAAAACTGAGCTTTTCATTATAAACAATGAAACATTCAAAAGAATAAAAATGCAGATTCTTTACAAAACGATTTCTATGAAAAAACATTTGCTTTTAACGCAATAAAATAATATAATGTAGCTAACTTCACCATAAGAACAAAGGAGTGTAGCAAATGGGATGGTTTAGTTCAATCAAAAATCCTGAAACAGATTATGATTCTATTATTACAACAACCGGCGACTTAAAAGAAGAATATTCTATCATGGGAATCATTTTTTCGGATGGTTCTTTAGGAGACAGTACGCAAGACTGGGAAGTTGAACTCATTAAACTAAAAAACAAGGCTTTAGCAATGAAAGGTCATGCTATAATTTACGTCAAAGCAATTAGCGACGGGAAATATAGTAGATTAATGGGTACAGTAGTACAATTCATTTAATATAAAAGAGGCTGGGATAGAATCTGGTATCTTTGTTTTTAAATATGCTTAAAATAAAAAACACACCTTTAGAGGTGTATTTTAAAAATATCAATATTATGTTATAATATATTTTGAGGCAACTGGTAGTCGGTTTTCCTACTCCCTAGCGAGTGGGGGTGATGTTATGACTGTTTTCGAAGCGTTATCTCTGATGATTGCTTTCGCAACTCTGGTCGTGCTGATCCTTACGTATCGTAAGTAATTACGGCATGAAAAAAACCGCCTAGCGGTAAGACGGTTTCTTTCTAACTTTTAAACAATGAGGAGAACCGGCTTTCCACAACCAGTTGTCTCTTTATGTTTATTATACGTTTTATCTTGTTTTTTGTCAAACATGGATGTTTTGCAGGGGGGGGATTTTACTTTGGTTTAATGGCAACCTTAATCCCAAAAATAAAACACATACCCTAAGAAACCTGCTAATATTTTAGGCAATTTGCTTACTCTCCTTTGCCATTTCCCACATAAGAAAAAGATTATCCGCTGCGAAGCTTTTAATCCAATAAAGCTCGTCCTCACTAAAGCCAAAAGCCTTGATAAACTTTTTGTCAGGCATAATAATTTCAGCGAAATCAAAACCATTATTATTGTTGGGACGTTCAAATCTTACGCAAATATATTCCTTGTATTCTTCATCTATAATGTCGCTGGTAGTGACTGTAATGCCGTTGAACATGCAGTAGTAATGCTTGTTGGTACACATAGGCGCACAACTCCTTTCAATGAGCTTATTTAATTATATTATAGCGTAGCAGGGGTGAATAGTAAATAGAAGAATATCTCCCCATCACCTCCACACTTAATTCACAATAGTTTTATATTTTCTTTTAGTAACCTATGCTATAATATGCTTAGAAAGTGTAAATGAGGTGATTATCATGCGTAAAGTTACAGCCTTACTATTAGCTACCTTAGTGCTTGTAGGCGCCAACACAGCTCTTGCTGATAAAACCATAACCTTAGACAAGGATACTAAGCTGGTGCCGCAGGGCTGGACGGTAGCCGACGATATCAAGTTCAAGAAGAATACTGTTGTAAAGCTCAACGATGACGGTCAGGTAATCGAAGGCGTGCTGGCAAGCGCCACCTATCTGCGTCCTGCCGGATGGAAGAGCCTGGCGAGCAACTATTATTATGTGGAGCGGAGTGCGCCGTTCTTCCCGCCGCGCTTCTTTTACCATCCGTACCGCCCGGGGCTGGTGATTCCTGCCGACGGTCATGTGCGCTACATGGGCAATAAGTCCGTGACCTTTGCCAAAGATGGCACTGTGCTCAGCGGTGTGATTGATAATGACGTTATCCTGCAGCTGAGCGATAATGGCTATGGCTTTGTGCGCTTTAAAAATGACAATCTGCTGACCTTTGATGCAGATGGCAGGGTTATAACCGGTACACTGGCGGAGGCAACGAAGCTGCGTCCGCTTGGCTGGCAGCACAACCTGCAGGATGAAAGCGCTGGCTTTGTAGAGTTCAAGAGCGGTACAGGCATCTCCTTTGATGCGACTGGCCTTGTGACCAACGGCTCGCTTAGCAAGAAAACCCTGTGGCAGAATGCTGACGGCAGCACGAAGGAGCTGGAGGCCAAGGCACCGGTTGCTTTTACTGCGGACGGAGCAGAGCAGGGCTAAGCTGATAATTTCAAAACGTAAATACCGTACAGGCTTCGGTGACAATGGCGCTGAGGTCTGCACGGTATTTTTTTACAGGTGAGTATGCCTAAGGAAAAAATAGATTTTTTGACATCAGCGTTTGTAACAGGTGCTAAGTGTAGCCGTAAAAGCAATACTGTACAATTATGGAGTAATGAGGTATACTATATGTAGTGCGAAAGCAATATTATTATGAATTGAAAAAATTTTCTTCAAGGAGGAAACAGCATGGAAGAAACAAGACCCTTTGTAAGCTGGGACTTAGTCCACGATTTTATGGTAGACGTATTTGTTAAATACGGTGTTCCCGAAGAGGATGCCCGCATTTGTACAGACGTTCTGCTGGAAAGCGACAGACGCGGTATTGAAAGCCACGGCTGCAACCGCTTCAAGCCTATTTACCTGGATCGTATTAAAAACGGCACCCTGCTGCCGAAAACCGAAATTGAAATTGTCAAGGATACTCCTTGTACTGTAGTTATGGATGCTCATAACGGCATGGGCATGGTTGCTTCCCATAAGATGATGGAAATGCTGATTGAAAAGGCTTCCAAGTACGGTATGGCCGGCGGCACCATTTTTAATTCTACTCACTACGGCATTGCAGGCTACTGGACCACTATGGCTGAAAAGGCAGGCATGATCGGTATTTCTGGTACCAACGCAAGACCTTCCGTAGCTCCTACCTTCGGCGTTGAGCCGATGATGGGCACCAACCCGCTGACCTTTACTATGCCTACCGATGAGGCATTCCCATTCAACTTTGACTGCGCAACCAGTATCATCCAAAACGGTAAAATTGAGTTCTATGCTAGACAGGGCAAGGATACTCCGGCAGGTCTGGTAGTTTCTAAGGACGGCGGCACTATGACCGAATCCGCTACCATCCTGAAGGAAATGCGTGCAGGCAACGTTGCTCTGCTGCCGTTGGGTGGTCTGGGCGAAGAAACCGGTGGCTACAAGGGCTACGGCTTCACTACTATCGTAGAGATTCTGTCCTCCGCACTGGCAGGCGGTCCTTTCATGAAGGCGCTGTCCGGCAAGGATGAAAACGGCAACAATGCTATGTATCATCTGGGCCACTTCTTCTTCGTTATCAACCCTGCATTCTTCATGGGCGTTGACACCTTCAAGAAAACTGCCGGCGATATCTGCCGCGGTCTGCGCAATTCCACCAAGGCTCCCGGTCAGAAACGCATCTATACTGCCGGCGAGAAGGAATACATGGCTTGGCTGGATAGAAAAGACAAGGGTGTACCGGTTGGCGAATCCATCCAGAAGGAATTCATTCAGCTTAGAGATGAGCTGGGCCTGACTAAGTACAAATTCCCGTTTGAAAAATAATAAGCTATAACAAAAGCCTGGGCGTTTGCTCAGGCTTTTTACGTTTGGGGAGATGTTGTTAAAGAGGAATAAGCATATTATTATTTTATTGACAAAGCCGTACGGCTTGATTTATACTTTTAAGTAAGAAAATAGCCGTACGGCTTGATTTTGAAAGTTATGGTTGTTTTATAGCCGTACGGCTTGTTTTAAGTGCTAATAATAAAGCGAGTATTGCTTTGGAGGATTTATGAAAATATTAGATGTTATTTCTTTAGGCAGTGCGATAAAAGAGCGTCGTAAAGAGCTTAATTATACTCAAAAATTTTTATCAGAGGTTACCGGACTAAGCAGCAGCTTTATCTCTGATTTAGAGCATGGTAAGGAAACTACGGAAATCGGCAAAGTTCTTTTTTTAATCAATACTTTAGGCTTAAACTTTATTCTTGAAAAGAGAGGTTAAGTAAATGATTGATTTGATAGTGGAGATAGAAATTTCTGGGCTAAATTGCGTTGTTGGCAAGATAATCGGAAACGATTATAATGATGCACGTTTTAGCTATACTGTTGATTATTTGCAAATGGAAGGTAGCAGACCGATTTCCTTAAGCTTGCCTTTGCAGACAGAAGCGTTTAGTGTTCATGCTACGAGAAAATTTTTTGAGGGTTTACTTCCCGAAGGATTTATCCGCAAATGTGTTGCTAAAGAAGTTCATGCTGATACAAATGATTATTTGAATATTTTAGCTGTACTCGGCAACGAATGTTTGGGAGCAATTCGGATTGTTGATAATGAAGCAGCTATCCCTGTAACTTCATATAAATTACTGCAGGATGCAGAGATAAAGGCTTTAGCGCAAGAGGGAGCAACGGAATCTGTTCAGCTTATTACAAAATCCCATCTGTCTTTAACAGGAGCTTCCGGAAAAGTTGGTTTATATTATGAACCTGAAAGTAAAAAATGGTTTTTTCCGGAAGGAAATGCACCAAGCACTCATATAGTAAAGCAGAGCCATATAAGATTAAAAAAGATAGTTGCTAATGAGCAGCTGTGTATGTTGACAGCTAAAAATTTAGGTATAGAAATACCGGAAAGCTTTATTGTTAATGTTGGCAGCGATAATAAGGAAGATATTTTATTCGCAACCAGGCGTTATGACAGAAAATTTGATGAGGACTCAGCTGTTTTAAATGGACTAAGAGTACCTTATAGGCTTCATCAGGAAGATTTTGCGCAAGCATTAGGAATTGCTGCCAGTGATAAGTATGAGAAAAGTGGAGCTGCTTATTTAAAGAGGTCTATGAATATTTTGCGTTCTTTTTCATCAGACCCTATTACAGATCAATTGAAGTTGTGGGATATATGTATTTTTGATTATTTAGCAGGAAATACCGACAATCATATAAAAAACTTGTCGCTGCTTTATAGCAAGAATTTAAAATCTATCCGCCTTGCTCCTGCTTATGATATTGTCAGTACTATGGTTTATGATAGCAGTACCGAAGATATGGCTATGAGTATCGGCGGGATATATAACATTAACGATATTGACAGAAAAGCATTTGAACGTGAAGCTCTTAATGTTGGCTTAGGCAAGAATATGGCACTTAAGCACTTTGATAAAATGGTGGCAGGATTTTGCGACGCAATAGATAAAGCAAGCTTTACTCTGATGTCACAGGGTTTTGAATACGTTGATGTAATAAAACAGGAAATCCTGCAAAAGGGCGGTATTAGAAGCTATTTATAGTTTGACTAGAACAGCTATAACAAAAGCCTGGGCGTTTGCTCAGGCTTTTTACGTTGGCGTTATGTTGTTATTAAAGCATGAAAAAAGCCGTACGGCTTTTTTTTTACTATTACAGTAAATTTATAGCCGTACGGCTTGTTTTTAGTCTTTATTCTTGATGAAGATGAAGATCAGTCCGCTGATACCCATCAGCAGCGGATAGAAGCAGTAGGGGATGATGGCGAAGGGGGTAAGTCCCGTGAGGCTTGCCGCAGCCAAAAGCTGTGCGCCGTAGGGGATAAGTCCCTGGCCCATGGAGCTGAACATATCCAGCAGAGAGGCGCTGCGGCGAGGCGTTACGTCGAACTCCTCGCTGATATCTTTGGCAATCGGGCCTGCCATAACAATCGCAACAGTGTTGTTCGCAGTGCAGACATCAACAAGCAGAGCGAGAGCGGCAATACCCAGCTCACCGCCTTTGGTGCTGCTGATACGGCTCTTAATGAAGTTCAGCACGAAATCAATACCGCCGTATTCCTTAATCAGGGTAATGATGCAGGCCACGATTATAGAAATAACGGTGATGTCATACATAGACATAATGCCGTTGCCAACGTGGGTAAACATTTTGGTAGCAGTAAACATGCCTGTTCCGAGGCCTACCAGCATACTGAGCACAGTACCGATAATAAGAATCACGAAAACGTTGACACCGCTTACAGCACCGATTAATACGAATAGATAGGGGAGAACCTTAATCAGACTGTAATCAAGATTGCCGTTAACCTGATATTCGTTGGTGTTGCCCAAGAAGTAGAACAGACCAAGAGTGATGATTGCTGCCGGCAGGACGATTTTGAAGTTTTCGCGGAACTTGTCGCGCATATCACAGCCCTGTGTTTTAACAGCAGCAATGGTGGTATCGGAAATAATAGAAAGGTTGTCACCGAACATTGCACCGCAGACTACGGCACCGGCGCAGATAGCCATCGGGAAGCCGGTTTTGTCGCTGATGCCTGCAGCAATCGGAGCAAGTGCGGTAATAGTGCCTACGGAAGTACCCATAGAAATGGAAATAAAGCAGCCGATAGCGAAAAGGCCTGCTACCGCCATGTTGCCCGGCAGAATGGAAAGGCCGAGGTTGACAGTGCTTTCTACACCGCCGGCAGCGCGGACAGCGCCGGAAAAGGCACCTGCGGCAAGGAAGATGAGGCACATGGTAAGAATGTTTTCGTCACCTACGCCGGTAGAAGCAAGGCGCAGCTTCTGTACAAAGCTGAGATTTTTGTTTTGCAGGAAGGCTATGATTAAAGCAATTAAAAAGCCTACAATCGCAGGCATGCTGTAAAAATCCCCGGTAATCAGGCCTGAGCCTATAAAGAACAGCAGAAAGACTGCGATAGGCAGCAGTGCGATGGCACGCCCCTTGGAATGGTTGTTGGTCATAAACAGAATCTCCTTTTATATAATTTTCAGCTTTTTCTATTATATCAATTAAATTTTTAGTATGCAAGGAAGATTGATGAAGGATTAGTAAAAGAATAACAAAAAAACCTCAGCTGCATTGCTGCAACTGAGGCGATTGGCAGACAAGTGCTTACAAATCCTTCGTTTTGAATTCTTCGTAGCCCTCATACATATAGCTTGCATCAATACCCTTCATATAAACCTCGCGGTCATCAATATGCTCGGTCAGGGCGTTCTTTAAGAGAAATTTGATTTCCAGGTCCTTGATCGGGCTACGCTCCATAGCGGACAGATAATCTTCCTTATTAACCTTGCTCCAATCAATAACCAGCTGCAGCTCTTTCTTCAAAATAAGATCAAGCCAGATGCGCGTACTGCGGCCGTTGCCCTCACGAAAGGGGTGGGCGACATTCATTTCAACATATTTTTCGATGATTTCGTTGAAAGTGCTTTGCGGCATACGTTCAATTTGCTTCAACGCATCGAGCAGATACATTGCCGGGACAAAGCGAAAGCCGCCTTTGGCGATGTTTACGGAACGGACCTTGCCTGCAAAATCGTAAATATCCATAAAAAGCTGCTTATGAATCGTCTGCAGCGTTTTGAAGGTGCCGGCCTCCAGCTTGTCCAGCATACCGCTTTCGAAAAGCTCTAACGCACGCTTTTTGCTTAAGCGCTCCTCCTGAGTTGCCAGCTCGGCAGAGCTGGTTATGCCTAATTTATTTTCCAAAGTCATAGTAATCTCCATGCCGCGCGGGGCTCGGCACAAATAGGAATGAAACAGAAC
>NZ_CALDXR010000003.1 GCF_937920985.1 uncultured Phascolarctobacterium sp.
GGTAGCTGGAAGCGTAATGTTACCTGCAGTTTTGTAAGAACATACTTTAAGTTTACTTGAAGAGGAGAGAAAAGTCAAGGGAGAAGAGTATCGCCGCAGGCGATGACTGAGGGGTGTTTTAAAGCGGTAATCAGGCCTTTAACAAGGTAACAAGCCTCTCAACATACTTTTACTATAGCATACCAAGCAACTTTAAGCATGCTGGCAACTTCGTCTTAATATACGCTTAGCAAGATTTCCCGGCAGCATAAGAAAGCGTTTCCTACCATCTCCAGCAGGAAATTTTCGTCCGCCAGCGAATAAATATAAATATAGAGAAACTTAAGGATGATAGCTAGGATAATAAATCTAAAAATTGGTAGGAGGGTAACGCTAAAAGATGAATTTTGCCAGATATAAACGAATTGGAAAAATGCGATATGTTAAAAAGGGAACGGAAATTGCTGATGAGTATAGTGTGTACGCTACGAACGATGAAAAAGCAGCAGATGTGCTCTTTGAAAATGGCTTGTATAACGAATCTGCTTATTATTATATTCAAGCTATGGAAAAAGTAGTAAAGACAGCGATAAGCTCCAAGGTGGATGTGACGAATACTTATTATGCAGCTAAACTTAAGGATATAGGGCATTCGCTCGATTTAGCGATAGATTTTTTCCTTGAACTTTTAGTATATGGTAAAGATGATGTATTGGCGCAGCAATTAGAGCATCAATTGAAAGCTGTTGTCTTTAAAAATGTTCGTTTTAGTAGCTTGCATAATAATATACGCTATCCAATTTATAGTGAGAAAAGGGGTTCTTATGGTTTTTTAGAGATATCTGAAGAGGATTGCGAAGAATTGCAGCATATGCTTAAGGTTCTGAAAGAATATATGAAGCAGATTCAGGTTATGATTTGATGAAAAGCATAAAAAGGCGAACCGTTATGAAATACTCGAGCTTTAACTATGCCAAAGCATCGTGTTTGGCAAAACTAAAAAAGCTAGTCCATGCTCAGACGTAATGAAGCAATATTATAATGTAAAATGAATTTTGGCTTATGAATAATTAAGGAGAAATAATATGTCTGGCAAATCACTACCGAAACCTTGCTCAAAGACAGCATTGAATAAAAAATATCAGCTTCTTGCAATAGAAACAAAGGGACGTCTTGATACAGCGACTGAAAAGGGTAGAACGAATATTGATCTGCTTAGGAAATACTATAATGCTTTTTCCAACCTATATGGTGCTATTATCCTTGACGACGCTTGGGATATATTTAAACTGGTTGAAAAGACTATAATTTCAAAGAAGCAGATTCTGAAGAAGGATTTCCTGGCATTTTCAGAAGTAGCCAGATATGAAGCACATAACTATTTTGTACTGGAGATAGATGAGCTTTATGAGGCAGAAAAGCGTGGTGGCGCCGCCAGACGTTTTATTGTGAATAAAAAACTTTATAAAAAAGGTTATTCAAGATTCGACTTTTATTATCGGCTTGCTGATAAGCAATTAAATCATCCGTTATGCGTTTTGGATAGGGATGAACTGCTTTCCTGGGACGATCCGGGGATGCTTTGGCGCTCGGCTGAAGGAACTGCGTTAAAGTTGTTTGTCGAAAGCCTTAGCGTTGACAACGAATCTGCAAACAGAGATATTCATGGTGAGAAGATTGCAGGCAAGCGTTTAAAGGACTTTGTTTTCTGGCACGATAGTGAAGATTTTGCTTACTCATATGCTAAGCGCGAATGGGAAAAGAAAGAGCTGGAAGAATACCAGAACATAGTCGAATCCGAGAAAATACTTAGATCAATAGAGAGATACATTAATAGTGCAGTACTATATACCGAGATAAATAAGCAAATAGAGTTTATTTTAACTGATTTGCAAGAAGTTGGTGTATGTTTGACGGAACAGCAGTTTAAAATCTTTTTCAGGCTATACAGTGACTTTTCAAACAACAGCCGTAAATGGCCTTTATGTGGTTGGAAGCCAGTTGAACTCAGCAGGCTATATAATCATTTTTCTAAGCCGTCTATTTCGTTTGGCAAAAATATGCAGCAGGCATTTGAGGATGGAAGCATAAATAAGGACGAACTTATGGAAGGGATTAGAAAATTGGGGGTTGATGTAGTAGAGGAGTAAAGTGAGTGAAAATACTGCATAAATTGACAGCATAAGAGCACATTAAACTAAAGGCGTTCTACCTGACTGTGGTAGAACGCCTTTAATTTGGGTGCGTGAGCTTATCAAGCCTGTTCAGCTTTCAAAGCTTCAACCTGTTCAATTGAGAGAGAAGTAGCTTTGGCAATATCCTGCACAGTAAGTCCCATGCTGAAAAGACGTTTAGCAGTAGCAAGGTTGGCATTGTTTTCGCCTTTGGCAATGCCTATAGCTTCGCCTTCAACAAGGCCTACGTCTTTGCCTTCAGCAAAGCCGATGTCCTTGCCTTCAGCAATACCTTCGCGCCGTTCATCCAACAAACGAGCTTCCATAAGCATAAATTCTCGCCTCACTTTCGTATCAAGTTTCAAGTAACTGATTTCATCGTCAATCTGCTTAGTGAAATCAGTAGTTACAATGTGATTATTGACATAATCATAAAAGCTTTTAAGATCCTTGGAGATTTCGCCATGCGTACCCTTAGTGTTCAAAAGCATCGTAGTTGCTTCATCCGGAAGCTCAAGCTCCAAATCCTCCAGACAGCGCTTTTTAAAGGTGTAGACGTAATTACCTTTTTCAAAGAAATCAAAAATGCAGATGAAGATGATGTAGGTCGGCGGCAGCAGGTCATAAGGCTGTCCCGCCTGCAGCAAATCAAAATCAAGCAGCGCCTGATAATAGCGCGAGCGTTTGGGCAGGACGAAGGCTTTGGTTTGGGGATTCTTTTTGTTCTTTACCTGCATCTCCAGATTATAGTGCGTATTCTTGTCATCTGCTACGATGATATCCAGGCGGATGCCGTGGCTCGTGTAGTTAGGATCAATAGTTTTTTCTGCCTCTATGTAGTTGATGTCTGCAATCTCAATCTGCAGCAGCTCCTCCAGCAGATGCTTGCAGATGCGCTTGCGCGACATAACCTTCTTGAAGATGAAGTCACTTTGAATCGTCAGGTTTGCAAATTTTGTTAGCAGGTCTTGCATGGTTTCTCTCCTTTCATTTTAACACAGATGTTATAAAAAATACATAAGCAGTGCCAAAACAAAAAAGAGCAGCACCCTGACGATTAAAAATCGTCAGTTTGTACTACTCTTAGAATGTACCAGATAAATGGCCTTGCTTAAGCTTCTGCAGCTAAAGTGGAGCTGCAGGATATACTGCTTATTTTCTTGTCCGTAGGTAAGGTAGCTGAAAGCGTAATGTTACCTGCAGTTTGGGAAGAACATGCTTTAAGTTTACTTGAAATTCAGGAGAATGTCAAGGAGAAGAGTGGATTCACCGTGTGCCACGCCAAGCTTACGGACGCAGAGGTGCGTGAGCTGGCGTCCAAGCTGACAGCATAATAACACAAACGTTTTTGGAAGTGAATATAATATAGCATTGAGTAAGACGTCTTATGGATTATTAATTTTAATGCACAAGCCGTTTGTACTTTCTTTCAATCAGATAACTTATGAGCCCATGTGCATTTTTTCTCTTTTCAATTACAGGAAAAATATGGTAAAATATAATAGAGTAAGTATGCAATACAAACAGAAGAGGAGGGCAGTATATGTTGACAATTCGTGAATATAAACAGGCAGCAACGCTGGAGGAGGCGTGGCAGCTGAACCAGAAGCGCCCCAACCGCGTGCTTGGCGGTATGCTGTGGCTGCGCCTGAGCAAGGGCAATGTGCAGACGGCGATTGATTTGTCGGCTTTAGGCCTGGATACAATAGAGGAAACTGAAACAGAATTCCGCATCGGTGCGATGGTGAGCTTGCGCCAGCTGGAGCTGCATGCAGGCTTTACTGCTTACAGCGAGGGAGCAAATAAGGAGGCGCTGCGCCATATTGTAGGTGTGCAGTTCCGCAATCTTGCTACCGTAGGCGGCAGTGTGTTCGGACGCTTCGGCTTTTCGGATGTGCTGACACTGCTTTTGGTAATGGACAGCTATGTGGAATTATACAAGGGCGGTATCGTGCCGCTGGCAGATTTTGTGAATATGCCGTATGACAGAGATATTCTGGTACGCATTATTGTTAAAAAGACAGCAGCGCATTACAGCTATAAATCCGTGCGCATCAGCAAAACCGACTTCCCGGTGCTGACCTGCGCGGCGGCGCTGACGCAGGAAGGCGTGCAGGCCGCAGTGGGCGCACGCCCGGCGAAGGCAGCGCTGGTAAAGGATGCCGAGCAGCTCGCAACTCTGCCTATGACTGCCGAGAAGGCACAGGCCTTTGCGGAATATGCTGCAGGCTTACTGCCGACGGAAACCAATCCGCGCGGCAGTGCTGCGTACCGTACACACCTGATTAAGGTGCTGACAGCAAGATGTTTAACAGAACTGGGAGGTAAGGCCTGATGGAGATAACCTTAACCTTAAATGGCAAAAAGCTGACACGTATGGTGGAGGATGATACAGTTTTACTCGATTTTCTGCGCAAGGAAGGCTGCTACAGCGTGAAGCGCGGCTGTGACACTACCAACTGCGGTTTGTGCACTGTATTTATGGATGATAAGCCGGTGCTTTCCTGTGCTGTTCTGGCAGCGCGTGCCGCCGGCCACAGCATCGTGACGATGGAGGGAATGCAGCAGGAGGCAGCGGAATTCGGTGCCTTTATTGCAGACCAGGGCGCGGAGCAGTGCGGCTTCTGCAACCCCGGCATGATTATGAACGCTATCGCGCTGCTGCGTGAAAACAGCGAGCCTACGGAAGCAGAAATCAAGGAATTTCTGGCAGGCAACCTGTGCCGTTGCTCCGGCTATGAGGGACAGCTGCGCGGAATCCAGAATTTCATCGCCTGGAAAAAAGCTCAGGCGCAGGCATAAGGAGGGGAGCTGCAGATGAAAATAGTTAACCAATCCTACCGCAAAAAGGATGCTATGCAGCTGGTGACAGGCCAGCCTGTCTACACCGATGACCTGGTACCTAACGATTGCCTGCTTGTCAAGGTGCTGCGTTCTCCGCATGCGAATGCAATTATTGAAAGCATCAACACCGCTATTGCAGTGAAGGTGCCTGATATCGAAGCAATTTATACCTGGGAGGATGTGGACCAGGACGGTGAGCGCTGCACCTACGCAGGCCAGACCTATCCCGAGCCCAGTCCTTATGACCGCCTGCTGCTGGACCGTCATGTACGCTTTGTCGGTGATATCGTAGCGATTGTTGCCGGCAAAACGGAAAAGGCTGTCGACAAGGCGCTGTCTTTGATTAAAGTAAAATATCAGCTGCTGGACGCAGTGCTTGACTTCCGCACTGCGTTGGATAATCCTGTGCTCGTGCATCCAGAGGATACTTGGAAGGCTCACTGCCCGGTCGGCGCCGATAATAAGCGCAACCTGTGTGCCCACGAGGTTATCGAGGACGGCGAGGTTGATAAGATTATGGCGGAATGCGATGTTGTTATCGACCAGACAACTCATACCAAGGCTGTACAGCAGGATATGATGGAGCCTTTCGTAACCTATTGCTCCATTGATACCTACGGCCGTCTGAATATCCTCAGCTCTACGCAGATTGTTTTCCACTGCCGCCGCATTATTGCGAACGCGCTGCATATCCCAAAAACCATGGTGCGCGTGGTTAAACCGCGTATCGGTGGCGGCTTCGGCGCTAAGCAGAGCTGTGTCAGCGAAATGTATCCGGCCTTTGTTACCTGGAAAACAAAAAAGCCGAGTAAGATGATTTTCTCGCGTTATGAATGTCATATAGCTTCCAGCCCGCGCCACGAGATGGAGGTGCGCGTGCGTCTTGGTGCTACCAAAGAAGGCAAAATCCGCGCGATTGATTTATATACTCTTTCCAATACCGGTGCTTACGGCGAGCATGGTCCCACGACCGTCGGCCTTTCCGGTCACAAGTCTATTCCTCTGTATCGTACCGAGGCCTTCCGCTTCGGCTTTGACGTAGTTTACACCAACCTGCAGGCTGCAGGTGCTTATCGCGGTTACGGTGCTCCTCAGGGCATCTTTGCCGTGGAGTCCGCTGTGAACGAGCTGGCGGCACGCCTGAAGATGGACCCGATTAAGCTGCGTGAGATGAATATTACGCGTGAGGGCGATATTATGCCTGCTTATTATGGTGCGCCCAATACAAGCTGTGCGCTGGACCGCTGCCTGGAGCAGGTACGCGAGATGAGCGGCTGGGAGCAGAAGTTCCCGCTGCAGCAGCTGCCTGACGGCAAGGTACGCACAATGGGCGTGGCTATTGCGATGCAGGGAAGCTCCATTCCTTACTGCGACGTCGGCGGTGCTACTCTCAAAATCAACGATGAGGGACATTACACACTGCTGATCGGTGCTGCCGATATGGGCACCGGCTGCGATACCGTTCTGGCGCAGATGGCAGCAGAGGTTTTGGAATGTGATTACGATAACATTACCGTATTCGGTGCGGATACCGACGCTTCTCCTTATGACTCCGGTTCCTACGCATCCAGTACAACATATATTACCGGCAAGGCCGTAGAAATCTGTGCACAGCGTTTGCGTGGTAAAATTTGCCAATTAGGCGCACGCCTGCTGGAATGCGGCACGGATCAGGTTGTCTTTGACGGACGCGAGGTGCGTGATACCGTCAGCGACAAGGCTGTAAGCCTCTTTGATATCGCCACCGCTTCTATGGTGAATAACGATATCGCTTTGGAAGAAACCGTGGAGCAGAACAGTGTACTGTCCCCGCCGCCGTTTATGGCCGGTGTGGCTGAGGTTGAAACCGATTTGCTGACAGGCGAGGCACAGGTAGTGAACTTCTATGCATCTGTTGACTGCGGTACTCCTGTTAACCCGCATCTGGCGAAGGTGCAGACCGAGGGCGGCATTTTGCAGGGCATCGGCATGGCGCTGATGGAAAACGTAACCTACAGTCCTAAAGGTCGTATTTACGAAAACTCCTTCATGCAGTATAAGGTTCCCTGCCGTGAGGATATCGGTCATATCTATGTTGACTTTGCCAGCAGCTATGAGGAAAGCGGTCCCTTCGGTGCCAAATCCGTGGGCGAGCTGGTAATCAATACTCCGGCTCCGGCGATTGCCGACGCAATTTATCAGGCAACCGGTAAGCGCTTCATGACGCTGCCGATTACCCCGGAAAAAGTTGCTATGGGCGTTGACGAAGAATAAGATTTTTATAAGCTGAAAACAAATGTGGTTGCAAGAGCACATTTGTTTTGGCAGGCGTTATTCTCGTGTGAGAGTGACGCGATGGAAGGACTACAATCATGTATGACCAATACAATCGCAAAATAGATTACCTGCGCATTTCCCTTACCGACCGCTGCAATCTGCATTGCCGCTATTGTCAGCCAGAGGTGAGTGAGCATGTGCCGCATAACGAAATATTGCGCTATGAGGAGCTTTTGCGTATTTGCCGCGCTGCGCTGCAGCTTGGCATCCGCAAATTCAAAATCACCGGCGGCGAACCGCTATTACGCAAGGGCTGCAGTGATTTTATCGCCGGCCTGAAGCAAATGGAAGGCGTAGAGCAGGTAACGCTGACGACGAACGGCACACTGCTTTCGCAGCAGCTGCCTGCGCTTATTGCGGCAGGTGTGGACAGCATTAACGTTAGTTTGGATACGTTGGATGCGGCGTATTACGCAGAGCTGACTGGCGGCAGCCTGGGCAGCGTTCTGAAATCATTGCAGGAGCTGCAGTTTGCAGGGATTCCGTTTAAGCTGAACTGTGTGCCCTTAGCAGAAAATGGTCTGGCCGATATTATGCAGCTGTTGAAGTTGGCGCACAGCTATAATGCGCCGTTGCGCTTTATCGAGCTGATGCCGCTAGACTGCAACACTAATCTGCAAGGTCTAAGCGGCAGTGAAATTCGCAGTCTGTTGGAGCAGGCAGGCCTGCAGCTGCAGCCAGACGCACAGCGCTACGGCAACGGTCCCGCAAGTTATTGGCGCATCGGCGGCTATAAAATGCCGGTGGGCTTTATCGAACCGCTGCATAATAAATTCTGCGCTGTCTGCAACAGGGTACGCCTTACCTCCGTGGGCATGCTGAAGCCCTGTCTTTACTGTAACGAGGGCATGAACCTCAAGCGCTTGCTGCGTGACGGCGCAAGTGATGCGGATTTGCTGCAGGCCATGCAGGAGATTATTTACGCTAAGCCTGCGGGACATAGCTTTGAGGTGGAGGCGGCAAGCTTTAATATGAGCCAGATAGGCGGATAAATACAGGCTTTGAAGGAGCAGACGATGAGTGAATTTACACATTTTGACGCTGCGGGCAATGCGCTGATGGTGGATGTCAGCGATAAGGCTGACACCGCAAGGGTTGCCGTGGCGCAGGGAAAAATCTGCGTAAGCAGGGAAATATATGAAAAGATTGCTGCCGGCAGTATGGCCAAGGGTGATGTGCTGGGCGTAGCGCGTGTTGCCGGAATCATGGCGGCCAAGCGCACCAGTGAGCTGATTCCGCTGTGCCATCTGCTGCAGCTGACGAAATGCACGGTAGATTTTGAGCTGTTGGCGGAAAACGGCAGCTATGCCGTACAGGCGCAGTGCCTTGTCAAGACTACGGGCAAGACAGGCGTGGAGATGGAGGCGCTGACAGGCGTACAGATTGCCTTGCTGACGATTTACGATATGTGCAAGGCCGTGGACAAGGCAATGGTGATTACAGATGTGCATCTGCTTAGTAAGGCAGGCGGAAAGAGTGGTGATTTCGTATGGAAGCAAGCATCAAAGGCATAATCAAGGCTGTTTGTATCAGCGAAAAGAAGGGTACAGAAAAGCATCCGGTTAATGAGATTGTCCTCAAAGAAAATTTCGGCATCGAGGGTGATGCCCACGCCGGGAAATGGCACCGTCAGGTGAGTTTGCTGAGTGCGGAAAAGGTGGATGAATTCAATGCGCGCGGTGGTGATGCCGCTATCGGTGCCTTCGGTGAAAATATTTTGGTCAGCGGTATCGACTTCAAAAAGCTGCCGGTAGGCAGCATCATGCGCAGTGGTGACGTAGTGATGAAGCTGACGCAGATTGGCAAGGAATGCCACAGCCACTGCACGATTTTTGCGCGTGTGGGCGACTGCATTATGCCGCGTGAGGGCGTTTTTGCTACGGTAGAGCATGGCGGCGTTCTGCGCAGTGGCATGGAGCTGGAGGTGACGCTGCCTGCAGCCGACGCACCCTTGCGCGCAGCGGTAATGACGCTTTCTGATAATGGTGCAGCTGGTGAGCGTGTCGATACCAGCGGCCCGCGGGCAGCACAGCTGTTGGCGGAGGCAGGCTACGAAATTGTGGAGCAGGTTTTGCTTCCTGACGCGCAGAAGAGAATCGAACGTGAGCTGATACGTCTGGCGGACAGCAGACAGGTTGATCTGATTATCACCACAGGCGGCACAGGACTTTCGCTACGAGATGTTACACCGGAGGCAACTATGGCGGTGGCAACACGCAACGTGCCCGGTATTGCGGAGGCCATTCGTGCGGAATCGCTGAAGATTACGCGGCGGGCGATGCTGAGCCGCGGCGTGAGCGTGGTGCGCGGACAGACGCTGATTGTTAACCTGCCCGGAAGCACTAAGGCGGTGGAGGAAGCGCTGGCAATCGTTTTGCCGCAGCTGGAGCATGGACTGCGTATCCTGAAGGGCAGCGCCCATGACTGTGCCAGAAAATGAGCGCAATTGACTGGTCACCGCTGTGGATTTCGCTGCATACTGCGGCAGCAACAATCGTTATAGTTTTCTTTATCGGCGTAATTATTGCCTGGTGGGTGGAACGGCTGCAGAGCCAAAGCCTGAAGATTTTTGCAGACGCTGTAATCACACTGCCCATGGTGCTGCCACCTACGGTAGCAGGCTTCTTTCTTTTATATTTCTTTGGCAACAACCGCATTATGGGACAGCTCATTTATCAGCTGACGGGTATAAAAATAGCCTTCAGCTGGCTGGCAACAGTGCTGGCAGCAGCGGTAATTTCGCTGCCGCTCATGTACCGCAGTGCGCGCGGAGCCTTGTCGCAGGTTGATAAGGGCATGCTGGAAGCGGCGCGCTCCTTGGGCATGACGGAATGGCGCATCTTCTGGCGTATTCATCTGCCTAACGCGCTGCCCGGTATTATTGCCGGCGGCCTGCTGGCCTTTGCCCGTGGCTTGGGCGAGTTCGGCGCCACGGCGATGATTGCCGGCAATATCGCAGGACGCACACGCACACTGCCGCTGGCAGTTTATTCTGCTGTGGCAGCAGGCGATTGGGATGCCGCAGGCTGGTATGTTGCCGTTATAGTAGGCATTTGCCTATTGGTAGTTATCGGTCTTAATTTTTATTTATATAAGACAAAAAAACAACAGGGGGATTAAAAATGAAAAAATTCTTATGCTTAGTATGGTCTTTGATGTTAGTAGTTATGGTTGCAGGCTGCGGCGGCAGTGATAAGCAGGCTGCTGCACCGCAGGCAGGCAAAACACTGCGTTTGGCTGCTGCTGCCAGCATGGAAAAGGTATTTACGCAAAAGCTCATTCCGCTGTATCAGCAAAAGCATCCGGAAATCAAAATTGAGGGCGTATATGATGCCAGCGGCAAGCTGCAGGCACAGATTGAAAGCGGTCTGGCAGCCGACGTATTTATTTCTGCAGCCAACAAGCAGATGAACGCACTCAGCGACAAGGGCTATATGGATAAGAGCACTGTAAAGCCGCTGCTGGAAAACAAGCTGGTGCTGATTGTGCCTAAAAGCGGCAGCGAAGTAAAAGGCTTTAATGATTTCAGCAAGGCTAAGCATCCTGCTATCGGCGATCCTGCCAGTGTGCCTGCAGGCCAATATGCTAAAGAAGCGTTGACCAAGCTGGGCCAATGGGATGCTATTCAATCTAAGGTAAGCCTTGGTACCAACGTAACCCAGGTATTGAACTGGGTTGCCGAAGGAAGTGCCGATGCAGGTCTTGTTTATGCTACCGATGCAGCACTCATGAAGGATAAGGTAACTGTTGTTGCCGAGGCTCCGGCAGGCTCTTTGAAGAAGCCGGTAATCTATCCTATCGGCGTGCTGGCAAAGGCTCCGCAGGCTGAGGCTGCCAAAGATTTTGCTGCCTTCCTGCAGACCGAAGAAGCTATGAAGATTTTTGCTGCCTACGGCTTTGCGCAGGCTAAATAAGAGGTAGATAAGCATGAAATTAATTCGTACTGAGGATGCGGTCGGCAGTGTTCTCTGCCATGACCTGACACAGATTATCAAGGGCGTTACCAAGGATGCCGTGTTCCGTAAGGGACATGTGGTGCAGCCGGAGGATATCCCGGTGCTGCTTTCCATTGGCAAGGAGCATTTATATGTGTGGGAAGCCGACGAAAGCATGCTGCATGAAAATGATGCTGCACGCATTTTGTGCGACATCTGTAAAAACACTATGATGGATGAATCGCCTGTGAAAGAGGGCAAGATTGAGCTGGCCGCCGCTGCTGACGGTCTGTTCAAGGTAGACGGCGCGCGTCTGCGCCTGGTGAACAGCTTCGGCCAGATGATGATTGCTACGCGTCACGGCAATACGCCGGTGAAAAAGGGCGATAAGCTCTGCGGCACGCGCATTATCCCGCTGGTTATCGAAAAGGAAAAGATGCAGCGTGTGCGCGAGCTGTGCGGTGATGAACCGCTGCTGCAGCTTTTGCCGTATAAAATCAAAAAGGCTGCCGTGCTGGCGACAGGCAGTGAGGTTTTCCATGGACGCATTAAGGATACCTTTACCCCCGTGCTGGAGGAAAAGCTGGCAGAGTTCAACGTGGAGGTAGTTTATAAGCAGGTTCTAGATGACAAACCGGAGCAGATTACCGCTGCGATTAAAACTGCAATTGAGGAAAAGGGCGCGGAAATGGTGCTCTGCACCGGCGGCATGAGCGTTGACCCGGATGATCGCACACCGCTAGCAATAAAAAACACCGGTGCACGCATTGTTTCCTATGGTGCACCGGTGCTTCCGGGGGCAATGTTTTTGCTGTCGTATTACGGCGAAGACCAGGTGCCTGTTCTGGGCCTGCCGGGATGCGTAATGTACGCTAAGCGTACGATTTTTGACCTGGTGCTGCCGCGTGTGCTGGCCTGTGACATCGTCACTGCCGACGAGCTGGCAGCCTTGGGCGAGGGAGGACTGTGCCTGAACTGCGCTGTGTGCACCTATCCTGCCTGCGGCTTTGGCAAGGGGTGGTAAAATGACCTACGCAGAGCCGCAGCATTATCATGTGAAGGTGCGCGTGTATAACGAAAGCATTGATTTCGGCAAGGGCGTAGCGGAGCTTCTACAGCGCATTGAGGCCACCGGTTCGCTGAGTGCTGCCTACAAGGCTATGGGCATGTCGGCCAGCAAGGCGTGGAAGATTTTGCGGCGTGCGGAGGCAGACCTGGGCTTTGCACTGGTGAGCAGCACGGCAGGCGGCAAAAGCGGCGGCGGCAGCGTGCTGACGCCGGATGGACGTTTGCTGCTCGAGCGGTATACAGCCTTTAATGTAGAGGTGCAGTCGGCGGCGGCGCAGGCCTTCGCCAAGTATTTCAAATAACATAAATCTTTGGGCAGTACGGGGAATTTTCCCTGTACTGCCTTTGTTTATACAGTTTGCATTTTCTTGACGCAGATTAGTAAAGAGGCTATAATATAAACATCTAGTAAATAGCAACAAGTATCAGATGTGGGAGCTATGCCGACTTCCTTCCGCTGTGTATAGGCGGATGATGAGCTTGCGATTTGCCGCAAAAAAATTGCAGCGTTATTTTTTTGAAAGAAGGTTTAAGTATGAGTATTTTTGCCGGAGCTGTTGATTATTTTGTTAAGGGTGGTCCCTGCATGTGGCCACTGCTGATGTGTTCCTTTGCCGCTATTGCTATTGGTGTGGAACGATATCTTTTCTATAAGAAGGCTATTTCCGGAGAAAAGTTCGCGAGCAGCTTCTGCCGCATGATGAATGACTTTAATCTGGTTGGCGCCAGTGAGCTGGCAGAGCAGAGCAAGGGCGAGGCTGCTGCCATGGCTAAGGAGATTTTGGATATTAAGGGTGACCTCGGCCAGCGTCTGGAAACTATTGTCTATACTAAAGCAGACCGTATTATCGACAGCCTGGAGAAAAATATCAACTATCTGAGTGTTGTTATCGGTCTTTCGCCGATGCTCGGTCTGCTCGGTACGATTACCGGTATGATTTCTTCTTTTAATGCTTTGAACGAAAGAACACAGAATCCGATGGCTGTTACCGCAGGTATCGGCGAAGCGCTGATTACTACAGTTTTCGGCCTGTGCATTGCCATTATGGGTATGTGTATCCATGCTTATCTTACAAGTAAAATCAAAACCGAAACTCTGAATATCAACGAGGTCGCAGATACGCTGGTTGATATTTTCAAAGCTAACGAGCAGAGCAAATGAGGGGCGGTGTTGAAAAATGCGCAGACGTCGTAAAAGAGAGCTTACCCCACCATCGATAATGCTCAGTCCGATGATTGACATGATTTTCCTGCTGTTGGTATTTTTCATTGTCAGCACTATGTATATGAGCGAAGTCAAGACAATTCCTATCCGCCTTCCGGTTGCACGGCATTCGGAGAATGTCAGCAAGAGCAACTTTAATGTAACAATCAAAAAGGACGGCAGCCTTTATCTTGATGAAAATAAAATCGAGATGGATATGCTGGTTCAGAATGCTGCGATTGAAAGCAAGCATGATTCCTCTTTCTCGGTTATTATAAGAGCAGAGGACGAAGCACCCTATAAAACTATTATTCAGCTGATGGATAAAATGAAGGGAGCAGGTGTCACACGCTTCGGTTTGGCTACGGATACAGGTGAGAGCAAATGAAGGACGAACAAAAGCGATTCGGCAAGGGCTTTGCCGTAGCTCTGGCTGTGCATCTTGTTCTTGCCGCCGGCCTTGGTATTTTCGGCTACCGCTTTGTGCATACGCCTCCGGAAATTTTGGAGGTTTCTTTGGAGGGCGGCGGTGGCGGCGCTGAAGCTCAGGAGGAAGAAATCGAACAGGAGGAGCAGCAGGAAGAGCCTATCATCCAAAGCTTGGAGGATATTATTGACCAAAAGCTGAAGCCTAAACCGCAAAAGAAAGTTGTCAGGAAAAAGGTGACTGCAGCCCCAGGGCCGAAGGCTCCTGCCGGTAATCCTGCCGGCAGCGGTACAGGTACAGGCACTGGTACCGGAACAGGCAGCGGCAGTGGCAGCGGAAGCGGCAACGGCAGCGGTAATGGCAGCGGCGAAGGCCGCGGCGTGCCGGTCAAGCCGCCACGCCTGCTGCGTGAGGTTGCGCCTGTATATCCTGCGTCCGCACGCAACAGCGGTGCTACAGGTGTGGTAACTGTACGTATTCTTGTTGGTGCTGACGGTAGTGTAGAGGATGTAACGATAGTCGGTTCCTCCGGCAACGGTGCTATGGATAACAGCGTTGTGACGGCGGTCAACAAATGGCGCTTCAGTCCTGCCAAAGACAAGTACGGGCAGAACGCACGCTGTCGCGTTACGCGCGCAGTAAGCTTTAATTTGAGATAAAAATGCATAGATGCTTTGACTCAAAGAAGCTGCTGTCTTCGGATGAAGCCGGAGACAGCAGCTTTAATTTCGGGAGAAATATTGAGTTTAAGAAGATGATTATATCGATGCAAAAGAAAAAAACACGGGCATTATGCACCGTGTTTTTTCTGTCTTGTGTCTCACGGAAGGAGTGAGACGAAGTGGAAGGGATTAGATAAATACAAAAATCGTCGGCTGATATTTTATCAGCTGCGTATATTATACTACATGATAAAAGAACTTGTCTAATATGGAATCAGCATAACAGTTATTTCGCCTTGTTCAGATTTCTGTATTTCGTTACGAAGAGGGCGATACGCTCCAGTGCCTTATGCAGGATTTCTTCACTGTAAGCATAGGAGCAACGGATATAGCCTTCGCCGCCGGCACCGAAGATATTGCCGGGGATTACGAGAACCTCCTGCTCCTCCAGCAGCTTTTCAACAAATTCCATGCTGGAAAGGCCGGTTTCCTTGATGCAGGGGAAAACATAGAAGGCGCCTTCGGGCTCATACAGCGGCAGTCCCATCTTGTGGAAGCCGTCAATCATAATCTGACGGCGGCGGCTGTATTCGGCAACCATATTGTCAACGTCCTGACGGCAGTATTTCAGTGCCGCAATCGCGCCGTACTGTGCCGTAACGTTGGGACAGAGCACAACATACTGATGCAGGATGTTCATAGCGTTGATGATTGCTGCCGGTGCCATGATATAGCCAAGACGCAGGCCGGTCATAGCGTAGGCTTTGGAGAAGCCGTTGAAAATAATGGTGCGGTCGCGGAATTCCGGGAAGGAGGTGAACATGGTGTGTGTTTTGCCGCCGTAGGTAAGATGAGCATAAAGCTCGTCGCTAATGACAATCAGGTCATGCTTCACAGCCCAGTCGCCGATAGCCTTAATCTGCTCCTTGCTCATAATAGCGCCGGTCGGGTTGTTGGGATAGCCAAGCATAATAGCCTTGGTTTTGGGCGTAACAGCCTTTTCCAAATCTTCGATAGTAGGCACAAAGCCGTTTTCCTGATAGGTTTCTACGGAAACAGGCTTGCCGCCTGCCAGAATAACGCAGGCTTTGTTGGCAACGTAGCAGGGCTCGGGAAGAATAATTTCGTCACCCGGATGCATAATTGTAGTAATAGTGGTGTACAGCGCTTCACTGACACCGACGGTTACCATGATTTCGGTTTTGGGGTCGTATTTCACGCCGTAGTTTTTATGGATATCATCCGCAATTGCTTCGCGCAGCTCCAAAAGGCCGAGCGTAGGAGTGTAGCAGCTTTTGCCTTCGCAGATGCTGTTGATTTCAGCGTCCTTGACAGCCTGCGGAATATCAAAATCGGGTTCGCCGACGCTGAGAGGCACGATGTTGGGGTTAGCGGCCATAATATCAAGAAACTTTGCCAGACCGGAGGGAGGCAGTGCTTTAATAAAGGGAGAAACAGCAGCATCAAAATTATAGGACATAAAAATACCACCTTTCATAAAAAGCTTGTCGATAAAGCGCCCTTGTCCAAACTGACACTTTTTCCACAATCTCTATCTGTTTACTGTATTACTGTAGCAGATATTTTTGCGACTGACAAGGGAAAGCGCAGTGTATACATTTCACGTGGCAGATTTAGCATTTTTCTGTATAAAATTTAACATATAATAACTAGATATAGCGTAAGCTACTTGCAAGACTTGTCAACAGATGCTATAATAAGGATAGCCAAAATAAGTATGACTTGTGAAAGAGTGGGTTTAAAGCCCGCTCTTTCCGCTTATTACGATGTTTCTGACGCGCAGGCGGCGGAAGCAGCTGTTAACCGCAAGGTTAATGCAGAAAGAAAAACTTAATATGGAGGTGAAAATGATGCAGGCAAAAGAAGTTGAAGCACTGATTACCGCAATGGTAGAACCGCTTCTGCAGGATACCGGTCTTACGCTGGTAGATGTAGAATATGTGCGTGAAAAGGACTGGTACCTACGGATTTTTCTCGATAAGCCTGGTGGAGTAGAAATTGATGATTGCCAGATGGTCAGCGAAAAGCTGACGGAGATTCTGGATGCCGAGGATCCTATTCCCGACAAGTATTTTCTGGAGGTTTCTTCTCCGGGCATTGATCGTCCGCTGAAGAAGGACAAGGACTTTGTAGCTGCTTATGGCACCAAGGTTGATATTATGTTCTATACTCCGTGGGAGGGAATGAAGAATCTGACTGGTATTCTGGTAGCACATGATGACGAAGCCGTACAGGTTAAAAAGATTATTAAAGGTAAGGAATTCAAAAATCCTGACCGCATTGAACGTAGGCTGATTGCTAATATCAGACCGCATATAGACTTTTAATTAAGAAATAGGAGGCTTATTAAGTGAACGCAGATTTTATCTCAGCAATCCAGGAATTAGGAAAGGAAAAGGGTATTGACCCCGAGCTTTTGTTCCAGGCTGTTGATGACGCTTTGGTTGCTGCTTACAAGAAGAATACCGGCACAAACCAGAATGTCCGTGTTGATATGAATAAAGAAACTGGTGAAATCCATGTATATGCACAGCGCACTGTAGTTGAGGGTGAGGCTGACGGCATTAACGAAATGTCCCTGGAGGATGCTCAGGAAATCAATCCGCATTATATGGCAGGTGACATCGTAGAGGTGGAGGTTACTCCGAAAAACTTCGGCCGTATTGCTGCCCAGAACGCTAAACAGTTTGTTGTACAGCGTATTCGTGAGGCAGAGCGCGGACAGGTTTATGAGCGCTTCCAAAGCCGTGCCAATGATATTGTTACCGGTATTATTGAACGCATGGAAAACAAAAATGTTTATATCGATTTGGGCAAGGTTGAGGCTGTGCTGACTCCCAATGAGCAGATCCCCGGTGAAATCTACCAATACCATGAGCGTATGAAAACCTATATTGTTGAGGTTAAGCGCACCACCAAGGGACCGCAGATTATGGTTTCCCGCACTCATCCCGGCCTGCTGAAGCGCCTGTTTGAGCTGGAGGTTCCGGAAATCCATGATGGCGTGGTTGAAATAAAATCCGTAGCCCGCGAGCCTGGTATGCGCTCCAAGATTTCCGTATTTACTGCTGACAGCAATGTTGATCCGGTAGGTGCCTGCGTAGGCCATAAGGGCATGCGCGTGCAGACTATTGTTAACGAGCTGCGCGGTGAGAAAATTGATATTGTCAAATATAGTGAAGATCCGGCACAATACGTTGCTAATGCTCTGAGCCCGGCAAAGGTTGTGAAGACAACCGTTAACGAAGCAGACAAAATCTGCCGCGTTGTCGTACCGGATTACCAGCTGTCCCTGGCTATCGGCAAGGAAGGCCAAAATGCCCGCCTGGCTGCTAAGCTGACCGGCTGGAAGATTGATATTAAGAGCGAAACTCAGGCTGCCGAAGAGGCTGCTGCTGAGCCTGCTCCCGTGGAAGAAGCATGATGAAGGTAAAAAAGGTTCCGCAGCGTAAATGCTTAGGCTGCAATGAAATGAAGGATAAAAAGGCTTTGCTGCGCGTTGTACGTTCGCCTGAGGGCGAGGTCAGCCTTGATCTTACCGGCAAGAAAAACGGACGTGGTGCATATGTCTGCACCGATAAGGAATGCATTACCAAGGCTGTGAAGGAAAAACGTCTGGAGCGTGCTTTGGAAAAGCCTATCGGCGAAGACGTGCTCAAGCAGCTGCTGGAGGATTTTGAACATGGCAGGCAATAATGTTGCTTTTGCTTTAGGGTTGGCGCAAAAGGCCGGCAAAACCGCTTCCGGCGATGTAGCTGTGCGTGCTGCCTTAAAAAGCGGCAAGGTTAAAGTACTTGTTTTGGCACAAGATGCTGCCCCTAATTCAAAAAAGGAAATTTATTTTCTGGCAGAGATGGCAGGCGTGCAGGTCATCGAGCGTTTGACGCGCGATGAGCTGGGTTATGCAATCGGTAAAGGTCCGCGCATTGCGGTGGCAATTACTGATGCAAACTTTGCCAATATGCTGCTGAAAAAATAATAAGGTTAAATCACAGTTGTCTGCGCCGCTTGTGTAAGCTTAGCAGATGAATCTGCTTCTTATTTATCTGGTCTGGAGGTGGATGAATGGGTAATAAAAGAATATACGAGGTTGCCAAGGATTATGGCAAGCCAGTAAATGAGGTCATTGACCTACTGAAGAAAAATAATATCGAAAAAACTAATTTTAGTGCAGCTGATGACAAGGCTATGTCTGTTATCCGTAAAGCTTATGATAAAAAACCAGAACCGCCCAAACCGGCGAAGACGGAAAAACGTGATGTCAGCAAACCGGCTGCTCCTGCGCATCCGCAGGCTACAGCTAAAAGAAACGATAACAATATGAATAGGAATAACGGACAGAGGAATATGCAACAAAATCAGCAAAATAATCAACGCAACAACAACGCTCAAGGGCGTAATGAAAATCGTCAGGGTGGCCGCAACGAAGGCCGTCCGCAAAATCGCAACGGCCAGCAGGGCAACCGCCAAGGCGGCCAGGGTAACTATCAAGGTGGCCGTAATGAAGGTCGTCCGCAAAATCGTGGCGGCCAGCAGGGCAACCGTCAAGGTGGCCGTAATGGCCAACAACGCCAGGGCGGTATCTTTGTAGGCCCCAAGAGCCAGCAACCCGGCCAAAGCGTACACGGCGAAAGCCGTGCACAGGTTAGCGGTGGCCGTAGCGAAGGCCGCAATGGCGGCCGCAGTGAAGGCGCTCGCGACAACCGCCAGGGCGGTCGTAATGCAGGCAAGAGCCGTAAGGACAACAAGCCGCAGATTAAGGGCAGCTACGCTACCCGCGAAAGCCGTCCGAACCGCAGCGCCGGCCATCAGATGCCGGTAAACCGCGGCGGCAAGAAGCCCGCACCGAAGCAACAACAGGCTCCGGTAGAAATCGTTCGTCCGACCTACGTTGAAATCGGCGAATCCATTAATGTACAGGAATTTTCCAAGCTCATTAAGCGTGAAGTTAATGAAGTAATCAAGGCTCTGTTTATGCTGGGCGTAATGGTTACCATTAACCAGGATATCGATTTTGATACTGCACAGCTTATTGGCGATAACTTTGGTGTAGAGGTTGGTCAAAGAGCACCTGAGGAGGATCCGACCGAGATTCCTGAGGTTGACGATCCGCCTGAAAAACGCGTTCCGCGTCCGCCGGTTATTACCGTTATGGGCCACGTTGACCATGGTAAAACCTCCTTACTGGACGCTATCCGTAAAACCAACGTTACCTCCCGCGAGGCTGGCGGTATTACCCAGCATATCGGTGCTTACAAGGTTAACTACCAGGGCAAGCAGATTGTCTTCCTGGATACTCCGGGCCATGAAGCCTTCACTGCTATGCGTGCCCGCGGCGCACAGGTAACTGACGTTGCTATCCTGGTTGTAGCAGCAGATGACGGTGTAATGCCGCAGACCATCGAGGCTATCAACCATGCTAAGGCTGCAAAGGTACCTATCATTGTAGCTATCAATAAAATCGACCGTCCGGGCGCAAATCCGGATCACGTTAAACAACAGTTGGCTGAGCATGAGCTTATTCCTGAGGATTGGGGCGGCGACACCATCATGGTTCCAGTTTCCGCACATCAGAAAACCGGTATCAGTGACCTGCTGGAAATGATTCTGCTGGTTGCTGAAATGCAGGAGCTGAAGGCTAACCCGAACCTGCCTGCTCACGGCACCATCATCGAGGCACAGCTGGATAAGGGCCGTGGCCCGGTTGCTACCGTACTGGTACAGCGCGGTACTTTGCATATCGGTGATACCATTATTGCCGGCACCTCCTATGGTAAGGTTCGTGCAATGATCAATGACCGTGGCGAAAAGGTTAAAAAAGCTCTGCCTTCTACCCCTGTAGAGGTACTGGGCCTGAACGATGTACCGGCTGCCGGCGATATTCTGGACAGCACCGATGAAAAGACTGCCCGCGGCGTTGCCGAAAAACGTATCGCCAAGAAGAAGGAAGAGGAAATCAAGCTGAACTCCAAGGTTTCTCTGGATGACCTGTTCCAACGTATTAAAGAAGGCGAAATCAAAGAGCTGAACATCGTAGTTAAGGCTGACGTTCAGGGCACCATCGAAGCATTGAAGGCATCCCTGGAAAAAATCAAAAATGATGAGGTTAAGGTTGCCGTTGTCCATGCAGGCGTAGGCGCTATCACCGAGTCCGACGTAATGCTGGCATCCGCTGCCAACGCACTGATTATCGGCTTTAACGTTCGTCCTGACGCTAACGCGCGTAAGGCTGCCGAAACCGAGAAGGTTGACGTACGCACCTACCGCGTTATCTACGACGCACTCAACGACGTTGAGGCTGCTATCAAGGGTATGCTTGCTCCTAAATTCAAGGAGGTTATCCAAGGCCGCGTAGAAATCCGTCAGCTGATTACTATTTCCAAGCTGAAGATTGCAGGCTGCTATGTAGTTGAAGGCAAGGTTACCAACAGCTCCAAGGTTCGTGTTGTCCGTGACGGCATCGTTGTTCACGAGGGCGTTATCGAATCTCTGCGCCGCTTCAAGGACGATGTGAAGGAAGTTGCCCAAGGCTTTGAATGTGGTATTACTTTAGAGAAGTTCAGCGACCTTAAAGAGGGCGATATCTTTGAAGTATACGATATGGAAGAAATCGCAGTAGAATAGTCTGGCGCATAAGGCAGATTGCGCAGGAATGCAGGCGGGAGTAGCAATACGCCGCCGCATTCCCTGCACCTGTTGCCTTTAGTCAGCTTATATCTATATATAGAGGAAAAGAAAATGGCAAGACTTAGAGTAGAAAAAGTACAGGAGGCCATTCAGCACGAAATCAGCAAAATGCTCCTGCATGATGTCAAGGATCCGCGCATTCAGTTTGTTACCGTAACAGGCGTGGAGCTGACAGATGACATGAGCTATGCAAAGATTTTCATCAGCATGTATGGTCCCAAGGATAAACAGGATGAAACCTGGAAGGCTCTGAACAAGGCGTTAGGCTTTATGCGTACGGAAATTGCCAAACGCATCCGTCTGCGCTTCGCGCCGACTCTGATTCTGCAGAAGGATACTTCTGCAGAATACAGTGCGCATATTCAGAGCATTTTAGATAAAATTAAGCAGGAAGAAAAGCCTGCAGCTGAGGAAGCAGAGCATGAGTAAGGAGCTTAGCCTGCAGGAAACAGGCGCTATGCTGCTGGCGGCAGAAAAAATTGTGCTGTGCACCCATGTAAGTCCGGATGGTGACACCCTGGGCTCCACTTTGGGACTGGCACGCTTTTTGCTGGCGCAGGGCAAGCAGGTTACTGTTTTCTGTGATGATATTATCAACAAAAGCTTTAGCTTTATTCCCGGTATAGAATTGTGTGAGCGTCCGGTAGAGGGCAGTAAGCTGCAGACGGATTTGCTGGTAGTTATTGATGCCAGCTCCTTTGATCGCGTAGGTCTGGTGTCCGAGATTGTGGAAGCCAAAACGCTGCTGAACATCGACCACCATATTTCCAATGACCGCTTTGCTGATTATCTCTATTTGGATGCCAAGGCAGCAGCTGTAGGCGAGGTAATGTGCGATCTGTTCATGGCTATGCAATGGCCCTTTGATAAGGAAATTGCTACCTGCTTTTACACGGCAATCAGCACAGACTGCGGCTCGTTCCGCTATGCCAACACTACGCCGAAAACTATGCGTAATGCCGCCAAGCTACTGGAATACGGCGTGCAGCCTAACGAAATCAGCGACGCTTTGGACGTGCGCTCCCGTGATACGGTAGAGCTGCTGGCCAAGGTATTGCCTTCGCTGACCTTCGCTTATGAAGGCAAAATTGCTTATCTCACAATTACCAACGATTTATATGACAAGGATGTCCAGACCGACAGCTTTGTGTCCTACCCGCGCTATATTGAGGGCGTTGACGTAGCTATTATGTTCAAGGCCGTTGAGCCGGCGGTAACGCGTGTGAGCATGCGCTCCAAGAGCGTTGACGTATCCGCTGTGGCTGTAGCCTTTGGCGGCGGCGGTCATCTGCGGGCAGCAGGCTGTACGATTTATGCACCGGTAGAGGAGGCTCGCACTCAGCTGCTGGAGGCATTGGGCAAATTGGTTTAATATGGACGCAATTTTTAATGTATTAAAACCACCACAGATGACATCACATGATGTTATCGGCTTTTTGCGGCGCGTGCTTAACACAAAGAAAATCGGACATGGGGGAACTCTTGACCCTGACGCGGCAGGAGTTCTTCCTGTTTTTGCGGGCAGTGCAACCCGTTTGTTGGAATTTGCCGTAGAAGGCCGCAAGGAATATATTGCTGAATTTACGCTGGGAGCGCAGACCGTTACCGGCGATGACAGCGGTGAGGTTGTCAAAACGATGATTGTGCCTGCGTTCGGAAAGGCAGAGCTGGAAGCTGTACTTGCACGTTTTACGGGTAAGCAAATGCAGCTGCCGCCGATGTATTCGGCCATCAAAATCAACGGCAAAAAGCTGTATCAGATGGCTCGTCAGGGCGTAGAGGTAGAACGCACCGCACGTCCCATCGAGGTCTATAAGCTGGAGCTTCTGTATTATACGGCAACGAGCTTTACCGTGCGTGTGGCCTGCTCCAAGGGCACCTATATCCGCGTTTTGGGCGAGGACCTGGCGACAGCGTTGGGAACCTGCGGTACGATGAGCTTTTTGCTGCGCACCCAGGTGGGAGCCTACACAATTGACAAGGCCTGCACGCTGCAGGAAATCGCGGAGAATCCCGAAGCCTGTGCCGCAGAGCCGCTGACTGCTGTTGCCGAGCTGCCCAAGCTCAAGGTGAACGCCCGTCAGGCGGCGCGCATTACTAATGGTGTACGCACCACGGTGGCGCAGACTGCCGACGGCAGATACGTACTGCTGGGGCCGGGGGATGAATTCTTAGGCATCGTCCGCTGTGAGCAGGAGCGTCTGCAGGCAGAAAAAATCTTAGAGCATTACCCGATGCCAGAGGAATAAGCATGGAGATTATTACTTCTTTAGAACAATTGCATAAATTTTCCGCTCCCTGTGTGGTTGCATTGGGTACCTTTGACGGCCTGCATCGCGGTCATCTTGATGTAATTGAAACCGCAAGAGATAAGGCGCGTGAATGTAACTCCAAGCTGGCAGTCTTTACCTTCAGCAACCATCCCTTTGAATGGATTCGTCCTGGTATGGTGCCGCCGGCGTTGATAACAGTTGCGCAAAAGCAGGAGCTTTTGCAGCAGCTTGACGTGGATGTGCTGGTGGATATCCCCTTTAATCAGCAGGTAGCAGACCTTTCGCCGCAGGAGTTTTTGCAGCGCTTGCAGCAGCTTGATTACAGCTGTCTGGTAGTCGGTGCCAACTTCACCTACGGCTGCCGCGGACAGGGAACTGTCTATACGCTGGCTGCTTCCGCCAAGGCCATGGGCTTTGAGCTGGTTGTGCGCGAGCTGGTAAGCGAGGGTGCAACTGTTATCAGCAGCACTGCTATCCGTCAGCTGATTGCTGCCGGTGAGGTAGCAGAGGCAACTGCTATGCTGGGGCGCAGCTACAGCATCAGCGGCACCGTAGCGCACGGCAACGAGCGTGGCAGATTGCTGGGTTATCCTACGGCCAATATTGAGCTGGAGGATGCTCATGTGGCAGTGCCTCTGGGCGGTGTATATGCTGTACGTGTACTGGTGAATGGCGTAAGCTATCATGGTATGGCGAATATAGGCTATAATCCTACCTTTGGCGATGTTGCCAAACCGCGTCTGGAAACTAACATCTTTGATTTTACCGGTGACCTTTATGGCAAACAGCTCACGGTGCAGTTTGTGCAGCGCATCCGCGGTGAAGTAAAATTTGCCGGCATTGAACAGCTCAAGCAGCAGCTGGCGCAGGATAAGCATGACTGTGAAGCGGTATTGCGGTAAATTAAAGCTGTTTTTATAAAAAACTTTACAAAATACTTGCTATCTGGTGGCAAGATATGGTATACTATCATAGTATTTGAACCAAGGCTTGGCAGTTCGATTCTCCAACGGCTGCTACGCTTATGGCAATTTGAAATTTTAGGAGGAAACAAACAATGTTAACTAGCGAAGCTAAACAAGCAGTAATTCTGGCAAACGCACGTCATGAAGGTGACACCGGTTCTTCTGAGGTACAAATCGCAGTTCTGACCGAACGCATCAAATATTTGACCGAGCATCTGAAAGAGCACAAAAAAGATCATCATTCCCGTCGTGGCCTGCTGAAACTGGTAGGTAAACGTCGTGGCCTGCTGAATTACCTGGCTAGCAAAGACATCGAGCGCTATCGTGCAATCATTGCTAAACTGGGTATCCGTAAATAATCCGGTTTATGCTGAAAAGTCCGTCCGTAAGGACGGGCTTTTTTTGTGCCTGCGTTTTGGTTATAAAGAGGAGCAAATCCAGCAATAGTATTAAAAATAATTAACACTAACAAGAAAATCGCTTATAGTGTTAAAATAAATTAATACTAGTGATGAAATTTGCAACAGTGTTAAAAATAATTAATACTGTTGCGGAGGGCAGTTGCCCGCGCAACAGCAAATTTTGTCAGAAATGTGAAGAAAATAGTTTACGCTCTTTAGCATATGTGTTACAATACTTATGTTATAGAATTATGCGACTTTTTGGATGTGATTGATATAATGCAAAAGGAATTGATTATGCGCTGTTTGCCGACGGCCTTCTGCCATGCTTCAACAGTATTGGCGCTGCCAGACGGCAGCCTGCTGTGCTGCTGGTTCGGCGGTACGCATGAGGGCGAAAGCGACGTGGGTATCTACCTCAGCAGGCGCACGGAAGCAGGCTGGAGTGAGCCGCAGCTGCTGGTGAACGGGGCGGCGGCGAACTGGAATCCGGTGCTTTTTGCAGGAGCGGACGGCAGAATCCTGCTGTTTTACAAGCAAGGGCAGCAGATTGCCGATTGGCAGACGAGGCTGCTGCAGTCGACAGATAACGGCGAAACCTGGAGCGGACCGCAGGAGCTGGTGCCCGGTGATGTGAGCGGCGGGCGCGGACCTGTACGAAACAAGCCGTTGCGCTTGGCAAGCGGACGTATTCTTGCCGGTGCTTCTACCGAACACGGTATCTGGAAGGCCTTTGCCGATATCAGCGATGACGATGGTGCAAGCTGGCGCAAATCCTCTGCAGTGCAGATTGACGGCCTGCAATATCAGGCAGGCGAAAAGACTGCCGACAGTAATATTGCTGTCAGCCAGCAGTCCTTTTACGGACGCGGCGTGATTCAGCCGAGCCTGTGGCAGAGTGCGGACGGCAGCGTGCATATGCTGCTGCGCAGCAGTGAAGGCTTTGTTTATCGCAGCGATTCTGCGGATGACGGCGCAACCTGGTGCAGTGCCTACGCTTTGAGTCTGCCAAACAATAACAGCGGTCTTGACTTGGTGCGGACTGCTGGCGGTGTGCTCTACTTGGTGTGCAATCCTGTTGCTGCCAACTGGGGACAGCGTTCTCCCTTAAGTCTGTTCCAATCCACAGATGATGGTGCGAGCTGGCGCAGACTGCTTGACCTGGAAACAGAGCCTGCAGAATTTTCCTATCCGGCGATTATTGCCCTGGGAGAAGATATCGTAATCACTTACACCTATAAACGTTGCAACATTGCTTGTGTAAAATTGAGCGCGGATGAACTTGTTAACCTTTAAATTTAAAATATAAGGAGATGTAAGACAATGAAGAAAATTTTAGTTGTGCTGATGGCTATGCTGACCATGGCTGTTATGCTTACCGGTTGCGGTGGCGACAGCAAAAAAGCAGCTTACCCTGCAGACGGAGATATTTCCGTAATTATTCCTAAGGCTCCGGGCGGCGGTACCGATATCTCTGCCAGAGGCCTGATTCAGTTCATGGAAAAAGAGCTGAAGGGCAGCAAATTTGTGCCTGTAAACAAACCCGATGGCGGCGGTGTAACCGGCATGGTAGAGCTGGCAAACGCTAAACCCGATGGTCATACTCTGGGTATGGTTACTGTTGAGCTGGCTATGTTCCCGCATCAGGGCAAATGCAAAAACACCTATAAGGATTATGCAGCTATCTGCGCTCCGATTGCAGCTCCGGCAGCTTTGATCGTGCCGAAGGATGCTCCTTATAACAGTGTAGACGAATTCGTAGCCTTTGCTAAGGCAAACCCCGGCAAGGTGAAGATGGGTAACTCCGGTATCGGCGCTATCTGGCATATTGCTGCACTTTCCTTTGAAGAGGAATTCGGCGTACAATTCAAGCATGTACCGTATCCGAAAGGATCTGCTGACATTGCCGCTGCTCTGGCTGGCAAGCACATAGATGCAACCCTGGCTGACCCGTCTGTTTTCAAGAGCCAGGTAGACGCAGGCAACCTGAAGATTCTTGCTGTTATGGCTGATACCCGCAGCGTAATCTATCCTGATGTTCCGACCTTCAAAGAGCTGGGCCACAACATGACCGTTCGCGCTTGGGCAGCATTGGTTGCTCCTAAGGATACTCCGAAAGAAAAGCTGGAAGCTCTGCGCGCTGCTGCTAAAAAGGTTTGCGAATCCAAGGAATTCAAGGATTATTTCATGAAACAGGGTATCGATCCGACCTGCATTATCGGTGCCGATGCTGATAAGATGATGGCCGAAGACCATGCAATGTATGAAAAATTCCTGAAGAAAGCTAAATAAAATCGCCGTAAGGCGTAAATGAAAATGCCGACGCTGTAGCCCGAAAGGCTTGCGGACGTCGGCATTTTTGATTGTTGGTGAGCTTTTGTTGAATAATAAACTAAATATACTATTTTATAAAAGAGAATACTTCAAATAATAATCCTTGACAAAGCTTCAAGTAGGTGCTAAACTGAAATTAATACTAAAACGAGATATGATGCAAATGAAGTATCTTTAATAAAGTACACAATTTTTTGATAAATGAAGTGATTTTTTACTTCTGACTATCTCGATTACAATAGAATATAATCCTAGTCTGGAGGCTTCATCCCACGTGGATGAATGCTTTGCAGGGAAGTTTGATGAGATTTCAACGCTGTTCCGCAACTGTAAAAATGAGTCGATGCATTATTAGGAAAAAAACTAACCTCTTACAAAGGAATGCAGAGACAATGACTTTAAGCCAGGGTACTGACAGATTGGTATTTAGTAAAGATCTACGAGAACGGACTTTATTAATTAATGGGAGTGCTATGCCCATTATCCATTAAGTGTCCTTTTTTGCTTGATCTTGTGCTGAGGAGATAGGAATAGCACAGCTTAAGCCCTTTTAAGCTATGCTATTTTTTTATTTTTAGTGTTCACCATGCTATATGTGGAGCAGCAAGCTCTGTTCCGTTGTATATAAAATTTTTTTGATGTAAAGGAGCTTATCATCATGGCAAAAGCAACTAAAGAAGAAACTAAGGTAATCGAAATGGAAAACAAAATCGAGAAAATGACTCAATTTTTGGCTGACAATAAAATTGAATGCTTTGATATTCAAAAATTAGAGGATGAGCAGCATACCACTATCTTCCGTAGCCGCATGGAGGTAAAAGGCCAATTGCTGCCGATGGCTCTGCTGATGGATGACAGCGTATATCTGATGCTGCAGGTACAAATCGCACCGCAGGTAATCGATGAAGAAAAGCTGAAAGCACTTGCCGCTGCTATCAACAACATGAACAACAACGTGCGTCCGTTCAAATTTACCGTTTCCGACAGAGGCGACTTCATGCTGAACGCTTGCATCACCGCTGAAAACAACACCTTCAACCCAGCACTGGTGAATGCTATCATGGGTGAAGCAGTGAAATTTATGGAAGCACAATACGGCAACATCATGGAAGCAGTTTGGGCTAAATAAAAGCTTTTTGGCAGTGCTGCCGTAAAATCATTGCCGTGATTGCAGCATCTGCGTATTTATGTTATGAGGTCACAATCTGTGTTGATGAGTAGCAGGTTGTAAGATTTTCATATAAAGTTGTACGGAAGTTATTTCCGCACATAGGAATAAGCAGAAACAGTGGTTGCTTCTGCTTTTCCCTAAGTTTTTTGATAAGGAGGACTATATCTTGAAGCTAAGTCAAAGAAAATGGAAGACGCTGGTCTCAGGCGTTTTGCTGACTATCAGCGCTTCTAGTATGCTTGCTATGCCGACCTTTGCGGCGGATTATAGCAATGGTCTAACTGGTGTTGTCAATGATGATAAGCCAATCATCAGCGCAGGTGGCAGTACCGTTACGCAAAGTGGCGATACTATTACCTATGATTTTCAAGGCAAGGATCACATTTTTAATGTAAAAAATGCTGATGCAATCACAACTGACGGTACTAAAGACTATAACTACGTTTATAATAACGTAGACGGTACTGGCAAAAAGGGTACGCTGCATCTGTATCAGAGCAATGGTCGCCCCAATGCGTGGGATGGAGTAACTGGCTTTGTTGCAACTGGTGGCAAGGTCATTGTGAACAGTAATCTGGATATCACTGCAACCTCTAAGTGCGCTTCTGCCGGTATAACTGCAGCAAATAAGGCTGATTTAATTATTAACGGCAATGTAAAAATGCGGTAGATTGTATAATCAACTTGAACAAAAAATAAAATAAAAAATCCACAGTGGAC
>NZ_CALDXR010000004.1 GCF_937920985.1 uncultured Phascolarctobacterium sp.
CGACCCGCACATTCGCTTTTTTCTAGGTTCAATGTTCAGTTTTCAAGGTTCAGTTCGTTGCGTTTGTTCGCAACTTTGTTCTTTGTGTTTGTCGCTGTATCCCGGCGACTTGTATATAATACCACGTGGGCAAGGTAATGTCAACACCTTTTTTACAACTTTTTTAGGATTTTTTAGTGAAACACTTGGGTTCGTGGACAAATAAAGTATCATGTATACACGCTTTGAAGGCTCTAAAAAACTTCTAAAATTTCTTCAAAAATCTACGAAACATCCTTAAAAATACCCTCAAAAACCTCCTTTTTCAGCAAAAATTTCTATAATCTTTTTTCAAAATTTCCTATCACCGAGACATTTTCGTATTCAATAATAAAGATATTCGGATCACATTCTTCCAGCAAATGACGTAATTTCATCGACTCAACCTTAGAAACAACGGTCAGCAGCACATTAGTATCCTCACCGCTATAGGCACCTATGCCCTTTATTTTTGTTACACCGCGATGCACTGCAGCAAAAATAACCTCTTCTACCAAATCTATTTTAGTAATTATAATCATCGTTACTGTAATACTTGGCAGATAAGCCTTATCCAGAACCACGGAAGTAATTACGGCAAAGAAGATGGAGTAGACTGCCGCCGCAACATCATATAATAGAATACAACTGCCAAAGACAAAGATATTAATAATATTGAAGACCTTGCCTACACTCATATTGTGATACCGATGCATCAACAGCAGTCCCAGGATGCCCTCACCGCCGCCACTGCCCTTGCTCATCAGCGTCATGCCGCAGCCCAGTCCGCATAAAATACCGCCTGCCAGACAAGCAGTAATCGTATCAGGCAGATAATTATATTGCGCAACAGGTACAACGCTCAGCAACACGCTGTAGCTGGTGATGCAGACAGCAGATTTCACTAAGAAGTCCTTGCCGAACTTGCGTATAGCCATAATCATCAGGGGTATATTCAGGAGAAAATAGATAATGCCGATATAGTTGTCGGTAACAAAGCTCAGCCCCAGGACATTTCTCATAAAATATCCCAGCAGCTGGGCTATTCCTAAAAAACCACCATTATAAAGATTACATGGCAAAATGAACATATTAAACCCTATAGAATATACCAGAGAGCCGCCTATAATAAGGCTAAGGGATTTTAACGAAAGAAATTGTCTGAGATAGGTGACAGCCTTCATGCTACAGCCTCCTTTGCCGACTGATGGGGAAGGGGGTTGATTAATAACTACTATTATAATAACCTAAAATCTTCTGCTTGCGTATTAACCAAGTAAATAAAGCACTTTTTTCATATCCACATAAGTAAAATGCTAAAGTCTTTACAATTTTTTCTGCTTATTTTTTATAAAACAGGCAAAATCGTCATAATTTCGCCATATACTGCCTTTATAATAAAAGCAACAAAGGTAAACAACCACTATTAGAAAGAAGGTGCCAATATGATGACAACATTAACCAAGTATATGAAGAAAACCACAGCAATTGCTATGGCTGCCATGGTGCTTTCTCTGCCGCTGGCAAGCGTAGCATCCGCCCACGAAAGGCACGATGCTCCGCCACCGCGTCATTCCGACCGCTATGACAGACACGACCGCTACGACAAGCATGACCGTTATGACAGACACGACCGCTACGACAAGCACGATCGTTATGACAGACATGACCGCTACGACAAGCGTCATAAGAACGACAATTACGTAACGAAAAAAGACAGCAACAAAAAAGCTACCACCAGCTTCATCATCGGTGCTGTACTCGGTGCGGTAATTGCCAAAAACACCTAAATTAACATACTCCTTTCATACTCATTACTCATACAAAAAAGAGCTGCAGTTTTACACTACGCAGGGTAGTGCAACTGCAGCTCTTTCAATTTTTACTATATTATATGTAACAAGTAATCCTCAGCTGATTACATATCACGGCTGGCGATAATATCTACACCAAGACCGAGAATATCCTTAACTACAACGTCACCGGTTTTAATCGGAGCGGTAACCTTTACGCTACGCAGGAAGCGTGCGCAGTCCAGGATGCGTTCCTTCGGCAGTACGTTAGCGGATACTACGGGCAGCAAAGGCAGCATACCGCCTTCTACAGCAACTGTAGAGGTCAGCATACGCTTCGGAGCAGTAACTTCATCGTTAGCATATTTAGCGCCACGCGGGCAGGTATTGCCGGTAACATTGGTAACTGCGCCATTTTCAATGGTAACAGTCATCTCGCAGCCCATAGGGCACATAATGCAGTTCATAACACGAGTTTCAACAGCCATTTTATACCCTCCTTACAGCACCAGACCTACGGTAACTTCGTCACCGATCTGGGCAAATTTTGCAGCCGGAATTTCTACGGCAATCATTTCACTGGGCTTTGCTACGGGCAGAGGACGGCTCAGCAGAACATTGTCGCCGCTCTTAACCTCCAGCTTAACTTTGCGGTGCGGTGCAGCAACACGCATGAACAGCTTAACCTTCTCGTCTGCAGGAATTTCTGCAGGCATGGTCAGCTTCTGCGGTACGCAGGTACGTACGCCGTCAATAGCCTTTACGGTTACGGTACGGTTTTCGGTTGCCATTTTCTCCTGAGCCTTGAGTGCAGCATATTTACCTGCGATTTCAGCTTCTTCGGATACAAAGTCAACCAGGTCATGTACGTGTACTACGTTGCCGGCAGCAAAGAAACCGTCTAAGCTGGTTTCACGATGCTGGTCAACAACAGGACCGTTGGTCAGCGGGTTCATTTCCAGATCAAGGCCGCGGGACAGCTCGTTCTCAGGAATCAGACCTACAGACAGCAGTACGGTATCGCACTCGATATCAAATTCAGTACCCGGAATCGGAGTCATGCGCTCGTCAACCTTAGCAACGGTGATACCGGTTACGCGCTCCTCACCATGAATAGCAACGATGGTGTGGGAGAGGTACAGAGGAATATCATAGTCGTTCAGGCATTGAACGATATTACGTGTAAGACCGTTGGAGAATGGGCAGATTTCCAGGCAAGCCTGAACCTTGCAGCCTTCCAGGCTCATACGGCGGGCCATAATCAGGCCGATGTCGCCGCTGCCGAGGATAACGATTTTGTGACCCGGCAGATAGCCTTCCATATTAACCATACGCTGAGCAGCACCGGCAGTGAATACGCCTGCGGGACGCTCGCCCGGAATACGGATAGCGCCACGGGTACGCTCACGGCAGCCCATGGTCAGGATAACAGTTTTGCCTTCCAGCTTCAGTAAGCCTTTTTCCGGATTAACGGCAATAACGGTTTTATTGTTTTGTACATCTAATACCATGGTATCAACCAGGGTTTCGATTTCAGGTTTATCAGCAACGAGCTCGATGCAGCGATGTGCATAGCCGGGGCCAGTCAGCTCTTCCTTGAAGTGATGCAGACCGAAGCCATTGTGGATGCACTGTTGCAGAATACCGCCGAGTTCGCGGTCACGCTCGATAACAACGATTTTTTTAGCACCATTCTGCCATGCGCTGTAAGCAGCAGACAGACCGGCAGGGCCACCGCCAACAATAATTACATCATATAATTGGTTCATTATTATTCCTCCCCGCCATCTGCAGAATATTTTTCGTAGAACATATTGGAATCAGTACGTTCTTTTAATACTTCAGGAACAGAAATGTTCAGCTCGCGTGCCAGAATCTGGGTAACACGCGGACCACAGAAGCCACCCTGGCAACGGCCCATGCCTGCACGGGTACGGCGTTTTACACCGTCAACAGTGCGTGCGCCAACAGGAGAGTTGATTGCTTCTACAATTTCACCCTCAGTAACAGTTTCGCAACGGCAGATTACGCGGCCGTACAGATTGTCTTCGGCAATCTTAGCAGCCTTTTCATCAGCAGTCATATAGTTGAATGCTTTATGCTTCGGCAGAGCAGCCTTGAAGTCAGCCTTCTTGGCAGCGCCGCTTACACGGGCAATTTCGTTGGCAATCAGCTCACCTACAGCAGGAGCTGCGGTCAGACCGGGAGATTGCATACCGGCAGCATTATACAGACCTTCAACCTTTTCAGAAGGACCGAGTACGAAGTCACCAGTGCTGGAAACAGCACGCAGGCCGGCAAATTCGGTAATAGCTGCGCCCATCGGCAGGTTCGGAATCAGCTTCTTGGCAGAAGCAATGATTTCATTCATGCCGGCAGTGGTAACAGCCTTATCCTCTTTGGAATCCTGCTCGTTAGCGTTAGGACCGATGAAGGTGTTGCCGTGGGTAGTGGTGCAAACAAGAATACCTTTGGATTTTTTAGTCGGGGTGGGGAATACCACGCCGTAAACCAGGCTGCTGCAAGCAGTCTTATCAAACAGAATATATTCGCCCTTACGCGGAGTGATGGTGAAGGTGTCATCACCGGCCAGCTTAGCGATTTCGTCAGCATAAACACCGGCAGCATTAACTACATATTTAGCAGCAATAGTGCCTTTATTGGTTTCTACACCGGTAATTTTGCCGTCTTCCTTAACGAAGCCCAGTACCTTGCAGTCGCGGATAACTTCTGCACCGTTTTGTACAGCGCATTGAGCGAAAGCAATAGCAGCACCGAACGGCCAGCATACGCCGGCACTCGGAGCCCACAGAGCACCCTTGACAGTGGTCAGGTTAGGCTCCTGCTCAAGAACTTCTTCTTTAGACAGGATTTGCAGGCCTTCAACGCCGTTCTTTTTACCGCGTTGCAGCAGCTCCTGCAGAGTCTGCATTTCCTCGTCGGTGGTTGCAGCAACCAGGGAACCGGTCCATTTAATATCCAGGTCCAGTTCGTTTTGCAGCTCGTGGTACAGAGCGTTGCCACGAACGTTGGTAATAGCTTTGAGGCTGCCGGTAGGAGCGTCAAAGCCAGCATGAAGAATTGCACTGTTAGCTTTAGTAGTGCCGATAGCGATGTCCGGCTCTTTTTCCAGCAGAACGCATTTCAGGTCATACTTGGAAAGCTCGCGCAATACAGCAGTACCTACAATGCCGCCACCAATAACGACTACATCAGCAGATTTTACAAATTCCATTCCGTCACTTCCTCGCTGAATTTTCTCATAATACAAGATAATTCTATCACATATGTTACAAAAAAAGAAGAGTTTAAGGAAAATAAAAATAAAAAAAGGCCAGCATGGGACAATGCCAGTCCCACAGCATTCTATTTATCCGTTTTCTTCATTCTATCCTAACTCCTTCACGTAAAATATTTTGATAGAACTCAGTATTTTTCTCAACTTCACGTAATTCAAAAGCATCTACTTTTTTCCTGTTAGCTCTCTCAGTTCTTCTCCAAAAGCAAGAACATCAAGTGCGCTAAAAGACTTACCACCAATAATAATTATATCTATCTCAGATTCTTCAGTGGCTTCACCACGAGCATAGGAACCAAAAAGAATTGTATATTCTGCTTTATATTTTTTACTAACTTGCTGACCAATGCCTTAATCTCATCAATCATAAGAGTATTGTCTTCTTTAGTTAATTCAGGATTTTTATATTCGCTAATTGCTCTTTGAGCAAGTAAATTAACAGCTTCCGTCATAGATAATCCCATATCTGCACAAAATTTCTTAAATTGTCTTTTTAATTCTGGTTTCATGCGTACATTTACACTTACATCAACTTCCATATATTTATTTCTTATTGATATTTTGGCTAAATTTATTGTTTATATATTACAAAAGAGATGATATGTATATTAATCAAAAATCTTTTGTTTTTCGTGTTATCGCATATCCAATATTTAGCAATATATTTAAAGTTGTAAATTTAAACTAAATGTGTATATTCTAAAAATTAGTATTAAATTAAAACATTATTTCTTGGGAGAAAGCAATACTTTTCTTATATATTCAATAAATGTACATGCTGAATTGTATTCTTTATATATTTCATCGACGGTTATATTTATATTATATTCAGAAAAATTTTCATGTACTAATAAATTTCTTCTTTTCCCTAAATCCATGAAATTGCCTTCCGCTTTTTTTAATTCAATATTATTATCAATTTCCTTTCTAACTTTATTTTTTGTTTCTTCTCCATACAATTTCCAAAATACATTACTATTGTTAGTCTTCCAGTCAAACAACGTATGGTATTGACGTTCTATAACTTTTGACTTTATTAATTGCACAATTCGCTCATCTCCACTAGAAACATATGACGAATAATCCAATATAATCTTAGAAATCTGTGATTCAAACAAACTGGCAGCAGACAATAATAAAATCTTTTTATAATGTTCCTGTACATCCATAGCAAAACTTACTTCTTTATTTTGCATAAGATAGTCATATAATTCTCTTATTTCTCTATATTGCCCATCAATGCATTCATTTTTCATGTCAATACCTCATTCACGAGACTACTTTGTTTCAAACAAATATTTTTCTGCTAAATCTAACCGAGATTTAACACTATCAACATGGGAAGTGCTATGTGTAATAGCTTCTTTAAATTGGGAATCCCTTCTTAACCTGTCAAATGCACTTTGTGTAATTTTAATTTTTTCTATATTACTATCTATTTTTTTCGATACTACAGTAAATACACTATCAAATAAAGATACGTTAAAACTTCCATTATTATTTAAAAAACTTTTCGGATTAATATCACTACATGCTTCTATAAATTTATAAAAAACATTTTCAAACATTTTTATCTCTTTATCCTTGAATAGCATAGCATTCCTAGAAAATTTATTCAAAAATTTAATCATCGACCCACTATAATCGCCAGAGTCATAATAAAATGCAAATGATCTCAAAAGAATTTCAACATCTCTAAATTTATCATCTTCCTCAACCTTTCCTATAAGCTTTCTCCACTCATTAGTTGTATTTAGCTTATATATCAACTTATAGAATTTAGACTCATATATACATCCCCTTATTTCTTGAGGAGATAAATTAATCCCTCCTGTATTTAATCTATTAAAAATTTCATACATAGCGCCATTATCCTCTGGTTTATTTTGCCTAATAGCCATACATCTTATAGGCATCAAATCAAGTGAGTTCTTTTTATCCGCATCTAATGTATTATACATTTGGTTATTCAACGGATGATTTTCTCCAGTTTCTAATTTAGTGAATTGTAACTTAAAGTCTTGAAAAATTTGATTATCATTTAAAATTTCTTCCGTAAGTTTACCTTCTTTTTCAAATTCTTTTCTCAAAAAAGCTCGTTTACCAGATTTTGGAAACCGTTGTTTTATAAAAAAATAAATTGTTAATAATCTTTGCTGTCCATCAATAATACTATAACGATTTCTTTCTAGCTGATATAAAAAAATTTGGGGCACAGGTAAGCCTAATATTAATGACTCAATAAATCTTGAGGCTCTCTTTTTATCCCATACATAATTTCTTTGAAATGCAGGCATTGATATTATATTGGATTCAATAAGAGAATTAATTGTTAATACATTGAAATCATTAGGAATAATACTAATGTCGTAAGATACTACTGAACTATCATCATTTTGCATATCATAATATTCACTCATGTTTATTCGTCCTTTCGTATTTTAATATATAGCTTAATATATCAAAAGCTATACCTTTTGCAAGTAAAAAAGGAACTCCATTTCCTACCATTTTGAATTTATCTGATAGTGAAATATCTGTTTTTACTACAAATTTCTTATTTACTGATTGAATAGCTAATGCTTCAGCAACACTAATTCTTCGAGGCAAATATGGATGAAGGTGTACTTCATTATGTCCGTATGCAGCAGTTGGTGAGAACCTCCATCTATGTAATCTTTTAAATGACTTTCCTCTTAAATCACCTTCTTTAATTTCATAAAATTTTTCTTTTGTTCTTACACCGAAAACATCTTTATTGTTTATATGTTTTTGTACATCATTTTTATTAAACCAATATTCAATCGTTAATTCTCGTATAATATTCGATGGAGCTATTGATTTACTATTAATTTTAAACGGTGTCATAGTAGGCCAAGATACTTTTTTTATATTTTCTAACTTATATTTTTTATGTACTCCTAATTGAAAATCAATTTTCTTACCAAAAGTTTTTCTTTTAAAACCAACCAATATAAGTCTATCTCTATTTTGCGGAACACCATATTCCAAAGCATTTTCTATAGAATCAAATAATGAATATCCATTGCGATACAATTTTCTCTTCATTTTATCATAAAAATCTCTATGTTTCTGAGTACGATACAAACCCTTAACATTTTCAAACACAAAAAAATCAGGTTGCCTTTTTACAATTAAACTTATATAAACAGAAGTTAACTGTCCATTTTTTCCATCTTTCCCTTGATTTTTTCCAGCTATAGAAAAATCAGGGCAAGGCGGTCCACCAATAAATCCTACTAACTTATCCTGCCGCTGATTATACTCAGGAAATGTTTTCTCCCACTCATCATCAGATAAATATTTCTTAACATCACAAGAGCTATATCCATAAGCAGGAATATGTTTGCTATTTCTTCTAGCATATTGATACGCTTCTAAAAAAGTCTGGTTATATTCATTTACAAATACAATATTAAATCCAGCTTTTTCAAAGCCTAAATCTAGTAATCCTAATCCCGAGAAAAATGAATATACCTCTAATTCCAACTCACTAAGCTCCTAACGATAGTATAAAATAGGGTTAAATTATATTCTTCCACCCCCAGTTTACCTAAATTTTATCATAGTTCCTTCAAAAAATATACTTTCAATATTTTTTTCTGAAGCGTATAATTCTCAACACTTCTGCCACGCAGTTTTCAAGATGCTTTTTAATATCCGTCTCCCAAAAACGCAGTACCATCCAGCCATTATCACGCAGCTCAATAGTATTCTCGAGGTCGCGTTCCATGTTACGGCGTATTTTCTCATGCCAGTATTTAGTGTTTGTCGTGACGTCATAGCGTTCAAAGGTCTTGCCATGCCAGAAATCGCCGTCGCAAAAGATAGCGATTTTATATTTTGTCAGCACAATATCAGGACGGCAGTCAAGAACCTTGTAATTTTTACGATAGCGTATGCCACTATGCCATAAGGCAAGGCGCAGAGTAACTTCTATTTTTGTATCCTTGCTTTTTATGGCGACCATATTCTTGTGGCGCTGTTCTTTGGTGAGTACATCCATGATTTTCGCTAACTTTATCAGATAGATTCTTTTTCTTTAACATAATCAATAAACTTCTTTATCGTCCATATTCTATCCTGTTTATCTTTAGGATATGTTTTAATATATAGTTTCGGCACTACCAGAATAACTTTTTCACTCTGCATTTCGTCCATCTGTGCAGATGTTATGCCTTGCTGCATAGTGCAAAGAAATTTATTTTTATCACGAAGTCTGTCAGCCTCATTAAGTACCTGTCTCCATCTGTCTTTACAGGTTGTTTTAGCTGCTAAGCTAATTATGTTCTCTACACTAAAACTAGTATCATGATAAGCTTCTTCTGACGGGAAAATAAAGTCTGGCTTCTTATGTCCCTCTGTGATAGCCTGCGCTGTATATTGAATAGCATTACCATCAAAAAGTGAAGCTAAATGATGTTCAAAGCTTTTTCCTGCTCTGCTTTTTCTGCGATTTAACACTTGGTTAGCAAGCGTGATAAAATCCTCAACATCATTAAAACCGTTTCTAATAGCTTCTCCATAGCGCACATGTTCTAAAGCTCTGAAAAGTTTATATTCCATGTTAGTCCAGTCCAATAGCTTCTGGTCTGGATTAGAAACAACATATTCAATATGATCATAAACAGCATTCTGGATATCTCTTGCTTTAGCTGACATAATTTCAGAATTAGGAAAATCAGCCTGCAAATATGAAATAAATCCATATATCTCCTGTTTTTCCCTAATATCTAAGTCTACATTATTCGTAACTATAAGGTTATTTGTTTCTGCAGGCGTAAGATTAAATGCTTCAAGAAATTCATTAATATCATCTTCAGTATTAAGAATAAAGCCTTCATAATCTTCCTTTGATGCCTTAGATTGTACTAAAACAAACAGTGCTCCTGTATATTCTGGCTTTAAAAAAGGAAAACCTTTACCAAAATTAGTTATGCGATACTCATCACGTGTTTTACTGCCATAATAAATAAATCTTGTATCTATCGTTTTATAATCATACCAATGTATTTTTACCCATCTTTCACAATTAGTGCCGCGCTCACATGCTTTGTCAAATAATATAAGAATTGCAGGCTTAGCTATGTAAATTCCCGCTTGGTGTCCACCAGTTTCACCAGTGTCATTTGCTGATAAAAATTTGCAAAAAGCTTTTGCGCCATCTGATACGGCTTTTATGGCTTTTTGTACGGTATTTTGCATTTACACAACCTCCCTATATCCGTTTACTCCATTGGTAACTTTCAATTCTTCTAACTTTTTGACTACCAGTTTTGCAATAGCCGCCATAAGCGGTACTACAACAGAATTACCAAACTGCCTATAAGCCTGTGTATCTGAAACAGGGATTACAAAGCTGTCTGGGAATCCCTGTAATCGGGCGCATTCTCTAGGTGTAAGCTTGCGAGGATTTTTCCCGTCTTGTTCAATTAAAACCTCAGAACCATCTTTATAATATCTTGCACTCAAAGTTCTGGAAACACCTTCAAGTGGCGCTATTCCATAACCGAAGCCATTACCTGCAGCCCTATGTTTAGCTGCATAATTTTGTAAATATGTCCACAATTTATCCGACAACGTATATTTATCGTCAACATTCTTTTCTAAAATATCAGCCATAACAGGCTTAGGTTCTTTAGGAATTATATCAAATTCAAAATCAAAATAACTTCCATAACGTTCTCTATCAAATCCGACTATAATTATACGCTCTCGATGCTGCGGAACAAACAACTGCCCGTCAATAACCTTATAAAATACTTCATAGCCAAGTTCATTTAATGATTCCGTAATAACTTTAAATGTTTTCCCTTTATCATGACTGCATAAATTTTTTACATTTTCCAGCATAAAAGCTTTTGGCCTTTTAGCTTCTAATATGCGGCAAACATCAAAAAAAAGCGTTCCCTGTGTTTTATCCGCAAAACCAGTAGCACGACCTAGACTGTTCTTCTTAGATATACCAGCAATAGAAAAAGGCTGACAAGGAAAACCAGCTACAAGAATATCGTGGTCTAGTATATCATCTGCATTAACCTGAGTAATATCTCCATCTGGCATATCGCCAAAATTTGCCATATATGTCTGCTGGCTGAATTTATTCCATTCGTTAGAATATACACATTCCCCGCCAGCTTCTTCAAAAGCTAGCCTCATTCCACCAATACCAGCAAATAAATCAATAAAAGTAAATTTATGCGTGTATTTCTTCTTTTTCTGCTTGCTAAGCATAATATAAATAGCTGTTGAAACAGAATCCTGTACAGTCATACCTGCCATTTTCGCATATTCTGCAACTTCTTTATATTGGTTATCATCTAATCTTAAATGTATTTGCTTCATTATATTGCACCTCTGGGAATTTTTTTATACCTATTTTCTCCCAGTATATCACAGTGAACAAATTTTCTCAAGCATTGTTTGCTATTTATTTTTCTTTTTTTCTATAAAATCAGCATCTCTATATAGTTCTATTAGCATACGGATTTCAAGCTTTATTTTCTCTATTTTTTTAATATTTTAAACCACTCTCTAAACCCTTCAACCGTCAGCCTCTTATCCAAATCTGCAATAGGACGGGAGGACGAAGCAATTATCTCCGCATAGCTTTGCTTTTTGCACAAGTCCTCAAAGGACAGACCCAGTGGGTCGCCATACTTTTGCGCCATCGCATAATAAATATACTCCTGCAAAAGTGGCGGAGCTGCGTGCTTATACTGCACGCCCAGCTTGCGACACTTATGATGCAATGTACGCGCAGCACATTCTTCGCTAACTCCCTGCGCCAGCAGTTTCTTCGCCAGCACCGCCAGCTCTGCCACCTTCGTCTCATATTCCTTACGCAACGGATTATCCTTTAATCCATCTTTCCTCAATAGCTCAAGCTCCCTTTGAAATTCCAGCTCATCAGCCTGCGTCATGATTTCCCCCTTCCTCATCTATTAAATAAGCCACCACCAAAACTTCCACATACAAAAGGGAAGAGCAGGCAGCGGCTTTAAAACTCATTCTCTCTTTTTCACAAACCATCTCAGCGGCAGCTTTTTCTCCAGCCAGCCGATAAAGATATCTGAAAGCGGTGTCAGCAGAATCCAGCTTAAAACAAGCAGAACAAAAGAAACAGAGCCTACAAAAACATCGGTAAACCAATGCGCACCGCCCATAATACGGGGCAGAGAGAAAATAATAAATGCAGCCAGTGCTTTAATAAAAGCGTCCTTGCCGATATATTTCCACATATACACAGCAAATATCAACAGCATCATGCCATGATCACCGGGGAAGCTGCTGCCGGAACGATCCTTGGCAGGCCAGCCGCTCAGCTGGCTAACCCAGTTTACATTATGATACAGCTGGTCAAAATAAACGGATGCACTCGCACGGTCAATCGGCAGCAGCTTATCAAACTGCTTAATGATTACCGCACTTACCAGCATGGCAACGCCGATACAGAACAGCCAGCGCTTGCCTTCAACATTGCTTTTGCGGTAATAGCTGTAAAAAATCGCCAGCATCGCAACGAACGCCACCACATCAAAGGCACGCAGATTAACAAAGGCTGTAAAATAAGTAAAGGCCGTTCCCTGCGCCAGCTTCTGGTTAAAGAAATAAAAGACACCTTGGTCCAGTGCAAGCCACGGTCCGTGATAGCCGGCGGTGGGGGTGCTTGCCAGCCAGCTTCCCAAAAGCAGTGCTCCCAGGATATTACAGATAATTATCCAAATCAGGTTATTTTTCTTCATATAATCTCCTCGTATTTCAATATCCACTGTTCCTCAGATATCACCTAAAGTTCAGTTAACAAATTTACGTAAATATGATACCATATTCTTGAGGATTATATAAGTCTTTTATGTAGAATTTTCCCATCAGCTTCCAAAGGAGTGAGAATTATGCGCAAGCTGCTTTTACTGTTAACCTGCTTACTGATGTGCTGCTGCAGTGCGCTGGCACTCGCCGCAGATAAAACTAAGGCTGCAGATGATGCTGACGCAATCAAACCGGTGGAAACCATCAGCGCGGCAGTAATGAATGAACGATTGCAGGCAGGCGATAGCGACGACCTGCTATATGTAAAAATCAAAGAAGACAGAGTAGAAGTTTACCAAGGTCTGGCTGCCGACCGCTCTTTGCGCAAGCAGTTGATTTTAACCATGCCCAATACCGAAATGCTGCGCTTATATACCAATAACAAGGCAACCTTTGCGCAGATGAACAAAATGCTCAGCGATTACGAAAGCTCCAACGCCAACTTCAACGGCTATAAGATTATTACAGATAAAGATACGCCGAAAAAGCTGGAAAACGGCGGTAAAATCTATCGCCTGTGGTTCATGAAGATTGAACGCGAAAAGCAAAGCCGCAGAGGTGGCTGGAACTTCCCGATTGGCATAGGTATCGGCATCGGAGGCAGACATCACCACGGCCCCTGGATTGGTGTAGGGTGGTAAGAAGTATATCGTATATATTACAAAGAGTGTACTAAGCTATTTTGCGACTTAGTACACTCTTTTATTCATAGCCAGTATTACAATCTCAATTAGTAAGGATATAGGTAAACAGCACCTTGGCAGATACACCTTTGATTTTAGTACATCCGCATTTTGCTAACAGTCTGATAATCCCATAAGCTGAAATAAAATTAGCAATAGAGCGAGAAATATTCTTTTCATTAGTCGAATTACGTGAAACAATAGACATGGCGTAAACCTCCTTGGTTGATTGTTTGTTGCACTTTATTGTACCAAGTTTTGAGGCTTTACGCCTTTTTTATCTTCTGAAATATGCAGTTTTCAAAGAATTAAGCTGATTTTCGGTGGGGGAAGTTTGAGTTAATAAATATTAACCTCTAAGTCCTATTTGCCTAGCGACTTTTTTTATCTGTAAAACAAAAGAATCGTTACTTCGTCCTTTTCCTTCCAAACTGTTTATTAGTGTAGCGGCCCATCGATAAATTTGCTCTATACTCCCATAACCTCTTTTAAACAATACAGCATATTTTGCACAATTCTCTTTAGTAGGTGCATCAGATAAAATAATTTTTAATTGTTCGTCAGTCCATGGTTTTCCTTTATTAGAAACATCATATTGATCTTCATGATCTTTCTGATAGTCAATCAAAACCTTTTTTACAAATTGAATTTTCGTATCTAATGAAGAATCATCCAGTTCTAAATCCAGTAATTTATAAATTTCTAATTTATAATCTTGTTTTTTCATCATTTACCTCTAAATAAACTTTTACTATTCCGTCATTACGCATTTCTGAATGTACTATTTCAGTATTATCATCTAATGTTAAAATAGATACATCAAAATAATCATCTCCTTGCAATACATTCATTTTAGCATATCCATACAGCTTTAGCAATTAAAACAAGCGTAGACCTTCCTAAACATAAAAAGAGATACTGTGCGCACAAGCAAAAAAGACCTGCAGCCTCACTCCTTTGCTATTAGAGTAATATAAAAAATGTCTAAGCCTTTCATTTGTGCATTATATTATACAAAATGTCTATTATATTGTACATGGAAATATTTTTCAAGAAATTGTTGATATTTTTCTATTTTCATGTAATACTAAGTAGGAAGTTTGAGTTACTACTCTAAAAACTTCTTGATATACGTATTTTATCTAGTAGTAGTCGAAAAACTATTATCAAAATATAGGCCACAAAAAGGCTTCACTATGACAAAAGAGCAGTCTGCATCTACACAGACTGCTCTTCTTGTATTTAAAATTATTTATTTTCCAGTTTCATACGACGTTCAGCAACACCGTTAAGGAAGTACAGCGCCAGCCAGCAGCCAACGTGAGATGCTGTCTGCAGAGTGCCGTTTTCCGGATAAATCTCTACGAAATCCAGAGAGCAGGCACCGGCAAGAGCTGCCTCATGCACCATGCTCAGCAATTCATAGCTGGTCAGACCACCCATATCTTGCGGGCCTTGCGGCATATAAGCAGCATCCAGAGCATCGGCACAGATAGTAATATAAATTACTTCCGTATCCTTGGAAACTACAGCCAAAGCTTTTTTAATAGCGGCCTTCCAGCCTTCTTCTTTAATCTCGCGGCAGGGAATAACGGTAGCACCGTATTTTTGGGCATTTCTGTATTCCTGCTGATGGTTACGCGGTCCGCGAATACCAATATGAGCAATCTTGGTTGCATCCATATTGGGGTCATTGTACAGTTGGAAGAACGGAGAGCAACGAGAGTATTTGTCATCACCGAAGTTATCGTAGTTATCCAGATGAGCATCAAAGTGCAGCACGCCTACTTTTTTCGGATGGCGTTTTGCCATTTCGCTGATCAGAGGATAAGCGATACCATGGTCACCGCCTAAAACGATAGGCACACACTTTGCATCCAGCAACTCGCCATATCTTTCACGAATCTGTGCGAAGGTGAACTCGTAGTTACCATTTTGTACAGCAACATCGCCATAATCACCACCGGTCAGATGTTCAAAGGAGTCAATATCAAAATCAGGCAGATAGCCGGTATAACGAATAGAAGCAGTACGAATGGATTTAGGACCGTCAGTGCAGGAGGAATAGCCGCCAATGGTGCAGCCGCCTTCCCAAGGCACACCCATAACAGCAACATCAACCTTATTTAAATCTTCCTTGTTTTCCAATACAGGCAGATTCAAAAATGTCGGAACACCACTATAAATATTAGTCGGTAAAAAATTAGGGTCATAGATAGTAGGTCTACTGTCTTTCATTAAAATATCCTTCTTTCCTAGTCAAAAATTCACTATTTTATACATAAGATCAGAACAGGCTGATAACGCTGCTCAGACCAAGATATAAGCTGATTAAGAAGATTATCCAGCCTAATGCGGTTTGCAGAGTACTGTTAGTAAATTCACCCATGATTTTCTTGCTGCAGGTAAGATAAACCGTTACGCCTACAACTACAGGCAGAACGATACCGTTAACAGCCTGTGCCGTCATAATCAGCGCAATCGGATTAAAGCCGAAAGCAGAGATAACAATACCGGTTACAAGAACTGCTGCATTAGTAATAACAAAGCGTTTATCGCTTCTGTCAGTTTTCCAGCCCCACAAGCCTGCAAGTACATAGGATACGCCCATCGGTGTGCAGACAGCACTGGAAACACCGGCAGCAACCAGGCCAACAGCCATAAACGGCTGAGCAAAATCACCAAGAGTGGGCTGCAGCTGAACTGCCATATCCATAGCATTTTTTACGGTCATGCCCTGCATAACGGCAGCGGAAGTAATCAAAATTGCACCGGTTACAATGCCGCCGATAATCATCGGAATGTTAGTACCAAAGGCAACCAACGGCAGTTCCTCGGCGCTATGCCAGGTGCGTTTGGCGCTGGCAGCATGTAAAAACATGTTATAAGGAACAACGGTAGTACCAATCAAAGCCAGGCAGGTCATTAAAGAACCTTCGGGAATGTGCGGTACAAGACCACCAAACAATTCGCCAAGGTTCGGTTGTACAACAAGCATTGTAATCAGAAAAACAATGCACATAACTACAACGCAGACAGCCAAAAGCTTTTCCAGATATTTCAAAGCATCACCGGCAAAGCTCAAAAGCACCATAATGCACAGGCCCCAAATAGGTGCGATGATATGTGTCGAAACGCCGGTCAATGCGCTGACACCCAAAGCAGTACCCGTCAAGTCACCACCCATATAAGCAAAGCCGCCTACAGCGATAGCCACGGCAACCAGACCTACAAGGAATTTTCTGAGCAGCGGACGGTCATCAAAAGCAATCTGCAAGGTTTCAGCCAAATCCTTTTGAGTTACTACACCTAAACGTGCTGCCATACCTTGTGTAACAATAACGGCAATTACGGAAAAGACTATGCACCATAATAATTCATAGCCATAACCTGCACCGGCTCTGGTAGAGCTTGTTACAGTACCGGGACCGATAAAGGAACCGCAGATTAAAAAACCGGGTCCCAAAGCAGCTAATTTTTCTTTAAAAGTAAAGTGACGCGGTGCTCCAGCACCCTTTGTTTCCTTTTGCATTTGTAATGCCCCCTCAAAAAAATAAATATATCAGACGTGTTTCGCTTTACATTATCGTTTTTCTTTTTATATTATCGTCTGATATTATTTCTTATATCACTTTACAGCAGCTCTGTCAAGATTTTTTTGTACTATTAATGTAAAACATTTCCACAAATCACATTTTCAGATATTTTCTTCAGTCAGACGCTGAAATAGTCTGCGCCAATCAAAAATAATGTATTATAAAAACGGCTCTCCAGCTCTTCATTGTCAGTCTAAATATATGTTATAATATATTTAATGTATCGAAGATATCGAAGGAGCATTATCATGACTACTACTACACCAAAGCTAATTCAATCAGTCCAGCGTGCTATTGATATTCTCAACTGCTTCACCAACAGCAACCCTGAAATAAGCATCAATGAAATCAGCGCCAAAACAAAACTGAACGTCAACACAGCCCGTGGACTTATCAATACAATGGTAGCAAACAATCTGCTGCTTTTAGACCATAACACCAACCATTACCGCTTGGGCAGCTTTTTTCTGAGCAAAGCAGGCATTATCCAAAGCCAAATCCGTTCTTATATCATTCTCTGTAAACCGCTGATGAATGCGTTGGCAGAAAAGTATCATATAACTGCCAGCCTGCAGATTGTCAATCAGGATGAAATTGTCACGATTTATTGTGCTTATCCCGTCAGCACCTCTTATTACATCACCTTGTCCGAATATACGCCTCTGCCGGAATACGTTACCTCATCCGGCAAGCTGCTTTTAAAGCATGTACTGCTTCCCGCACGCCCTGATTATCTGGACGATATTGAATTTAAGCCCTATACTCCGTATACCTTAAAAAATAAACAGGAGCTGCAAAAACAGCTCGATGAAATTACGGTTAAAGGCTATTCTGTAGAAAAAGAAGAATTTAATCTTGATGTCGGCAGTATCGCTGTACCGATTTTTGATTTAAATAAAGACCTCATCGGCACTGTCAGCGTCACTGTCTTTGCCAGTGCCATGCCCCGTCTGGAAAAAAATTTGGTGCATGACCTGAAGCAGATTGCCGATCAGGTCGGCGGTTTAATCGGTATGCAGAAATAAACCTTGTACTAATCTCGTTGCTTCCTTGCGCAAGTAACGAGATTTTCTTTTTCACGATATTGTCGTTTTTAAATTTGCAATTTCGTCTTGTATGATTTACGACTTTTTTGTATAATGCATATGAGCTATATAGGTTTCCGTATATAGTCCAATGCAAAACAAGTGAGGGATTATTAAAATGCAAGAAGAAGTTAAAGAACCGGTTTCCATGTTTGTTTTATTTGCCAGGATGTTTTCTATTACCGCCAAAAATCTGGAAAAAGAATTTGGCGAAAAAGGCCTGAAGGTCTTAGAGGACAGCGTTAAAGAATTTGGTATTGAACGAGGCAAGGACATTGCTGCCCGCGCCAAAGCCAACGGCAAAGAAAATACACTGGAAAATTATCTGGATAACTACGATATGGGCCGCAGCGAAGAATTCGGTTACGATACTGTTTATAAGCAAGACGGTATTCACCAGGATTTTCACCGCTGCGTATTTGCCAAAACCTGGATGGATGCAGGTGAAGAAAAATACGGACGCATTTATTGCGAAAATATCGATCCTGCTATCGCAGAAGGCTATAACGAAAATATGGAATGTGTGCATGACCATATCATGTATGCGGATGGTCATTGCACCTTCTGCTTCCGTATGAAAGAAAACAATAAAAAATAATAACTGCAAACTATACCGATTAATAAAAACTCCCCTTAATATACTGTACATTTGCTGCAGCTGATATTAAGGGGAGCTTTTCTATATATTTTTATTTTCTACATTAAAATGCAGGTTCAATAGTTCCTTTATATTTATCGGCAATAAACTTCTTCACAGCCTCAGACTGGTAAGCCTTCACAAATGCTTTATAAGCTTCTTTATCCTTGTCTTTGTTACGGGCAGCAATAATCATTACAGCCAGCGGTTCGTCCTTAGGCTCAAGGAAGATATTCTGCTTTTTAACATCCAGGCCACCGCTCATTACATAGTTCATGGTAATAGCAGCAGCATCTACATCAGCCAGGCTGCGCGGCAGCTGTGCTGCCTCCAGCTCCTTAAATTTCAGATGCTTAGGATTATCGACAACATCCTTCGGCGTAGCCTTCATGCCCACACCATCTTTTAATTTTAACAGACCGGCGCGCTGCAAAAGCAACAGACCACGGCCGCCGTTTGTCGGGTCATTAGGAATAGCAATCGTTGCACCATCCGGAATATCCTTCACATCATGCACCTTATCACTGTAAATGCCCATGCGCATTAAAATAGCATTGCCGATGGGTACAAGGTCAGTCTTGTTCGTCTTGTTGAAATTATCCAGGAAGGGCTTATGCTGGTAGCTTACCAAATCCAGCTCACCATCCGCCAAAGCCTTATCCGGAGTAACGTAATCAGAGAACTCCACAACCTGTACCTTCAGGCCACTTTTGGCCGCTTCCTTGGCCGCAGCCTCCACAACCTCGGCATGGGGACCGGCGGTAGCACCAACCTTAATCGTTGTTTGAGCCTGTTTATCACCGCCGCCGCAGCCTGCTGCTGCCAATGCCACTACAGATAACGCAATAACCAATAATTTTTTCAACATAATTCATCGTCTCCTTTGTAAAACTAAAATAAAAAAAGCCTTCGTTTATCCATACCGCATTTTCATTATGCAGTAAGGGACGAAAGCAAACTTCGTGGTACCACCCAATTTCACTGCTACCTCACGATAGCAGCCTCCTCAAGTACGCTGGCCTTAAGCCATTAATACTTCAGCACTGTAACGGGTGCACCCGGACGACCTAAACTTGCGCTTCAGCCAATCAGCTCCAAGACCATCTTCGGCAAAATCTCCTGCACTTCCTTGCACCAAACGGAAGCTCTCTGTGGCAGTACTCCTTGCGTACTCTTCTTTTCATCGCTCGTATATGAACTTGTGAGTAAAAATATACAACTTGTCAAAGCATCTGTCAACAAAAAAACGAAAAAAATTTCAAAAAGCCTAGTATTTTAGTAGATTTGTAAACGATGTTACAAAAATCACTTGGCTATATAGTTTGCTAATAGCGAAGAATAAAATAAATATAATTTTTTATTTTACATTTCTTCATTATAGCGCCCAAAAACATAACAAAAGCTGTAAATTTACCTATTGACAAGCTAGGTTTTATCGTGTAAATTATCAAGCAAACATCACACAAGCATTGCTTGTTGATTTTGTTTCACGAATAAAAAATTTGACAATATCACGCTCAACAGGTGAGAAGATTCCGGAGGAGAAAAAATGCAGTAACGTGCATAAAACTGCTTGCTGCAGTTCTGATGCAATATCCGGTATCTTGCCGCCTGACCTTGAAAGGAGAAGATGACACTATGGAATTTGCAACAAAATGTATTCATGAAATCGGCGCAGCTGACGCAACCGGCAGCATTACCCCGGCAATTTATCTTTCCTCAACCTTTGCACACCCCAAGTTGGGGGACACCACAGGCTTTAACTATACACGTGAATCCAACCCGACACGTGCACGCCTAGAACAGCTTTTAGCAGCATTGGAAAACGGTGTCGATGCCTTGGCTTTTTCCTCCGGCATGGCTGCAGTTGATGCGGTTATGAATCTGTTCGCGCCCGGCGACCATATCATCACCGGCAACGATCTCTACGGCGGCTCCTTCCGTCTGTTCCGCAACCTTAACGCCAAAAACGATGTAGAGTTCACCTCTGTGCATACTTCTAAGCTGGAAGAAATCAAGGCTGCCATTAAGCCCAACACTAAAGCCATCTTTTTGGAAACACCGACCAACCCCACAATGGAAATCAGTGATTTGCGTGCTATCAGTAAAATCGCCCATGAAAATAACTTTTTGGTTATCGTCGACAATACCTTTCTGACACCATATTTTCAAAGACCGCTGGACCTTGGCGCTGATATCGTTATCCATAGCGGAACAAAATATCTTTGCGGTCACAACGATGTACTCGTAGGCTTTACCGTGGTCAAGGATCCTGTTATCGCCGACAAGCTGCGTCTGATTTATAAAACAACCGGTGCCTGTCTGGGAGCACTTGATGCCTGGCTCGTTATCCGCGGTATCAAAACTCTGCCGCTGCGTATGGAGCAGCACCAGAAAAATGCTTTTGCCATTGCCAAATGGCTGCAGGAGCAACCGCGTGTACAATACGTTTTATATCCCGGTCTGGAAAATCATCCCGGTTATGCAATCAACAAAGCGCAGACCACCGGCTTCGGCGGCATGATTTCCTTTGCTGTCGACAACGCGGAAACGGCACGCCAAATTCTTGAGGGCGTCAAGCTCATTAAATTTGCCGAAAGCCTTGGCGGTACGGAAAGCCTGATAACCTATCCGATTCGCCAGACGCATACCGACCTTACTGCCGAAGAATGTGCCGAAAAGGGGATTACGGATTGTCTGCTGCGCTTCTCTACAGGCATCGAAGCAACGCAGGATCTGATTGACGATTTGGCACAGGCCTTTGCTGCAGTAAAATAATTTATGAAAATAAAGTTTGGTGATAGTTTATGACTAAATATGATTTTGACAAGATAATCGACAGACGTAATACAGACTGCCTAAAATATGATTTTGCCATCCAGCGTGGTCGTCCGGCAGACGTCTTACCTTTTTGGGTAGCAGATATGGATTTTCCTATTGCCCGGGAAATACAGGAAGCACTTGTTGAACGCTGCCAACATGCCATCTTCGGCTATAGTGAAAGTACAGAAGCATATTTTCAGGCTGTCCGCGACTGGTATACTAAGCATTTCAACTGGAGCCCTGAATCCGAATGGCTCACCAAAACTCCCGGCATAGTTTTTGCCCTTGCGATGGCAGTGAAGGCCTTCACTAAAAAAGGTGAGGGCGTACTTGTACAGCAGCCGGTTTATTATCCTTTCAGCGAGATTATTGAGGATAATGAGCGCAAGCTGATTAATTCACCGCTCATTCTGAAAAACGATCATTATGAAATGGACTTTGCCGATTTGGAAGAAAAAATCATCGCCAATAATGTTAAGCTGATGCTTTTATGCTCACCGCATAACCCCGTAGGCCGTGTCTGGACACGCGACGAGCTGCAAAAAGTGGGCGATATCTGCCTTAAGCATGGTGTAATTACCGTAAGTGATGAAATTCACGGCGATTTCGTCTGGGGAAATAACTCTCAGACGGTTTTTGCAAGTTTGGGTGAACAGTACGAGCAAAATTGTGTAATCTGCACTGCACCCAGCAAAACCTTCAACATTGCCGGCCTACAGGTATCCAACATCTTCATTCCCAACAAAATTTTACGCCACCGCTTCCGCAAGCAAGTGGCAGCAGCAGGCTACAGCCAGGTAAATACCATGGGACTCGTTGCCTGCCAGGCGGCCTACACTTATGGCGAAGATTGGCTAAAACAGGCAAAGACTTATATCGAAGATAACATTAAATTTGTTGATGCTTATCTGAAGCAGAACCTGCCGCAGATTAAGCTGCTCTGGCCTGATGGGACATATCTGATTTGGCTTGATTGCAGTGCCTTAGGCCTTACAGCTGCCGAACGCAAGCAGTGGCTCTGGCATAAAGCACACCTTTGGCTTGACGGCGGCGGTATCTTCGGCAAAGAGAGAGAAGCCTTTGAACGTATCAACGTTGCCTGCCCCCGCGCGCTATTATTACAGGGACTTGAGCAGCTGAAGCAAGCTGTTCATGAATTAAATTAAATTTATTAATTCCATTCTTTACACGATGTAACTGAAAAACTGCTGCCTTCTTTGTAGCAAAAGTGAAGGCAGCAGCTTGTTTTTATTTTCGCTATACTTTTGCAGGTTCATTATTCCGTCTTGTAAATTGACGCCGATTTGTATATAATGCAGATAAGCTATCCTATGCTTGTTTGCTGTAACGCTCTTATCGGAGCAGATAAAACAGCGGAACAAATTTGTTTTAAAGCTATAATAAAATATAATAAACTTGTTTTTTTACGCTTTTGCCGCTATACAAAAGCCTAATGAAGCAGGAAGGGAGCATTATATGAAACGTGAACAAATAGCCAAAAACATTGTTGCCGATCTCAAGGAGCTGGCAGCCTTAACCTCTGATATAGACGGAGCACAGCGCATCGCCTGGACACCGACATTCAAGAAAGCAACGGAATGGTTTTCCCAAAAGATGCAGGCTGCAGGTGCCGAGGTTTGGACAGATGCTGCAGGCAACAGCTGGGCCAAATTTGCCGGCGCCAGCGAGGAGTGTATTGTTATCGGCAGCCATCTCGATTCCGTACCAAACGGAGGCTGGCTGGACGGCGCTTTAGGCGTTGTAGCAGGCATGGGTATCGGTGCCTACAGTCTGGCAGATAAAAAGCCTGCCAAAACTCTTTACGTTGTCGGTTGGGCAGATGAAGAGGGTGTAGCCTTCGGTAAAAGCTGTCTTGGCAGCAGTGCTGTCAGCGGCATTGTCACAAGCAAGGATGTGCTGCCCTTAATCCATCAGGAAAACGGCCGCAGCTTCAGCGATGTCTGGCAGGAATACGGCCTTGATGCCAACAGAATAGGGGAGGCACACACAGCCTTTGCCAAGCTGCCAGTCAAAGCTTACCTGGAGCTGCACATCGAGCAGGCACCGCTGCTGGCTTTAGCCAAAAAAAGCGTAGCCTGCGTTTACGGCGTCTGCGGGTGCAACCGCCAGTACATCACCTTCCGCGGACAGCAGGGCCATTGCGGTTCGCCGGTTGCCCTGCGTCAGGATGCCTTTATCGCGGCAGCACAGACCACCCTTGATTTACGTGAAATCGCTCTTAAATATGATTCCTATTGCACTGTCGGCAATATCGAGGTCAAGCCTGACCTGACTACTATTTCTCCTGGCTATTGCCGCATTTCGCTGGACCAGCGCAGCATTAAGCCGGAAACAATGCAAACGATAGTTGCAGAAGCCAAGGCTGCGGCGCAGAAGCATGCAAAGGAGGGTAAGCTCACTGTAGAATTTGAGCCTATCTGGCATGCTGAACCGATACTGTTTGATGAGCAGCTGGTAGAGGACTGCAACGCTGCCGTAAAGGAGGAAACAGGTGCAAGACACAGCATGTATTCCGCACCGCTGCATGATGCCGTGCCTCTGAATGCTGTTGTACCTTCGGTAATGATGTTCGCTCAATCTGATCCCGGTATTTCTCACTGCAAGGAAGAGGATACGCCGCAGCCACAGCTGGAGGAGGCAATCCGTGCCTTCATCCGTCTGGCAGAAAAAGAGCTGGGAACTAGCTTTGCAGAGTAAGCACTATAGCCTGCTGCAACCTTGCAACAAAGTAATTTTATATATTTATACGACAAAAGCAGCTTCTGCGATGCAGAAGCTGTTTTGCTTTTTATACGGCATATTTATTTTATTAAATCCTTAAGCCCGCGTATCCGCATAACCTTCCAGGTAAAGCACAGACTGCGCAGCGACTGGTCCAAAAACATCGGTACCCAAGCGCCCACAATCCCTAGCTTGCAATAATAGATAAAGAAGGCTGTCATCAATGGACGCAAAACGGTAATCAGCACAAAGGAATAGACGGCAACGGCAGTAGTCTGACCGCTGCCACGCAATATGCCTGCCGTGATAATCGTATGCCCCTGCGGTATGCAAACGGCTGCCACCCAGAACATTACCGTTTCACTGAGAGCAAGCGCCTGCGCATCCTGTGAATAAACACTGAAAATGGGCACGCGTGCGGCATACAGAATAATAAAAGAGGCAACGGAAAGCCCCAGGCCCCATTTAAAGCCTATACTGCGGCAGCGCTTCCATGTTACATAATCAGCGGCACCGCGCATCTGCCCGGCCAGCACCATATTAGCCTTGCCGAAGCCGAAGATAAAATCATAAGAAAAATCGCAGATATTATAGCAAATGCTGTGTACTGCATAGGGCAGAGTACCAAGACGCGCAGTCATCCAGCCATAAGCCAGCATACCGATGCGTTCCGCACCAAGCTCACTGAAAACACCGCCGAATACCGGCATAAATTCCCGCCAGAAGATTTTATCCGGCAGCTGCAGCAGTCCATCACTGAAAAAGCCCTCTTGCTTCATAATCCAGACGGTGATACCAAGAGTACACAGAGAGCCGATAATCGTGCTGATTGCCGCGCCACGCACACCCCAGCCGTCAAAACTGCCGAAGCCGGTAATGAGAAAATAATTGCAGACGATATTCACCACATTGCCGACAATATTACTTTTCATAATAGCGCTTGTCCGGCCTACACCCAACAAGGTTCCCTGCAGCAAGAGTGACAGTGAGTTTAGCAGTACTGCAGCTACGGCAATATTGCCGTAAGCCAGCGCCAGCTCCAGATAATCGCTCTGCGCACCCATCAACACCACCAGCTTCTCAAAAAATCCATAGAAAAGCAGATGCAACACTACAAGCAGAACACTGCTGACAGTAAAGCTTTGGCGCAGCAAAACCTTAATGGCGGAATATTGTCCGGAACCGAATTTATTCGCTGTCAGAATCGTAACTGCTGATGCCATTGAGCGCGATACTGTCAGCAGTACCAGGCGCAGCGGCAGAAAAATACTTACCGCCGCTATGGCCTTAGCCCCTAATACGCCTACCATAATCAAATCTGCCGCAGCCAGAAAGGTCATAAAAATGCCCTCCAACGCAGCGGGGAGGGCAATACGCAAATATTTACCTGTTAATGAATCATTAAAGCTCTTCATTTTCTAGAAAACATATACGTTAAAACAAATAAACTAATTTATTCAGCATCCTCTTCATGATGGATTGCTGCCAGAGAAACAACCTTGTCATCATCGTTCAAGGTCATCAGCTTTACGCCCTGGGTATTACGGCCATATTGGGAAATCTGGTCCACATCGGTACGGATAATCAGACCGGCCGCGGTAATCATCATGATTTCCTGATCCGGGTTAATAACCTTCATGCCGATTACCAGACCAGTTTTTTCGGTAATCTTCATATTGATGATACCCTTGCCGCCGCGAGTCTGCTTACGGTATTCCTTAACCTCGGTACGCTTGCCCATGCCGAATTCAGTTGCCGTCAGCACCTCGGAATCCTCATCGGAAACGCTGTCCATAGCTACAACCTCATCGCCATAGTTGAGGGAAATACCCTTTACGCCATGTGCAGTGCGTCCCATGGTGCGTACATCCTGCTCATCAAAGCGGATAGCAATACCGTTGCGGGTTGCCAGGATGATTTCGCTGTTGCCGTCAGTCAGTTCAACACCGATCAGATCCTCATCATCGTCCAGATTAATAGCAATCATGCCGTTTTTGCGGACGCTTTCCAGATCCTTAAGGTTGATTTTCTTGACGGTACCCTTATTGGTAGCCATAAACATGTACTGCTCTTCTCTGAATTCCTTCACCGGAATAACAGCCGTAATCTTTTCACCAGGCATCAGTGCCAGCAGATTGATAATAGCTGTGCCCTTAGCTGTGCGGCTTGCTTCGGGGATTTCATAGCCCTTCTGGCGATATACACGGCCACGGTTGGTAAAGAAGAGAATGTTATGATGAGTAGTGGAGAGGAAGAGATGCTCTGCCGAATCATCAATCTTCTTGCCGCTGCCGCCGGTTTTGCCTACGCCACCGCGTTTTTGGCTACGGAAGTTGTCGAGAGTCTGGCGTTTAATGTAGCCCTGATGGCTGATGGTTACAACGATATCCTCTTCGGCAATCAGATCCTCGATATCCATTTCGGAGCTGTCGATGGAAATTTCGGTACGACGCTCGTCACCGAAACGCTTCTTCATTTCCTGCAGGTCTTCCTTGATAATGTTCATAACCTTATGCTCATCTGCCAACACGCTTTCCAGCCAGTCAATAGTTTCCAGCAGGTCGGCATATTCTTCGTCAATCTTCTTGCGCTCCAGGCCGGTCAGGCGCTGTAGACGCATATCCAGAATAGCCTGTGCCTGACGTTGGCTCAGTTTAAAGTTTTCCATCAAAGCGGTGCGGGCAATTTCTGCTGTTGCGCTGCCGCGGATGGTGCTGATTACAGCATCAATATTATCCAGGGCAATCTTCAAGCCCTCTAAGATGTGAGCTCTGTCCTTGGCCTTGCCCAGCTCGTAGCGGGTACGTCTGGTAATAACGTCCTTCTGGTGCTCCAGATAGTATTCCAGAACCTGCTTGAGGTTCAGGACACGCGGCTGACCGTTAACCAGCGCCAGCATAATGATACCAAAGGAGCTTTGCAGGGCGGTATGCTTGTACAGACGGTTCAGAACAACGTCAGGAACAGCATCACTCTTCAGCTCAACAACAATCTTCATGCCGTCTTTAAGGCTGGAGAAGTCATCAACCTTGGTAATACCTTCGATTACGCCATCCTTAGCCAGGTTAGCAATATCCTTAATCAGGTTAGCTTTGTTAACCTGGTAGGGGATTTCGGTAATAACTATATGGTGCTTGCCCTTGTTAGCAGGCACGATCTCAGCTTTAGCACGAATTTTTACAACGCCGCGGCCGGTGTTATAAGCGCTGGTGATGCCTTCATTGCCCAAAATGCAGGCACCGGTCGGGAAGTCAGGGCCTTTGATAGCTGTCATCAGCTGCGGAATTTCTACATCAGGGTTATCAATCAGCATAACCAGGCCATTAACAACCTCACACAGATTGTGCGGCGGAATGTTAGTAGCCATACCTACTGCGATACCGGCACTGCCGTTAATCAGCAGAGCAGGGACCTTAGAAGGAAGTACGCTTGGCTCTTTTAAGGATTCATCATAGTTAGGTACAAAATCAACTGTATCCTTTTCGATATCCTCAAGCATTGCCTCAGCAATTTTAGCCATACGTACCTCGGTATAACGCATTGCTGCCGGACTGTCGCCGTCAATACTGCCGAAGTTACCATGGCCGTCTACCATCAGATAGCGGGTAGAGAAATCCTGCGCCAGGCGCACGATTGCATCATATACGGAACTATCACCATGAGGGTGATATTTACCTAAAACGTCACCGACGATACGAGCGGATTTTTTATAGGGCTTCGTCGGAGTCATGCCTGCTTCCTGCATTGCGTATAAAATACGGCGATGTACAGGCTTCAGACCATCGCGGACATCAGGTAAAGCACGTTGGATGATAACGCTCATCGCATAATCGATATAGGATTTTTGCATTTCCTCTTCGATGTATACGGGAAGAACTTTACCAGTGGTATTCTCTAAATCCACTTTATCACCTTTCCTTTACAAAAAACAATATCACAACCTGTTAAATAGGGCAGAGTGCCTCAGCACAGGTTATTTTAATAATATCTCATAAACCTGCTTGCCAATCAGCAGGGTAGTAACCAACAAATACAAGGGGCGCACATAGGAAGCGCCCTTTTTAATCGCCAGGCGGGTACCGACAACAGCACCGGCAATCATCGCCGCAGCCATAATCAGGCCATAGCTCCAGATAATCGTGCCGCTGACAGCGAAGGATACCAACGCACCCACGCCGCTGGCAAAATTCAACGCCTTGGCATTACCGGCAGCCGTTACAAAGTCATAGCCCAAATACAAAAAGCCAAAAATCAGGAAGGAGCCTGTACCGGGACCGAAGAAGCCATCATAAAAGCCCATGGCAAACGCCATGACAATAGCACCGATTAAAGCCTGCATACCAAGCTTTTCTATCGTACCGGCATCGCCCCAATCCTTACGGCGATAGGTATAAACAGCAACAGCAACCAAAAGCACGACGATGATATTTTTCATCAGCTGCTCCGGCAGCAGGTAAACTACATAAGCACCTAAGGCTGAACCAATAAACGAAAGCGGCATCAGCGTAAAGGCTGCCTTTTTTATTTTACCGGCGCGCCAAAAGGAGAGCACACTGGTGAAGCAGCCGATAGAGGCTGCCAGCTTGTTTGTTCCCAAGGCATAGGGAACAGGCAAGCCCAGGCTCAAGAGGGCAGGGGTGGAAATTAAACCGCCGCCGCCAACTGTTGAATCAATAAACGAAGCTATAAAGCCTGAGATAATCAGGAAGATAACTGTCGTCGTATCTAAATTCGCCACAAAAGTTTCCAAAAAATTCCCCTCATTTCGGTGACTAGTGATTAGTTGTCAGTTATTAGTGGTTAGTTTTAAGAGAATGGAGTTCATTGTTTCCAATATCAGAATGCACGCCTTAACTATTCACTATTCACTATACACTTTTAACTTTTAACTATTCACTGCACACTATACACTATTCACTTTTACCTATTTACTGCCTTCCGCCCAACGGATATACAAGCCTAAAGCGCCGCTATGACAGGTGCAGCAGATTTTTTCGGCATCAGCATTAACTTCATTGCTGATAGCGTAGGGGTAGAGCTGGCGCAGCGTTGCCTGCTGCAGCGGCCAGCGCACGCCGGTAAAATCTACTGTCGTGCTTTCGCTTAAGGGCAGCAACGAAACAGCTTCGGCTGCAGCCTGCAGCTTCAGCTTTACGCTTTCGCCTGCTGTCAGCAGCAGCATAAATTCCTTATCATCTGCCAACATCACCTGACAACCACGTTGCTTTTTTACACCCAGCAGCGTATAGACGTTGCTGTATAAATGGTCGAAGCGCCCGCCCCAAATGCCGGTAGCAAGAATGTCTCCCTCAGGCAAATTATGCAGTAAAAGCTGTAAGTCAGTATCATCCTTTGCAGGATTAAAACTGTGCACTACAGTACCTGCAGCGCGTGCCTGCTGATAAACAGCCTGCGATGAGCTGTCGCAGTCGCCAAACAGCTCCGTCGGCACACAGCCAGCTGCGAAGCAATACTCAGCACCGCGGTCGGCGCAGTAAATTTTCTTGCCGTCACTGACACTGTGCAGCCACTCTAGTTTAGGTCCGCGTCCGCCAGCAACCACCAACAAAGTGTCAGTAGGAGAGAGTGCAGCAGCGTGATGTTTCACGTGAAACATCATGCGCAGCTCCAGCTCAGGCAGTACAAAAAGCTTGCCAGCCATTATTTTTTCGCTACAGCGACAGGCTTAATCACAATTTGGCCGTTTTCCTTGAGAACCTTCCATGTGCAATCACCATTCTTGTTCTTCAGCCATTCCATGCTGATTTCCAAAAGAAAACGGTTCAGGCGCTCCTGTGCATTCTCCGGCAGCAGCAGCTCTTTTTTTGCAGGTGCCTTAGCACCCTTTAATTTGCTTTGCTTAACCTTTTCATCAGCATACATGCCATTTTCAAAGGTCAGCTCCTCGCTGAAGCCCTTCAGCATATCTGCATCAGAAAGTCCTTTTTTAATTTTAACCATTTAAAGCACCTCTTTTTATGCTACAAGCCTGCTTACAGGTCCAGGTTACGAACCTTCTTCGCATTATCCTCGATAAACTGACGACGCGGCTCAACCTTATCGCCCATCAGGATAGAGAAAATGCGGTCTGCTTCAGCAGCGTCCTCCAGATGAACCTGCAGAATAGTACGTGCAGCAGGATCCATAGTTGTTTCCCACAGCTGGCCGGGGTTCATCTCGCCTAAGCCTTTGTAGCGCTGTACATACGGGTTAGTATCGCGGCCAACCTCGTCGAGGATTTGCTTCAATTCTTCATCGCTGTAAGCGTAGTAATGCTGCTTCTGGTTTTTACGGATTAAATACAGCGGCGGCTGTGCAATAAACACATGGCCTTCCTTAATCAGGGGCTGCATATAACGGTAGAAGAAGGTCAACAGCAGCGTACGGATATGCGCACCGTCGACGTCGGCATCTGTCATAATAATAATCTTGCCATAACGTGCCTTCTCCAGATTGAAATCATCGCCGATACCACAGCCGAAGGCGGTAATCATATTGCGGATTTCTTCACTGCTCAGCACCTTATCAAGACGTGCCTTTTCTACATTGAGGATTTTACCACGCAGCGGCAAAATAGCCTGGAAGTCACTATTACGACCTTGCTTAGCGCTGCCGCCTGCGGAATCACCTTCGACCAGATAAATCTCGGTATCCTCAACATTACGGCTCTTGCAGTCAGCCAGCTTGCCGGGAAGACCGCCCAAATCCATAGCGTTCTTACGGCGTGTCAGCTCACGTGCCTTACGCGCTGCCAGACGGGCGCGTGCAGCAATAATAGCCTTTTCCACCAGCTTTTTGGCAACCTGCGGATTTTCCTCCATAAACTCGGCCAGGGTATCGCCAACCAGGTTATCTACGATTGGCATAACCTCACTGTTGCCCAGCTTAATTTTGGTCTGACTTTCGAACTGCGGGTTCTGTACTTTCAGGCTCAAAACTGCAGTCAGGCCCTCACGTACATCATCACCACTCAGCGCATCTTCATTTTCCTTGAGCAGGTTAGCCTTGCGCGCATAAGCATTAATTGTACGTGTCAACGCTTTACGGAAGCCGCTCAGATGAGTACCGCCTTCCTCAGTGTTGATGTTGTTGACATAGGTGAAAATGTTCTCGCTGTAGGTATCACAGTACTGCATAGCAACCTCAACGATAACAGCGTTCTTTTCGCCCTCCAGATAAATCGGCTTCGGATTAATCTTATCCTTGTCCTTATCCATAAATTCGACATATTCGATAATACCGCCGGCAAAATGGAATGTTTCACTCTTATCCTCGGCACGCTCATCAGTCAGAGAAATGGTAATGCCCTTATTCAAAAAGGCCAGCTCACGAATACGCAGACGCAGGGTATCATAGCTGTATTCAGTTTCCGTAAAGATAGTAGCATCCGGCTTGAAATGCACCGTAGTACCGGTAACATCGCAATCGCCCTTTTCATAAAGCTTTTTAGAGGTCTTGCCCTGCTTGAATTCAATACCGTAGCATTTACCGCCGCGGCGAACCTCAACCTCCATATGCTCACTCAAAGCGTTAACGCAGGTAACACCTACACCATGCAGGCCGCCGGAAACCTTGTAGCCGCCGTCACCGAACTTACCACCGGCATGCAGCACCGTCATGATAACCTCAACAGCAGGCTTCTTTTCCTTTTTCATCATATCCACGGGGATACCACGGCCGTTATCGACAACTGTAATACTGTTATCCTTATGGATAATTACCTTGATATCACTGCAGTAACCGGCCAAAGCCTCGTCAATACTGTTGTCCACAACCTCATACACCAGATGGTGCAGACCGCGGGAGGACGTACTGCCGATATACATAGCAGGTCTTTTGCGTACAGCCTCCAGGCCTTCTAACACGTGAATCTGTTCAGCGTTATAATTGCCCTTGACCGCTGTAGCTTCTTCAATATCAATTTCCTGGGTCATATTTACCTCCGTTTTAAAATTTCTAGATTAGTATAGACAGCGCCGTCCAGAAAACCTGATTCAGCGCGTTTTTTCAAAGTCACCGAAGAAATCGAGGACAAATACATCGTATCACCGGTCAGAACACAGCTATAATAGCCTTCGCCGCCGGAAGCATCAACCACCTTATAGCGTGAGCCATACTTCTTGACGAAATCGTCATAAACCAGTGACTGAGGGTGATTCAAATTAAAAATAGCGATAATCTCACTATTTTTTACCATGTAATCTACTCCCAAATGCAGATACACCCTGATCCCTCCTTAAATAAGTTAAAGCATTTTCATATAAAGCTAAGGTAATTTCCTCCGGCTGCTTCTCCAGCAGAAACATTACCGCCAGCAAACTTTCCTTCTTATCGGCAAAGCCGCAGCGTACACGCTCAAAGTAGTAGCTTTGCAGGCTTTCCTTTACAGCCGTAAATAATATTTTATCACATTTGTAGTAGGCCAGACAATCTTCATACTTCAGCCAGGGCTGAATCCGCAGCAGCTCCGCCAGCTTGCTGCGCAGCTCCTCGCGCTGCTCGCGCTCACAGATGCTGCACATTGCCAGTCCCTTGCGCATTTGGGCACCACAGACAGGGCATTTTGTATATTCCGCAGGCGGGGCAGGTGGCTCGGCCTCCTTGGCCTTTTGCTCCTGCTTTTTGAAAAAGCTGCCGGTATGAAAGTAAACCTTTTTTATCAGCACACGTCCCAGCAAAAAGGAGTTGATTTTTTGCAGGAACAGCTGCTGCATCATATACAGCTCATTAGCCAGCATACTGTTGGCCGTACGCACATAAAGCTCGTTGCCGCTGATTTTTTCAATCGCACAGCTGCGCGCCAGGTTTTCGCCCACAATCTCGCTCCATCTGCTTTCCAGATAATGCTGCAGATAAGCCATTTTGATTTTCGGCGAAATATAAACATCTTTATAGGTGCGGCGCGGGTCAAACAGACGGCGGATAACCTCCTCCGTAGCCTCTAAATTTTCAGCATACATAATCAGGCCTCGCTTATACAGCCACCGGAAATTTTAAAATAAGCATTGCCTGCAAGCTCCGGTATCAGCTCGCGGTCATTTACTGTGATAAAGGTCTGCACTCTGCCGTCGATAAACAGCAGCAGCTGGGAGCGGCGACTGTTATCAAGCTCGCTCATAACGTCATCTAATAGCAGGACGGGGAATTCGCCCAGCTCGTTTTTGACATACTGCAGCTGCGACAGCTTCAGTGCCAGGGCACCGCTGCGCTGCTGTCCCTGGGAGCCGAAGGAGCGCAGGGACAGACCATTGAGCAAAAGCTGCAAATCGTCGCGGTGGGGGCCGATGCCTGTATTGCCGCGCAGAATATCGATGCGCTGACGCTCCAGCAACCTGTCGCGATAAAAATCCTCTGTGGCTTCCGCAGCAGACTGCGGATAAAGCAGCTCGCTGTTGTTGGCCTTCTGCTCATAACGCACCTGCAGCATTTCGCTGCCCTGCGTAATCGAAGAGTAAATCTCGCCGGCAATAGCCTGCAGCTTTGCCAGCGCTGCCAAACGCCTGCGTACAATAGCTGCTGCCAGACGAATAAATTCCTCGTTCCAAGGCTGCAGCACCTCAGCACTGCCACCGTTATCACGCAGCTCCTTTAAAAGACGGTTGCGCTGCAGCAGCACGCGGTTATACTTCAGCAGCAGATCGTAGTAAACAGCATCAGTCTGCGCAATCTGCATATCAAAGAAGCGACGTCTTAAGGCAGGCTCACCCTTGACCAGCTGCAAATCCTCCGGCGAAAACATCACTGCATTCAGCGCGCCATAATGCTCCTTAGGACGCACGCGCGCACCGTCAAGCAGTATTTCCTTATGCCAACGCTCATGCTGACGGTATTTTTTGATTTTTACCTCGTGACTGCCGCTGAAGCTGGCATATTCTACGCCTACAGCCATCGCTTCCGTACCCATTTTCAGCATTTCCTCTTCAGCCGAGGTACGGTGCGACATACCGAAGGCACCATAAAAGATAGCCTCCAGCAGATTAGTCTTTCCCTGGGCGTTTTGCCCGTAAAAAACATTAATCATAGCAGGAAGCTGCAGCTGGCAGCTTCCATAATTGCGGAAATTAACCGCATAAAGACTATTGATTTTCATTAAGCTTCTTTAGCAACGGTCAGCTCTATCTGGTCATCAATATTAACTACATCGCCAGGATGTACCTTTTTGCGTTTTTCCGTTACCAGCTGGCCGTTCAGGCGGACAACGCCATCTTCAACCATCATAAATGCCTGGCCTCCGGTATCAGCAACACCGGAAAACTTCAGCAGCTTATCCATAGTAATGAATTCTGTTCTGATTTCTACAGTTTCTTTTTGCATAATAGCCGCTCCTTAGAAAACAACGCGTACCGGAGTAACGATATAGGTATAATCAGGCTCTTCAGCGCAGGTAACGCAAACAGGGCTGAGAGAGGTATTCATGGATAAAACTGCTTCTTCTGCTTCCAGGTTCTTCAGAATATCCAGGATATACTTAGCATTAAAGGCAACATTCAGCGGGTCACCAACAGTCTGGCAGGCAACAACCTCCAGGCCGGTACCAACATCCGGGCTGCTGCTGGTAATAGTAATTTCCTCAGCAGCTACGCTCATTTTTATAATGCTGTAGTCTCCGTCAGTAGAGAAGAGTGCCACGCGTTCAACAGCGCCTGCCAGCTCTTTAATGTTGACCTTGCTGGTCAGAGCGAATTTAGGCGGGATAACACGACGGTAATCCGGGAACTGGCCTTCAATCAGGCGGGAAACGATAACAACGTTATCAATTACAACCATAATCTGGTTATTGAGCAGGGAAATAATTACCTGCTGCGGTACTTCGCCGGTCAGATTACGGGAAATTTCCGTCAGTACCTTGGAAGGGATAATCATGCTGATAGCTTCATTTCCCTCATAAGGCAGAGATTTGATAGCCAGACGATGGGTATTGGTGCCGACAAAGGTAATTTTGCCGTCTTTAGCCTCTACGAGGATACCGGTAAACAGAGGTCTTGCTTCATCAGTAGAACAGGAGAAGATCGTCTTTTTAATCAGCTCCTTAATCATGCTGTCATCAAGTGCAATGGTTCTGTCTGCATCAAAGGTGGGAAATTTAGGATAATCATCTTCATTCATTAAGAAGAGCTGATATTCAGATTTACCGGAGCTTACTTTAATAGCATGCTTTTCAGCATTTTTGCTGATAGTCAGGCTTTCACCGGGCAATTTACGGATAAGGTCAGCAAAATGCTTGGCAGAAACAACTATTTCCCCCGGTTCGCTGATTTCAGCATCAATGGTGCAGGAAATAGCCATGTTTAAATCCATAGCTTGTATTTCCAGCTTGTCAGCTGATGCGATTACATGAATACCGGAAAAGATAGGTGTGCTTGGCTTGGAAATAATTGCTCTTTGAACTGTCTGGATGGCTTTATTTAAGCTGTTGGTATTACAGGAAATTATCATTTGTTCACAGTCCTCCTTGGTTTTTTAATACTGTTATAATATATAAAAAGTAGTCGACGTAGTAGTAGAGCCTGTTAGTTATGTGGAAAAGTACCGCAAGCTCAGTCGTGATGGGTTATTTCCCATGTATATAAAGCTGTTGATAACCGGGAAATAATATACACACAATCTACAGGGAAAAATTTTATCAACTGGTGCCCCAAAGTTATGCACAGTTTAGGGGCAAGTTATCAACAGTTTTTGTGGATAACTTTTTTACTGTTATTGCCGTAAGATTTCTATGATTTCCTGCAGCTCGTTTTGGAAGGCGAGGCTGCTGTTTTTGCATTTGCTGATTTTTTCATAAGCATGGATAACGGTGGTATGGTCACGTCCGCCAAAGAGTTCACCGATACGCGGATAAGATAAATCAGCCAGTTCACGGCAAAGATACATAGCTACCTGACGCGGGAAGGCAATGTTCTGGGTACGCTTCTTATTGAACAGCTCATCCTGCTTTACATTGTAGTGGTCAGCAATAACCTTGATGATGCCTTCAAAGGTGATGGTTTTGCTTTTGAGTTTGATATCGTTGCCCATGTCTGCGAGAACCTTTTGCGCAGTTTCTACAGTGATGGGCATATGCATCAGGGAGGTATATGCTACTATTTTGTTGTAGGCGCCTTCGATTTCACGGATGTTGGTGGCGATGTTGGTTGCCAGCAGGGTGATGACATCGGTAGGCAGGGTGATATTGTCGGATGCTGCCTTGGTACGCAGGATGGCCATACGTGTTTCCAGGTCAGGTGTCTGGATGTCAGCTGTCAGTCCCTGGTCAAAACGGGAACGCAGGCGGTCTTCCAGCGTTTCAATTTCGCGGGGGGGACGGTCACTGGAGATGATGATCTGCTTATCGGCATCCTTCAGTGCATTAAATGTATGGAAGAATTCTACCTGCGTCTGCTCCTTTCCCTTCAGAAACTGGATATCGTCGATAATCAGACAGTCGATATTGCGATATTTCTGACGGAAGGCTTCCGTGGTTTTGTTCTGAATAGAGTTGATGATTTCGTTGGTGAATTTTTCACTGGAGGTGTACAGTACCTTCATGCTGGGATTATTCTGCTTGATGCGGTTGCCGATAGCGTGCATCAGATGTGTTTTTCCCAGACCAACGCCGCCATAAAGGAAGAGAGGATTGTAGGCGTGCGCCGGGTCATTGGCTACTGCCTGCGCTGCTGCGTGGGCAAAGCGGTTGGAGTTGCCGATGACAAAGGTTTCAAAAACGTATTTAGGGTTCAGGTTGCTTTCATCGGGCTGCTGCACAGAGGTGTTTTCGTTAAACAGCTGCTGCTGTTCACGCTTGGCAGGTATAGCGGGCAGCTCTTCGGCCGGAGAATTGTCGCTGCTGCCGTTGTCCATGGTTTCGATGATGAGCTTGATGTTTTTGCTCATAATGCCTGCAAGGACGCCTTCGATAACCTGAGCGTAGTTTTCCTCCAGCATAGTTTTAAAGAAATCGTTTTTGACAGCTACTTTGTAGTAGGTATCTGTCACCTCTAACGGCATAATAGGTTTTATCCAGACGTTAAAAACCTTTTCATTAAAGGATTCCTTTAATTTGTCCTTACATCTGACCCAGATTTCCGCTAAATCATAGGAATTCATATAGATACATCCTTTCTCGCTAAAATTAGAAAAATAAAAACGACAGCCTGCATTGCCCGCGGAAGGGCGTGTAAGCGCCGGTTAAATTACAAGAGAAGCTAAATTTCCATATATATTTTAGCAGACTGTGGATAACTTCGCAAATTTCCCAAGAAAAATTTCGCAGTTGGCAGAAAAATAGCGGTTTTTACTTGACGAAGTTTTTATTTTCCCATATAATAAGTTAGTAATACCTTGCGTGGTGCTGCAGGTGCTGAAAAAGCGCGTTACAGCCGCGTTGGTATAACAAATAACAGCTATCAATATTCACATACATTAGAAATTGATAAAATTTTGCGGTGGATAAGGAGGGAATACTGAATGAAGCGTACTTTTCAACCTAACAATCTCAGAAGAAAAAGAACTCATGGTTTCAGAGAAAGAATGAAAACTTTGGGCGGTCGTCAAGTTCTCAAAAGAAGACGTGCTAGAGGCAGAAAGAAATTGTCTGCATAACATTATAAAATAGGCCGCGCAAGTGGCCTATTTTTTCCATGCGGGCAGGTGTGCATTTGATGCAAAAGAAAAAGTTTACTTTAAAAAAATTAAATCGACTTAAATCGAAGAAAAGTTTCCAGCTTGTCTATGTTAAAGGACGCACTGTTGTTGACGCTATGTCGGTTTTTTATATTCTTCCGGAACAGGGCGAGGATATAAAAATTGGTTTGGCAGTGGGCAAAAAGCTTGGCTGCGCTGTGGTGCGCAATCGTGTTAAGCGTATGATGCGTGAGGTATTCCGCATGCATAAGGCAGAACTCAAAAAGGGCTATCATATAGTTTGGGTGGCTCGCAAGAAGCTGACAAAGGCTGACTACAAGACTTTTGAGCGTGTATTTTTAAGACTGGCAAAAAGGGCAGCTCTGCTGCAGTAATAAGGATAGAAGGCTATGAGCAGGTTACTGATTTTGTGTATAAGATTCTATCAGATTTTTATATCACCGCTGAAACCGCCGACCTGCAGGTTTTATCCTACATGTTCAGCGTATGCTATTGAAGCGATTCAGAAGAAGGGACCGGTGAAGGGTACCTGGCTGGCGATTAAGCGTATTGCTAAATGCCATCCCTTTCATCCCGGTGGCTATGACCCGGTGCCGTAAGCATACTATTAAGCTATAACACTTTGTTTATTAAGGAGTGATATCTTGGATTTTCTCGCTAATATCGTACAACAGGTGTTAACTGTGCTCTATAACTTTACTGAGAGCATTGGTATACCGAACCTTGGCCTGGCTATTGTGTTAATGACCATTATTATTAAGCTGATTATGTATCCGCTGACTCAAAAGCAGATTCAGTCAACTAAGGCTATGATGGAAATTCAGCCGAAGATGAAGGCTTTGCAGGAAAAATATAAGGATGATAAACAGCGCCTGAATATGGAGCTAGCTAATTTATATAAGAGCGAAGGCGTTAATCCGCTGGCAGGCTGCCTGCCTCTGCTCATCCAGATGCCGATCATGATTGGTATTTTCTACGGTATCCGTGATTACAACTATGCAGCACATCCGGAACTCATTACCAGCTTTTTATGGCTGGCTGATATTTCCAAGGCAGATCCGACCTATGTTCTGCCGGTGCTTTCCGCATTGACTACCTTTATTCAGACTAAGCAGACTATGCCGGCAAGCGGCGGTGGTGCACAGAACAAGATGATGATGTACTTCATGCCGTTGTTCATCGGTTATATCAGCTTGACCTTCCCTGCAGGCCTGGTTCTGTATTGGGTTGTAATGAATATTATGCAGATTGCACAGCAGTCTATTATGAACAGAGCTGCGGCTAAATAACGTGTAAGCGTATAGGAGTTGGTAAAGATGGCTTTTGTTGAAAAGACCGGTAAGAGTGTGGACGAAGCTGTTGCAGCAGCTTTGGCAGAACTGAATGTTACAGCTGATGAGGCTGTTGTTGAAGTATTAGAAGAAGCAAAGAAGGGCTTTTTAGGCTTTGGCCGTAAGGATGCCCGTGTACGCGTAAGCGTTAAGCCTGCAGTTGAAGAAAAACCTGCAGAGGCTGCACCCGTTGCTGAGAAAACAGTAAGCGAGGCTGCTGCTGACGCTGTAGCTGCAGTGAAGGAGGCCGCTGCTGTTGCTGCCGGTGCTCTGGCTAAAAAGGCAGATGCTGTGAAGGCTGATGCTGCTGTAGCTGCTGAAGACTTCAAGAAGAAGGCTGCAGATGCTAAGGATGACGCAGTGGATGATGCTATTGCAGCGCTGAATGCTTTGAAGAGCGAGCGCCGCGAACGTCAGAACCGCGAACCGCGTAAATACAATGTAAGTGATGAGGCAGTTGCTGCTGCTAAGGAATTTTTGCAGAAAATCTTCAATGCTATGCATATTGAGGTTGCTATGGAAAAATTCATCAACAAAAATGACGGCAGCGTTACCTTCCGCCTGCATGGTGATGATATGGGTATTTTAATCGGCAAGCATGGACAGACCTTAGACAGCTTGCAATACCTGACTAATCTTGTTGCTAATAAGAACAGCAACGAGCGTGTGCGTGTAATCATTGATGTGGAGGATTACCGTGACCGCCGTATTGAGACTCTTAACCGCCTGGCTGCACGTCTGGCAGATAAGGTTAAACGTACCGGTGAGCGCGTAGCCCTGGAGCCTATGAATCCGCACGAGCGCAAGATTATCCATATGGCACTTCAGGGTGACCGTCGTGTTACTACTCTGAGCGAGGGCGATGAGCCTTATCGTCATGTGGTTATCGAGCTGAAAAAATAAAATATAAAGCAAGGCTGTCGCGTTAAGTTAATTAGAGGCTTATTTGCGGCAGCCTTTTTTCCGTACTGAGCTTTTTGTGCGGTACAGATAAAAGAAGGGGTGTCATATGGCTGAGGATACAATTAGTGCTGTTACTACGGCTCTTGGCGAGGGTGCTGTAGGTATTGTGCGTATTAGCGGACCTGAGGCGCTGGCAGTGGGAGAGTCCTTGTTTAAGGCGGCTTCGGGCAGGGCGCTGGGTGCATATCCGGTGAATACGCTTGCTTATGGCCATGTTTATGATGTGGACGGCAGCCTGGTAGATGAGGTGCTGGCGGTGTATATGCGTGCTCCCCGTTCCTATACGGCGGAGGATGTGGTGGAAATCCAGTGCCACGGCGGTGTGCAGCCGCTGCAGAAGATTCTGCAGCTGACTTTTGCTGCCGGTGCGCGTCCGGCAGAGGCTGGCGAGTTTACGAAGCGCGCGTTTTTGAATGGCAGGATTGACCTGACGCAGGCTGAGGCGGTTATGGATATTATCCGTTCGCGCAGTGAGACGAGCCTGAAGCTGGCTGCGCGTCAGCAGCAGGGCCAGCTGGCAGGTGAGCTGCGCAGTTTGCGTAAGCAGCTTGTGGATGTGGTTGTTAATCTGGAGGCTGTGATTGATTATCCGGAGGAGGATATCGAGGATGTTACCTATGGCAGGGTGCAGGAGAGCTTGACTACTGTGTGCAGCGGCATTGAGCATTTGCTGGCGCATGCGCATACGGGCAAGATTTTGCGCGAGGGCTTGCGTACTGCTATTGTGGGACGTCCGAACGTGGGTAAGTCTAGTCTGCTGAACGCTTTACTGCGGGAGGAGCGCGCGATTGTTTCGCAGTACGCCGGTACGACGCGTGATGTTATTGAGGAACAGCTGCTGCTTGATGGTGTGCCGCTGGTGCTGGCGGATACTGCAGGCATTCGTGCTACCGAGGATTTTGTGGAGAAAATCGGCGTGGAGAAGAGCCGCCAGCTGTTGGCGGATTCGGAGCTGGTTATCTGCGTGATTGATGGCAGCGAGGGCCTGACGGCTGAGGATGAGGCGATTTTAGAGGCTGCGGCCGGGAAGCCCTGTGTGGTGATTGTGAATAAGAGCGATTTGCCGCAGCAGGTTGATTTGGTGCAGCTGCGTGAGCGTTTTGGTGCTGATAAGGTGATGACGCTTTCTGCCAAGACTCTTGTTGGTATTGAGGCGTTTACTGCCTGGCTGAAGAGTTATGTTTATGGCAGTAAGGGTACGCTTGATGATGGTGCGTATATTCAGAATGCGCGTCAGGAGCGTTTGCTGCGTGAGGCGCTGGCTGGTTTGCAGGATGCGGAGGTTGCGGCGCAGGATTATTTGCCGTATGATTGTATTGTGATTGATGTGCGCTCGGCGATTGACCTGTTAGGGGAGATTACGGGTGATACGGTGCAGGATGAGATTATCAATGAGATTTTTGAGAGGTTCTGTATCGGTAAGTAGGGGGAAGCGACGCAACCCTTCCGTCTGCTCGCTGAAGCTCGCAGCCACCTTCCCTTTCAGGGAAGATATAATGATATATTGAAACTCTAACTTTCTATATGCTCCCTGCAAGGGAGCTGGCATCGCCGTAGGCGATGACTGAGGGTTGTTTCATTTTGCAGTTAACATGTCTTTTGCTTTAAGCTTTCTTCTGGCCTCTTCTTGGGGAGAGGTGGCATCGCGAAGCGATGACGGAGAGGGGTTGTGCGCCGCAATTAAATATCGTTCCAGTCAGAAGCAATTTTCCCGTGCCATAGGGCACAACGCAAATTTCGTGTGGAACCAGGACGAAGTGCCGCAAAACTCGCGCTATGCAAAGAAATAATGCTAAAGTAGTTGGCTTAGCGCTCAAACAGTTGCGACACTTCTATGGTACCAGACACTCATTTGCTAAAATTGCTATTCCTTACACGATATGTTAATTGCTTAAGTTGGTGTCAACTACTAGCCTTTTATATGTTCCCTGCAATGGAGCTGGCATCGCCGTAGGCGATGACTGAGGGTTGTTGATATATTAATTGCTAGTTCGGGCTTTCAGCTAATTGTGTTCTATGAACCCTCTTGCCTGCCCCTTGGGGAAGGTGCCGAGCGTAGCGAGGCGAGGCTGAAGTGGGTTGTGCGTTGCAATTAACGTATCGCTCTGCAATGAAAAATTTTGTTGTGCGTTCACTAATACATATATTTTTAAGAGGTCTATTAAGATGAGTTATATTACAGATACATTTGATGTAATTGTGGTTGGTGCCGGCCACGCAGGCGTGGAGGCGGCGCTGGCTGCTGCCCGCCTGGGCGGCAAGACGCTGCTGGCGACGCTGTCTCTGGATAATGTGGCGCTGATGCCGTGCAATCCGTCTATCGGCGGTCCTGCTAAGGGACATCTGGTGCGTGAGCTTGATGCTTTGGGCGGCCAGATGGGTATCAGTGCGGATTTGGCGTGTATCCAGATGCGTCTTTTGAATACCGGTAAGGGCTATGCCGTGCATGCTCTGCGCGGTCAGGAGGATAAGCCTTTTTATCACACTTTGATGAAAAAGATTGTTGAGAATCAGGAGAATCTGGAGCTGAAGCAGCTGATGATTGATAAGCTGCTGGTGGAAAACGGTGCGGTTGTTGGCGTGGAGGCCGAAACGGGCGAGGTTTTCGAGGCGAAGTGCGTTATTCTGGCTACCGGTACTTATCTGCGCGGCCGTATTGTTTACGGCCAGGTTAATTATGAATGCGGTCCGAACGGTCTGCGCAGTGCGCAGAAGCTGTCTGCTTCGCTGCTGGAGAACGGCGTGGAGCTGATGCGCTTCAAAACCGGTACGCCGGCGCGTATTGATGCCCGCAGTCTTGATTACAGCAAGATGGAGCCGCAGTATGGCGATGAGGAGGTGCGCAATTTCTCCTTTATCAGCGATATCAAAACGCGTGAGCAGGTGCCCTGCTACCTGACTTATACGAATGAGGCTACACATAAGATTATCCGCGATAACCTGCATTTATCCGGTATGTATAATGGTATGATTGAGGGTGTCGGCCCGCGTTACTGCCCGTCTATCGAATCTAAGATTGTGCGCTTTGCCAATAAGGAGCGTCATCAGCTGTTTATTGAGCCTGAGGGACGCAGCACCAATGAAATGTATGTACAGGGCATGAGCTCTTCTTTGCCGGCGCATATTCAGCTGCAGTTTATGCAGACGATTCCCGGTCTGGAGCATTGCAAGATGATGCGTGCAGGCTATGCCATAGATTATGATTGCCTTGATCCGCTGCAGCTGCGTCCGTCTTTGGAGCATAAGGCCATCAGCGGCTTGTTTAGTGCCGGTCAGTCCAATGGCACCAGCGGCTACGAGGAGGCTGCTGCCCAAGGTCTGATGGCAGGGATCAATGCGATGATGAAGATTAACGGACGCGAGCCGCTGGTGCTGCGCCGTGATGAGGCGTATATCGGCGTGCTGATTGATGACCTTGTTACCAAGGGCACGTCCGAGCCTTACAGAATGATGACCTCGCGTGCGGAATACCGCCTGCTGCTGCGTCAGGATAATGCGGATTTGCGCTTGACGGAAAAGGGCAGGGCTATTGGTCTTGTTGATGATAAGCGCTACGGCATTTTCACCGAAAAGCGCAGTGCGCTGGAGCGCACGGTGAGCGAGCTGGGCAAGCAGAATATTTCTCCCAGTGCGGAAAACAATGCTAAGCTGGAGGCTATGGGTACGGCGCCGCTGCGCAGCGGCAGCAATCTTTTGGATTTGCTGCGCCGCAAGGAGGTTACCTACAGCAAGCTGCAGCAGGCATTTGACTTGCCGGAGCTGGCACCGCAGGTAGCGGAGCAGGCCGAGATTTTCGCTAAGTATGAGGGCTATATTACGAAACAGCGTCAGGAGGTTGAGCGCTTTATGAAGCTGGAAAACAAGCGCCTGCCTGATGATATAGATTATCGTGCGATTAAGGAGCTTTCCAGCGAGGCCGCTGAAAAGCTGGACAAGGTACGTCCGGCGAATATCGGTCAGGCATCGCGTATCAGCGGTGTTTCGCCTGCTGACATCAGTGTGCTGATGATTGCGCTGGAGCTGAAACGCCGAAAGGAGCAGGAAGAATGACCTTTGCAGAAATTTTAGCCGAAAAGGGTGCGGAGGCCGGTTTGAGCTTTACGCCGCTGCAGCTGGAGCAGTTCAGCCGTTATTACGAGCTGCTGGTGGAAACCAATAAGGTGATGAACCTTACCGCGATTACCGAGCCTGAGGAGGTTGCCGTAAAGCATATGGTAGACAGCCTGCTGGCCTACGAGGCGGAGATGGCCGGCAAAACCCTGGCAGACGTGGGCACGGGCGCGGGCTTTCCCGGTGTACCGCTGAAAATTTATTGCCCCGAGCTGAAGGTGACACTGATTGATTCCCTGGGCAAGCGCCTGCGCTTTTTGCAGCAGGTGATTGAGGAGCTGGGGCTGAAGGGCATCCGTTGTGAGCATTTGCGTGCGGAAGATGCCGGTCGCGATAAAAAGCATCGCGAAAAATATGATTATGTAACGGCGCGCGCGGTGGCACGTTTGAGCGTGCTGAGCGAATATTGCCTGCCGCTGGCCAAAAAGGGTGGTCAGTTTATCGCCCTGAAGGGCAGCAAGTTTGCTGAGGAAATTACCGAGGGTGAGGCTGCGGTAAAAATTCTCGGCGGCAAAATTATTAGTGCAGAGCCTGTAAAATTACCCGGTCTTGACGATGGACGTGCTATAATAAAGATAGCTAAAATCAAAACAACACCGGCGCAGTACCCGCGTAAGGCAGGTACGCCGGAAAAACAGCCCTTAGGCGCTAGATAGGGGGAAGCAAATGTTAGTAGATGATGGATTTTCGGTATTAGATACAGATTGCGGTATTATTGGTGAGCGTAAGGCCGTAAATGAGGTGAAGGTTGTGAAGGTGCCTATCGGGCAGATTTTCCCTAACCCGTATCAGCCACGCAAAAGCTTTGACGAGGCAGCCTTAGAGGAGCTATCTGCTTCCATCGCCCAATATGGCGTGCTGCAGCCTCTTTTGGTATCCCCGACAGAGGACGGTCGTTATCTGCTGATTGCCGGTGAGCGCCGCCTGCGTGCTTCCCGTATGGCGAAGCTGACGGAGGTACCGGTGATTATCAGCGATTATACTACGCAGCAGATTGCAGAGATTGCGCTGATTGAAAACCTGCAGCGTGAGGACCTGCATTTTCTGGAGGAGGCAGAGGGCTACGAACAGCTGATGGAGCAGTTCCACCTGACGCAGGAGGCTATGGCTGCGCGCGTAGGCAAGAAGCAGTCCACCATCGCCAACAAGCTGCGTTTGCTGCGCCTGTCGCCTGCTGTACGCAAGGTGTTGGTGGATGCCGGCCTGAGCGAGCGTCATGCACGCGCCTTGCTGAAGCTGGATGATGATGCCAAGCGTCTGGAGGTGCTGGAGGTTATTGTGGCCAAGAACTACAGTGTGCGCCAGACTGAAGAATATATCAGCAAGCTGCTTGATGACAAGCAGCAGGAAAAACGCCGCCGCATGGTAATTGTCAACGACGTCCGCATCTACCTGAACAGTATTAAGCAGGTTGTCAACGCTATTAAGGACGTTGGTATTCCCGTTAACATGGAGCAGACGGTAGAGGGCGATGAGGTTATCGTCAGCCTGCGCATCAAGAACCAGAAGAAGCCGAAGGGTGGCAACAGCAAGCCCCTGTTCTAAAAAAGATAAGGCAGGAAGCTTCCTGCAGTAACGATAAAAGCAGAGAGCCGTGTTTCACGTGAAACACAGCTCTCTGCTTTTTTGTACAAGGAGGTGGCTTATTATGCTCCGGCTATAGCCGGATTTTTACCAGAATTTAAGCATCTGGAAAAGACTCTTTTTGAAGCCCTTCTCCGGCGGAATTACCTCATGCAGGAATTTGGGTTTAACATAGCGCACAATCATCGGCGGTGTGCGCAGCGTTGTTTCGGCAAAGCGCGGCAGCTTGCTGTTGGCGGGCAGCTGCAGGCTGCTGACAGCAAAGCTGATTTATGCCTAGTTACGGGGAGGCGATAGCGTGGGACGTATAGAATGGACAAGTATGCATTTTTCTCATGAGCTCAGGCTTATGTGTTTGGCAGTTGCGTGAATGCAAGTTGCTGAATATGCTGCCAGCGCTGGTCATGCCGCAGGTTTTCTAGGCGCTGATGGGGCTGGTGAAGTGAGCTTTAGAGAAAAGTTTCCTTTAAAGTAAAATTATTTTTTATTAATATAAGTTGTTGACAGACGCTGGGAATGAGTTATAATGTAAACGATATAATAGTGCTTTATAAAAGGTCAAGGGAGCGCTGTTAAAATTTCATATTGGAGGAGATGATATTGTGAGCAAGCATTTATCAACTTCCGTGAGGGTGCCTATTGAAGTGGATAATCCCAGTATTGTCCGTAATGAGTCATTGTGCATCAAATGCGGTCAGTGCAGTAATGTCTGCACAAGTCCTGTTGGTGTGTTGGGAACCTATGCGCTGGAGCAGACCGGAGACAGAGCTATCTGTATTCACTGCGGTCAGTGTGCTAATGTCTGCCCTGTTGGCAGCATCACCGAGGTATATGAATATCCAGAGGTTAAGGCTGCCGTGCAGGATAAGGACAAAATCGTCATTGTCAGTACGTCACCTTCTGTACGCGTGGCTTTGGGCGAGGAATTCGGCCTGCCTAAGGGGGCGTTCGTGCAGGGGAAGATGGTTGCGCTTTTGCGTGCTCTGGGCGTTGATTATGTGCTGGATACGAACTTTGCGGCTGATTTAACAATTGTTGAGGAAGCAAGCGAGCTTCTTGCCCGTATTAAAGGTGAAACTGACAAGCCGCTGCCGCAGTTTACAAGCTGCTGTCCGGCGTGGGTGAAGTTTGCAGAAACCTATTACCCTGAGCTCCTGCCGCATGTTTCTACAGCTAAAAGTCCGATAGGGATGCAGGGACCGACGATTAAAACCTATTTCGCACAGAAAATGGGCATTGATCCGAGGAAGATTGTTAATGTCGCCTTAACTCCCTGCACGGCGAAAAAATTTGAGATTCGCCGTGAGAAAATGAACGCTGCCGGGCAGAAGTTGGGTATAGCTGAATTGCGGGATATGGATAATGTCATCACGACGAGGGAGCTGGCACTGTGGGCGAAGGAAGCAGGCATTGATTTTACCAGCCTGGAGGACAGCGATTTTGATAAATTTATGGGCGAGGCCTCTGGTGCAGGTGTTATTTTTGGCAATACAGGCGGCGTGATGGAGGCAGCTCTCAGGACTGCTTATGCTTATCTTACGGGTGAGCAGCCACCTAAGGAAATACTCAAGCTCGAGCCAGTGCGTGGCTATGATGGATTGCGTGAGGCCAGCGTGGATATAGCAGGCAGGGTTATCAATGTGGCAGTGGTTCACGGAACGGAAAACGTCCGCAAGCTTATAGCTGGTGGCATTGAAAAATATCATTTTATAGAGGTTATGACCTGTCCGGGCGGCTGCATCGGCGGCGGCGGGCAGCCGAAGGATTTTGCCTATGATGCTGACGCAGCACGCAAGGCCCGTATCGAAGGTCTTTATGAGCGGGATGCAGAAATGGAGCTACACCTGTCTCACGAAAATAAAGAAATTCAGCAGCTTTATAAGGAGTTTTATGATGCACCATTGAGCGAGCTGGCTGAAGCAATGCTGCATACTACGTATCAGGACCGCAGCGCAGATTTAACAAAAGGAGCGAGAAAGAAAATGTCGAAGTGGAAATGTTCAATTTGTGGTTATATCTACGAAGGCGAGGAGCTGCCTGCTGATTTTGTCTGCCCAATCTGTAAGCAGGGTGCAGATAAGTTTGTAAAAATCGAGGATACTCCTGGCGACAAGGCAAAGAATCCTTATGCTGGCACAAAGTCGGAGAAGAATCTGTTAGAGGCCTTTGCTGGCGAGTCTATGGCTCGTAATAAGTATACTTATTTTGCTAAAGTAGCGCAGGAAGCAGGCTTTGAGCAGATTGCTGCTTTGTTCTTGCAGACAGCAGAGAACGAAAAGGAGCATGCACAGCTATGGTTTAAGGCTTTGGGCGAGCTTGGCGATACTGCGGCAAATCTGCTGCACGCTGCTGAGGGAGAGAACCACGAATGGACGGATATGTATGTGCGTATGGCCCAAGAGGCAGATGCCGAAGGCTTCTATGAGCTGGCAGAGCAGTTCCGTGGCGTAGCAGCTATTGAGAAGCGTCATGAGGAGCGTTATCGTGCGTTGCTGCACAACGTAGAGGCACAGCAGGTATTTGCTAAGAGCGAGGTAAGAATTTGGGAGTGTCGCAAGTGCGGACATATCGTTGTAGGTACGAAGGCTCCGGAGGTTTGCCCGATTTGTAAAAACCCGCAGGCTTATTTTGAAATTCATACGATAAATTATTAAGAGCGGATGTTAGCTCGGTTTCTTCTGAGCTGCCGGAATTTCCCCTGATGCTTGCTATGAAGCTGGCGTCAGGGGATTTTTAGGTTCTATAAATAAGTGTTGGAATTGTAGTAAAATATTATCGACCAAAACAACATAATCTACAAAGGAGACCAGACACTCTATGCTTTACAACAATTATACACAAAATAACCCGTTTTCTACCAGAATTTGAGCATTTGGAAGAGGCTCTTTTTGAAGCCCTTTTCCGGCGGGATTACCTCATGCAGAAATTTGGGCTTTACGTAACGCACAATCATCGGCGGTGTGCGCAGCGTTGTTTCTGCAAAGCGCGGCAGCTTGCTGTTGGCGGGAAGCTGCAGGCTGCGTACCTTGTCCTTGCTGTTGACGAAGCGGGCGCTGGCAGCGCCGGTCTGACCGTTGACTACGATGACGAAGCGTTCGCCGGCGCTGTTGTCGGTATAGTCAACATAATAAATCGGCAGCATGATGTCAGCTGAATGCTTGCGGAGATTGCGTGCCCATTTTTCAATCTTAACATCCTTTAAGCCGTAATTTTCGCAGAGCTTATTGCAAAGCTGCTCATTAATCATGCGGTCAAGATATTTTTGCACCGGGAAAAGGTTGCTGCGGGTGGTGATATGCACGTCGCCCTCCAAAAATACCGGGTCGAAGGGGGCGAACTCATCAAAGTTCCAGGGAGCAACCATATCGATGGCGTTTTCGTCAAAGACGTAGGTTTGCGGATATACCCAGTTCAAAACTTCCTGATAAATTTCGCAGTCCCCCTTGTTGCTGGAGATTTGCGCTTTGACGCGCAGGTCCGCAAGTGTATAGGGAGTATAAAAGGCGGTAAATTTTTCCTTGATGGCCTTTTCCGCACCCTTGAAGGACATCGGCTCACGCTTCATCAGCAGCTGTGCTCTGCCGAAGGCCTGCTCCTTAGTGAGCTTGAAGGGCAGGGCGATGGAGGGGTAGCTGCGGGAGCCTGCGCCGATGAGCTGGTCCTTGTTGTAGCCGCCGGCCTTTAGTTCTTCCTGCGTCAGACGGTGACCGCAGTATTCGCAGGTAAAAATAGTCTGCGTGGATTCGCCGGTAACATCGGCACCGCAGAGCGGGCAGGGCAGCTTGATAGTGTGGCTTTCTTCGTAAGTCTTGGTGCTGAGGGCGCTGAAAACGCCCAGCTTATCTTCGATGCTTTGAGTATCGTTTTTGAGCATTTCGGGCAAAGGCTCCATAAAGTATACGTGGCCCAGCTTTACCAGACCGTTGACAACTTCTACAGGCTTATGGCGATACTTGATTTCGCTATCAAGAATATTTTCGCTGTTCGGCCAAGGCTCCTTGCTGCCGCAGAAGGAGCAGATGAAGCTGGTGCTGGCAGCGTCGGAATACATGGTGCCGCCGCATTTTTCGCATTGTATAGCACAACATTCGTCGTTTTCTTTAAACATAGGAACATCTCCCTTCCTTATCTTGCCTTCATTATAGCGCAAAAAGAGTGTCAGCGCCCCACCCGAAAGGGAAAATTTGGGTAGGATGGGGTGAAATTATTAAAGGTAAGGCATAATAGTGCAAAAACTCAGCTGGCTTCTAAAGAAATTGAGCAAAGAAAAATTGTGCGGCTTTTTACGACCGCACAATTTTTTTGCTGGTGCGCCCAGCATGGGCGATAACTAGGTGGTGAAAGTCCACTACGC
>NZ_CALDXR010000005.1 GCF_937920985.1 uncultured Phascolarctobacterium sp.
GATGGTGCCGATATTCAGATGCGGTTTAGTTCTTTCATATTTAGCTTTTGCCATTTTTGAAATTCCTCCAATCAATACATCAACTTAAAAATAGCAGGTCTACCAGACCTATCTTATAATATTCGCTCTTTCGCAGTAAAATCCTGCTGCTTGCAGCAAATAAAATAAAAAACCTCATTTATTTAAATGAGGTTTAGTGGCTAATTGGTGGCGGCGCACGGATTTGAACCGCGGACACTGCGGGTATGAACCGCATGCTCTAGCCAACTGAGCTACGCCGCCATTTGGAGCTGATGACCAGGATTGAACTGGTGACCTTATCCTTACCAAGGATACGCTCTGCCGACTGAGCTACATCAGCAATATTTAGTTGGTTGCGGGGGGCGGACTTGAACCACCGACCTTCGGGTTATGAGCCCGACGAGCTACCAACTGCTCCACCCCGCGATATTAAGTTGGTGGATGGGGTTGGATTCGAACCAACGAAGCGAAACGCGGCAGATTTACAGTCTGCTCCCTTTAACCACTCGGGAACCCATCCGTTTGCGACAAAAAGAATTATACAGGATTTAGGCCAGTTTGTCAACAGCTTTTCCTAAATTTATTTGCATTATTTTTCAAAACAGCTGTAAGCCACATCACTAAGCTATTTTTTTACACATGAAAGCTTATCCAGGCTATAGTCTCCGGACCAGACAATGCTTCTGTATTTCGCCGGCGCCGTATCACCTTCGGTAGAAATGCACAGCACAACAGAGCTTTCATCAAGCTGCAGAAGAGCATTGGCCTGTGCGTCACTACGGCCCAGCAGGGCAAAGCCCAGACCTGCTGCGCCGCTTTCACCGGAAACAATAGCAGCATCACCACTTAAGGGATTGCCTAACACGCGCATGCCATAGGCAGCAAATTCATCCGGCATAGAAGCAAAATTATCTGCATAACGCCGGAGCATCTCCCAGGCAAGGCTGCAGGGTTCGCCACAGCACAGGCCGGCCATGATGGAAGCCAAATCGCCTGTAACATTATGAAGCCTTCCGTCATCAGCCTTAGCTGTCCTGAAAATGCAGTCAGCCTTTTCAGGCTCTACTATGGTGATAACCGGTTTAGCTTCTTTATAATAATCAGCCAGAAAGGCAGCAACAGCACCGGCCATTGCGCCTACGCCTGCCTGCAGAAAAACATGCGTCGGACGCACATCCTGCAGCTGCTGCACTATTTCATAACCCATAGTAGTGTAGCCCTGCATAATGTGCAGCGGTACCTCTTCGTAGCCTTCCCAGGACGTATCCTGCACCATGATACCGCCGCAGTCGGCAGCCACCTGTCTTGCCAGGCGTACAGTGTCATCATAATTAACATCTGTAATATATGCTTCAGCACCAAAGGCTTTGATTGCCTCCAGACGCGCCAGTTCCGTTCCCTTGGGCATCAACACGATAGCCTTCTGCTGCAGACGGTTAGCTGTCCAGGCAACGCCTCTGCCATGATTGCCATCTGTTGCCGTAACAAAGGTAAGCTCGCCCAGCTTTTGTCTCACCTCAGGCGCCATCAGCTTAGCGTAGGTAAGCTCCTCCACCGGAAGCTGCAGACGTTTGGCCAGCTCGCAGGCAATAGCATAGCTGCCGCCCAAGACCTTGAAGGCATTCAGGCCAAAGCGATAGCTTTCATCCTTAACATAAATATCCTTAACGCCAAAAAGCTGCGCCAGATTTTGCAGCCGCACCAAGGGCGTAACCGTATACTCCGGGAAGCTGCTATGAAAACGGCAGACCTTTTGTGCCTGCTCATAGCCATAATAATTGACAAATGAAGTGTCCTGTTCGTTATGCTGATGCAGGTAATGTAATAATTCCGCCATCGTCCTGCTCCTTATTTCGCCTGCAAAAGTGCCAGGCCACGTGCAAACTTGCTGCGTTCCTCCGCACGCAGCTCCACCTGTAAAGCAATTCTGTCCTTAAGCTCCAACAGCGCGTCTACAGTGCCGCTCATAAGCTCAAATTCGACCTCATCAATGCTGTCGCTTTGCTCACCGCAATGAATTGCACCCTTATCAATTGCCAGCTCAATAACAGCGCCGTCGTAATCCAGAATATAGGTTATACGCTCTACGTCAACCGTAAACAAGGCATGTACACCTGCCGGAGCAAGCTCGCTAAGCTCGTAGCCAAGTCCAAGCGCTGCAAAGCCATTCAGCTCAGGCTTGAACTCCTGCAGCGGCAGGTTCAGCTCCAGACGCTCGCTCAAGCCATCCTTGCTCTGCTTAGAAGTCTTTACCGTCGCCTCAAAGCTGCCGTCGCCCTTATCGCGCACGCGGTAAGCAATACCATGCTGCGTCAGTGCCATATCCTCTGTATCATAATAGGTGCTTACCAGACGGCGTTTTTTGTAGCTGCCGGGGCGCATGGCCTGCTGCATAAAGTCCAGCTGCAGCATTTTCTCCAAGCCTTCTCTGCTAAGCAAAAGCTTCAATTCAATCTCTGTATTCTTTGCCATTATCATCACTGCCTTTACCAAAATTTTTCAAGCTACCCAATGCCTGAGCCGCAGAATTCTTCTGCCACCAAACGAGCGGTATACCAAAGGCCAGCAGCGTCACCGCCAGCGCCGCATAAAAGCGCGTCGTACCAAAAGCATCTGCCAGAAAGTTATAAGCAATTGCCCCCGGAAGCATGCCGAGAACTGTTGCTGCCGCATAAATCTTGAACGGCAGGCGCACACTGCCGGCAATAATGCTCACCGGATCATAAGGAAAAATCGGCACTGTACGCAAAACAATCATCTTCTTAAAGCTGCCGCTGCCTACAAGATAATGCGTCAGGCGTTCACCCCAGCTGCCGCCGAAATTACGCAGCAGCCAATTACCGCCGCCAAAGCGCCCCAACAGATAGCAAAAGCTTGCACAGCCAAAGCCACCCAAAAGCAGGAATAAGATGCCCCACCAGGGACCGAACAGCACGCCTGCGCTCAGGTTCAAAAGCAGCGTCGGGAATAAAAGCAGCGGACGAATGGTATACACCGCCACATAAATAAGCGGTGCCCACACGCCGAAGCCCACCACCCAGCGGCGGATATCCTCAGCACTGTGCGGATGCGGGTTATACGGCGATTCGTACAGGCCATATAAAATTGCCCCCAGCACCAACAGATAGACCAGCACGCGTAAAAGTAAATATAGATATTTTTTCTTCATATAAACCTCTGATTTTCAAACTCTCATTTATTATACGGCGTTTGGAGGAATTTACGCAAGCAGTATTGATAAATAGTTTTGTAAATGTAAAAAGGCCGCCACTTGCATGGCAGCCAATCGCTTGCATAGTAAGCAATATATTCGTCTGCATTCAATATTAATGTATTTTGCATAGGTTAGTCAATAAACTATTTTGCAATACACCTATGTACGCCTTCAAAATAAACTTTCAGCTTCTTATCATCAAAAATATTCTTATATATTTTCAATAAAACCTGCAAATATTTCAAGGCTCTTTTACTATCACCAAACACCAGACATACATCTACCATATGCTTAACAGCATCAGCTATTTCTATTTTCTTATAAGCGTTTTTATCTCCAGCAAGCAGAATTACGTAAAACTTTTCTTTCGTATAGTATTTTTTTTCAATTTTTGCTAATAGTGCCTTAACGGCACAACACTCTACATCCACATTTTGCATAAAATATCTCCATACTACTTCAATTCCAAACTCAGCTTCGATAAAATTTCCATATCCTTTTCGGATAAACTAGTATAATGCTTGCGCAGCCCTTCCAATTCTTCGATGTAATTAGTATTTTGAGTTTTAATTTCCGCCAAGCTTTTTTCAATATTTTCGCTCAATTGTCCGCAGTCTTCTTCAATATCTTCTATAAAATCACCAAATTCATCTCTATGCCTCTTTATTTCTTTAGCACATTTCCCAGCAACTTCATTTATTTTATCCAAGACACTAAGCTGGCTCTCAATGCTATCCAAAGAAGCTTTGTTGCGGTCGCTGATTTGTTTTATAGCATCGGATTTTTTATTGAACTTATCCTCAACTTCCCTCCTAATCTTATTTACCATTCCAATCTGATCATCTAATTTGCTAGCGATAAGTTTATTGGATTGAATCAGCTTTTGATCAATTCCACTAAATCGTTCAAGCAAAATCAGATTAGCATTTTCACATTGCTTTCTTTCTTCTTGAACACATTCTATCAAAGAAGTTAGCTTTTCCATAACAGCAGCATTATTCTGACTGCTTTGTATTTGCTGTTCCTGTAGTTTTGAAGAAACTTCTTTTATTTTTTCATCAACAAGCTTCACGACATCATCTTTATTCGAAAGAGCTTGTTTCATAAGCTCATTTTGATTCTCGATAGCAGCATAAATATTATCAATTCCAAGCTTTAAAAATATACTACTAGCCGCTGATAAAAAGATAACCAAAATATAACCATAAACTCCATCCATAGGATGCACTAATGAATATACCGTAAAAATGCTGCCCAACAAAGCTCCAGCACACAAAATACTACCTTTCATTTAATAAACCTCTCATCCTTTTATAATTCTGCATCAGCCTTTTGCTTAAAATATCAGTTATGTCATTTTCGACAAAGCTGTTAAATAGAACAGTAAATTCTGCCCGCATACCATATAACTCGTTGCCTTTATCATTTACAGCCTTATTATATTCTGCTTCCGTTAAGCACCTGCCTATAGAAACTTTTGTAAAACGTGAATTCTTAAATTTTTTTCTATAGCAGCTCCTAAGCTTATCAGCAGCCAAATTTATCTCCGTGTCTTTATCGCAAAAACACAATTTGCTGTCATCCATTTTTTCAAGATAGATGTCTATAAACTCATATACTCCCCCCTTCTTGGTAGCAGGAAACAGTTTCTCTTCAGCTAGCATAGAAAAATACTGCCATATTGGTTTTTTCAAATGTACTGCCATCGCAAATAAGCTATAGCTAGTCAAGGCATCCTTAAATTTTATGGATAAGATTCCGTCATCAAATCTTAAATCTTCAAGTATAAACTCAAAGTCTGCCTCCAGATCTTTTATACCTTCTGCAAATGCATCCATATCCCTGACAAGCTGCTGCTGCCAATACAATAACGAAGCTTCCTTCCATCCAAAAACTTTAGCAATATCATTAGCACTGGTTACAGTAATAATAGAATACCCTAAATCAGAATACTTTCTCTTTGCCTGTTGAACATCCTCGCCAGCCTTTAAAAGATCTGAATAAGCTTGATTCCGTGGCAAATCCATAATAGCTATACAAATATGACTGCCTTGATATTTTCGTCTAAGCTCTTCTATTTTTTTATATGTAGACTCCCTGCAGAAAGGTGCTTCTTCAAAAAATATGATATTTTTAACGTCTATTTCCTCCATCTCAAAATTCTCTGCTGGAAAATATATATATGTACAAGGCAGTGTTTTAGAACATTGAAAAAACAACTTGTCCTTATCTGCGTGAACCTCTGATTTAAAGCCATATTTTAACACAATATTATGTTTGGACAGAGTGCTTATCGGCTGTAAAGAAACGTTTTCCAGCAGCCATTTCAAAAAAACATAGCGAGAATTATCTCCAACGAAAAGCCATTGCTCCAAATACTTAACACATTTCTGTTTCATTGTTATTATCCAATCTCGACTTAAGCTCTAAAGCAGCTTGAAGCTTCACAGCTACCTCTTCCGGACTAAGCAGCAAAATCTCCTCTAATTTATTTTGCTCTTTACTGATTAAAAGCATTTTTGACTCCAGCTTCTTATTCACATACAACTCTACCATATCGGTTACAGAATCCAGATAGTCTTCTATTAAATCAGGCAACGTTGCCAACATAGATTTTTCAAATAAAATTCTTGTATTTTCACGCCATTTTTTTAAAGCTGCATTTTTAGCTTCTTTTTTAATAGCTGCTTCTTTACCTGCTATTTGCTCTTCAAGCCGTTTTTCATCTACGCATAAACTTTCCATATATGCTTTTTGCTTCGCCTGTTCATTTCTGAACAGTCCAAGCTGACATTTTTCTTCATAGGCCTTCTGTTGAACTGCTAGCATATTTTTTCTCAGCTCTTCTTTTTGACGCATATAAATACTGCGATACTCTAAATTTTCCTCCAACCTGGGAGGAGCATCAAAGCAACTGCCTAATTTTTGTCCCCAATATTCTAACGTAAGATAATCAAGCATCCCTGTAGTATCATTTTGTCTGATCTGGTTAGAGATATTTCTGCCAGTTTCAATAATCTTTGTTGCCTTTACAATTCTTCTTTTAGTTGCATATACCTTGCCCATATTTCCTAGCTTATTCAATATATCAGCAGTACCTTTACCTTTTTGAATAATTTTCGAAGCCTTTTCCGTCACACCAACGAGCTTCCCCATATATTTAGTGACTTTTCCAGATTTAGTTAGAGCACCTGATGGCAGTAAAATCATAGCCCAATCTGCTATATTACCTACAAACTTACCTACATCAGATGGCTGCATGCCTTCAGGCATAACCTGTATCATCTCAGGAATATACTCACCAAGTGCAGAATCCTCAGCCCTAATCTCTTGAAGCTGTTTATTCAATTCTTTTAAAGAGTTTACTAACTCCAAATATTCAGGTGAGTTTTCGGCCTGTTGAATATTAAAAGCTAATGTTTCCTTGGCATCGCAAATATTTGAAAGGTTATTTTTTAAATTAACCAATTCATCATTCCTGCAAGCAACAAGTTCATCCATATTATCTATTTCAGGAACTTCCAGATTCTCCATATCAGCTGTTGTAAAAACCTCATTTTTATTAATATCTGCCAAAAGAGGCGTAACATTGCTATTAAGGTAATTAATAGCCTGCGCTGCTGTCTGATGTTGTAATCTGCTCAAAAGGGCTTTCATTTCATTGACATTGTCAATATCTCTAGCTTCAGAAATTTCAGCTGCTGCACTATCAACATAGCCTTCAATGGCGTTGCGGTAAGATTTTTTTAATCTTCTTACATCTGCTGCAACTTGCTCCTGTAAGTTGCTCCGCTCAGTATCACATTTCTGCTTTAACCAATCCAATCTATTCTCGGCATCTTGTTTTTTTCTATTAATTTCATCTAATGCATTTCTCTGCTTTAATTGCAGGTTCAAAACAGCTTCTGATAATCTTTTACTATATTTCTGCTTAAAAAACGCCAATTGATATGCAAAATCTTTTAAGCGGTATTTTTCTACATCGCTTCCTAAATTCTTTAATACATCTTGTATTGAAGTTATATTATCATACCTAGAAGCTCCTGGAATATTAGATACGTGGAAAATAGCACCAATACAAATTTTCTCCTGCTGCAATATATGTACATCATTGGCAATTAATTCATTGATGCTTTCCTCGGCAGTATTAACCAAATCGCAATGAGTTCGAACGAACGCCAGATTAAATCCATGCTCCTGCATATAGCTAAGCTTTTCTATATCTACTTTAGACGGAGCATTACCAGTAACATACACAATCCTTGAAGCTAAAATTAAAGATTGTGCCAATAATTGTTCATGGCGTTCTATCAAAGTATTTACACCAGGAGTATCCAGTAAAATTAAGCCTGACTTTAGCATGTCGCTATCTACAAAGATTTCTATATGCTCTAAATCCTTAATATTATAGGCAGATTCATTACCCTTTTGAATAATATCAGCCACTTCTTCTATATTGATCTCCTGCTTACTGCCATTTGTAGAAACCACTATCGCTTTTTCCTGCTTTCCATAGCGTATATATGTCAGCAAAGGCGTAGTTTCCATTGTCCCCTGAGGTAAAATAGCTCTTCCAATGATATTGTTAATGAGATAGGATTTGCCAGCAGAAAACTGCCCCACAAAAGCGACAAAATATTCTCCGCTTTCGTAAACCGCTTTCATATTCTCCAATACTTCCCTATCTCTGGCGCAATCAAGATATTGTGCTGTCTCTATTAACGTATTGAAATCCAAATTTTCCATGGTATCAGTATTTCCCTCCTATAATGCTACTTTGTCTAATATATCCTTGAAGGCTGCTTTGCAACTCAGTTTTTAAATCAATCCCCGCTTCCATCAATTTGCCAATCTCCTCCAAAGAAGTCTCTATTTCCTTGAGTCTGTTATCTCTGTCCTTTCCATTAGTATGAATAACGTTAACAATATGAGCAAGCCTTTCTTCGCACTCAGTCAATTCGTTATCAATGCTTCTAGCAACGATTTCCTTAACAGCTTCTAGATACTTATTTTTTTGTCCGTCTAATACTTTTTTTAACAAATTCTCCAAATCATCACTACGTTCCTCAACATATTTTTTGATTTGCTTCTTTAGCAACCTGCATTCTTTCTTAGAACTGGCATTTATGTTATCTTGAATTTTTTCGTTTAAATCTTGAATTTTTTCGAACAAAGCATCTTTTTGCTTGTCATTTCTTTCAAGCAAGCTTCTAAAATAACTGCTATCCAATTCCGGATTATTAATTTTAGTAAGTTCTATATTTATTTCTTCTAATTCTCTATTAATTATTTCGATTTTACCATCTCTTTCCTCAATTGCATTATCATGTGCTTCACTGTATATGCGCTTCACTGTTTGAGTATCCTTCTTTTTTCCACAAAAAACTTTAACAATAACACCAAACACACCTTTTCTATCTCGATAATACTCTTCTGTTCCGTAGCTTATTTCTTTAGGAGGAATAGGGAAGTTATCAATAATATAATTTCTTCGCTCTTGCAGTTCCCGCTTTCTACTCTTTAAGTCATCTATTAATGATTCCTTACGGCTTGTTGCGGATATTTTCTGCTGTAAATCTTCTGTCCCATTATTGATTTTAGCTATTTCAGCTTCAAGCTCTTCTATTTGATTGTTAAAGCTCTGAATATTAGCAGATATATTTATTTCTTTAATTTCAAAACGCTTATTTAAATTAATATCTAAAGATGCATCGTGTATAGCATTAAACTTTTGATCTAAGTCAGATAAATAGTCATAGCATTTATTCTGAGCTATTTCAAGAATCTCACTGTATACATCATCTTGAATATTTCTAATTAAATGCCTATATTTTCTATCAAGAATATCTTCTAAATCATCAGCAAAATTACACAACTCCTCCGGATCATCCAATAGCTTGATTTCGTCACTAATATTTTCTTGAATCCTCTCAATATTGCTACCGATAGCATTTTTCATACGACTAATAGATGCAACTATTTCTCCGCGAATAGGCTCTAATATACTCTTTTTATTGCGTTCCAATTCCTTTTGCTGCTTCTCTACAGCCTCCTTTTCTTTCAAAAAATCTTCTGCTATTTCTTTATTGCTAAGGCCCTGTTTTTCATCGTCTAAAGTATCCTTAAGACGTTTAAGTGATTCTATAGACTTATTTACCGGCTCAAGCAGCTGGTCACGTGTGCGTTCTCCAGTTGTAAGATATTCCATAAGTCTGTCTTCAAAAGCCTTCATCTTAGAGATTTCTTCAAGTTCAGAGCGTCTAGCCTTAGTTGTTACTACTTCACCATTTTGATATTGGTAGTTTTTATCTCTGGCAGCCAGGGCTGCGTTAGCTGCTACAGGCCATATTTCGGGAATCTCATTTTCCTCAGGAAATTTTTTATGATAGCTATCCTTTAAATCATTTATTACACTTTCAACAGTAACATTTTCAGAAGGATTGATTACATTTATTTTATTCAACACAAAAAATATGTTTTTCGACTTGCTCCTTAACTCTTCCAAATGTTCAAAATCACTTTTAGAACCTGGATGATCTGCACTAAACATAAATATAGCTGCATGTGACTTCTCAATCTGCCTACGAGTGATTTCCAAATGGTTAGCAGCTATACCATTTAAACCCGGGCTATCTACTAGCATGATGCCATTTTTTAAATACTCAGACTCCAAAAAAAGATCAACATGATCTACAGAAAGCGCAACGCCCTCCTTTCCCATATTGCTTTTCGTACTAACAACATTAGCAACACTATCCAGAGTTAGCTCTTTAAGCACTTCTTGATGACCATCATTATAGTAAACAATTCCTGCTTCTCCATTAGGTGCTTCTGTAGAATGACGTAAAAAATTAACGGTAGCCGTAGTTTCACTTGTAAAAGACGGCAGTATACGCATTCCCATCAGAGCATTTAAAAAAGTAGATTTTCCAGCGCTAAATTCACCTACCAGCACAATGCTAAATAACCCTTTTTCCACATTATCTACTAACTTCTTCAAATTATCTGCAGATTCACTTTTCCCCTGTTTTATTAATACATCTATGGTTCTATTAATATAATCCACTACTATTTGTTTGCGTTTATTGTAATCTTGTAAATAGTTATACATTTTTACACCTCGTATTTTTAATAATTTCATTTATTTTTTCTATTACAGACTTTAGATTACTTATTGATGATTGTAATTCTGGTGCTTTTTCTAGTTTACATTGTTCAACCCACGAAAGCTTTTGCTGAACAGCCTCCCTATATCTTTCTAAGGCCCAAGCAATAAGCTTCTTTCGTTGATTCTTTAATTCATTATCCATATTATCCTGTATTTGCCGACTCGCTATTTCATCAAAATACTTTTTAACATGGTCTTCCATATTTTTTATGCGATTATAAAGATATTCTCTTTCTGCTTTTTTCATAGCAAGCTCATCTGTAGCTTTTTGAATCTCCAGTTGGCGATTCAATTCTTCTATTTCCTTAGCTATTCTTGCTAAAATTGCACCTTGAGATTCTTTCTCTTTGCTAAGTCGCGTAAGTCTTCTTTCTGCAGCACCTTTTTGGCTTGTTATCCGATCAATAGCTTTTATAGCAATATTCAATATTTCTTGTTTTTTTGCATCCCACGCCTTTCCTGCACTATCATCCTGTACAGTACGATAACCAGTACATTTCTTTTGTCCCAAAAGCCAATTTGTTATAGAAGAACCAAAGCCTGTTCTATCTCTATAATAGGTGTATTCTTCCTCATATTCTCTCTTATCAGGCCTTCTTCCCAACCTGTTTAAATCATCTTGCTTTTTTTTCTTTCTATCAGCTAATTCTTGCCTACAATAATTTACTTCTTTGGCAGCATCGATAGTATCCCTCTCTATTCTCTCTTGTTCTACCTGAAGGCTAAACTCTGCTTCCCTACTTTCTTCTAATTGCCTCTGCAATCTATGAGCCCTGTCATTAATGACATTATTATAACTAAGCTTGCTTCTTTCATTGTATATTTCCAGCTTAGGAAAATCTTTGCATTTTATGCCACTATACTCGGATACTTGGGCTAAGACAATTTGGTATAAGGCACCAAAGCTATTTTTTAAATTAGTAATAACTTCAGAATTAAGTAAATCAAGACTATTATTTATATTATTCGTCAGTTCCTCATTTACCTTATCTAATTCATTTATTTTTTTACAGCTATTTATCTTAGCAAATGTTTCTCTCAGTATTCTATTAATACTATCTTCTATATTTTTTAAGTTATCTTTGCTGATATACCTTACTTTATCTACAATGTAGTTTTCCAAATACTTTTTATGCTTCGGAATATTATTATTTATTTTATTTTTTAACAACTCTAATCGTTTTATAGAGCTTTGCTCTTGAGCTTCTTTCAACACATCTTCTGCATGCTTGTGCTCTAGCTCTATATATTTCAAAAGCTCTTGCAGCCAATTATTAATTGCCCAAGCAGTATCCCCATATTGTAAAGAGGTTAAATTTTCTTCCTTAAATTGAGCTTCCATTATCTTTTCAAAAGAATCAAACCTAGACTTTTGTGCAAGATCTTTTCGTTCTGCTTCTGTCAAGTCATGTGTACTACTTGTATACAGTCTCGGAATATCAAAATCTGCACTCGCAAGCTTCAATAAAGCAGAAATACCACAAATGGAAAATTTAGCATTTTTTTGTTCAGCAAATATATTCTTTTCCAGAAGCTTTTTCTGTTCTAAAACTTTTTCTTCTGCTGTTTCTCCTTCATCACTCCTAAGTTCATCAATAAAATTCTGAATAAAAATAAAATTTCTTTGGTAATTCAGCAGATATTTAATGAAAGTAATATCCGTTTCTGTTAATCCGCGCTTTTGCAGCAAATAAATACATGCATGTGCTCTCTTAATAATATCAATCGTTATCTCACGATGCCCGTCTGTCATTCCGTTGAGGCCAGGAGTATCTAAAATAATGACATCAGCACTACTATTAAAAGTTGGAACAAATATATCAACGCGTTCAATTTCATCTACAACTTTATAGTTAACGCTCAAGGTTGTTGTATATTCTTTAAGTTTAGAGAAATTATCTAATGTTAATATTTTACCATTCTTAAAATACACATTTCCCTTATTTACTCTGGTGTCATTTTCTGGAACATTAATGATTCTAGTAACAACTGCTGTCGTTTCTGTTGTCGCATGATTAAGAATGTCTTTACCCAAAATAGCATTAATAAACGTAGACTTTCCCGAACTAAACTCACCTACAACAGCAATACGAAACTCTTTATCTAATAGCCGCTCCCTAAATCTTTTTAAATCTGCATCAAAATCCGGATAACTATAAAGTTCTTTAATTTCTGCAAGCTTCTCAATACACTTTAGATAATCCTGCTGTAAAGCCATAAAAATATCCCTCTTTTCTTCTAAACAACTATACACATTTTGCTTTAATTATAGACTTCTACATTTCATCCTTCAACAACAGCTCAGCCTCAATCTACAACGCATCAGCAATCTGGTACAGCGTTTCCAGCGAAAAGCTATTGCATCTGTTTCTTCACTCAATCTGCCCAAGATAAGCAGCACTCATACTAATCTGCTCCGCCAGTTTAGCCTGCGTATAGCCTTTTTTCTTCCTGTAATATGCTATTTTTAAACCAATATTCTATACCGCACAGCAAACAATATCATCACCCCAAGATTGTTTTTACATATAATGATAGCAGTTTATACAAATTGATTTTTAGGTATATAGTCTGCTTTTTTGGGTTTATAATATGTCTTGTTTTTTACTAGACGTATCTATCTTCTATATAAAAAAGGCATCTGCGCATCAATGAGCGCCTACCTGTAACTAATGCTTTTTGCCCCTGTAAATTCGCTCCATCTGCTCCGTCAAGCTCAAAGCACGCGCAAAAGTAAATATAGATATTTTTTCTTCATATAAACCTCTGATTTTCAAACTCTCATCTATTATACGGCGTTTGGAGGAATTTGCGCAAGCAGTATTGGCAAATTGTTTCCAAATATAAAAAGACCGCCACTTGCGTGGCAGCCCTGCGTCCTAGTCGACGCGTTTCACCTTGTAGACAGGAAGGTTATCCTTTTTGGCCAGCTCCAGGAGCTCGGCCATGGCCTTGCCGATACCGTACTTACTGACGAGCAGCTCGCGCATAGCTCCTTCAGAGTAGAAGGTGCTGCGACGAACAAGCGACGAGGTGTAGGAACCATCGGCGCAACGTCCGGGAATGGCGTAATCTGCGGTGATTTTCCGCTTCAATTTATCGTTGGTAATGTACAAGCCTGTGCAGGATTCCTCCGCCAGGTAACAGGACCAGCTGCGCGGTGCGAACTTACGCACCAGCGCCTCCCAGAAAGCGGGCTGCGGGCCGTCTGCAGATATATACTTGATAAAGAGCTGTCCTTTGCCGTCGAACTGGATTTTTTCAACGCCAGCGCGGAGATCAAAGGCCTGGATGCCGGCGCCCTCAGCGATGAAGCCGAGCCAGCCGCAGCCAAAGGCAGATTTCGGTTTGCGCTCATCCTTGCGCGTCCAGCGCTTGAGCTTTTTAAAGAGGTTTGCCAACTCCTCTTGAGAACCGTAGACATATAAATTTGTGTAACAATAATTTGCCATATAAGAATCATCCTTTCTTTATAACACTTAAATAGGCTAGAAAAAGGCAATAAAAAAAGCCATTATGGGAATCAATTTTTGGGTACACTAATAGCATACACACTACTAGTACACACAATCTTAGATTTTTCCCGTAATGACATCTTATAATTCTTATATGGTTGAATTATAGGTAGCGCTTTTACGCTATGTTTAGTATACGACAAAATATCAGATGTGTCAAGAAGTTTTTGAGATTTTTTGCTTTTCTTATTCTGCGCCACTTGCACCACTTGAACCACTAATTTTGGAGCAAGAAGAAAAACTGCGCCATTAACCATAATATATATCCCTGTAAGTAAAGTCTTCGTAAGGGTTCTAATCCTTTATTTTATAGCATTTATAGCTATTTCAAGAGATTTTTATTTATATTATATTAAAATTTTCGAGCCACTGATTTTTTAGCAAAAAGGCTGAAAAAAGTGGTGCAAGTGGAGCATTTTCTCCACCTGCTCAGTCAAGCTCAAAGCATGCGTACCTCTACCGCCATGCCGCACCACAGCGCCAGCAGATAGATGACAAAATAATACATACTTCAAGTATTCTCAACCCTAGTTTTTATACACTAATCGCAACTTGGTTGTACGTTCAATGTGATACAGCAGAAAACTTTTCTTCAATATATCCTTACAGCTTGATTGATACTACTTTTCACGTTTATTGAACATTTCCATGTTACTTGCAGAAGCAGCTTCTCTATGAATACCATCACATTTTACTGTCGTATATTTATCGTTTTCAGATACCTGTATGAGTAAAATACAGTCATCTTTGTAATAGCCGATGATAGATACTTCACCATTCGGAAAACAATAATACTTAAATGCTTTTAAGTTATGACCACTAGGTATATCTGTATGTGATTGTCTTTGTAGTATATCAGATATACTAACTATAGTAGTGCAAGTTTTTTTTATCAAATCCTTTTTTAACCAGGAAGCACTAAGACCATAGTTATTAAATGCACTTCCCATTGTAGTAACGCTTTTGATAGCATCTGCATCATTGTACATAACAGATTGATAGCAGATGTCTTTTTCAAGGTTTGGACAGTAAAAAGCATATATTTGATCATCAGCAAGATATGAGGCAAGATTTTTATTATCAACAGGAAGTTGATATGACGGTGTAGAACTTCCACAACCTGCAATAATAAATATCAAAGTAGTAAGAATAATTGTGATTAGCTTTTTCATAGTAAATCTCTCCTCGTATAATATGTTTGTAAGCCAAAGCCGCCATGCCTACAACGTAAATTTTGTTCTTTGAAAACTAAATATCGTCTACCACTAAGGACTCCCTGATGCTACAATATTCTTATCGAATCATAGCGAAGATAACTGCTGACAACTCCTGCAGACATTACTGCTTTTCATTTTTTCATTTTATCTTTGCTATTCATTACTTCATATTCAAGAATTTCCTTCGCTAATTCAAAGCAATTATCTATATAATATGTTCCTAATGTTTTGGTCATAGCAAAACCAGCACAAGCTGCTACTGCCTGCCCGACAAAAGGAATATATTTTACAAATTGTTTTTTAGCATATTGCCCAGCTACTTGCTTGATAACCCACATTATGCCTTCTTTGGTAAGATATGCAAGCACCTCATCTGCAAGTTTTTTCCCTACCGGTCCCAATACAGTCATGTATTTCTCTATAACTGTTTCATCAAGCCCAAAGCTTTCTCTAATTTCTTTAGCCATCTTATAAAAAGCTGCTAAATCAAAGCTAACGTCAACACCAGGAATTGGATTCAAAGCATTCACAGCTACAGCCCAAGCATACATATTAATATCATCTAGGCATTTTGCTCTTTTTCTATCTAAATCCTTAATACTATCTGCTTTAAAGGCCGCAATAATTTTATCCTTCTTTACATCATCAATGCCGGAAGCCAAAATGTCGTTTTTTAATTCTTTGAACCCAGCACCAGTTTTACAGCTTGTAAAATAAACTTTTATGTCTGTAGCCCCTACTTTGGAATAAACATCTTCAACGATTTCTTTCTTCAGCTCTTTTAGAGTTCTTTCACCATCCCATATATCATCTTCCTTATTGCGCACAATAAAATAAGGGTGCTTCCTAGATTGATTCCATTCCTTAAATTTTTTAAATAACTTTCCATCGGCATCATGTAATTTACCGGCAAACACAAATAGATACAAATCATAGTCTTCTACAGAAAATTGTTTGCACCAGTCTTCAAACGGAAATTGTTTTGTGTCATAACCTGGCAAGTCAACGATTCTCAATGCTCCCCATGATTCCTCCTGACTGTCAACTGTAGTATCTGTATATACTCCTGATTTAAATAAATTTTTACCTATCAACTTGTTAATGACGCTCGACTTACCTGCACCAGGCTGCCCGACTAAAGCAATTTTTACAACCGTATGCTCGTTTTCCTCATACTTTCTTTTAAGTCGCTCACGTAAATCTTCCGGATAATTAGCCATTTGAAAATCACTCCTTAAATTAATATATTTTATGGTTTGCTGTATATATTAGTTTTTCTATATACATTAGTTTCTCATTAGAAGTTGCACTACCACCTATCAAGCCAACATTTCATTTTTTATCAGCAAATTAACATCAATCTTCAACGCATCAGCAATCTGATACAGAGTTTCCAAAGAAAAGCTGTTGCCTCTGTTCCCTCGCTCAATCTGCCCAAGATAGGCAACACTCATGCCAATCCGCTCGGCCAACTCTGCTTGCGTATAGCCTCTCTTTTTTCTGTAATATGCTATTTTCAATCCAATATTCTTGTAACGCGCAGCAAACAACGTCATCACCTCTTGCTAAAACTTCTCTATATTATATTAGCAGTTTATATAAATCATTTTTTAGGTATATAGTCTGTTTTTCTAGGCTAATAAGCTGACTGAGTTTTTTCTCTGCTTTTAAGTTAATCTGTGCCAACAACTTGAAGTTGCAAAGCTACTCGCCTAAAACAGCCTTTTAGACTTGCGCTTATTTTTATGGTAAGCGACAGCCCCCAAAGCTGCCGCTTCTTGCACCCATCAAGCCTCTCGCTTTACCTCATACACAGGCAGGCCATCCTGCAAGGCCAGCTTCACCAGCTCGTCCATGCTCTTGCCGGCACCATATCTGCTGCTGAGCAGCTCGCGCAACGCTGACTGCGTGTAGAAAGTGCTGCGGCGAACCAACGACGAGGTGTAGGAACCATCGGCGCAACGTCCGGGAATGGCGTAATCTGCGGTAATTTTCCGCTTCAATGTATCATTGGTAAGATACAAGCCTGTGCAGGATTCCTCCGCCAGGTAGCAGGACCAGCTGCGCGGTGCGAACTTACGCACCAGCGCCTCCCAGAAAGCGGGCTGCGGGCCGTCTGCAGATATATACTTGATAAAGAGCTGTCCTTTGCCGTCGAACTGGATTTTTTCAACGCCAGCGCGGAGATCAAAGGCCTGGATGCCGGCGCCCTCAGCGATGAAGCCGAGCCAGCCGCAGCCAAAGGCAGATTTCGGTTTGCGCTCATCCTTGCGCGTCCAGCGCTTGAGCTTTTTAAAGAGGTTTGCCAGCTCCTCTTGAGGACCATAAACGTATAAATTTGTGTAACAATAATTTGCCATATAAGAATCATCCTTTCTTTAAAACACTGAATATGCGAAAAACGCAACAAAAAAAGCTATTATAATGAAATTTTCGCATAAGAAAATATCATTATAATAGCCTAAAATTCTTATATAAACAAATGTATACAGCTTGTCTAAGTGCTGTGTGGTTATTATATAGCGAATCAGTAAATCTGTCAAGGTAACACAAAAATTTTTTCTATCGCCCACCCACAACTAAATCCAATCCTTCACATCTGCAAAATAAATGTGAACGCCTTGACTTTATTATCTGCTCATATGATAATAATAGTGTGAGAAGAAATTGTTTATCTTTCAAGACTGCCGCGAAGGCAGCCAATTTATAGAAAGTGGTGATACCATGATTTTTAAATTTGAAGCACAAGCCCCCAAAATTGACGAGAAGGCCTACGCCTTTAATACTGCCACACTGATTGGCAAGGTTGAGCTTAAGGAGTACGCCAGCGTCTGGCCCGGCGTTACTATCCGCGGCGACGTTAACCGCATCGAGGTTGGCCGCTACAGCAATATCCAGGACAACAGCGTGCTGCACGTTGCTGATAACTACGCCTGCATCGTCGGTGATTATGTAACTGTAGGCCACTGCGCTCTGTTGCATGCCTGCACCGTTGAGGACCACTGCCTCATCGGCATGCATTCTACCGTACTTGACGGCGCTGTAATCGGCCACGGCTCTATCGTTGCTGCCGGTGCTGTTGTAACCAAAGGCACCATCGTACCGCCGAACTCCCTGGTTGCCGGCATTCCTGCCAAGGTTATCAAAACCTTGGACGAAAAAGGTATCGCCGCTATCCACGCCCAGGCGCTGAAATACAAAACTCTGTGGACCGAACGCTACGGCCTGCTGCCTGACAATGATGGTGAACGCTATCACGGCGAAAAAATCGTTTAATTTCCCCAAGCGTGACAATGTCCTCTGATTAATCAGGTCACGCTTCATTCGTAGTGCAAAAAAATCCCGTTACACGACGCAAGTCTGTGAACGGGATTTTTGCTTACAGGAAATAGTTAACCTTATAATCAAAAAGCCATCTCCGTATTCCTCAAGAACAACGGAGATGGCTTTTCAGCTTCAAATATACTTTTTATTTAGTTGCTTTCGGCAGCAACAGCTTTTTTAGCTGGGCAAATAACAGCTACAATAGCATAAGCAGCAATACATACCAGCCATTCCATGTAGATTACATTCGGGAAAATGCGTACTGCCGGGGTAAGCTGCCACAGCACCAGCAGCACCAAACCTGCCAGCAGAGTCCAGAAGCCTGCGGCTTTAGAAGCATACTGCGGGAAGAACAGCGCTACGATTACGATAACGCTGAAGGCAGCAGTCAAAGACAGACCAATCATAATCGTACCCAAAATACTAGATACGCTCATAGCAAGTCCCAAGGTAAGAATACCGCTGATAATGATGCAGGCACGTGTCATCAGCAGCTGACGCGCCTGGTCGCACTGCGGATTGATGAAGCGCTTGTAAATATCACTGGAGAACAGGGTACCAGCACTCAACAGCAGGTTGCAGGCGGTAGATACATCCGCAGCCCACAAAGCTGCCAGCGTAACACCTGCCAACACCGGCTGCAGGCCTACGATAACCTGCGGCAGCGCCAATGCAGCCTGCGCATCAGGATACATAGCCTTGGCAACAAGACCAAGGAAGGCAGCCAGAACGCCTACCGGCAGCATCAGAATGCCGCCCCAGACGAAGCCTTTTTTAGCAGTTGCAGCGTCTTTAGCGCCCAAAGAAATCTGCAGAATACTTTGCAGAGAAAGATTTACGGTAATCAAGGTTACAACCCAGCTGGTGATGGTTACAGGGCCAACACCATCAATGAAGCTGAACCAGGGTACATTAGCCGGTAACGCAGCAGCCAAATGATCCATGCTGCCAATTTTTTTGAACTGAATAATAGTTGCCGCTAAAATACCAACGTAAATCAGGATAATGTTCAATACATTAGACAAGGAAGCAGACCACATACCGCCGATAAAGGTAATACCGATAAAGGTGATGGCACTGACAATCATACCAGTGTGGAAATCAAAGATATCCGGCAGGATTGCGTGCAGAATACTGCCACCGGCAATGTATTGCAGGCTGATGATTACCAATTGAATAACAATCTGGCAGAAAACGCCTAAAATTACCGCGCCCTTAGTATGATGGCGTTCAATAAGCTCGGTGATAGTCGTAATGTTCTGCTCACGATATTTTTTTGCCATGAACAGGCCCATAACAATCGCACCCAAGGCCCAGGCAATCGTATACCAGCCGGCACTCAGACCAACACGGAAGGCGTGCTCGGAAACGCCGATAGTCGACGCACCACCGACAGCCAGACCAATGATAGTAACACAAATCAGAGGCGCAGAAAGTCTGCGTCCCGCAAGAGCAAAGTTTTCGTTGTTTCCTTCGCTACGTTTTTTAGCATACCAGCTGATAGCGAACAAAGCAACAATGTACAATATTAAGATGACTAAAGAAACAGGCACAAAAAATCCTCCTTTAAATTATACATGCCTGTTAAAGAAATACAACGTCATTGCTGGCAGTATCCCTATACTGCCTCACATCAGACCTAATCGTGCAGACTTCAACAACATATAATACAAAACCATTTGTGCTGTCATTACAATTCCCCATCGCCCATACTGGCAAGCATCCCTATGCAGACCTCATATGCGCCTCCTGATGCTTCCTTGCAAAGCAGCCACAGATATATTAGCTAAATTATAGCCCGACAAGCAAAAACAGTCAAGATTTTTTCTAAAAAAAGTATTGACAAAATATCGATTTGCCGTTAAAATAAATACTGTTGTTGGCCTCGTAGCTCAGCTGGATAGAGCGTTTGACTACGAATCAAAAGGTCGCAGGTTCGAGTCCTGCCGAGGTCACCATTTTGAGATTGACATCGCAAGAAATTGCGGTGTTTTTTTGTTTTTCTGATAAAAAATAATCCTTCGTATACAAAAAAAGAACCAGTCATACAACCAGTTCTCCCCAAAGCAACAACAAAGCATTGCCGCCGAAAGCTGCCCCTGATACTGCTCACGCATTATCAGGGGTATTTTCATGCGTTATATAGAAATATGAGTATGAGTAAAAATTACAGGCTGCGGATTTTTTTGCGCAGCGGCAGAATGGTTGCCGGACTTACGGAAAGCTCGTCCATGCCCATGCGTACAAATTCCTTCGTCAGGCTCAAATCAGCGCCTAGCTCGCCACAGACGCCGCACCAGATGCCTGCTGCATGCGCTCCCTGCACCGTCATTTCAATCAGGCGCAAAATTGCAGGATGGTGTGCATCAAAGAACGGCTCTAACCGCTGGTTCTGGCGGTCTATCGCCAAGGTATACTGGCTCAAATCGTTCGTACCGATGCTGAAGAAATCAACTTCCTTCGCCAGCTCCGCGCTTACCAGCGCTGCCGCCGGCGTTTCAATCATAATGCCGACTTCCATCTTCGAATCGTAGGATACGCCTGCATATTTCAGCTCTGCCTGCACCTCGCGCAGAATTTTGCGTGCCTTGCGCACCTCTTCTACGCTGATAATCATCGGGAACATCACCGCCAGCTTGCCATAGGCGGAAGCGCGGCAGATAGCGCGCAGCTGCGTAGCAAACAGCTCCGGTCTTTCCAGACAGATACGGATAGCGCGATAGCCAAGCGCCGGATTTTCCTCCTGCGGCAGTTCAAAATAATCAGCCTGCTTATCGGCACCGATATCAAGCGTACGGATAATTACGCGTTTGCCGGCCATTGCTTCCGCTGCCAGCTTATACTTTTCAAACTGCTGCTCTTCAGTCGGATAATCCTTACTTTCCAGGTAAATGAATTCGCTGCGGAAAAGGCCGATGCCCTCTGCATCGTTCGCCAGTACACTGGCTAAATCGCCCGTGCCGCCGATGTTAGCATATACATGCACCTGCTGACCGCCGCCGGTGATGCTCTTTTTGCCCTTGAGTTCCTCCAAGAGCTTTTTATGCTGTGCATCCTGCTCCATCTTTGCCTTGATGCGTTCCAACGTAGCCTCATCAGGATCAACGAAAACTTCGCCGGTATAGCCATCAACCGCTATCAGCTTGCCGTCATATTCTTCACCGATGCCGCTGCCTGTGTTGACAACCGCCGGAATGCCAATCGTACGCGCCAGAATTGCCGTATGGGAATTTACACTGCCTGCTGCCGTCACAAAGCCCTGTACACACGATTTATCAAGCTGCACAGTTTCGCTGGGTGCCAGGTCATCCGCTGCCAGAATATAGCTGCCGCTGCCGCTTTCCCAGCTGCTGCCTCCATCACCCAGACAGCCAAGCACCTTGTTGGAAATATCCTTGACGTCGGCAGCACGTGCACGCATATAATCATCTTCCATCGAAGAAAAAATTTCTGCAAAATTGGCGGCCGTCGTCTGTACCGCATATTCCGCATTAACCTGCTGCGTGCGGATAATACCCTCTACGGACTCAATATAATCAAGGTCCTCCAGCATCATCTGATGGATTTCAAAAATAGCGGCATTATCCTTGCCTACATCTACAACAGCCTTTTCATAAAGCTCTGCCAGCTTAGCAATAGCCTCCTGACGTGCTGCCTGAAAGCGTGCAACCTCAGTCTCGGCATTCTGCACCTTACGGCGTTTAACTGCTGCCGCATTACGACGCAATACAGCCAAGGTTCCCAGCGTAACGCCACCGCAAACGCCCTTACCCTTTAATGAAAGCATCTTATCACCTCGCGAAAAATCACTCTTACTGCGAAATTACAGGTTAGCTTTGAAGAAAGCCTCCAAAGCTGCTGCCGCTGCATCTTCATCCGCACCCTCGCAGGTAACAGTAATCTCTTCACCCTTTTTAACGCCCAGGGCCATAACACCGAAGATACGCTTCAAATCGCCTTTTTTGGCACCCTTGGCAATGGTGGTACTGCTGGCAAATTTGGCAGCCTCCTTCACGAGCAGTCCTGCCGGACGTGCATGGATGCCGGCCTCATCAGTAATAACATAAGTAAATTGTTGCATTTTTATTTCCTCCGTTTCACTAATAACAATATTCTGCCGCTAAATTCCTAAAATCCTATTTTTGTTTTTATCTTTTTTTCTCTATCTATTATTCGTTTACGTTCTGTTTAACAAACCCCATAAGCACAGCTGCCAGCACACTGCCTGCTGCCAAAGCTGCAAAATACATCGGCCAGTTCTGCACTACGCCAAAGACGAACACACCACCATGCGGTGCCGGGACGCTGCAGCCAAAGGCCATGGACAAAGCACCGGCCACACCACTGCCCAAAGCGCAGGTCGGAATTACGCGCAGCGGGTCACTTGCTGCAAAAGGAATTGCACCTTCGGTAATGAAGGACAGGCCCATGATAAAGTTGGTCACACCGGACTGACGCTCCTTAGAAGTAAATTTACTTTTAAACAGCATAGTGCACAGTGCAATTGCCAGCGGCGGAACCATACCGCCAATCATAACCGCAGCCATAATCTCGCTGCTTACAGCGCTGCCGTCGGCAGCAGCCAGGGAAGCAGTACCGAATACATAAGCTGCCTTGTTCAGAGGACCGCCGAAATCGATGGACATCATAGCTCCCAATACAAAGCCCATCATTACCTTACTGGTTGTGCTCATGCTTGCCAGCGCACCTGCCAGCCATTGGTTGAAGGCTGCAGTCGGCGGGTTAATAACGTAGGTCATCAATACGCCCATAAGCAGCAGGCCGATAACAGGATACAGCAGAATCGGCTTCAGGCCTTCCAGGCTGTCAGGCAGTACACTGAATACCTTGCGCAGTGCCAGAATCAGATAACCGCCGATGAAGCCTGCAAACAGCGCGCCGAAGAAGCCGCTGCCGCCGGAGGCTGCCAAAAAGCCGCCTACGATACCAAGCATCAGTGCCGGACGCTCGCCAATACTCATAGCGATATAGCCTGCCAGAATCGGCATCATCATGCTGAACGCCAAACCGCCGATATTCTTGAAGAAGGCTGCCAACGGCGTGCCGCTGCCAAACTTAGCCGTACCGGCAAATTCCATATCGAACAGGAAAGCCAGCGCGATAAGAATACCACCGCCGATTACAAACGGCAGCATGTGCGAAACGCCATTCATCAGATGCTTATAAATTTGTCTCCCCAGACTTTCCTCAGCATCTGCCACGTCACTGGTCGTTTCGCTGCCACCCTTGCCTGCGTAAGCAGGAACCTTACCGCTCAGAATCTCCTCGATAAGCTCCTTCGGCTTGTTGATACCGTCAGCTACCTTAACGAAGATAACAGGCTTGCCTGCAAAGCGCTCTACAGGCACGTTCTTGTCAGCAGCCACAATAATGCCTTCGGCTTCTTCAATCTCTGCCGCCGTCAGCTTATTCTTTACGCCGCCACTGCCATTGGTTTCAACCTTCATTGCAACGCCCATCTTACCGGCCATCTCCTGCAAAGCCTCTGCTGCCATATAGGTATGTGCAATACCGGTCGGGCAGGCAGTAACAGCCAGCACCTTGCGCTGCTGCGCAGGCTCCGCTGCCGGTGCTGCTTCTTCCTCGTCCTCAAACTTTTCGTTTTCGTATTTGTTGATAACTGACAAAAAGTCCTTAGCGCTGCCGGCATTCAGCAGCTCACTGCGAAAGTCATCATTCATCAGCAGCATGCTCAGGTGACTCAGCACATCAAGATGTACATTATCCTTCGTATCAGGTGCTGCAATCAGGAAGAACAGCTTCGCAGGCTCTCCGTCCAGACTGTCGAAGTCAACACCGTCCTTTACCAGCATAGCTGCCAGTCCCGGTGCCTTTACCGCACTCGTCTTGGCATGCGGAATGGCAATGCCCTCGCCGATACCTGTGCTGCCCTCCTCCTCACGGCGCAGCACGCAAGCTCTGTATTCATCCTTATCAAGCAGATTACCGCCGCTCTCCATCAGCGTAATCAAATGCTCCAGCGCTGCTGCCTTATCCTTAGGCTGCGCTTTCAGGTCAATGCTTTCTACCTTTAGCAAATCAACTATTTTCATCTTTTTTTGCCCCTTCTTTTTTATTTATTAGTCACGCCCTGTAAAATAATTTCATCAATATCCTCACGTGTTGCCAGCCAATCCTTAAACGCGCTTGCGCTGCCTGTGGCTACGCCCAAGCGCAGCGCTTCCTCATAATCCTGCGTTTTGAGATAGCCTGCCAAAAAACCTGCCACCATACTGTCACCGGCACCAACAGAGTTTACTAGCTTACCCTTCGGTGAAGCCATCATATGCTGCCTGCCATTTTCGTCCAACAGTACAGCACCGTCCGCTCCACGCGAAACCAGCACATTACGTGCTCCCTGCTGCTGCAGCTTCAGCGCAGCAGCAAGAATATCCTCCTCATTCAGCAGCGGTCCCCGGCCAAAGAACTTTCCTAATTCCTCATGGTTTGGTTTGATTAAAAACGGCTTATATTTCAGCACCTTGAGAAGCAAATCGCCGGTAGCATCTACCACAACCCGTGTGCAAGCAGGCTGCAGCAGCTCCAGAATCTGCTCATAAATATCATCCGGCAGCGAAGCGGGTATGCTTCCTGCCAAAACTAAAATATCATCCTGCGTCAGTCCCTGCAGCTTGGTGAAAAGCTTTTGCAGCTCCTCCTTGCTCAGCTGCGGACCCTGACCGTTCAGCGCCGTTTCCGAGTCCGAAATAATCTTCGTATTAATGCGCGAGTAGCCTTGACTGGCCTGAATAAAATCACAGCGGCAGCCTGCCTCCTGCAGCAGGCGTTCTATTTCTGCACCGCTGAAGCCGGCTGTAAAGCCCAAAGCTACCGATTGCAGCCCCAAATTTTGCAGCACCAGCGAAACATTGATTCCCTTGCCACCCGGATATATATTTTCTACTTGGGTGCGGTTAATCTCGCCTACCGCAAAATTATCAACCTTTACCACATAATCCAAGGAAGGGTTAAAGGTTACAGTGTAAATCAAAGCACAATCACCTCCGTATGCTGCTTATAAGGCTTAACGTTCAAGCCCTCCTGCGCAGCTGTAATAATCACGCCCTTGGACAAAGGGCCGAAGGACACATTCGACAGTGCCTCAAACTTGCTGGCATCTGCAAGCACATAGCATTTATGGCAATGCTCCATCGCCACGCGCTTATTCATGGCCTCCTCTATATCAGGAGTAGTGAAGCCCTCTTCCACCGTAATACCGTTGGTTCCGAAAAAGCCCTTGCTGAAATGATAATGCTGCAGGGAAGCAACCGCTTCCGTACCGATTACCGCATCAGTTGTCGCCTTTACGCGTCCTGCAAGCAGCAGTGTCTTCAGGCCGCGCTGAGCCAGCTTCTGTGCCAGCGTAATACCGTTCGTTACATAAACAGCATCCTTCTCCGTCAGATAGGTTGCCAGCTGCTCGGTTGTCGAGCCCGCATCAAGAAAAATAAAATCGTTGGGACGCACCAGCGTTGCCGCATACGCAGCAATTGTACGCTTATCTTCAATGTTACGACTGTATTTTTCCTGCATATTGCGCTCCTGCACAGGCTCCGCCTCGCGCACGGCAGTCGCACCACCATGCACCTTGCGTACCTTGCCCAAGCTGTCCAACTGCACCAAATCACGGCGGATAGTGGACTCAGAGGTTTCCAGAAGCCTTGCCAGCTCCGGTACTGTCGCCGCACCGTCACGCGTGACAATGCGGACAATTTCTTCAAATCTTTCTTGCGTTAACATGAGCATCTCTCCTCTTGCAGATATTATATAACCATTTTCACGCAAAATCAATCATTTTTGAGCAAAAATCCGCATTTTTTTGAATTATTTTTGCAGATTATCTTCAGCACTTCCAAGGCAAAGAAAAATGGATGCCTCTCCTATAGCAGAGAAGCATCCATCATAAAGTATCATTTATATAATTTTAAAGACAGTGCATAAAAGCGTCAGCTTATTTTACCAATGCACGCATTTCATCCGCAGTCAGAGTAAAGTATTCTTTTACGGTATAAAGCTCACGGCGACCGCGGCAATCAGCAAACAAAGCAACATCAACATCAGGAATATTTTCCATTGCTTCCTCTAAGCTCTTGCCGTTTTTGGCATAAGCCTCAAAGCGCAGGACAAACTTTTCGCCGGTACCTGCCGGAACCAGCATTGCTTCAAAATAATCATCCTCGCGCAGATAGCCCTCACGGTTAACCTTGCCACGCAGCAACACATCACTATACTGCTCCTGCGGCAGATAAATACGCATATAAGCATCCAGAATAGTACCTTCCTGCTTGCCTACGTTATCAAAAGGTACTTCTAAGGAAAAATCAATTCTGTCGGCATATACCTTATCCAAAACAGCCTTAGTGCGCTGCTTTACCAGCAGACGCATTACAGCATCACCCTGCATAGAAATATATACACCTACAATTATAACGCCCAAAATAAACAGTCCTACAAGGACTCCCACAATCGTCATCAGCATCTTGCTTCCTCCTTACGCCTTATGATAATCCTTGATAATGCAGATTGGTGTTTTTTCACTGCCGTTGCCAAAGGGATTATCAATGAGGATTTCCGCAACCTTATCCGGATCAACGCCCTTAGACCAGCCAAGCACTGCAGAGCGCTTCAAATCGTTAACGTCGGCAATAGCAGCGCCATAGCAGCCACAGGCCTTGGTAATAGCTTCAGCAACCTTTTCCGGTTCTGCCGGACCGTAAACAATATGCTTGTCATACGGAGGCATCGTGCCGGTAACGTCGTCAATCAGGCGAGCCTGCTTGCCTGCCATACGGTAGAAGGTACCGCTTACGCCTACGCATTTAGCAGCAAAGCCGCAAATTACGGCCCACAGAACGCGCGCACCGCCCTCTGCGTCAATCAAAGACTGCATGCTGTACCAGCTGCTGATACTGCCCTTAGCAGGGAACAGATGCGACAGCACCTTAGCCAGCGGCCCCGGATGGAACTCCTCACAGCGCATTGCTCTGCCCTGGGTAATTGCTACTACACTTTCGGCAGTGCAGACAACATCATTAGGGCCGATTTTATCCTTGGCATATTCCAAAATAGCATCACAGATATCATCGTGATGAGTCAAAATTCTTGTCGGCACAGGAACAATCTTATACTTTTCCATACTCTCACATCTCCTCCGCAGCCTTATCCGCTGCATATACCTTCTGAATTTTATCATACCATTCAGGCTTCAGACGGACAATGTGACCTTCATTATCGGTAAACACATTGCGCGTATGGCCTTCCACCGCTACAGCACCGTCGCGCAGACGGATAACAGTATAATCAAATTCCATTTTTGCTTTATTAAAGGCACTCATTTTTACCTGTACTTCAAAATCATCATCAAAGGTACAGGAATTTTTATATTTGGCGCGTACCTCGGTAATCGGGAAAATAACGCCATCAGCCATCAGCTCGCCCAGGGAAATACCGCAGGCACGCAGATATGCTACACGTCCCATTTCAAACCAGCGCAGATAGTTGGCATGATGCACAACACCCATCATATCAGTTTCAACAAAACGCACCTTATCTCGTATTGTAATCATAAAATCTCCTTTTCATCTTCAAGGCTGCCTGCAGATAACAGGCTTACAATCAATTTATTATTATAGCACTTTTAGCGCCAAGTGCCTAACAAATCTTATAAATTAGGTAAATTTTTCTCTGCCAGCAGATGCTTAACTTTTTCAGCCAGCAAAGCGTAAAGTACGGAAAACAGCGGTACGCAGACAATCATACCGGCAACACCGCCAAGGCTCGCGCCAATCGTCACCGCCGCCAGCACCCACAGCTCCGAAAGACCGACAGCCTTGCCCACAATCTTAGGATAAAGCAAATCAGCTTCGATGCGCTGCAGCACAATGTATAATATGATAAAATACCAAATTTTCTCCGGTGCGGCCACCAGTATTAAAAAACAGCCGATAAGAGCACTGATTAAGGTACCGAGAATCGGTATCAGGCTCAGCACCGCTACCAGCAGCGAAATCACTGTCGCATAGGGAAAGCCGCAAAGCTTCATGCCGACGAAATACATCACGCCCAAAAGCAGCGCCACTACCAGCTGCCCACCTACAAAGCCGCGGAAAATCTGCTCCGCCGTTTGCAAAACATGCAGGATATAAGCAGCGCGCTCCTTCGAGCAAAAGGCAAAAATTACCCGTTTAAAATTGCGCACTAGGCGATGCTTTTCCAGCAGACAATAAATTGCTACAACAAAACCGATAACACAGTTGGCGAGCACCTCAAAGAGTGAGGCTGTTGCCAAAAACGTCTGCTCCAGCAGTAAGCGCTTGTTGTTCTGCAAATAATTAAGCAGCGTCTGATAAACCTCCTTAGCCTGCGCCTGTACCACAGCCAGCTCGTCTGCAGAGAAGGAAAGCTCCTGCGCCTTCTGCTGCAGATAAATATTCAGCTTGGCCAACGCCGGCGGCAGCATCTTAACGAGCATTTTCATACTGGCGTGCAGCTCGGGCACAATCGTCAGCACAAAGAAGGCTAAAAAGCCAATGATAATCACAAGGCTTAAAAGCAGGCAAACGGGACGTTCAAAGCGCGACACGACGCTCTGCTTAAAAATCCTGCGCCAATATTGCTCCAGCTTGTTCATCAGCACGTTGACGATAAAAGCCATGCAACCGCCAATGACAAACGGAAGAATGATATCATATAAGCTGCCCAGCAAATGCAGGCTGACGCTGTAATTCCACAACGCCCAGATAAGTACAATTGCAAAGGCCAGCAGACAATACGGATTTTTATCTTTCATAAGCAACCTCTATTCAAAGCGCATGTCCAAGGTAATACATGCTTATTAAATTAATAATATTATTGTAACATATAAGCGCGCACAAGACAAAAAAGAAGGCTTTTCTTTGCATAAGTTTCACATCTGTGGTATAATTCCATTGTAGTTTTTGCGCCTGTAGCTCAGTGGATAGAGCAATGGTCTCCGGAACCGTGTGCGGAGGTTCGATTCCTCTCAGGCGCACCACAAAGAAAAGTACCCTTTCCATTTGTTTGGGAAGGGATTTTTTATGCACTAATATTATCGACCGGTTTTATATTCCTCTATATTCACTTTTCTGCAAACATATGTTAAAATTAGTTAGTACTACCACAGCGGTAGGCGGTTGCTCTCCTCGGAGGGCTTTGCGGCTCTCCTATTGCAAGAATCCATATCCTTATGGAAATCTACAAGAAAGAGGGTGGCGCCGATGAATATTCTTGAAGTCCTCGCATTATTAGGCTTCGGTTTGGCTTGTGTCAAATTCGGCTATGAACTCGGTAAAAACGCAAAAAAATAACCGCCCAGTCTCCAAACTTGCGGTTATTTTTTAACTACATGATTTAAAAGGCAACCGTCTATCGGTAGCACTTTTTCTATGTTTATTATACTATATCCAACAACTAAAGACAAGTAGTTTATAGCTTCGAAAATCGTTACAATACAAGCTTGCTATTTCTCTGTAACAATGTGCAAAGGTTCGATTCCTCTCAGGCGCACCGACTCGGTAAAAAAATAACCGCCCCGTCCTAGGAAAACGAGCGGTTATTTTCAACTAACATTTTCTAAAGGCAACCGCCTATCGGTAGCACTTTTTCTATGTTTATTATACTATATCCAACAGCTAAAGACCAGCAGTTTATAGCTTTGAAATTCGTTACATAACAAGCATACTATTTCTACGGAACCGTGTGCAGAGGTTCGATTCCTCTCAGGCGCACCAAACAGAAAAGTACCGCTAAGGCTTTTGAAAGGCTTTAGCGGTTTTTTGATGCTCATTTTCAGTTTAGCTTGCTCAAATAATTCTTCAGTCCACGCGCACGATTAGCAACTGCTTCGCTGATACGCGTAACGCGCTCTTTATCCAAATACGGACTTATCGATAAGGTATTGCGTACTATCTCAGCGCAAGCATCAATACCATTAATATCAACAAAACACTCTTTAACTAAGGTAAGCTGCTTTTTCTGCGAATCCTTAAACGGCATAGCAGGTAGCGCTGTTCCTATTTCGCTATTCAAGGATTCACACCACAGGCTTGTACCATTATCAAATAACGGTGCCGGACCTAGGAACTTCAAAGAATCAACATCACGGATAAAACCGAAATTACCATAATGCCTGTCGCTATTCTCAATCAGGTAATCCAGGCAAAGCATCTGTTGCAAATAGCTTGCAACATCAGGTATTTGCAAATAGTCGCAACATCTGAGGAAATGTCCGTAAGCAGAATCATTATTAGACCTTGGAAGAATATCCTTTACAAAATAAGCAGGCACAAATTCTGTTTCCGTAGTAATAAAATTAGGACACAGACACAGCGGGCGATTATCCTCTATAATAAGCTTATAGGGAACATGCTTAATCGCCAAAGCCTCCGCTACCTTAGCGGCAACAATTTCATTATATGGTTGCTGCAATAGCGGCACGGAACCTGCTTTGGCAAGATACGTAACGCCATGAATTTTTACCCATTTTTTCTTTAGCCAGCCATTGCTTGAAGCATCCGGCGTAAATGGGTTTATTGCAGGCCTGGAGGATTCCTTTTGGAAAAAAGCTTCTCCTAAATCGTTAATGAAAAAGTTAACCTCCTGCCATGTCAGCTCACTGCCAACAGGCTTCAGCCAATATTGATCGGACAGACTCAACCCCAAGCTGCGCTTGCTCAAAACCGCCGGAGATTCTACATCATACAAATGCAAAATATACCGCAATCCGTCGCGACTGGCAGGAATAATACGGCTACACCACCATTGATTTAATCTATCCACTAGCTTATTGAAATCATCGGTAAAAATACCTACAGGGAAGGCTTCTGGATTATATACCTGCAGCACTTCGGTTATGTAACCTGCAGCGGACATCGTTGTCTTAACCAACGGAATATTTTTATTCATAATTATATACTTATCCATGCTTTTCCCTCCTTCAGTATTTTTTATATTATACCGCAAGCAGCATTTTTTTGAAAGAAAATTATAACCGCCCGCATCTCACCTTCACCTGAGACACGGGCGGTTAATATTATTTTTGAAGATTAATTACAGCAGCTCAGCCTTTTTATCCAGAATTGCTTTGCAGGCAGCGCAGGCCGGGCAATCGCAATAGGCAGCACCGGCAGCCTTGATTTCCTTAGCATGTGCCAAAATATTTTTAGCCAGTTCAGCGCCGAAAACGCCAACGCCTGCTTCGGAACCAGCAAAAGCAATCAGGCCATCAATCGGCATGATGTCTGCTTCCAGCTCTGCAATATAAGCCTTGGTTACATCTGCTTCTTCCGCAGTACCAACAGCAGCCAGCCATTTTTCGGCAGCAGCCTTTGCTTCAGCGCTGCAGCTCGGAGCAGCAATCAAAGCTTCAGTTTGTTCTTTTACAAAATTCAAAGTTTCTTGTGTCATGATCTGTTAACCTCCTTGTGATGCAATGCGCATCATCTATACATATCATAGTACCAAATTGCAGTCCTGTAAAGTACGCACTTTCACGTGCGCTAGTTACCGCAAGGTTACTATTGCAGTATCCTACGCATGCCCATTCTCAGAAGAGCAGCTTGATGATAATTACATGTATACTGCAAGCAGCGAAAAGTATCATATTAATGCACCAAAACTTATAAAATTACCAGGCAGCCACTGTTCCGTCCGCACGCGGCTCCGTTGCGCCCGCCAGTACGCCGTCAGGGCAGCGCCAAATGATTTCGCCCCTGCCAAAGCTGGTGTAATCGCTCATAACGCGCACCTCATGACCTTGCTTGCGCAGCTGCTCCACTACCTCCGGCGCAAAGCGGTCCTCCAGCCACACCTCGCGTCCGTCAATCCACTGCCAGCGCGGCGCATCAAGCGCAGCCTGAGGATTCAGCAGAAAATCAATTGTATTCATCAACACCTGCACATGACCTTGCGGCTGCATATAGGCACCCATAACACCAAACGGACCAACTGCTTCACCGTCCTTAGTCAAAAAGCCTGGGATAATTGTATGATAAGGCTTCTTACGCGGCAGCAGGAAATCATCCGAAGATTCGTCCAGGCTAAAGCCTGCTCCTCTATCATTAAAGTTGATGCCATAACCAGGCAGCACAACGCCACTGCCAAAGTCTTTGTAGTTGCTCTGAATAAAGGAAACCATATTTCCTTCATTATCTGCAGTACACAGATAAACAGTACCGCCGCAGAAGGGCTTGCCTGCTTCCGGCAGCAAGGCCTGCTCGCCAATCAGCGCACGGCGTTTGGCAGCGTATTCCTCGCTCAGCATCGCCTCTACCTTCGTGCGCATATAGCGCGGGTCGGCAATATACTGCATACCATCGGCAAAGGCCAGCTTCATAGCCTCAATCTGCTTATGCAGCGTTGCTACGCTGTCACGTCCGTCAAAATCAAAACCCTTCAATATGTTCAAAGCCATCAGCGCCGTAATACCGTGACCGTTAGGCGGCATCTCCCACACATCATAGCCATGGTAATTAATATGCACCGGTTCAACAAATTCAGCACGATAATCAGCCAAATCCGCCAAAGTCAGGCAACCGCCGGTCTTTTCGCTGAAGTCGACAATTTTTTCGGCAAGCTCACCGCGATAATAGCTTTCGCAATAGCTTTCCGCCAACAGGCGCAGTGTTTTGGCATGGTCAGGCAAGCGCACCAGCTCGCCTGTACGCGGTGCCACCCCTTGAGGCGCAAATGTTGCAAACCAAGGTGCCACAGCAGGATTATCCTTATACGGCGCAAGTGCCTCAATTCCATCCTGCCAGAAGCGTGCTACTATCGGCGAAACAGGATACCCGTTTTCCGCATAATCAATAGCAGGTGCAAACAATTGTGCAAAGGGCAGACGACCGAAACGCTTGTGCAGCTCCGCCCAGGCTGAAGGCGCCCCCGGAACCGTCACAGCCTGCCAGCCTCTGAACGGCATTTTATCTGTATGTCCTGCAGCACGCACTACCTCCGCCGTCAGGTTCTGCGGCGCATAACCGCTGCCGTTGATGCCATAAAGCTTATCCTTTACCCAGACAATCGCAAAGCAGTCGCTGCCCAGACCGTTATTCGTAGGCTCCACTACGGTCTGACAAATTGCTGTGGCTATGGCGGCATCTACCGCGTTGCCGCCCTGCTGCAAAATCTGCAGGCCGGCCTGAGATGCCAATGGCTGCGAGGTGCAAACCATCCCGCGTCTGCCATAAACTACGCGACGGCGCGAAGCGTAGGGATATTGTTTTCCGTCGAATTGCATTTGCATAGTTATCACTCCATAAATGATGATTAGTTGAAAAAAGCACACCTTTACAGATGTGCTTTTAATAAAAATCAAGTAATTATAAAATCTTAGACAGGAAGTTTTTGGTGCGTTCTTCTTTCGGATTGCCAAAAATCTCCTCAGGAGTTCCTTCTTCCAAAATTTTGCCGCCGTCTACGAAGCATACACGGTCGCCAACCTCACGGGCAAAGCCCATTTCGTGAGTAACAACAGCCATGGTCATGCCTTCGTTAGCCAGCTGCTTCATAACGTCCAGAACCTCGTTAACCATTTCCGGGTCAAGAGCACTGGTAGGCTCGTCAAACAGCAAAGCTTTCGGCTTCATGCACAGCGCACGCGCAATAGCAACACGCTGCTGCTGACCACCGCTGAGCTGGTCGGGATAATTGTTGGCTTTGTCTTCCATGCCAACCTTTTTCAGGTACATATGCGCAGTCTTTTCTGCTTCATCCTTAGAAACGCCACGCACCTTCATCGGTGCCAGCATCAGATTCTGCATAACAGTCATATGCGGGAACAGATTAAAGCGCTGGAATACCATGCCGACTTCCTTACGGATTTCGTTGATATTAGCCTCACCGTTCAGAGGAATACCGTCGATAACGATGCTGCCGCCGGTAGGCTCCTCCAAAAAGTTGATACAACGCAACAGAGTACTCTTACCACTGCCGCTGGGGCCGATGATAACAACAACCTCTTTTTCCGCAATCGTCAAGTTTACGCCCTTGAGTACGTGCAAATCACCAAAGCTTTTCTTCAAATCTTTGATTACAATCATTTCCTTGCTCATTTCGTGTCAAACCTCCGCTCCAGATAACCGGTAAACCTTGCAACGGCAAAGGTCATAATCAGATAGATAATAGCTACAGCCATCCAGATTTCAAAGGAAGCGTAGGTACGGGCAATAATCAGCTGACCGCGACGAGTCAGCTCTTCGAAGCCGATAACGGAAACCAGAGAGGAATCCTTCAGCATCGCAATAAATTCATTGCCCAGAGGCGGAATGATGCGCTTGAAGGCCTGCGGCATGATGATATAGCGCATAGTCTGCGCCCAGGTCATACCAAGGCTGCGTCCTGCTTCCATCTGGCCCTTGTCGATAGACTGAATGCCGGCACGGAAGATTTCGGCAACATACGCACCGCTGTTGATAGAGCAGGCGGAAATTGCTGCCACAAACGGATCAACACGGCTGCCGATAATATTCGGCAATGCAAAATACACGAGGAAGATTTGTACCAACAGCGGGGTGCCGCGGATAAAATCGACATAAACATTGGCAAAATAACGCAACGGCTTAATGCTGCACAAGCGCGCAATACCGATCATGCAGCCAATCAACAGACCGAAGGTAACGCTCATCGCCGTAATCTCTACGGTAATAGCGGCACCGGCCAGCAAAAGCGGAAACGAATTTGCCATAAGCTCAAAATTCATATTCTCCCAATCCCTTCTAAATTCTTAGTTTCAGGCCGGAGATAACTACTGCTTATTTTTTCTCTCCAAACCATTTAGTATAAAGCTTATCATATTCGCCGCTCTTTTTCAATTCAGCTAAAGCTTTATTTAAATCGCCAGCCAGCTTGCTGCCTTTTTTAACAGCAATACCGTAAGGCTCAGCTTCCATTCTTTCACCAACAGTTTTAGCAAAGTTCTTGCCTGCTTTGGTCATATAGTATTCAATAACCGGTGCATCACCGATTACAGCATCAGCACCGCCGTTTTTCAACTCCAGAGAAGCCTCGTCCTGAGTATTGAATGCCTTTACCTTAGCGCCTTCAACAGTTCTGGATTTGTTTTCACCGGTAGTACCGATTTGGCAGGCAATAGTTTTGCCCTTCAAATCATCGATGGATTTTACATTGCTGTCTTTACGTACCATGATCATCAGACCGGAGGTGTAATAGGATTCAGTAAAATCAACAACCTTTTTACGCTCGTCGGTAATGGTCATACCGGCAATAGCAACATCAATATTGTTGGAATTCAGCGCCGGAATCAGAGCATCGAAGCCCATGCTTACCATTTCAACCTTGTAGCCCATTTGCTTACCAAGAGCTTCAATCAGTTCAATATCAAAGCCGGTCAGATCCTTGCTGCCTTCTTTAGGAAATTCAAACGGTGCAAATACAGGCTCAGTGCCGACACGCAAAACCTTTGCGCTGTCAGCAGCCTTTTTTTCCTCACCGCCGCAGCCGGTCAGCAGCATGCTGCAGGCCATAATAGCCATCATTAAAAATACTAATACCTTTTTCATTTGTTGGTCCCCCTCATTTTTTCTTCTCTAATTCTTTAATATCAAACGGAGCACGTCCGGCAATTAAACCCTGTCGTGCTCCGTAGTGAACAAAATATTATTTCTTTACTTCACCAAACCAGGTTTTGTAAATCTTGTCATATTCACCATTTTTCTTCAACTCAGCCAAAGCCTTGTTGATTTCGCCCGCAAGCTTATCATTACCTTTTTTTACAGCCAGACCATATTGCTCTGCTTCCATGATATCACCAACAGTCTTCATGCTGTTGTTGCCACCCTGTGCCAGGTAATAACCAACAACAGGACTATCATTGATAATCGCATCAACGCCTTTGTTTTTCAGTTCCATAACAGCTTCATCATTAGTGTTGAAAGCAGTTACTTTAGCGTTAGCAACTTTTCTTGCATTCTTTTCACCAGTGGTACCGATTTGGCAGGCAATACGTTTGCCTTCCAGATCTTTAACGCTCTTAACTTCGTTGTTGTCCTTATTTACCATAACGATCAGGCCAGAAGTATAATAAGGCTCAGAGAAGGTAACAGCCTTTTGACGCTCTTCGTTAATGCTCATGCCTGCAGCAACAACATCAATGTTACCGGAGTTCAGTGCCGGAATCAAAGCATCAAAGCCCATGCTGACAATTTCAACCTTGTAGCCCATTTGCTTGCCGATAGCACGTGCCAGATCCATGTCAAAGCCATCATAGCTTTTGCTGCCCTCTTTTTGGAATTCAAAAGGTGCAAAGGTCGGTTCTGTACCAACACGCAGTACCTTTTCCGGTTCAGCGGCTTTTTTATCGCCACCGCCACAGCCGGCAATCATCATAGACGCAGCAGCCAAAACTGCCATAACTAAAAATAAAATCTTCTTCATCATCAATTTCCCCTTTCGATATTGTAAGCCATTTTGAGATACGTACATTATATACCTAAATTCCCGCAAGGTAAAGTATTTTTATGAAAAAAATCGGTATAAAAATAAAAATTTGCTGCATTTTTTTTCAAAATGCAGCAAACTGTAATTTAGGTAACAAAAAAACAACTCAGCTGACCTGGTTTTCGCCCCCACACTCGCCTGCTGGAAGGTTCGCTCCTAAGCATTGCGCTCCCCACTACTACCTCTCTCGCCCATAATTTTTTTGCGGCAGGACTTACTTCTAAGCTGCACCGTGCTCACAGCAAAATTCTGCTGCTTACGTGGATCGTTTCGCCTGCAACTGGCATCGACTTGCAACCACAGACCTGAGTTGTCCTATTTATTATAATGGCTAAAAAATTTTTTTGCAAGTCAATCGGCCTGCATACTTTTATCTTTTGTCAAAAAGTGCTATACTATTTGTACTCGATATTGAACGGATAAAAAGGAAATATGCTTTATGATTGCTATACCACAATGCCTGGACTTTGCAGATGCTCGCCTGACGAAGGATATCTGCGAGTTCTATTTAAGAATGCTGGAAATTAAAAATAGGGAAATTTATCTGCATAGCCAGCAGGTTGCCAATTATTCTGCCAGCACGGCAGCTAAGCTAGGTCTGCCTGCCAGCGAGGTTTCGCAGATAAAAACAGCAGCACTGCTGCACGATATCGGTCAGCTTTCCGTACCCAATATTATTTTGGCTAAGCTGCCGTTTCTTTCTACGCGCGAGCAGTCTATTTATAAACGTCACTGCATTGCAGGCTCCAGCATGCTGGAGAACATTCCCGGCTTTGATACCATCAGCGATATCATCCGCGCCCACCACGAAAAATGGGATGGTACAGGTTATCCCAAACGCCTTAAGGGACAAAATATTCCTATCGGTGCACGCATAGTTGCTGTTGCCAACTATTATGACCGCAACCTTAACCCCTGCACCCAGCATTGGCAAAAAACTCACGCCGACGCTATCATCGAGCTGCAGAACAAGGCAGGCCTTGATTTTGATCCGGCAATAGTTAAAGCCTTTATTGAATCAGTTATCCCACAATCATTACGCACACAACTAAAATAGCATTGTCAGTCCTGCTAAGACCGACAATGCTATTTTCTTTCACAAAGCTTCCCTGCATCTTTATGCCGGGAAGCTTTGCTGTTTATTGTTTTGTATATTGCTAGATGCTTAAGCCTTCGCCATCATCCCATTGTACAATGCCATCTGCCTTCAGCGATTCCTGCACCAGGATTACACGCTGGTTTTCGCTGCCGCGAAAGCGCAGATTAGGATTTTTCAGCTCCAGCTTAAATTCTCCGTCTACCAGTACGTCAATGTAGGACAACATTTCCTCAGTGATTTCCCAAGGACCGAGATTACCGGTCAGCATATCCTTTTCGAAATTATAACCGCTGTAGCACCAGATATCCTTCTTGGGGAAGCGTTCCCTTACCTTACGCAAGAACGGCAAAAGTGCTGCCTGATTAGCAGGCTCAAAGGGTTCGCCGCCCAAAAGCGACAGACCGCGGATATGCTCGTTATCCAACAGCTCCAACAAATGCTCTTGCGTTGCTTCCGTAAAAGGCTGGCCGTAATTAAAATTCCAGGATTCCGGGTTAAAGCAGCCCTTGCAATGATGCGTACAACCGCTGACAAACAACGATACACGCAAACCCGGTCCGTTAGCAATATCCAGATTTTTTATTTCTGCGTAATTCATACGCCCTCACCTCGCAAATTACAGATGCATTACTCTGGCTTTGATTTCCTTGGTCTTGCCTACATTCCAGAAGTTCTCTCCCAGATAACCGCAGGTACGGCGGATAACCGTCATCTTGGAGTGATCCTTGTTGTGGCATGCGGGGCATTCCCACTCATTGTCATCATTAATGGTAATTTCACCGTCAAAGCCGCAAACATGGCAGTAATCGGATTTGGTATTAAACTCTGCATACTGGATGTTATCATAAATGAATTTGACAACCTCTTCCAATGCTTCGGTGTTGTGACGCATATTAGGAATTTCTACATAAGAAATCGCACCGCCGGAGGAAATATTCTGGAACTGGCTTTCAAATTTAAATTTGCTGAAAGCATCAATCTTCTCGCGTACATCAACATGATAGGAGTTAGTATAGTAGCCCTTATCGGTAACATCCTCAATCGTGCCGAAACGTTCCTTGTCGATACGTGCGAAGCGGTAGCAAAGACTTTCTGCCGGTGTACCGTACAGACCGAAGCCAAGGCCAGTCTGTGCCTTCCATTTATCGCAGGCACCGCGCAGACGGTTCATAACGCGCAGGGCAAAATCCTCGCCTGCAGGATCGGTATGGCTTACGCCCTTCATCAGCTTGGTCAGCTCATAAAGACCGATATAACCAAGAGAGATAGTAGAGTAACCGTTTTCCAGATACTTGTCTATTGTTTCGCCCTTACCAAGACGGGCAATAGCACCGTACTGCCAATGTACAGGGCTGACATCGCTCTTGATGCCCTTCAGTGCATTGTGGCGGCACATGAGAGCTTCAAAGCACAGCTCCAGACGCTCATCCAGCAGTTTCCAGAACTTCTGCTCATCGCCTTTGGCAACAATGCCAATCTGCGGCAGGTTCAGAGAAACTACGCCCTGATTGAAGCGACCTTCGAATTTATAGTTACCGTTTTCATCCTTCCACGGAGACAGGAAGCTGCGGCAGCCCATCGGGGAGAATACATTGCCTTCGTAGTTTTCACGCATCTTCTTGGCGCTGATGTAATCGGGATACATACGCTTAGCGCTGCATTTTACTGCCAGACGTGTAATGTAATCGTACTTGCCGCCCTTCAGGCAGTTATGCTCATCCAGAACATAAACCAGCTTCGGGAAGGCCGGGGTTACATAAACGCCCTTGTCATTTTTAATGCCCTGCAGACGCTGACGCAGAATTTCTTCCACAATCATAGCGTTTTCCTTCAGATACGGATCATCCTTCTGCAGATTCAAAAACAGGGTAACAAACGGAGATTGACCATTAGTGGTCATCAAGGTATTGATCTGATACTGAATGGTCTGTACGCCGCCCTTCAGCTCGTAGCGCAGGCGCTCATTTGTCAGACGCTCCAGAGTTTCGTCATCAATGTTGCCTCCGGAGGTTTCCTTGATGCTCTTTTTAAACTTTTCGTAGCTCTTACGCAGATATTTGCCCAGATGACGGATATCAACAGACTGACCGCCGTACTGGCTGGAAGCAACGGATGCAATAATCTGTGTCATAACGGTGCAGGCAACCTGGAAGCTTTTAGGGCTTTCAATCATTTTGCCGTTCATAACCGTGCCGTTATCCAGCATATCGCCGATATTAATCAGGCAGCAGTTGAAAATAGGCTGAATAAAATAGTCAGCATCATGAAAATGCAGCACGCCTTCTTCATGCGCCTTGGAAATCTTTGCCGGCAGCATGATACGCTTTGTCAAATCCTTGGAAACTTCACCGGCAATCAGGTCGCGCTGAGTAGCAGCCATCGTTGCATTTTTATTACTGTTCTCTTCCATTACGTCCTTATTGCTGTTGCGGATTAAGGACAGAATAGAATCGTCGGTAGTGTTAGCCTTACGCACCAAAGCACGTTTATAACGGTAAATAATATACTGCTTGGCCAATTCAAACTTACCGGCATCCATCAGGCTATGCTCTACCATATCCTGAATGTCTTCTACAAGCAGGCGCATACGGTTACGAGATTGTACGCTATCCGCAATTTCCTGGATTTTATCCTCCTCAATACGAAATTCCGGTTCTACGGCAGCATTGGCTTTTTGAATAGCAACGACAATCTTTGCGGCATCAAAATCTACTGTTGTGCCATCGCGCTTAATTACTTTCATAACCTTTCAGCATCCTTTCTTGTAAAAATCAAAGTTATAAATCAATATCTTCGTATAATAACTAAGAGCAAAAATCCATAAGTTATTCTTAAAATACACCTATACGTTATTCAAGGCTCTGACCGTAACGGTCAAAGCCTTGTCTTAATCATAAAAAACAGCTACGGTTCAGCGTAGCATTTTCTGTAGCTTTATTCTACCACAATATGTCGTAGGTGTCAAAGATAAATTCATCAATATGTTGATAAAATTCTTTGTAGACGATTTTTTCGCCAATTTAGCATTTCGCCTTATTTTTCCTATTTTCAGCTAATCGCTTTACAAAAAAGTCCTGCGAGAGGAAATGTTCCGCAGAAAAACAGCTAAAAATTATCCCTTCAGCAGCGATTTTTCAAGCTGTTACCTTTGTACACGCATTGCAAAATATGGTATAATTATCTTCATCTTATTGTTTTGTTATAGGGGTGTTGTTTATGAATAATTCATCAGCAAATAATCACAGTACACGCGGCGTTCTCATGCTCACCTTGTGTGCCTTCATCTGGGGTACTGCCTTTATCGCGCAAAGCGTCGGCGGCGATTACGCCGAACCGTTAACCTTCAACTGCGCGCGCAGTGTTTTAGCTACTGTCTTTTTATTTGGCTGCTGTCTATTGTTCGACAAAGTGGCAGGTAAGCGCTTTACTGTTTTAGGCAGTGATGACCCTATTTATAAAGAACGTCTGCTTAAGGGCGGCATCACCTGTGGTCTTTTCCTCTCACTCGCCTGCTTTTTCCAGCAGCTTGGCATAATGTACACCACCGTAGGCAAAAGCGGCTTTATTACAGCACTCTATATCATTCTGGTACCTGTTTTGAGCTATATCTTCTACCGTCGCTCCGTTTCCCTGCTGCAGGGCCTCAGCGTTTTTGTAGCAGCCGTAGGCATGTACTTCATCTGCATCAACGAAGGCTTCTCTATCAACAAAGGTGATTTATACACCCTCATCTGCGCTTTCTGCTTTGCCGCACAGATTATCGCCATAGAAAATATCATTAAAAATCTTGATGGCGTGCGCCTGTCACTCATACAATTTATGACCTGCACCGTTGTCAACGGTGTGCTGATGTTTATTTTCGAAACACCATCCATGAGCAATATTATTGCAGGCTGGGCACCTATCGCCTACGCCGGTATCATGTCCAGCGGTGTAGCCTACACGCTGCAGATTGTCGGTCAAAAACATGTCAGCTCCCTTGTTGCCTGCATGCTGATGAGTCTGGAATCAGCCTTCGCACTGGTAAGCGGCTGGCTTATTTTGGAACAGGCTATGAGCAGCCGTGAAATCTTTGGCTGTGCTCTGGTTTTTGCAGCCATTACGCTGGCACAACTGCCGGAAGAAATACTGGGATTAAAGAAGCGCTAAGCCTTACACTTAAAATAAATTGACAAAGAAAAAATAATTTCCTATAATAAGCAAAGAACGAGAGATTTCTGATAGCCGTATTTCAGTCCTCTCCAGATTTGTTTTGAGAGAGACTGCCTACGACACTAGGCAGTCTTTTTTGTTATTATTCTATCGCATTTAGTCAATGCTAATTTATTACTCGCAAGGAGCTGATATTATGGATCATTTTCAGATTCACGCACCTACACAGATAATCTTCGGTAAAAATACCGAAAATGAAGCAGGTAAATGGTGTAAATATTACGGTGCCCACAAGGTACTCGTACACTTCGGCGGTCACAGCGCCAGGAAAAGCGGTCTGCTGGACCGCGTCTGCGCCAGCCTGCAGGACGCAGGGCTGGAATACGTACTGCTTGGAGGCGTTGTGCCTAATCCGCAGCTTTCCATGGTTAAGAAGGGCGTAGAGCTTTGCCGTGAGGAGAACGTTGATTTTATTCTCGCAGTCGGCGGCGGCAGTGTTATCGACAGTGCCAAGGGCATTGGCTACGGCCTGGCTAACCCTGGAGATGTTTGGGATTATTATGCTAAGAAAAAAGAGATTACCGCCTGCGCTCCGCTCGGCGCTGTGCTGACTATTGCGGCAGCAGGCAGCGAAATGAGCAACTGCAGCGTTATCACCAACGAAGACGGTATGCTCAAGCGTGGCCTTTCTACCGATTACGGCTACTGTAAATTCGCTATTATGAACCCTGAGCTTACCTATACGCTGCCTGCCTACCAGACAGCCAGCGGCTGCACTGATATCATGGTGCACACCCTGGAGCGTTATTTTACCGCTCCTGCCACACATCAGCTGGCACTAATCGACGGCATCGCCGAAACATTGCTGCGCAATGTTATGCGCTATGCTAAAATTGCACTCAAGGAGCCGGATAATTACGACGCCCGCGCCGAAATCATGTGGAGCGGTACCCTATCACACAACGAAACCACCGGTGACCGCACCTTCGGCGACTGGTCCTGCCACCAGCTGGAGCACGAGCTGAGCAGCATGTTCGGCGTTGCTCACGGCGCAGGCCTTGCAGCAGTATGGGGAAGTTGGGCACGCTATGTTTATAAAGAAAACATCGGCCGCTTTGCCCAGCTGGCAGCTAACGTTTTCCATATTCCCTACAACTTCCGCAATCCCGAAGCTACAGCTTTGGAAGGTATCGCTGCAATGGAAAGCTTCTTCCGTCATATCGGTATGCCTACCAGCATTCACGAACTGACAGGCAAGGACCTTACAGAAGAGGAAATCAAAGAGCTGGCATATAAATGCAGCTTCATGAATACGCGCACCATCGGCCAGTTTAAGGTGCTGACTATTGAAGATATGGAAAATATCTACCGCGCGGCAAAATAATCTGTTACTAAAACCAAAATGCTTCCCTTTGCGGGGAAGCATTTTTTCATCTAGTGCCGGAAATACAAAAAACTCCGTAACCCAAGGGTTACGGAGTAATTTTTATGAAGATTACATTGCTGCTTCTTCAACAGGATATACACTGATTTGGCGTTTGTCGCGGCCTTTGCGTTCAAATTTAACGCGACCTTCAACCTTAGCATAAATAGTGTAGTCCTTGCCCATGCCAACATTGTTGCCCGGATGGAATTTAGTACCACGTTGACGAACGATGATGCTGCCAGCGGTTACCAGCTGGGTGTCATGAGCTTTGGTACCCAGACGTTGTGCGTTAGAGTCACGACCGTTGTGGGAGCTACCAGTACCTTTTTTATGTGCATGTAATTGCAGAATAATTTCAAACATTACTTTCACCTCCTATGTTCTTGAATGCGAACATATTGCGGACACTGACGCGCTATTGATTCCACTCCATAAATCATGGTTTGCAATATAGCCTCTGTCAGGTCGGTAGGAGCACTGTTCAATGCTACCTCGAAGATTCCGTCCTCCTGATTAACGACATAGGACGGATTGAGTTTCAAATGTTTTTCCAAGCCAAGCAAGGGAGCCTGCGTCAGAGCGGAAACCGCGCTGCAGACAATGTCTGAGCCTTCTTCGCTGTAACCTGCATGACCACTGACCTTATAGCCGGTAATCATACCCTGCTTGTTCCTGAATAAATCAACACTTACCATAAAAATTATGCGTTAATAGCGGTGATTTCAACAGTAGTGAACGGTTGACGATGACCTTGACGTTTACGGTAGTTGGATTTAGCTTTGTATTTGAAAACGAAAATTTTGTCTGCTTTGCCGTGTTCAACAACTTTAGCAACAACTTTTGCACCTTCAACTACGGGCTTGCCAATCTTAACATCAGCATCATTTACAACGGTCAGAACTTCTTCAAAAACTACTTCAGCGCCAACTTCTGCGTTCAGTTTTTCAACTTGCAGAGTTTCGCCTTCGCTTACGCGGTATTGTTTGCCACCGGTTTTGATAATTGCGTACATCTATTGCACCTCCCTTAATGATAGACTCGCCAAATACGGTACCCTGACGCCAGGGATTTTCAGAACCTCTCTGCGCGGTTGGGGACGGACCAAATCAGTCCATACTGGAATATTTTACCTTAATGTCTGCTATTTGTCAACACCACTGTTGTCTAAAATCATAAAACTTTCTACATGCAGGGAAGCATCTGCCTCAACCTTCAAGGTGCAGGCCAATTCCCGTTCCCAGGCACGCAAATCCTTGCTTACAAGCCACTCTGCCAGCCAGGGATTAGCGGTAATCAAAAGATTCTTTGAGCTGCTGCGGCGCTTAAGTAAGGTACGCAGACGACGCTTAATTTCCAAAGAAAGATTTTCTCTGCTCTGCACACGTCCGCTGCCGTTGCATACCGGGCAGGGAGTATATAATACACTTGATAAATTCTGACGCGATTTTTTGCGGGTAATCTCCACCAAATTCAGCACCGTGATATCCTGCACCTTAGGATGCATTTTATCACCCTTCAGCGCCTGCTGCAGAGAGTTCATAATCTCTCTTTTGTGATTATCGGTATGCATATCAATAAAATCTACTACGATAATGCCGCCTATATCACGTAAACGCAGCTGACGCGCAATCTCCAACGCCGCCTCACGGTTAATCTGCATAATCGTTTCTTCCAGATTTTCACGACCGCTGAACTTACCGCTGTTAACGTCAATAACCGTCATCGCCTCAGTGTGGTCGATAACAAGGTAACCGCCGCTCGGCAACGTCACCTGTCTGTCGCTTATGCCGGCAACTGCTTCTCCCTGCTTGTGATATTCAAAGATATCCTCCAGTCCCTGATACAATGTCACCCTGATATCTTGTGCCTGCGGCATCTCGGTCAGCAGCTCTTCTACACGCTTATAAATCGGCAGATTATCAATCACAATCTCCGTCAGCTCCGGACGCAGATAGTCGCGCACAATACGGATAGGCAGATCAAGCTCACGCCTCAGCAGACAAGGAGCCTTCGCTACACGCTCACGTGCCGCCAACACCTTCCAGTCAGCCGCCAGCTCCTGCACATCGCGCTCCAAAAGCTCACGCGCAACACCGGTTGCCGCCGTGCGCACCACAATTCCCATACCTGCAGGACGCACGCCCTCGCAAATCGTATTCAGACGCTCGCGCTCCTCCTTATCGGTAATCTTACGCGAAATGCCCACATAATCCGCCTGCGGCAGCAACACCACATAGCGTCCTGGCAAGGTAATTTCGCGGGTAGCAGTAGGTCCCTTAGTACCGCGTGCATCCTTAGATATCTGCACTATCAGGCTTTGTCCTTCTGTAACATTCTTTTTATTGCCCAGATACAGAAATGCATTTTGCTCCAGGCCGATATCAACAAAGGCAGCCTGAATGCCACGGACTACATTGCAGACCTTGCCTTTAAATATACTGCCTACAAGATGCTGCTCTTCCTTGCGCTCTACCAGATATTCCATCAATATTCCGTTTTCCAGCAACCCCATACGGGTTTCGTCTTCGTTGGCGCTTATAATTATTTTAGCTATCATCGCTACTCTCCGCTCTTAAATAATCATGATATTATATTGTAGCATAAATTGCGCCTGCTGGCAAAAGCAACGGCATTTCTGTATGTTAAAAAGCCGTTAAAGCGCATATAAGCAAAAGCTCTTAGAAAAACACCTCATTCTTGTTTCTGACATCCTTGAATGCAGCAAGCATGTTATCGGTTTTTTGCTGCAATGGTAGCGGAAGAATTCTTGCCTGCTTCGGACATGCATGAACACAGGCCATGCAAAGAATACATTTTGCTGTATCCGTAGCCATCTTTCCGTCCTCATTTGCTATAGCATCCGTCGGGCAGATTTTTGCGCATGCACCGCACGCTGTGCAGAATGGCAGCGAAAGCGGCGCTGCCGCCACATTCATCCCCGGTTTATAGGGGCGATTGCCCGGAACATGAACATTTTCTGCGGAAGTACTGCGTTTCACAGCTTCGGCAAATGTACGGATTTCTTTTATATCCTCCGCATCCGGTCTGCCTGCGCCAACCTCCGGCACAATAGAATGCTGCGCCACAAATGCTGCAGACGCTATTACCGTAAAGCCGCCTTGAATCAGAATGTCATTCATCTCCAGCAAAGCATCTTCATAGGCCCTGTTACCATAAACAGCGATGGTTACTGCCTGCTTTCCCTCACCGGCAAGCGTTTTTATTTTTTCGCGCACGACAGAAGGAATTCGTCCGGCAAATACAGGTGCTGCAACAATAATCAGCTCACCCTGCGGTTGCTCCGTCGGCGTTTGCTTATCTCCCAAATCATGCCATACTGCCTCTTTGCCTACGGCAGCGGCAAAAATATCGCTTACCTTCTTCGTTCCTCCCGTGGGACTGAAATAATAAACCTCCATTTTATCTGACATTTTTCGTCCTCCTTTGCTTTGTGCATACATATAATAATTTATCTGCAGCTGCTTTATCAAACACTTTTCCTCTTGGGCAATCTTAATATTATTGTAAAGCAAAAAGCAGGATATGACCAGCGTATAAATATGTACAAACGCAAAAATCCCTTAGCTATGAGTTTTCTACCCACAGCTAAGGGATTAGTTTTTACTATTTCCCAACAGATGTTGCAGGCTTCACAGACCTAGAAGAAACACCGGAAGAACGAGCAGAATATTTTGAGAAACGATATAAGGGCTTATCGCCGGAACAGCATGCCAAACTGAAAGCATTTGACAAAGAAACCGAAGAACTATGGCTTGAACAAGCCGATGAAAGCATTAAAGAGAATATCCCAAAAGCAATGCATGTAAAATTTAAACACATCGCTTTTGGGATTTGAATAAGTCAAGTCCACTTTTATTTGGTTCAACAAACTGGAATTTTCAAATTAGTCTTTGCAAATAACCTTTGAACCTTCACCATCAATTACAATTCCCTGACGGTTGTTAATTGGGCATAGATTCAAATCCGAAAATTCAGTCATTATTTTCTCGGTAACTTTCTTAAATGGTGCTGTAAGATAATGCGGAAGAACATAGAAATCAATCAAATCAAGCCCTGCATCATCTTCTTGTGAGTAGTCCTCCGGCTTTTCATCCATTTGTTCAATATATTGGATAGTTGGAGCGCATATAATCGCACCTGCCGATTCACCGATCATCAGTTTTCCCTTTGCCAATTCTTTCTTCAACAGCTCATCCGTTCCCGTTTTACGGAGCTGGTCCATAAGGAAGAAAGAATTTCCGCCGGTAAAATATATCACATCCGCATCTTCAAAAACAGACTGTATCGTTGAATAAGCCTCCGTTGAAATATCAATTTCCGTTACGGCTGCTCCCAGTTTATTGAATAGCTTTCGAGCCGAGCCGACATAACCGGTATAGCCTTCACGCAGCGAAGCTGTGGGAATAAATGCGACTTTCTTGTTATCAATTTCTTCTTTTATCAAACTTCCTACACTTGAAAAGTGCGAACATAAAAACAGTTTCATCCATATCCTCCTTAATAAATTCCGATTTGTCAATTTTATTTTATCATATTTCATCATCGTATTTCAACTGCACGTTCTATCAGTATAGTGAACTCTCCTTTCAAAACTTCCTCACCGTGAGGACATTACAAAATTGCTTGTCAGCGATTTATTTTTTGTTGCACTGTTTGTGAGATAATCGTTTTGCCGTTTTGCAAAATGTTATGGCTGGTGGTATCAGGGGCAGTTCCCCATTGTAGCGGCTAACAAGTGGGAAAATGGCACGAGTGTATATAATTTCCCCATGCTTGCTAATAATGTTGACCTACAGATTTTCGGTGTCAAGTAATGTATGAAGCTGCGATTTCCACGCCATAATATTTTCAATTCCTTTTTCCAAAACATAGGATTCTTTTTGGCGTTTTCGTTCCAAAAATTTATTCCAATAATAGTTCTTTTGTAAATCATTGATGTACTCTTATACTGTACCCATAGTACTTGACAGTCAAAAAGAGAGATTTTCCAAAGTCTTGACACTGAAAAAAAGGAGCTTTTCAAAACTCTTGACAAAAAGAAAAAGCCAAATATTAGTATCACCTCTTTTCAAAACATTCATTTAGAAACCATTGGAGAAGTTGCACATTATCTATTTGCTATCTCCAAAGTTGGCAAAGTTCAGTTTCATGGTAACAAAGATGCTGATGGAAAATTTGACATAAATACTCTGAGCATATCCTTTGATTCTCCTGTATTTAAGCATTTTCTAAAGGAATTGGCAGATAGTAAAGTAATCATCGACCATTTAAGAGATGAAGCTCAATTTTCTCCAGATGAAACGACAAAAGCATTTTTACTTAACCGTGCTGATGAAATTGAGCAAGAATTGGAACTCCGAATGGTTGATTTTCAAATGCTCATACAAAGTGCAAAAAATAAGGAGCCTTATCGGCTCCTTGCTTGTTTATTCGTTGCATTTTCCTCAAACTGCAAGCATTTTGCAAGCACAAAGCCCAGAAACCTTCGATTTATAAGGCTTCTGGGCTTTATTAATATTATTCGAACTCAATAGTCGCAGGCGGTTTGGTGGTATAGTCAAAGAGTACGCGGTTGATGTGCTTAACCTCATTAACGATACGATTAGCCGCAGTAGTAATAGTTGCCGGCGGCAGCATGGTTACTTCTGCAGTCATGAAGTCGGTAGTAGTTACCGCACGCAGAGCGATAGCATAATCATAGGTACGCTCGTCACCCATAACGCCGACGCTGCGCATATTGGTCAGAGCTGCAAAATACTGACTCGGACGCTCGCTCATCGGCAGCTTGTCTACCTCTTCGCGATAAATTGCATCTGCATCCTGTACGATAGCAACCTTTTCCGGAGTTACATCGCCGATAATGCGGATTGCCAGACCGGGTCCCGGGAACGGCTGACGTGCTACCAGATTTTCCGGCAGGCCAAGCTCACGGCCAGATTGACGAACCTCATCCTTGAACAGGTCGCGCAGAGGCTCAACAATTTCCTTGAAATCAACAAAGTCAGGCAGGCCGCCAACATTGTGATGACTCTTGATGGTTGCAGATTCACCGCCGAGGCCGCTTTCTACAACGTCAGGATAAATGGTGCCCTGTGCCAGATAGTCAACAGCGCCGATTTTCTTAGCTTCTTCTTCGAATACGCGAATAAACTCTTCGCCGATAATTTTACGTTTGCCTTCAGGAGCAGTTACGCCAGCCAGCTTGCTGTAGAAGCGTTCGCGTGCGTCAACGCAGATGAAGTTGATATCGAACTGACCGCCTTCACCGAAAACAGCGCAAACCTCTTCACGCTCGTTTTTGCGCAGCAGACCGTGATCTACAAATACGCAGGTAAGCTGCTTGCCGATAGCCTTAGCCAGCATAGCAGCACAAACGCTGGAATCAACACCGCCGGACAGAGCGCACAGAACCTTGCCGTCACCAATTCTTTCTTTCAGCTCAGCAACAGTCTGCTCTACGAAGGAATCCATTTTCCAGGTTCCTGCACAGCCGCAAACATTGTAAACAAAGTTGCTCAGCATCTTGGTGCCGTTTTCGGTATGCAGAACCTCGGGATGGAATTGTACACAATACAATTTACGTGCTTCATCCTCAGCAGCAGCAACCGGGCAGTTCGGAGTGCTTGCAACAATCTTGAAGCCAGGAGCTGCAGTTTCGATATAATCGTTATGGCTCATCCAGCATACGTTTTTCTCAGACAGGCCAGCAAACATCGGGCTGGTGGTGTCAAGATCAACAACAGTTTTGCCGTATTCGCGCTCGGGAGCTACGCATACATGACCGCCGAGCATATGCATCATCAGCTGGCTGCCGTAGCAAATGCCCAGAACAGGCACGCCCCAGGTATAGATTTCCGGATCAATAGTAGGAGAATCCTCCAGATAAGCGCTGTTAGGACCACCGGTAAAAATAATACCCTTCGGATTTTTAGCCTTAATTGCTTCCAGGCTATGCTTATAGGATACGATTTCGCAGTACACACCGCTTTCACGTACGCGTCTTGCGATTAACTGGTTATACTGCCCGCCGAAGTCAATTACGAGCACCATTTCTTGTGCATTATTTTGCATCAATCCTTCACTCTCCTTCAAAAATAAACATGCTGCTTATATAGCAGTTATGTAAAAAATTATACGTTTTTAATATACTATAGATTACCATAAACGGCATGAAAATGCAATGAAAATGCTATTTCAGCGTCATAACGTCTTGTTCTGACCTAAGTATACATCCTACTGCTCTTAAAACGTGCTTTGCTGCAATAAATAACAGTAAGCCTAAATACAAACATCCCATATTCAAATATCATTAATGACTGCTAAATTGAAATTTACAAATCTTTCAGAAAATGCTATAATATTCTTTAGGTATGCCACAAAGCAACCTAGGGAGTATTGGCTGACAGAAATTCTAAAAATCTGACAGCACCTATTTTAGGAGGGATATAATGCAGCAAAATGCAGATGTGAAGGATTTAGCACAAAAAGTGATAAATCAAAACAAATCACAAAACAACAAAAGTCAATTTATTATCTGGATGGGCGCACTGGTAGTCGGTGCCATTCTCGGTTATTTAGGAATCAAACCCCTGAATGACTTGTTCAACTTCATCGCTACCGTTTACACACGCCTCTTCCAATTTATCGCCGTACCTACCATTGCTTTAGCCGTAATTACTACATTGGCTGCTTTGGGAAGCAAAAAAGAAACCGGTCAGATTTTTGGTCACGCTGTAGTTTACACCTTTTTGACTACTGTTTGTGCAGCAGGCATCGGTCTTGCTATTTACCTTTGGGTAGCTCCCGGCAACCTGCCGGCAGAAATTGTTGGCAGCGGCATGTCCAATGTACCGCAAAATCTTGGCAAGTTAAGCTACTATGACCACATTTTAAATGTTATTCCTAACAACATGCTGCAGCCGTTCCTCGCAGGCAACGTGCTTTCCGTAATGCTGATTGCTGCTGCTATGGGTTTAGGTCTGGCATTTATGCCTAAAACCGAAAACAGAGAAGCTCTGCTGAAAGCAGTATTAGGCTTCCAGGAGCTGCTGTTCACTCTTATTAAAGCGTTGCTGTTCGTACTGCCTCTCGGTATTCTGGCATTCGCAGGTCAGCTTTCCGCACAGATTGAAGCCGGCGTAATCGTTGGCGCTCTGGGCAAATATACTCTGGTTATCATGGCCAGCAACTGTGTACAGTTCTTCATCGTTCTGCCTATCTTCCTGCTTGCAAGAGGCCTGAACCCGATTGATGTATTCAAGAAAATGTCTCCGGCAGTCGCTGTTGCACTGTTCACCAAGAGCTCCGCAGGCACCCTGCCTGTAACTATGGCGTCCGCTGAACAAAACATGAAGGTTAACAAAGCTGTTTCCCGCTTTGTACTGCCTATCTGCACCACCATCAACATGAACGGCTGCGCTGCCTTCATTTTGATCACTTCCATTTTCGTTATGCAGAATGCAGGCTTTGAGCTGTCCATGACCACCATGCTTACCTGGCTGCTGGTATCTGTACTGGCTGCTGTTGGTAACGCAGGCGTACCGATGGGCTGCTACTTCCTCACCCTGTCTCTGATGAGCGGCATTGGCGCTCCTATCGGTATCATGGGTATCATCCTGCCGATTTACACCATCATCGATATGGTTGAAACCGCTGAAAACGTTTGGTCCGACTCCTGCGTTTGCGCAATGACCGACCACGATCTCAAAGGAAAAATTGCTGAAGAAGAATAAGCTGTAAAGCAAATAACTGCTAATTCGCTGTGAATTAGCAGTTATTTTTTTACAGGAAAAACAAAAACGCCGCCAGATAAACATCTGACGGCGAAAATTCATTGGAGCTGGCAATAGGAATCGAACCCACAACCTGCTGATTACAAATCAGCTGCTCTGCCAATTGAGCTATGCCAGCACAAAATTCTTTTATTATTATAAAGGATAAAGCCTGTTTTGTCAATACTTTCGCAAACAAAGATTTTAGAGCAGGCTTACATGTAGAAATACCAGTAGGTTACACCGGCCAGCAGTATTCTATAAACGGCAAAGCTGGTCAGCTTGGAATTCTGCAAAAATTTCAGGAACCATAATACCGAAATATAAGCAACGATAAACGACACAACGAAGCCTATTGCCAATACCTGCAGATCACCTGCAGAAAGATACTGAAGGTTTCTGATCAGATCATAAATACAGGCCACAAACATCAGCGGCACAGCAATTACAAAGGTATAATTTGCTGCGGCACTGCGAGTAAGACCAACCAAAAGACCACCGGCAATAGTGCTGCCGCTGCGGGAAAAACCAGGCCACAGGGAAAGGAATTGATAAATGCCAACCCATACTGCCTGACGGATAGAAATTTTATCAACATCATCAACAAGTTCAGCCTCACGGCCTTTAGTTCTATATTCCGCAAACATCAGCAGCAGACCGCCCAGGAAAAGGCCTATTGCTACCGTAAAAGGAGAAAACAGATACTCCTTGATATAGTGATACAGAAAGAAGGCTACCAGCATAACAGGCACGATACCGGCAGCTACGTGCCAGACAGAAAGCCCCTTGTTGATATCCCAGCCATCTTTAGTAAAGAATCTGGCAAAACGCTCTTTATAAATAAAAACAACAGATAAGATAGCGCCCAACTGTACAAACACATCAAAAACATCTGCCAGCTGTCCTTCAAATCCTAATACATGACCGACAATAATCATATGACCGGTAGAAGAAACCGGCAAAAATTCAGTCAGACCTTCAACAATACCCACAATAACGGCAATTAAATTTAAGTCCATGATTTACTCCCTTTCGCAAACACTAAGCCTTTTTATTATACTCTGAATCGCGCTTAACTGCAATTAAATCTCACTATTTTTTAAAATTTTTCACACTTCTTAAAGCTTCCTGATAAAAAACAGAGGATGGCGCTAACACCATCCTCTGTAATGTAAAATTCTTATCTTAATCTGGGGTTAAATCTATTAATCAAGTTTAAATTAATCGCCAAAGCACAATCCCAGCTGGCGTCCTGTGCGAATTATTTCGCTGTCTACAGGAACCTGACGCGGTTTGGAAGCAGCCTTTTGAATAAAGACGGTAACAATCTGATCATGATATAAGGATACCATAACATTATATTCACGTCTCAGGCAAGCCTCCGCCGCTGCCACGCCATAACGCGTCGACAGTACACGGTCAAACGCTGTAGGCGAACCACCACGCTGCAAATAACCTAATACAGTGCAACGCGATTCAATGCCAGTTTGCTCTTCAATGGCCTGCGCCACCTTTTCGCCTGCACCGCCAAGGCGGATTGGCTCAAAGCTGCCCTCAACCATACGTGCAATTGACATCTCGCCACCTTCAGGACGTGCTCCCTCAGCAACAACTACAATACTGAAATTCTTGCCGGCAGCCTTACGTGCCTGAATCTTAGCAATCACCGGTTCCAGCTTATAAGGAATTTCCGGTAGCAAAATAACGTCAGCACCGCCGGCAATACCACTGTGCAAAGCAATCCAGCCAGCATAGCGGCCCATGACCTCCAGCACCATAACACGGTGATGCGATTCAGCTGTAGTATGCAACCTGTCAAGCGCTTCTGTAGCCATCGCCATAGCAGTGTCAAAGCCGAAGGTACGCTCCGTGCAAGGCAAATCGTTATCAATAGTCTTAGGCACACCAACAACCTTAATATCGCATTCACGCGCCAGCTCAGCACCAATATTCAGGCTACCGTCGCCGCCGATAACAACCAAGGCCTCTATATCGTATTTGCGCAGGTTTTCAACAACCTTTTCGCGCATATCCTTATATACAAGCTCACCATTTTCTTCAACAGCAAAATGGAAGGGATTATCACGGTTCGTAGTGCCTAAAATTGTTCCGCCACGCGGCAAAATGCCGGATACTGCAGCATAATCCATTAATTTCAGATTATCGTTTATCAGACCATTAAAGCCATTGAGTACGCCATAAACCTCACAATCGTTCTGCAGGAAGGTTTTTACAACTGCACGTATTACAGCGTTTAATCCCGGGCAGTCACCTCCGCCGGTCAAAACAGCAAAGCGACGTTTTTTCTGCTCCATATCAAGCCTCCGCTTATTAACTATTAACCTTCTACGTTCCAGATCTTAAAGCCATCGGGGCTGATACGGATAGCTTCAGTGCCATCAAATTTGTCATAGCACAGGTTACCGTTATCAATGTATCCGGGCCATGCGGTTACGATGGTAAACTTTTTGCTCAGTTTACGCATCAGGCTGTCAGTGTTGATGTGGAATACGGGTACAAACAAGGTCTGCAGTCTGTCAAGGATGATAACATCAGCATTATAGCTTGCCAGAATGTCCGCAAACATATCCGGAGCATACAAACCTCTGTCAGCAGCCGGAATAGCCAAAAACTCTTCGCTGATCAGCATACGGCAGTCAACGTAGGTCCATTTTTGAGATTCTGCAGCTTCACGTAAAACTTTGCTCTTGCCACTGCCCGGTTTACCGGTAACAATAACAACATTTCCTTTGTCGGCCTGAGCCTCTGCTACAACCTTCACTAATTCTTCAACTTGATTCATTTGAAAAACCTCCTCTAACACCGAAGTGTCAATTTTGCTTTACTAACTTGTTAATATATCTATTCGCTGTACTTGCGTAAAATCCTCTTAATAAAAAAACACCATTCTGAAAATTTCAAAATGATGTATATTTTTGTTACAGTTTTATCAATTATCCGCAGTTTCAGGAATTTTTATTCTTAAAACGCTCATACGGATCAATCGCCAGCAGTCCGCTGTAAACTGTACGCAGGTCAGTAATGTCTCCTTTGCTGATGATATATTTTTCAAGTTTACGCTTTACACGCTGCAGCGCATTATCAATAGATTTGATATGACGCCCCAGCTCAGCAGCAATTTCCTGATAGGATTTGCCATCAAGATAGCTCATCAGAACCTTCCATTCCAGGTCACTGAGAATTTCATTCATCTTGCTCTCAATATCGCTGAATTCCTCACGGCTGATAATCATATCCTCCGGATTAGCAACCTTAACACCACTGATGACATCCAGCAATGTACGGTCACTGTCCTCCTCGTAAATCGGCTTGTTAAGCGATACATAGGAGTTGAGAGGAATATGCTTCTGTCTGGTAGCAGTTTTTATCGCTGTAATAATCTGCCTTGTTACACACAACTCAGCAAACGCGCGGAACGAAGCCTGCTTGTCAGCACGGAAATCACGAATAGCCTTATACAGACCAATCATGCCTTCCTGAATGATGTCTTCGCGCTCTGCACCTATTAAAAAATAGCTGCGAGCCTTAGCTCTGACGAAGTTTCTGTATTTATGCAGCAGATATTCCTGTGCTAAAACATTATCATGCTGCTGTGATTCTAAAACGATTTCCTCATCAGTCATTTTTGCAAAAGCGTCATTAGGATCGTTTTGCATTACAGTATCTGTAGCCATCAATAGCATATCCTCCGTCTATTTATCTATCTGCCACTGTCTTGCAAAACAGTTATCGCAAATTTTTCATAACAAAAGCGTTAGTATTTTTATTATATCCCGAGCAGTGCTTTACGTCAACTTTTATCCCGGCGCAATTTTTCCAAATGCGCCAGCACATGACCGCTCACCCTGCCACCAAGCTCGTTTCTGTTTAAGGCGCGTCTGGGGACAGCCAGACGATTGGCAATTTCCTTTTTAGCCTTATAATACTGCTCGCGGAATTCTCGGGAGGAAATACGGTAGGCACCTGCTCCCAAAATATTAATCTGCTCAGCATAGTCACTGGTGACAACAAAAACCTTGGCCTGTACGTGCCGCAGCTCATAAGTACGTCGTTCAATCCAGGAATCTGCTGTTTCACCTTCATTAGTAAACACAACATCAATGCCATGAATCTTTTCGGATGCGGCAACGCCTGCCACCTCCTGCGCATCAAAAACTACAATGGCACGATACCCCTTAAAGGCAGCATATTCTGCCACACCCGCTACCAAAAGCTCGCGTGCATGCTCCAGGTTTTCCTGGCGGAGTTGGGCAAAATCCTTCCAGGCGTTAATTACATTATACCCATCAATTATCAGATATTCGCCCATGCCTTCACCTCTTTAGAATTGATGTCGTTGACGCACTACCTCGTACATCAGAACAGCACCTGCTGCTGATGCATTCAGTGAATTAACGCCGCCATTCATCGGAATGCTGACAACATCATCACATTTTTGTTTAACCAGTCGGCCTAAGCCTCTGCCTTCAGCGCCAATCACCAGTACAATCGGCCCGGTCATATTGGCGGCATAAAAATCAACGCCATCCATATCAGCGCCCACAACCCAGCAGCCACGCTGCTTAAGCTCTTCGATGGTCTGGGCAATATTGCCGATCTGTACAACCGGTACATATTCCACCGCACCAGCTGAAATTTTGGCAACAACAGCGTTGAGCGGACAGCTGCGACGACGCGGCATCAATACACCATGTACGCCTGCAGCGTCAGCACTGCGGATAAGCGCACCCACGTTCTGCGGATCCTGCAGCTCATCAAGCAACAGAATAAATGGCTCTTCATTTTTTTCAGCTGCACGGGCAAATACATCGTCCAGAGTGCGGAAAGCAATTGGTGCAGCTAAAGCTGCTACGCCCTGATGACGCAGGCCCTTAGCCAGTTTATCCAGCTTTTCGGCCTTTACAGTCTCTACAGGCACGCCCTTTTCCTTAGCCAAGGCAATGATTTCGCCCAGGCTACCGCCATGAGCACCTTCCTGCAAAAGTATTTTGTTTATTGAGCGCTGGCTGCGCAAGGCTTCACTAACCGCATTACGTCCAGCTATTAAATCACTATTCTGCTCAGCCATAGTTTCTCCTTACTGCTTTTGCTCTGCCTTGGCTTTTGCTGCCAAGATTGCCTGCAGACGGCCACAGGACATAGCGCCCTCGTGACATACGCCCTCAGATACACAGGTAGGACCTGCATTTTCAAAAATAACAGGCGCTACCTCCTGGCATTGGCGCAGCATCTCATTAGCCAACGCACGGATTTCCCATTGTGCACGGGTGCAGCAGCGCAGGCTGAAGAAGTTCAGCAGAGAACGCGCATTAAACGTGCAGACAATCTTCGTTTCTGTTGCGTTAGGCAAAATATAACGGGCATCCTCAGCTGGAATACCCAGCGCGATAAACTCGTCATACATTTCCTGAATCTCAGCCATCAGCTTGTCAAACTTTGCCTTAGCTGCAGGCTTGGAGGCAATAGAAGCGGGCACGATTGTTTCAAAATCATGCTCCTTAACGTAACGCTGAGATTGCTGGGAATAAGAAGCAATGCGGTGACGCACCAATTGATGTGTCAAAACGCGGGATACGCCTTCGATAGCAAAGGTAAAGGTAACATGCTCCAGGGTAGACAAATGCCCCATGCTTACCAGCTTACGTACCAGCTTCGCTGCCTGCTCGTCGCTGATTTTTTCTTCCAGCTGGGCAGCACCAATCGGAGAATAGCACAGACGTGCACTCATCGCCACAGTGCGCTCCGGCTCCGGCGTATGACGTACTAATTTTACCATCATCGTTATCATCTCCTCTCTTTTCAACGGACAAATAGAGGGGTATTATTTTTTGTGATTTTCCTGCATATATTTACTAATAATATCAAAGGAAAGATCCATAACCTCCTGCAGGCGCTCCTCACGTTCTTCGAGGAAGAGCCAGCCCAAAAGTGCTTCAAAGGCTGTTGCCATACGGTATTCATGTACGGAGGCACTTTTCGGCACCATCGACTTGGCATTGCGTCCGCGACGGAAAATAACGCTTTCCTCCTCGCTCAGGCTCGCCTCCAGCTGCTGCATTGCCTGACATTGGCACACTGCAGAAACCATCTTGGAACCGATATCATGCACAATGCGTACATGCTTGGAGTTCGGCAAAAGGCGCAGACGTACATACATAGAAAATACTACGTCGCCGATATATGCCAGTAATATAGGATTTATTTCCTTAGTGGCAGGAAAAGGAGCACCGGCAGCCGCACAGGCTGCCAGGGCATGCTCCTTTAGCATTTTGTATTGTTCAAATTTCATTATTGCTTAGACCATTTTACGCCTTGCGGAGTATCCTGCAGCACAATGCCGATTTCATTCAGCTTGTTGCGCAGCTCATCTGCCAATGCGTAATTTTTGTTTTTACGTGCATTCTGACGCATAGCAATAAGCATTTCCACCAGCTCGGCTTCCTTGCTGTCGCCTGCTTTCTCTGCAGCCGGAGCAGCAGTTTTTTCCAGAACACCTATAATAGAGCAGGTTTCTGCAAAAACATCGTTGAACATAGCAACCAGCTTGCCGTCCGGTTTAATGCCGGCATCAACAACTGCCTTGTGGTAAATGTTGATTTCCTTAGCCAGAGCAAACATATGGCTGATAGCCAGCGCAGTGTTGAAGTCATCGCGCATAGCCTCCATAAATGCTTCACGCAGCTCCTTAACCTTCTCGCGCAGTGCCAGGCTTTCGGCAGTCGGGCCTGCGCTCAGCATTTCGCTCAGCTCGCCCAAGGTTTCCTGTGCCTGACGCAGACGAGCAAGGCTCTTTTGTGCTTCGGTAAGACGTGCATCGCTGAAGTCCAGCGGGCTGCGGTAATGCGTAGAAACGATGAAGAAACGCAGTGTTTCCGGGTCGTAATGCTCTAAGATATCAATAACCATGAAGAAGTTACCCAGAGATTTGGACATTTTTTCTTCGTTAACGGTAATAAAGCCGTTGTGCAGCCAGTAATGTACGAAAGGATGAATGCCGGTGCAGCCTTCGGACTGGGCAATCTCGTTTTCATGATGCGGGAAAATCAAATCGCTGCCGCCGCCATGGAAGTCAAAGGTTTCGCCCAGATATTTCATGCTCATGGTAGAGCATTCAATATGCCAGCCGGGACGACCAGGTCCCCAAGGACTTTCCCATGCAGGCTCGCCCGGTTTAGCAGATTTCCACAGTGCAAAATCCATCGGATTACGCTTGCGGTCGTCAACGTCTACACGTGCGCCAGCCAGCATATCCTCCAGATTACGGCCGGAAAGCTGACCATAGTATTTAAATTTTTCTACGCTATAGAAAACGTCACCATCAACAACATAGCCATAGCCATTATCAATCAGGCATTGCACGGTAGCGATGATATCATTGATATGCTCGGATACACGCGGATAAACATGTGCACGACGTACATTAAGCTTATCCATTACTTCGAAGTAGGAATCAATATAGCGATTGCAGATATCATACCATTGTACGCCTTCTTTATTGGCAGTGTTGATAATCTTGTCATCAACATCAGTAAAGTTCTGTACATGGGTTACATCATAGCCTTCGTGCTCCAGGAAACGGCGGATAACGTCCCAGGTTACGAACGGACGCGCATTACCAACATGCGGATGATTGTACGGAGTAACACCGCAAACATAGATGTTGGCTTTGCCAGGATGAATAGGTACGAATTCTTCTTTTTGTTTGGTTAAGGTGTTATATACTTTAATGCTCATAATAACTATTCCTTTGCAAAAATTCTCTGAGCGACGAGAAGGCTTTAGATGCAAGCAACGCCGTTACGAAGCAGAAGAAGCCTTATCGTCGGTCATCAATCAAAGATTTACGCCTGCTTTTGCCAAGCTGGATTTAATACGTTTTGCAGTACGCTCAACGCCCAGCAGCGGAACCATTGCTGCCAGCTCAGGACCATGTTGGTTGCCGGTCAGAGCGACACGAATCGGCATGAATACATCCTTGCCCTTCAGCTTAGTTGCTTTCTGAATCTGCTTGAACAGAGCTTTAACTGCAGCATTGTCCAGGTTTTCTACCTTTGGCAGCTCTTCCAGCAGCATATTGATAACGGTCGGTACAGTTTCAGCCTTCAGGACTGCTTCTGCTTCCTCGTTTTCAAAATCGAATTCATCATTGAAGTACATTTCTACGCATTCAGGAATCTGTGCAGCATAAGAAATGTGCTCCTGTGCGGTTGCTACAACGCGTTTCAGCCAAGCCAGCTTCTCGCCTTCTTCTTCGCCAGTCATGTAGCCTGCAGCAATCATATGCGGTTTAGCAGCTTCAAAGAATGCTTCCGCATCCAGCTGACGCATATAGTGCTGGTTAATCCAGTTCAGCTTGTCGATATCGAAAACAGCGGGGTTCTTGGCAACGCGGTCCATGCTGAATTCGTGAATCAGCTCGTCCATGCTGAAGATTTCCTGCTCGCTGTTCGGAGCCCAACCCAAAAGTGCCAGGAAGTTGTTGATAGCTTCCGGCAGGTAGCCCAGCTGACGATATTGGTCAACACTGGTAGCGCCGTGACGCTTGCTCATTTTGGTGTGGTCCTTGCCCAGAATCAGGGAAATGTGACCGAAGGTCGGTTGCTTAAAGCCCAGTGCATCATAAACAAGGCATTGACGCGGAGTGTTGGACAGATGCTCTTCTGCGCGGATTACGTGGGTAATATGCATCAGCGCATCGTCGATAACTACAGCATAGTTATAGGTCGGGATGCCGTCAGATTTAACGATAACGAAATCACCGATATTATTGGAATCAAAAACTACATCGCCACGAACCATGTCGCGAACGAGAATCTGCTGGTCGGCAGGAACACGGAAGCGAACGGTCGGTTTGCGGCCTTCAGCTTTGAACTGAGCAATCTGCTCTTCGGTCAGATGGCGGCATTTGCCCATGTAACGCGGCATTTTGCCTTCTTTAATCAGGCTCTGGCGTTCTTCCTCCAGCTCCTCATCGGTGCAGTAGCAATAGTAAGCCTTACCTTCAGCCAGCAGCTTGTCAGTATATTTTTTGTAGATGTCAAGACGTTCCATCTGATGGTACGGGCCATTCGGTCCGCCAACATCAACGCCCTCATCCCAGTCCATACCCAGCCACTTCAAAGCAGCCTTGATGTTTTCCTCGGATTCCGGGGTAGAACGCTCACGGTCAGTATCCTCGATACGCAGAATCAGCTTGCCGCCGGTTTTGCGAGCCAGCAGATAGTTGAACAGCGCACTGCGCGCACCACCGATATGGAACGGGCCAGTCGGACTCGGCGCAAATCTTACTCTAACTTCATCATTACACATTGATATATCCCTCCAAATTTATCTATTAACATTAGATTTACCAAAAAAGCACAATCACTCCGGCTCCGGCTAAAATAAATTTCCTTCCGCCGGTATATCCAACCAGATTACACTTATCAGTCTAATTATTATATCACATCTTGACAATGCTCGCCACAGCTTCAGCGGCAATACCTTCGCCTCTTCCTGTAAAACCGAGCTTTTCTGTTGTTGTCGCCTTAATATTTACTACCGACTCAGTAACATCCAAGACCTTGGCAACATTAGTACGCATTGCGGCAATATAGCCTGCTAGCTTCGGGCGTTGGGCAATAATCGTCACATCCACGTTATTAACCTGCCAGCCTTCCTCCTGCAAGAGCTTTTTGACATGCAGCGTCAGCTGCATGCTGTCTGCACCCTTAAAGCGTTCATCCGTATCAGGGAAGTGCTTGCCGATATCGCCCATAGCGGCAGCGCCCAAAAGCGCATCCATCAGCGCATGCAAAGCTACATCTGCATCACTGTGTCCTAAAAGGCCTTTTTCATAGGGCACATCAACACCACAGATGATTAATTTACGGTCTTCTACCAGCTTATGTACATCATAGCCACAGCCAATGCGAAACTGCGGCAGCATAATCTTATTTTCCATTTTCCTGCTCCTGTTGTGCCAGCAGATTTTCTGCAAAGAGCAAATCCTCCGGCGTGGTAATTTTAATATTTTCGTAGCGCCCCAGCGCTGTCGCTACCTTATGTCCCATCAGCTCTACTACCGAAGCATCGTCGGTAACAGCAGCGGGATATGCCGCCAGCTGCGCGTAAGCCTGTTTCAACAGTTCCGCTGTAAAAATCTGCGGTGTCTGTACTGCCATCAGCGTACTGCGCTCAGGCGTAGCAGTTACAATACCGTCGGTGCCGACAACCTTGATGGTATCCTTCACCGGAACGGCAGCAATTGCGGCGCCATGCACCTTAGCAGCCGCTAAGGTGCGTTCAAAAACAGCGCGTCCCGCAAAGGGACGCGCGCCATCGTGTACAGCGATATAACAGTCAGTTTCTTCCACTGTCGCCAGCGCATTGGCAACACTATCCTGACGCTCCTTGCCACCGGCTACCACGCAAAACGGCAACGTCTTAAAATACGCCTCCTGATAACCGGCTAAAAGCTCCTGGCCTTCGGCCACCTCCTGCGGCGCCAGCACGACAACAGCACGCTTCACAAATCCTGTTATAGCCAGCATATGCAGACAGTGCACCAGCAGCGGTGCACCGTTCAGCATAGCAAAGGCCTTATTAATTCCCAGCCCCAAACGCTTACCTGCGCCTGCAGCCGGAACAATTACAATAAGTTCATCCTTGCCCATCTCAAAGCTCCTATTTTGTTTTGGCGAAAATCATTCTTCCGGCAGATGTCTGCAGTACACTGGTTACCACAACAATCGCACTGTGACCAATAGAGTGACGTCCGTTTTCTACGACAATCATAGTGCCATCATCAAGATAAGCAACAGCTTGTCCCTGCTCCTTGCCTTCCTTAACCAGAAAGACATTCATTTCCTCGCCTGCAACAACTACCGGTTTAATGGCATTCGCCAGCTCATTGATATTCAATACCTTAACGCCCTGGATACCGGCAACCTTATTCAGGTTATAATCATTAGTAATGATGTCAGCATTAGCCTGTCTTGCCAAACGTACCAGCTTAGCATCCACGCCATCCAGATCATCGTAATCATTATCTACAACCAGAATACGATTCTTGTAGCTTATTTGCAAATCATGCACCAAATCCAGACCACGACGCCCTTTGGCGCGCTTCATATTATCCGAAGAATCCGCCAGCTTCTGCAGCTCCTCCAACACAAAATTCGGCACTACCAGCTGACCGTCCAAAAAGCCTGCAGCCATAATATCCATAACACGTCCGTCAATAATGACGCTGGTATCAAGCAATTTATTGCTGCTGTAAAGACGGTCCCCCAAAGGGCCCTCCAATACGCTCTTTGTTTCATCGACAGGCTTTACGGATTTACGCGTAGGAATGCGGTTAAAAAACTCCACAATATCATTATGCTTACGCAAAGCCAGCTTAGCACCGACAACCGAAAGTACAAGGCTTAGTACGATGGGAATAAACGGTCCGATAACCGGCAGTCTGGAAAAAGGACTGCCTATCAGATTTGCTAAAATCAGACCGATGCCGATACCGAAAATCATTACCAGAATATCACTGGTAGGTACGCCGGAGAGAGAAACCGTCAGACGTTCAGCGTAATTGAACAGCCATTTTGTAATAAACGGTGCCAATACTAAGCCAAGCCAGGAAGATATAAAAAGACCTGGTAAGGTCAGTATCATGGTAGCAAAGGTAATTCCCATTAAGCCATTGCCGTGTAAATCATAGCCCAAGTAATTTGATAAAAACGGTAAAGATAAATTTGTTAGTATGAGTCCGGTTACAATAATAATTAACGATATGCTCAAGCTAATAATTTTTCTCAGCATTGCATTTTCTCCTTTCTTTAAAATTTGCTTCATAGTAGTTCTTGTTACTACTATATCAATTATATAATACAGCTATAGTCGTCAAAATACAAGTAAATAACTTTTTTTAATATGACATTAATGAAAAAAACGTCTAAAAAAATTGCAAAAAACCGTTTTAAAGCGGTTGGCAATGCAACAGCCTTAAAACGGTCTATATATCATATTCAAATACAGCAGCTATCTAACCATTTGCCTGCTCTTTCTGCATCCAGATCCCTGATCAGCATAACCTCACTTTGCAAAATCTGCTTCGTGCTATGCAGCAAACGACGCTCACCTACTGATATTTTTTTGCTGCGCTCTAAAATAGTCAGGATTTTAAAGATTCTTGCAACCTCAGCAACGCTGCCGCTTTTTATTTTCTGCATATACAGCTGAAAGCGCCGATTCCAGGAAATTGCTTTTACCGACTGCACATCCGGCACTTCTTGCAGTACATTGGCAATTGTATTCAAGGTTTCTTCGTCACCGATGTAACGGAGTCCTAATTTTTCGGCATTCTCGACCGGTACTGCTACTGTCATATTTTCAAAAAGCATTTGTAAAATATAGTATTCTACCTTCTCGCCATCCTGCATATGTGCTTCTATATCCTTAACAATAGCACCGCCATGGATAGGATACACAACTCTGTCACCTGTTGCAAACATCTTCAACCCTCCTAAAAATTAATCCTTATGAATATATTGTAGCACGCCCCTTCTTTATTGTCAAAAATATTTTATTTTATCACTATATCACTAATATGTCAACCTCTAACTATGATATAGCACTAACTTCAGAATTCTTTTAACATTTAGCGATAAAAAAGCACTCAAAAAAATAATATTTTACAAACTATTAACTAATTCTTGTTTCTGCTGTCATTGCAGCTCTTGCAAAAGACGTTTTTTTCTTGCATAATATAAGTGTCTAAAACAAAAAAGGAAGTATAAAATTATGGATAACAACGAAAAACATGAATTACTATTAACGCAGCTGCGTACCAAAAAAGGTTTTATCTGCGATATGGATGGTGTTATCTATCACGGAAATAACCTGCTGCCGGGAGTAAAAGAATTTGTCAACTGGCTGTACGAGGAAAAAAAGAGCTTTTTATTTTTGACTAACGCCAGTGAACGCAGTCCCAAGGAGCTGCAGCAAAAGCTTTTGCGTCTGGGGCTTGATGTTGATGAAAGTCATTTTTATACCAGTGCTCTTGCCACTGCCAAATTCATCCATTCACAGGCACCTGGCTGCAGCGCCTATGTTATCGGTGGCCCCGGCCTGGTAAATGCACTTTATGATGCCGGTATCACCATGAATGATGTTAATCCGGACTATGTTGTCGTCGGAGAAACCAATTCTTATAACTACAATATGATTCTCAAGGCAGTAAGCCTTATTAACCAGGGAGCACGCCTGATTGCCACCAACAGTGACCTTACAGGACCGTCTGATTTCGGTATCATCCCCGCCTGCCGCGCACTGGTCGCACCTATTGAGCTTGCTACCGGCAAAAAGGCCTACTTTGTCGGCAAGCCTAATCCGCTGATGATGCGCACAGGACTGCGTCTGTTAGACGTACATTCTGAGGATGCTGCCATGATAGGCGACCGTATGGATACGGATATTGTTGCCGGCATGGAAAGCGGCTTGATGACTGCACTTGTCCTTAGTGGTGTAAGCACACCTGAGAACATTAATGAATTCTCCTACCGCCCATCCATCATCTTAAACGGCGTCGGTGCTATTCCAAGCAAATAACACTCTGCAATAAGGACTGTCTTCAGCGGCAGTCCTTTTTTCTTTGCTTTGCTCTTGACTTAAAGCGTACTCTAACATATATAATATAAACAGAAGATTAATATACAAAGGAGCTTTAGTGACAAGATGCGAATTTTTCTTTTCGTCGGTACTATTGATGCTCTCATGAGTATCATCGGTTATATGTATTATCGCCACAACCTGCCCTTCGGACGTACGCTGGCCTTTGGGCTTCTATATCTTTTTATGGCACTTGGTACTGCTATCAGCGTTATGCTGCCACAGGGAACACCGCATTTCCTGCTCAAACTGACAGCATGGATTGAGGGCCTTTGGATTGCCTTTTGTTACTATACGCTTCTGTTGGCAATCCTGCACCTTCTCTGTTGGCTTATAAGCAAACTCGCCAACCGGAATTTGCCTTCAGCAAAAATAAGTATTATCGGTCTTGCCTTTATCTGCTGCTTCATTGCTTGGGGCAGCTATCGCGCCTTTCATCCCACGGTACGTACAGAACTGCTGGTAACAGAAAAACTGCCGCACAATACACATTATAGAATAGTCTTTCTCACCGACCTGCATATGGGAAGAATACTCGGCCATGACTACGCAGAATGTCTGGCAGCACGCATCAACGAGCAAAAGCCAGACTTTGTTGTAGTCAGCGGCGATATGCTTGATGAGCGCATCTTTTACGTAGAAGAGGAGGATACGCTTGCCGCTTTGGCACAGATTAAAGCGCCTGTCTATATGGCCTTCGGTAACCATGATTACCTCGATAAACCGCTGCGCTGGCAGCAAATGCTTACAGAAAAAGGCTTTCATATCCTACGCAACAACGACACTATAATCGATAGCAAAATTAAAATAACAGGCATTGATGATTATAGCAAGAACCGTACCAATGATCAGCTTATAAGACTGGCAGATAAAAATAAGGAATACTACAGCATTCTGCTTGACCATCAGCCTCGCCGTATGGATGCAGCAGCTGATGCGGGGTATGATCTTTATCTGGCTGGTCATACGCATACAGGCCAGCTTTTCCCTAATCGTCTTGTGACGAAAAAAATGTACAAGCTGGATTATGGACGTACAAACTTTGGTAATCTGACCGCCATCACCAATAACGGCTACGGCTTTTGGGGACCACCTGTTCGTACAGAGGTTGCTCCGGAAATGGTTGTACTCGAACTTCAAGGAAAATAGCTTTTTCTAGTCTAGTTCTTCCAAAGTAAAAAAACGGCAGACTATGCTGCCGATCGAGTAGGAGACTGCTCATTATTTGAGCAGTCGACCTCTCACACCACCGTG
>NZ_CALDXR010000006.1 GCF_937920985.1 uncultured Phascolarctobacterium sp.
TGCCTGCGCCGCTAGATGTAATGCTGCCGGTTGTTACGTTCACATCTTTACCTGCGTTGATATTGCTTGCGCCGCCTGCAGTAACAGTACCTGCGCTCAGGTTAACGTCTCCACCTGCGGTGATGTTGCCTGCGCCGCTAGATGTAATGCTGCCGGTTGTTACGTTCACATCTTTACCTGCAGTGATATTGCTTGCGCCGCCTGCAGTAACAGTACCTGTGTTCAGGTTAACATTGTTACCGTTAACAGTTACATCTCCGCCTGCGCTAATGCTGCCGTTACCTGTGTCGTTACCGAAGTTTACATCACCATCCAGGTTGAGCTTAGCATTTCCTTTAGCAGTAATGCTGTCAACTACCAGGTCTGCATCCTTCGTGCCTGCGCCCTGCAGGTAAACAGAACCATTTTCTGCCTTAGCGTTAATCACAGCGCCGTTTTCCAGAATGCGGATACCGTCATCAGCTTTGCCGATATCGCCGTTGGCTGCCTGCAGGTTAATGCTGTTGGCGTTCAGATAACCGATATTCTTGCCTGCTTCCGTAGTCATCTGCATACCGTTATCTGCCTTGAGCACCAGTGTACCTGTTGCTGCATCCTGAATTGTCAGCACATGCGCCGGCTTGCCGCCTACAGCCGTCTGATGCAGATATACGCCGTAGCCGGTATCGGTATTTGCTTCCAAATTACCGCTGATATTAGTCTTGATGAAGGCATCCTTGCTGCCTACATTGCCCTTGCCGCCCTGGATAATAAGGTTTTTGGCAACAATGCTGCCGTTGTTCATGCTAACGCCATTATCACTGAGCAGCTTAACATCCTGCGTCGTGTTAATCGTACCGGAAATATCCAGCATGGTATCCTTAACGCCTGCCAGATAAACATTACCGGTATTGGCAGTATTACTGGTGTTGGCCTGCAGATTCAGCTTGCCGCCATCTGCCAGCTTTACAGTAATCTGACGCTGCTGACGAACTTCAATTCTGTTGTCAGTATCATTCCAGGTAAGGTCACCGGCTTTAGCCTGTGCTAAAAGCTTAAGGTTATCCAGCTTGCCCATCTCGTTGTAGGCAATGTTGGTTGCTTCGCCATCGATACCGATGTTCTTGCCTGCGCTCAGGCTGATGTTCTTGCCCTGAACGTTGGCCTTATCTACTGTAAGTACCTGGCCGGGGGCTGCATTCAGCACGCTGTCCTGAATAGCATACAACAGCTCATTTTTGCTCCAGCCATAGGCAGTGCTGTTATCAACCTCTGCGTACATCTTAGCCCAGTCCTTAACGTCCTGGCTATAGTTTTTACCTTCGAAGGCTGCTTCGCCATTAGTTTTGTAAGCTTCTGCCAATGCCTTGTATTCTGCCAAAGCTGCATTCTGCGCGTCTTCAGTATATTTCTTATCTGCCATAGCCAGCTGCTTTGCCCTGTTTTCCAGTGCCTGCACACGCTCGCTCTTGGCTGCCGCTGCAGATGCTGCGCTTTCTTCTGCCTTGTCATTACTGTTAATCAGTCCCAGCTCCTGCCACTTTTGCAGCTTACTTTCGCTGTCGGACAGGGTGCTGTCGCCTACTGCGTCGATAAAGCTGCCGCTGGTTGTAAGGCTTACATCACCATTCTGGCTGGCAATATGACCGATGCGCATATCACCGTTGCTGTTGGTCAGCGTAATATCGCCATACGCGTTGGCATTTACGCTTGCAGACATGGTATCACTGCTGGTCAGCGTCTGACCGGGAGCAATCGCTGCGTTAATCGCACCAAGAGTGGTGAAATCAATGCGGTTGCCGTTCAAAACAGTATCACTAGCCGTAGTAATGTCGCCTGCTGCGTTAATTACCAGGTTACCGCTCAACGCGCCCTTATTGCCGCCGACAAATTGCAGCTTGCCGCGGTCAGAATTAATGCTTACGTCACCAGTCGTTGCTTCAATATTCAGCTTCGCCATATTGCCCAACGCACTGTGATTGATGCTGATGCCTTTGGCTGCTTTAGCAGTCAGGTCATCCGCGTCAACGCGTGCACTGCCAACAGAGCTGATAGCACCGCCGATGCTGTTTAAGGTAACATTACCGATTGCACTGCCGTCAGCCTTAGTTGCATTGCTGATGTTGCCTGCAAGATACATATCCTTGGCGCTGGTAACGCTGATATCACCGCTGCCGCCGGTCATGAAGCCAACGTTAATCGGCTTATCGCCCTTAATCGTATAGGTACTGCTGGTGGAATGCATCTGGGTTTCAGTCCAGGTGTAGGTGCAATTGCCATAGCCGAAGATTTTGCCAGATACACCGGAATATTTTTTATTCTCGACAACAGGAGTGTAAGTCGATTCATCATGATTATTATAGTCCTTAGTCGTTACACCATATTCCTTGGCGCTATTGTTTACCTTAATAACAGTACCCTGTCCCAGCGGATCGGCACCTGTAATACTGGAGGAAGATACCTCTGTCTTACCGTTCTTAACTTCCTCGTTCTCGACAAAGTCTTTAGTAGTGCCGTATTTGATCAGGCCCCAGAAAACGAAGTCCTTCTCATACTGCCACTTGATAATCTTCTTATCACCGGAGGTGCCGCCAGTCCAGTTAATCGTCATGCCTTTAGCCGGTGCATAAGTGGTAGTAGAACCATTAACCTGCGTTGTGCTGGTAGAGGTTGCGTTCCCTTTCTTATTAAGCGTGGTTGTTTTAACGGACATCTTCTGGCCATCAGTGGTGTACTCAGTCAAGGTGTTCTTCTGCGTATCCTTAATGCTGATGAGGCCGGTGATATCCTTATTAGTGATTTTGTTCACCCGCAAATTGCGGTCTGCCTTTTGGGTATCAATCGCAATGTTGGCAGTACCGTCCATCGCCAGCAGCTTGCCACTGCCAGTGCTCGACAGAGCGCCGGTAATATAAATCTTGCCGCCGTTAGGCTCAATTGCTTCCGTCAGCAGCTCCTTAGTAGCAGGGTTGTAATAAACCTTCACAGTATAGTCGTAAGCGCCGGTTGTTGAGTTATAAACTGCGCCAGCATTGGTGCTTACGCAATACTTATCGTTGGACATAACATATTGGTCGGTAAGTGCAGTCTGGTTACGAGCATAGTCCCTATCCAGATTGCTGATTTTCTTGTTGGCTGCATTATCAAGTGTAACCTTGAAATTCTTGTAGCCGCTCTGTACCAGGCCGTCCAGGTTAACATTCAGGCCGCTGATATAAACGTTGTTGCCTGCAACGATACCGCTGGATTTGTTGACGCTGTAATTCCTGATCTCATTAACCTCTGCATCAGTAAGGCCAAGATCGTCCTTATGCGCTATCAAAGCATTTTTATAATCCTCATAGCTGTCGATATTGCTCAGCCAATCAATAGTAGTCTTGCCATTAACAGTAGTCTTGCCATTAACAGCCTGATTGGAAACATAGCTTTGAATCTTTTTAGCAATAGCATCGCTGAACTGGTACTTGGTTACCGGGTCGCCGCCGATAAGCAGCAGGCCCTTGCTGTTCTGCGTTACCGAACCCTTGTCAGCCTTCAGCTCAATGTTGCGCGCGCTGATATTGGCATTGCCGTCTACGTTGATATTGTAATTGCTGTTTTGGATTAAAACGTCACCGGTGCTGTTCTGCACAGTACCAAAGATACCGATATCAGCCTTAGTCAAACCGTTGGTAGATGTGCCAGTACTCTTGACAGTAATCTTCGGATCAGCGTTAGTACCTGCAGCAGTATTCATTGTACCCGTGAAGCCGTCAACCTTGCTCACCTCAGCATCGTTGTAGCGGATTACGCCGCCCTTATCCTTGATAGCCAGGTCATTAATCTTCAGGTACAGGTCACTGCTGTTATTAATCGTCAGGTTCTTAGCACCCTGCGCCGTCAGGCTGCCGCTGCCCTGCAGCTTGTCAGCCTCGATGTTGATGTTGCCGCCGGAAACAACGATATCCTTGACATCAACTGCCGGCAAAGAAATTTTATCGAAAATGCTCTTGTAGGTTTTGCCACCCTCTACGCTGGTCTTGACAAAGCCATTTTCTTCCATCTGGGTGATGATGCGGTTTCTTTCATTGTTCAAAATGCTGTATTCGTCAGAAGTGGAAGCATATTGGCCCAGAAGATCATTAATTTCCTGCAGACGGGCATAAAGACCATTTTGCAGCTCAACCACACCTGCAGCAACATTCTGCTCTTTATTGAACCAATCCTGACCTGCACCGGTGGTAACCTTGATGCCGCTGAAGTCTATGCTGCCTTCTTTACCGGAAATAACATTGCCGCTCGCGTCAAACTCAGGATTAGTAACCTTAGTGCTGCCGCTGATGGTAAGCTCCAGATTATTATGGATGCCTGCGCGTACATTTTTACCGCTGGCAATATCCACATAGTTGACAACTGTTTCGCCCGGAGTTACCTCGCCCAAGGCGGTGGAGGTGACGGAACCGCTGCCGCTGGTACCCTTATAGATGTTATATTCGCGGGCGGAGGTCGATACGGTGGTCATACCCTTGCCGGCCTTGAAGTTGACGTGACGTACACTGTCGATATCGCCGTTGATGCTTACCTGATTTTCCTGCGTCATCGTGTTCTTAGCTTTTGGAACAGTAGCCAGAGGAATTACCGTCTTATTATAAGCGTCCGCCAGCACGTTGTAGGTCAGCGAGGAGGTAATGCCGTCAAGATTAGCACCTGCGTAAATATTTACGTCATTAGTGCTGAGTATCTTACCGTTAGTAACGGTAATCTTGTTGCTGCGCTTCAGAGTGTTGTCTGTTGCAGCGGAAGCTGCGCCCACAGCACCGCCCTGGGTATCAGCAGTAGTATCAAAGGTTGCAGTGGTTTCATCGGTTGCCGCCAAGGTGATATCCTGGTCTGCTTTAGCCGTCGACAGATTACTGTCAGTAACCTTAATGCTATTATCATAGGTAATAACATTTTTGCTGGATGCGAAAGTAGAAGGAACAACACCGGCAGATTTGAGTGTATTAGTATAGTCCATCTTGCCGTCGGTATAAGCAAGCGCTTTAATCGAGCCAGCGCTGCCTGTACCGCTCAAGGTTGCGTTGTTGATATTTACGCCAGCAGTGTATTGCAGCTTGTTGTCCATATCATTGACGTTGATACTGCCACCGCCATAACCGCTGCCCTTCAGCTTAACATCATGATTCAGCGTGTTATTTGCAATGTAGGACTGCTTGCCGCTGGTTGTAATATCGCCTGTTACGTTGATGTTGGCATTATGCGCAACATTGTTTTTAATCTCTGTGCCGCTGGCACCGACAACAGCTGCAGTCAGGGAATCCGCCAGGATATCCAGCTTATCCGCATTATTGGCAGCAACGCTCAGGGAGCCTACATTCTGCCATTTGCCGCTCACGTCAGCAGTAGTATTGGTAGTAATCTGATTCTGCGACCTTGCGGCAACAGGGTTGAAGCCTACGATACCGCCGCCATAGCCATTGGCATCATTATTTACTGCACTGTAGCCGGAGCTGCTGATGTTTACAGCGCCCAGTCTGTTGTATACATTCTCTTTAACGCCTGCAGCCTTCACGCTGGTCGTCAGGTTCGTCTTGGTATCAGACCAGTTGCTGCCGCTGGCAATATAACCGCCCACTGTTACGCCCAGGGTATCTGCCGCAATAACCGAAGCATTATCAGCCTTAAGCTTCAGAGCATTGACATTATACTGCTCCTTGCCCACATCAACGCTGACAGTCATAGTATTTTCTGCATAAGCAGTGTTGAAGCCTGCAGCGTATTGTCCGGAGGCAGTAGCGCCGATTGTTTTGGCGCTTACATTATCTACAGCATATTCGTTATTGTTCTTGTCCTTGGCAGTCTGGGTAGTTACGTTTGCCGTAATCTCTACATTGTCTGCCGCAAAGCTGCTGCCATCCGCAACCTTTGCTTCTACCGTACCGCTGGCCTTAGCCTTGGATACTGCCACGCCTGCTACCGCCAGCAGGCCGCCGGAATAAGCCTGTGCCTCTGCGCGTACTGCAGGCTTATTGGTTGCATTCAGGCTCACGCTGTTGCCCAAGAAGCCGGAAGCACCGGTCACATTAACCTTGCTGCTGCCTGCATCCGAAGCGAGTGCAACAATGCCCTGCGCCGCAGCAATGCCAACCATGCCACCGTAGGTTTCGGCGGTGATGCTGTTGGCTTTGACAGAAGCAATGTCAACCTTGCCAATATTGTTGTAGCCAATCACCTTATCGTAATTCGTCTTGTAATAACCTGGTTTATCGTTTGTGGAAGGCACGTAGATTTTTTCATATACATCTTTACCGGCAATAAGCTTACTGCCGCCGATAGTTACAGTATTATCGCTATTATTCGTAGCATTAGTTATCAGCACACCGCCAGCCACAGCGCCCGCAGTTGCGCCGATAGTTCGTACTGCTGCACTGCTGGTATCCTCTGCCTTAACGGTCAGCGTACCTTTGGAGCTGGCATCGCCTGTAGCCTGAACCGTACTGCTATCGATAGTAATAGCATTAGCGCCATGCAGACTGTTCTGCGCGTAGGCAGCACTGCCTGCGAAAGCAGCGCCTGCTGCTACCTGATAAGCATCAATCTTGGATGTGCCGTCCTGCGCACTGCCAAGCGTTACATTCTTGCCGCTAAGCTTGCTGTTATTGTTGATGGTTACGCCGGTCTTGCGTTCTACATCAAGAACCGCAACAGAAGCGGCAATGCCGTTGCCTGCGATACCTGCTGCCACCTGCGCCGATGTCAGCTTAGCATCAACAGTACGCTTAGCGTTGACCTTCGTATCGCCGGTTGCCTGCAGCGTAGAATTGCTAACCTTCGCCTGCACGCCTGCAGCCTTGTCGCTGCCCTTGCTGGCAGTAGTACCGGGTGCAGCATTCAGTTTTTGTCCATCACTGCCGGCATATTTATCAAAGGTCATACCTGCAGCGTTAGTGCCGGTCTTACCTTCTTCATCAGTAAAGGTACCAACAGTTCCCTGTCCTGCGATTGCAGCATTCGCTTTATCAAGGATATCATTAGTATTAAAGGTTGCCTTTTTATCACTATCCGTAGTTTCGCTGTCGCCATACTGGTCTGCAGCTGCTGCGCCAATCGTGGTTACGCTGACGTTCGCACTGTAGCCATGTCCGCCGAGCGCAGCGTTTTGTACCACCTGATTAACGTCCAGCCTTTCGGTTGCTGCTACGTCGATAGCACCGGCAGTAATCTTGCTGCCGCTAATTTCGGTGATCACGCCTGTATCAATGGTGTTCACACCTACGCCGACGGCAACGCCTGCAGCGCCCACTGCATCAGCACCATTGACAAAGCTTGTTTTCACAATGTTATCTGCCTTCGCTGCGAAGGTGCCTTGTTGTGCTTGCAGGTTGCTGTTATCCTTCACCAGCGTGGAAACAGTATTGTCCAGATTATTTACAGCAACGTTCAGGCCACCTGCAACCATGCTGGCAGCTACGCCAAAGACTGCCGTTGTCACGTCAGTCTTGTTGGCAGCGTTAACAGTGATATCACCGGTTTCAGCCGTTACTTTGCTGCCGCTCAGCTCAGCAACAGTCTTGCTGTCATCATCCACTACGCCGATGCCTGCGCCACCGGCAGCACTCACGAGCGCGCCGGAAGCTGCAGCAGCAGCGCTGCGCAACGTAATATCGTTAACGTGGTCAGCAGTAATTGCCAAACCATTATTCGTGCCTTGGATATTCTTTACTGCAGCAGTAGTTTCTGCGTCCAGCTTAGCAACCGAAACGGTGCCTGCGCCGGCTCCGGCGCCATAAGCGCCGCCGGCTGCGGCAATACCGTAGGAGTTGGTGGACATTTTCGCCTTATTCAAGGCAGCGACGTCAATGCTATTGCCGTTGACAAGCTTCTTCTTGCTGCCACCGTCAATCATTGCCGTTACATTTCTGCTGACAACGCCGGTATCAGATGCCAGACCGAAGCCTGCACCACCATCAGCGCCACCGCCTACACCCAGCGAACCTACATGGCTTTCGCTCTTGGTAGCATCGTTTGCTGCTACATAAACGTCTGCCTTGCTGCGGTCGGTCAATTCAGCATTAATGCTGCTACCTGTTGCCTTGGCGTTGGTTGCACCCAAAATGCGGTTAACAGTAACCGTACCTGCTACGCCCACGCCAACGTCAGCACTTACTGCCACACCAGCGCTGACTGCTACATTCGTCAGGTTGTGCTCCGCATCAGCCGCGATGATAACGCCGGTGCGAGTATTATCGCTGACTACATTATCATTATCCTTATTGCGTTCGTTGACAGCCACACCTGCATCATTGCCTGCTGCCGTCAGCTCTGCATTATTAACTATGCTTTCAGTAGTACCGCTGATTTCATTGTAGGCTACGCCCATGCCAACGCCGGCCTGACCGCCTGCAGCCACACCAAAGGCACCTGCAAAATTCTGCAGGGTATCCTTGCTCTTGGCAATTACGGCCAGTGTGCCGTCTGCATTAATCTTGGCACCGTCAATCGCAGCCTTGGTATCGTTCGCCAGCAGGTTAACGCCGATGTTACCGGCAATACCTGCAGTTTTGGCAACACCGCCCGCTACGCCGACAGAAAGAATGCTGCTGTCAGATTTAGCTTCGGCTGTGAAGCCCTTAACCTTATATTCACCATTGGCAACAGTAGTATTGGTATCAGCATCAAGCTGGTTAACCGCAATACCTGCACCAATCGCAGCGTCTTTAGCACCTGCAGCAACAACGGCAACGGTAGTAATCTTGCCCTTGCTGTCAGCAGTAGCCTGCACAGTCGCTGCATTATTCTTATCCTTATTGATATTGGTATTAACAAGCTCTGTATCGGTATCCTTCTTGATCATAGCAGCAGAGCCTGCGCCACTGAAGGCCACATTACCGGTAGTAATGGAGGTACCTACGGAAATAGTCGTCAGCGTTGCCCTGTCAATAGCGTTAACGCTAATCTGTCCATCGTCAGTAGTGGTAATATCAGCATTATTGATAGCAGCCTTGTTGGTTTGCTTTTTCTCGCCGGCGCTGCCGGTGATATTACCGATTTCGTTGTAAGCTACGCTGCCGCCGGCCGCAAATTTGGCATTGCTGCCTGCGCTGACACTTACCGCACCCACTACCGCCAGCTGGTTGCTGTCATCCGAGGACTTCACTGCCACCTTACTCATATTATTGAGCTTCGTGCGTCCGCCGTCAGTTTTCGCATTTTCGCCGTCATATTTGTCAATAGCAGCTTCTACGTCATTCTTACCCTTGTTAACAACAACCACGCCATTCAAAGCATTGGCCGTACCTGCAGTAACTGCTGCACCTACGCTGTAAACATTGCCCTTGTTGGCTGCATCTACATTGAGAATACTGCTAACATCATCATTTGCGCCGCTGATTTCGCTGCCCTTGACATACGCACCTGTGGTATTGTTCAGGGAATTGTAGGCAACTGCCAAGCCTGCGCCCACCTTAGAGTTGGAACCGGCAGTAACGCCAATCTGTCCTGCAACATTCACTGCCAAAGCACCGCTTTCGGCCTTTATATCAGTTTTGGGCGTAACAAGCTTGCTGTTTTCAACAGTTGCCGTAATATCGTTATTCAACGACTGCCAGTTAGCACTGCCGCCTACGCCGAAGCTGCCTGCAGTTCCGGCAACACCGGCCGCAAAGCCTGCCAGTACAGTATGGCTTGCCGCATTAACGTTCGTGCCGACTAAAGCGTCACCGTTGCCTTTGCCGGTAGTGGTAATATTGCTGTCCTTAATCTTAGCATTATAATCATTATCAATATCGCTGACAGTTACGGATGCAGCTGCGCTGCCACCGTCGTTACCGGTGGTAACGCCTACGCTTACCGCGCCTGTAACAATCACATTGCCGCCGCGGGTAGTATCAACATTGGTAGGCTTATCGCTGTCGCCGCTTTCATCTGCTGCCTGCTTCACCTGCTCCAGATATGCAGAGCCGTCAGCATCGAGGCCGCGAGCCTTGAGATACTCAGCCTGCGTGTTAGCAGATTCATTGGTATCATAGGCTGCAACATTCAGGCTTTCGCCGGTCAGTGTTACGCCCTCAACCGTTGCGTTGGCATAGTTATCCAATTTATTGTAGGCGGAATTGCCGGAGAAGGCATAGGAGGTCTTGGCACCGGCTGCAACGCTCACGTTGGCAGCCACGCCAACCTGCGTCATGTTGGTAGTAGCTTTAACATCAGCAGTGGTAATCTTATCGTAGGTGCCACCTAAAATGGCCGCCTGCACGTCATTCTTCAGCGAACCGTAAGCCACAGTCGCACCGCCGACAAAGGCGTTATCGCCACCAATAGAAAGGCTGGTGTTCACGCCGCCGGTTATCTGAATATCGTTATCAAAAACTGTATTGGTAATGGAGGTTGCACGCTCATCTTTACCGCTGACAGTATCGGTGTTCACCTTATTATTCTGCAGCAATGCATAAGCAGTATTATCCGCAATATTTACCGACGCATTGACGGTAGCAGCAATATTCGTACCGCCGTTGCCACCGGCAGAATTCTTCGCCAGCGCCAGGCCAAGGCCTGCAGCTGCCAGCGAGCCGGATTTTTGCGCATTGTTGATAATCGCAGCAGCGTTTTCAATTTCACTGTTGCTGATTACCGCCAAGGTCTGCGAATCGATATCGTTTACAGCAACTGTACCGCCAAAGGCCGCATTATTGCTGTTCGCGTTATTGTCCTTAGTCAAATTCTTCCAGGAGATGCCTGCAGCACCACCGGCAGCCACCATCATAGCGCTGTCTTTGGCAGTTACAGTGATATTCTTATTCTCAGTAGTATCCTTGGCAATGTTGATTTTAACATTGTCCACAAGCGCACCGGTATCGCCATCCAGCAGATTAATTGCTGCGCTGCCTGCACCGGCAATAGTTACGGAGGACTGCTGCCCGGACGGAGTAGCTTTAGGTGTCTGGTCAGTAGGCAGTACCCTCTGCGCTTCAGTCTGACGGTCCATCAGGCCGTTGATCTTGCCTGCTACCTTATGGTCAAGAGCATGGAGCTTATTTGTAAGAGCATTAGTCTTGTTGCTTACGAAATTACCCAGCTTGTCAAAAATACCAACTTCACCACTGTCATCAGCGGTAGATACGCCGCCGGCAACAGCAACATTGATAATTTTGCCGCCGGTTTCAGCATTAACCTTAAACGAGCCTGCATTGATAGAGCCTTTAGTATCAGCGGCCGTCTTGGAGCCGAAGAAATCTGCCTGCTCGGTATAATTCTTGCCATCATCTGTGCCTTGACGCAGACCGGAAGCATTCTGCACCAGCTGCTGCAAAGTTGCACGTTTTTCGGCAGCAGTATTCGCCAGCTTTTCGGCTTCCTTGCTGCGGTCCGCATTCGCGTCCTCGCCGAGTTTATTACTGGTATCGCCGCTATCGCTGCCGCTATCTTCCTGCTCAGCCGTGGCCTGAGGAGGAGCAGTATAGCCATTATCACCAATCGCTGCATAGGTATAGCGGTCAAAATTAGTAATCGTTGCTGCCACACCAATGCCGGCAGTTTCACCCATAGCCACAGCACCGGCTGCGCTATAAACATTGGTATCATTCTTAGCATTGAGGTTGACTGCGCCAGTGCCTGCGTTGATAACTGCTTCATCATCTACGGAAACAAGGCTGTTGCTTGCACCCTCAAGGTATCCCACCATGCCGCTGACGCCGCTGGTTGCACCTTTGCCTGCGCCAAGCGACAGTTGGATATGGTCAATCTTATTTTCTGCGCCTATATCTATAGAGCCTGCAGTCAGCTTCGCTCCCTGTGCTACTGCAACAAGGCTGTTGGCATCAGCCAGACCAACGGCAAAGGTTCCGCCAGCTGCGTTTTTACCACCGCCGTTTAAGCCAAGCTTACCTGCCAGCGATACATCAAACTGCTTCGATGCAGCCTTCATTGCCAGCTCGTTACCAGCTTTAATGTTAGCGTTCTTACCGATTAATACGCGCGCATTGTTGCCGAGGTCCGTTGCTACTGCACTGCCTGCCAGCGCAATTGTAGCAGGCTTTTCGCCTTCGCCAGGTCCGCTCTTGCCACCGTTAGCACTACCTGCCGAGAAATTAAGATAGCTGTTTGGATTAGCAAAGGCTGCAGCCGCGCTCACTACGTTAATCGGACCTACAGCGATATCTGTTGCTTCATCACCCAAAGCACTGGTCAAAGCGCTGCAAGCGTCAGTAAAGTCCTTGAATTTTTGTCCGCCGAACAGGTCCATGAAGTCTACCTGCTCTTCGCCAGTGGAAGAGAAGCAGTTATCCTTGGCATATGTAAAGAAAGCATCTGCTGCCTTGCTCAAGGCATCAGCCTTAGCTTCAATATCAGCATGATTTTCGCCTTTATAGGCAGCCTTAACTTTGGCGCAGGCATCCTTAACCTCCTGCACCATGCGGTTGATACGATTATATTCAAAGCTGCTGTTGGCAGCAATATTTACCTTACCACCGGTAAGCGTAACGTTGGTAGCAGTAGAGCCCTTTGCTTCCTCGCCACCTGCAACGGTTACGGTTGCAGTATTATCCAGCTTGCTGTAAAGCACAGACGCATTAACAAGCGCTTTGTTGCTGGTATCCTTATCATAGTTATTGCTCTTGCCGGTAATTTGCATCTTGGTATCTTCAATAACACTTTTTGCAGTGATATCAAGATCTTTTTTAGCAGTGAGCGCAACACCCTGACCGATTTTCACATCAGCAGTATTGCTTTCCACCGCAACACCCACGCTGACGCCGGTGCTCATGAAATCTGCCAGCTTATCCCACGGTTTAGGCTGCGTCGGCGTAGAAGGAGTAGACGGCGCGTTAAGCTTATCCTTCAGCTTTTGTGGCGTGTATTTGGCGTTGGCCAGCCAGTTTGTGATACCGCCCAAAACTTTATCCTTGGCACCACCTTCACCAATAAGCGAATCTAAGGACTGCGAGCCTTTGATATTGGTAACAAGGCCCTTCATAAAGTACGAAGAACCCATAGCGTTATTGGCACTGACAGTATTATCCGTCAAAACATTTTCAGCATTAATCGCCAGGCTTCCATCCTTACTGGTTACGTTGCCGTTGATATTGACATTTGCCTTGCTATCGTAATCGGTTACGTTGATAGCGGTAGCAATAACAGCCTTTTCACCTGTGCTTACCTCTGCCTTGGTAATCACACTGTTCACAGATTTCGCTTCAATGTTGACGTCCTTTTGCAAATCAGTCATCTTCGCAGTCTTGCCAATGGTAACACTGCTCTTATTGTCACCTGTAGTGATATTCAATGCAACGTTGAGCGGATTGGGATTATCAGCAAAAACCATGGTGGTGTCTTTAGCTTCGCTGTTCACCTTGCTGTCGGCCAAGGCAGTAACGGACGTGCCACCTTTGGATTTCAATTCGCCGTCAATATTTACTGCTGCCTCATTATGTGTTTCACTGTAGGTTACAGCAGCTGCCGGGATGATGTTGGTGCCTGCTACGTTCATAACCTTCAGCAAAGCAGTGCTGGCGCCTGCGCCAGCTTCCACGCTGCTGTTCGCTTTGATATTCAGCGCTGGCTTAACAACCTTGCCCTCGCTGACGGTATCAGTGCCAGTGGCGTTGATAACAGCATTCTGGCCTACGTTGACCTCGGCCTTGCTGTTTAACACTGCATAGGAAGCATCAAGATTAGCTGTAAGTGCGCCCACAATATTAGAAGTAATGTTGTGGGCGTTCAGCACGCTGCTTTCCGCACTCACATAACGGTTCACTGCATCGGCAGTAACATCAACCTGCTTTGCTTCTACCTTGCCATCAACATTGACGGTGGCATTAGTAGTAACAATCTGCCCATAAAGATGGGAATTAGTAGTAGTGGAGGGAGTATAATCTTCTTTGTATTGGTCGGATTCTTCAACTACAACATTATTCAATGCCTTCGCGCTCAGCTTGGCATTGCCTGCAGCATTTACTTCTGCGCCATTAGCAACACTAAGCTCGGCTTCCACCTTAGCGCCGGTAATCTTGCTGAAGTCATCAAGCATGCTGTAGTTATCATTATAGTTGTTAGAAGCTGCGAGAACGATATCGCCGCTGCCTGTTTTTTTCGCAGTAAGTGCAGTACCAGACAGACCGGATTTAACTTTATCAATGTTGACAATATCCTTAAAATTAACAACACCTGTACTAATAGACGCACCCGTTGCCGTTGCGCCTGCAGCTACATCACCGATATTGCTATTACTTATATTTTTGCCCACGCCAATCTTGGCAGCACGCAGATTAACAGCGTTAACGGCATTAACCTTGCCTAATACGCTGATAGTGCCGCTGGCGTTGATGGGAATCTGGGCAAAGCCTTCATCCTTGATTATGGTATCAAACTTATCTGTAGTATCGAATTGCTTATATTCATCAAATTTAGTCTTGGTCGGCGTAGCAACATAAAGCGCACCAGCGTTAATCACACCGGTTTTGCCCACAGCCATACCGTCGGAGCTGAAGAAGAAAAGGTTACCGCCAATCTTTTTGTTTTGGATAGCATTGACAGTACCATTAATATCAATGCGCGAATCAACAAAGTTAACAAGATTAGCAGCACTATCGCTTTCTTTGCTCATGCCAAAGTACATGTTCGCAATATTATTAGCGTCCAGCTGGAATTCAGCAAACTTGTTAATTGCTACATTGCCAACAACATTTTCTGCAAAAATATTGGTAACAGGGCTAGTAGCCAGATTAGTATTAGGAGCATCCGCTCTTGTAATCGTGCTCGCCAGTGCAGCTACAGGCTGCATTACGAAGCCGATGGCCGTAACAGCGCTGACGATTTTCTGTGCAGCGGAATCTTTCGCAATAGCGCTCAAGCTGAGCCGTTCCGCGCTACGCAGGAACTTACGGTTGACCTTCATCTTAATTCCCTCCTTATTAGTGCCTGTCCAATATGCATAAAAAGCAATAATCTTCTTAAATTAATCTTAGAGCATCCTCTGCAAAACAGCAATTAACTATAGGTTATGACCACCTGCTCGCAGCAAGACATATTCTATTAATTATTGGAAGAAAACATATAGATAAGCGTAAGATTATATTCAATCTTCTATATTTAATTATAGAGCCATCTTGCTTCAACGTCAACAAATTAATGTGTTTTTTTCTTATATGAGTGATTGAACCTATAACAGCTTGATTAAATTGTCTAAAACTCATTAATAAATTGATTTTAAGATAATTTATTGTCTCATCATTCATCCTGTGTTATAATTAGAACAAAAAAATCAGCCAATGCTAAAAATGGAGGAACAACATGACAGATTGGAACAAGTGGCTTGAAAAGAGAGAGCTTTGTGCGGATAACATTCTCTATGTCTATCGACGTGACCGCAAAACCATCATCCATCGGGAGGATGGCGAAGAATTTGCGCTGTTTGCTCCCGTATATGCACTTTTAGCGCTCTTCCCGGAGGATGCCTTTCTGAGCATCAACAAGGGAATCGCCGTGAACAAAGCCAGAATCGTAAATATCAGCAGTGAAGGCGTCTATACCATATCTGACGGGCAAACCTTTCAGGGACGCAAACGCAACCTGAGCGCCCACCGCCAGCTGCGCAAGCAAATGGGTATCAACGCTCTGCCGGATGCACAACCTGCGGCAGCATCCATAAGCTTTCTGGAAAAATGCACCCTGCTTGATGAAATGCCTCTGGCATATTGCATCATTGAGCTTGTTTTTGATGCCAATGGCCATGGTGTAGACTTTGTCTTCCGTTACTGCAATAAGGAAATGGCTCACATCGAGGGAGTTTCTATTGAAGAAATGCTAAACCGTTCTTTCTATGAGGTTTTTCGCAATGGTGACAAAAAATGGCTGGTAACCTACGCTGATGTGGCCCTTAATGGAAGCAAGCATCTTATACACGATTATAGTCCGGAGATAGGCAAACAGCTCGACATTTACTGCTATCAGCCGGAGCAGGGATTTTGCGCCTGTGTTCTGCAGGTCGCTGATAATATTAATAATGAAGGAAGTACCCAACAATGAACAGTCAAGAATATTTACAGCAACTGGAGCAACGTCTTGCTCACTATTATGATAAGAAGCCATTACCGAAAGCGCCGGCGTTTGTCCTTGCAGCAGAGCTTAACGCCGCGGATGAAGGCTATTTCATCGTGCCTTCTTTAAAGACCTACAGCGTGCAGCACAACGAATATCTTTATGCAGCACGCTTCGACAAGCAGCTCACTGCCGAAATGGCTGCGCCCTATCTGCAGTTCACCAAGGATGCTATGGCAGCACTCAAAACTACTACCGAGCACATGAGCAGTATCTATGCCCTCGTGCTTATCTGTGAAGAAGGCATTAAGGAAAAGGTCTTGGCAGACCTGCAGAAGCTCAAGCAGCACAAGGACTACTGCTTTACGCTGAAAGGCTGGTCAGACCTCGCTTTATACCTCGTAGACATCCCTGCGCAGAGGCTTTATTGCAACAAAGCAGGCGTTAAAGAAAAGGCTATTTTCGAGTTCCCAAAAGGTTGACATCTGTCAATTTATACGAAACAATTTATTCCTCCGAGGAAACACTTAAAATCTTTCGGCTGTTAAGCATTTGCACATTTTGTACAAATCTTAACAGCTTTTTCGCTTTTTTAAGTTAATAAATAATTCTGTGACAATTCGTTGACAATAAGCCTAATTGTGGTATACTATTTCTATGTTGCACATAAGATATAGAGTGCACTAGTAGCTATCATTTTCTAAATTATTTATTTTGCAATGATGCAAAAGGGAAAGAAAGGATGTTATTTATGAGTGGTTTATTGTTGCTTGTAGGCTCAATGGTTATCTTCTTTGTTGCCTACGTAACCTATGGTTCCTGGCTGTGTAAAAAGTGGGGTGTTGACCCTACCCGTAAAACTCCGGCTGAGAGATTGTGCGATAACGTCGACTATATGCCGACCAAGCCCGCTGTATTGATGGGACATCACTTCTCCTCCATCGCCGGCGCCGGTCCTATCGTTGGTCCTATCACCGCTGCTGTATTCGGTTGGGTTCCTGTAATGCTGTGGATTTTAATCGGCAGTATCTTCTTCGGCGGCGTGCATGACTTCGGTGCTCTGTACTCCTCCATCCGTTTTGACGGCAAAACTATCGGTCAGATTATCGATGCAACTCTGGGCAAGAGCGGTAAGTTCCTCTTCTCCATTTTCGCATATGTAACTCTGCTGGTTGTTATCGCTGCTTTCGCTAACATCGTAGCCGCTACCTTCGTAGCAAGCCCGCAGGCTGCAACCGCTTCCCTGCTGTTCATCGTGCTGGCTGTTATCTTCGGCTTCTCCGTATATCGCTGTGGCCTGAGCCTCGGCGTAGGCACCGTTATCGGTGTTATCATGCTGGTTGTTGCCATCGCTATCGGCAACATGTATCCGCTGCACCTGTCCAAAAACGTTTGGGTTTGCATCCTGATGGTTTATATCTTCGTTGCTTCCATCGCTCCTGTTTGGATTCTGCTGCAACCTCGTGACTATCTGAACTCCTTCCTGCTGTATGCCTGCATCGCATTCGCTCTGGTTGGTATTGCAATTTATCAGCCTTCCATGCAGCTGCCGGCATTCACCACCTTTGATCCTTCCGGCAAAGGCACTAACCCGATGTTCCCGATGCTGTTCGTAACCGTTGCCTGCGGTGCCATCAGTGGCTTCCACTCCCTGGTATCCTCCGGTACTACCTCCAAACAGCTCGATAGCGAAGGCAATGCTAAGCTCATCGGCTACGGCTCCATGTTGCTTGAAGGCGTTCTGGCTGTAGTTGCAGTTGTTGCTGTAGGCTATGTTGGCGGCGACAAGCTGACCGAGCTGCTGAAAAACGGTGGTCCTGTAAACGTATTCGCTGACGGCGTTGGTACCTTCATGACCAAGCTCGGCTTCTCCTTCGGCGTAGCTAAAGGCTTCGTTGCTCTAACCATCTCCGCTTTCGCTATGACTACTCTGGATACTGCAACCCGTCTGGGCCGCTTCATTTTCCAGGAGCTGTTCACTAAGGTTGATCCGAAAACCGGCGAAGCTCAAGGCAATGTTCTCACCAACCCGTTTGTTGCTACTCTGATTACCGTTGTACTGTCCGGTTATATGTCTCTTGGCTCCTACCTCACCATCTGGCCGATCTTCGGTGCTGCTAACCAGCTGTTGGCTGCCCTCTCCCTGTTGGCTGTTGGTGTATGGCTGAAGAGCGTTGGCCGTGACAATCTGATGGTTCTCATCCCGATGGCATTTATGTTCTGTGTAACTTTGGTTGCACTGGCACAAATCATCTTCGCTAACATGGCAGCTCATATCATTACCGCTGCATTGGGTTCTGTACTCTTCATCCTGGCAATTGCACTGTTCCTGGAAGCAAGAAAGTATCTCTTCGGTGGTGCAAAATAACCAAATATGCTCTAAGCATTAAACACTGAACGTGTTCAATGGCTGTTACGAATTTCGTAATGAAGTACGTAACAGCCATTTTTTTGTTGATATTTTATACTATATATAGTATCATAAAGAAAGAAGGTATATTATGACATCCCTCGAGAAAAAACTCCGCGCTCTGGCCAACGGCAAGGATTTGCCTTGGGACCAGACCAAAGCTCTTTTAGAAAAGTTGGGAGCTGAAGTTAAACCGCCTACTGGTGGTGGCAGTCATTTTAAAATTCGTTATTCAGACCGGCAATCTTTGAGCATCCCAGTCCATAATGGGAAAATTAAAAAAGTCTATGCTCGTATTATTGCAAATTTAATTGATGATATTCAGAAAGGAGAGTGATTTAACATGAAAAAAGATTTAAATTACTACTTATCTTTAAATTATGCTTCTGAAATCAGCGTTATTCCCGAAGATGAAGGCGGCGGCTATCTCGCCTGCATCCCCCTGCTCCCCGGTTGTATGACTGATGGTGAAACAGTCGAAGAAGCTTATACAAATCTGCAGGATGCTAAACGTGAATGGATTATTGATATGCTCGACCGCGGTTTGCCCATCAATGAGCCAAATATGAAGCACCATTTTAGCGGCAGGTTCGTAGTGCGTGTACCCAAAACACTGCACCGCCTGCTGGCAGAAGAATCCGAGCGTGAGGGCATCAGCCTGAACCAGTTCGTCAACAACTCGCTGGCCTTTGTTGTTGCCCAAAAGCTTGCACACTAAAAAACGGCTCCCCGATACGATTTAACGTATCGGGGAGCTTTGTTGTTATATTACGCACTCAGTTTTGAGGCCAGTTCACGCACCTCTGCTTCTGAAAGTTTAGAAAGACGGACTGTTCTTTCAATACTTTCACCTTCGCTCAAAAACTCTTTAGCCAATTCAACGTTACGTGCCTGTGCTTTTTCAGTTGCCTCTTTTGCCACTGCTTCAGCCTTTTTTGCAGCATATTCTTCAATTACGTCAGTCATTTTTGCTTCGCCCTCCTTGCTGTATTTCAAAAACTCCATGCGCTCGGCAAATTCATGGTAATGCAGATTCTTTGGCTCTGTGCAATATAAATCCTGCATCAGTTTACCAAGCGCTGTATTCTGACATTCTTCACTTTAATTTTATCATCTCCCAGGATAATGCGCAAGAAAGCCTGCCAGCTGCAACAACAGTTACAACAGACAGGCTTTGTTATTTATATGTAAGCTTTACAAAAGTCTTAGGATCTCTTCTTCAGTTCTTCAAACAGCATAGGATTCAGCACGCGGATGTAGGTACCCTTCATGCCCAGGGATTTGGTCTCAATCAGGCCGGCACTTTCAAATTTACGCAGTGCATTAACGATAACGGAACGGGTAATGCCAACGCGGTCAGCAATCTTGGAAGCAACCAGCAGGCCCTCGTTACCATGCAATTCTCCCATAATGTTGACAATAGCTTCCAGCTCGGAATAGGACAAGGTGGAGAAAGCAACCTGTACGGTAGCCTTCTTGCGGATTTCTTCGGAAACAACTGCTTCGCGGTCATGCAGGATTTCTACGCCCAAAACAGTAGCAGCATATTCTGCCAGCAGCAGGTCGTCATCATTAAACTCTGCATCATATTTAGCAACAATTAAGGTACCAAGACGTTCACCATTGCCATAAATAGGTACAACGGTAGTCATCTTGCCATTGAAAATACATTTTGTATCAGCAACAAAGGAACAGTTTTGGTTCTGATGAGGAATATTAGCTAATGTTTCCTTAACGCTCATGATGAAGCTCAGATAGTCTTCCGGAAAGCGCATATCATCAAGCACCTGCTCACGCATGATGTCGCATTCAAACTCGTGAATCAGCGCGTAACCCTTTACGCCGCCCTTACGGCCTACGATGTAGGTGTTTGCTTCGATAACGTCACGCAGCAGTTGTGCAATAGCGTTAAACTCAACCTTATCTCCCTTTTGTAAAAGCTTGTTAATCTTTCTTGTCTTTTCCAACAATTTCATACTTTTCCCTCCTAAAAAAAATTATGCCCTCGGATGATTCTTCTTGTAAACATTAGTCACATGTTCATTTGAAACGTGCGTATAAATTTGTGTTGTTGATAAATTCGCATGGCCTAAAAGCTCCTGTACTGCTCGCAAGTCAGCACCATGCTCCAAAAGATGCGTCGCGAAGGAATGGCGTATCGTATGCGGACTGACATTTTTATGCAGCGCCAGCATATTAATATATTTCTCTAAAATACGTCTTACACTACGGTCCGTAAGCCTGCCGCCGCGGTTGTTGACAAAAATGAACTCATGCTCCTCATGATACTTGAGCATCAGCTGCTGTCGTACGGGATAATAGCTGCTTAGTGCTGCGCAGCAGGTATGTCCCACCGGCACAACTCTTTCCTTATTACCCTTGCCCAGCAAAAGCACAAAGCGATTGCTGAGGTCTACCCTTTCCAGGGTAAGGCCTACAAGCTCAGATACACGGCAGCCGGTTGCATAAAGCATCTCCAGCACCGCCTGATCACGAACGCCTAATACTTTGCTTTTATCAGGCATTATCAGCAGCTCGTTGACTTCAATTTCGTCTAAAAAAACTGGCAGCTTCTTTTCCAGCTTAGGCGTGCGCACCTTGGTCAGCGGACTATATTCAATAACCGCTTCACGCACAAGATATTTGAAGAAGGATCGTAAAGCAGATATTCTGCGTGCAATTGTCCTGCGCGCATACTGCTTTTCGTTAAGCTCTGCGAGATACCCACGCACATCTAAAGGACCTACCTGTTGCCAGAAAAAATCCTGCTTAGCCTTGCGGCGCAACATAAACTCGGCAAAAGCAGCTAAATCCTTCTGATAGCTTTCAATAGTATGCCAGGAACAATTTTTTTCAACCTCCAGATAGGTTAAGAACCTTTCAGGAAAGTTAATATTAGTTCTACTCATCTTCTTAAAATACCTTTACTTATTTTATCACACAAAACCGCAAGAATCAAGACAATATTGTTATTCTTTCTAATTTTCTAACAGCTTTACAACCCTTGAAAAAAACAGTGCCAAAGAAAGCACTGTTTCATCCTTGAACCAGCAGTCATATGTTACGAAAACTATCGTATACCATAAAAACTGATTTGTCAAGTTATTATAAATTATTTTGCTATTTTGTCAAAATTAACGCCATAATTGTAGCTTAATATACAATTATGGCGTATGAATTATAATTCTTAATAAGAATTTATTTGCGAGTCAGCTTATAGATGAGCGCATTGCAGATAGCTGCAGCAACGTTGCTGCCACCCTTGCGACCGCGGGCAACGATATAAGGAATGCCGGTCTTCATGATGATTTCCTTGGATTCCACAACATTTACAAAGCCAACGGGTACGCCGATAACCAGCTCCGGTTTAATCTTGCCTTCTTTTACCAGCTCGTCCAGACGAACCAGTGCAGTCGGTGCATTGCCTACGGCAATAATTACCGGACCTTCGATGGTGCAGGCCTTTTCCATGCAGGCAGCGGCTCTGGTGGAGCCTGCTTCCTTAGCGCGTGCTGCCACGTCAGGATCTGCCATGAAGCAGACAGCCTTAGCGCCCAGCTTGCCCAGGCCCATTTTGTTGATGCCGGTGCAGGCCATATTGGTATCGGTAACGATGGTAGCACCCTTTTGCAGTGCAGCCAGCGCCTTCTCTACTACGCCGTCGGAGAACAGCATATTGCGGGCATAATCAAAATCTGCGGAGGTATGAATAACTCGCTTAACGATATCAATCTTTTCGGGGTCGATACGAATCTGGCCCAGCTCCTCTCCGATAATTTCCATACTACGTTTTTCAATGTCAGCGGGTAAAACATTTTGTAAATGCATTATTTTACACTACCTTTCTTAACATATGCTGCAAGGCCGAAGCCTTATTTTTCAATGCCTACACGTGCCGGAATACCTCTTTTGAAGGGGTGCTTGCGCATGCAGACCTCAGATACATAATCAGCCAGCTCCACCAGCTCAGGCGCCGGATTACGGCCTGTCATAACAACCTCCAGCTCCTGCGGCTTGTTCTTCAGAAACTCTACTAAAGCACCTTGGTCAAAAACTCCGGTATTGCAGGCACCGATGATTTCGTCGAAAATCAGCAGATCGATATGCTCGTTGGCGCATTTTTGCTTAACCTTATCGAAAAGCACCATATGCTCGCGCTTAACCTCTGCCTTTTCCTCATCGTTCATCTGGAAGGTAAATTTCTTAGTTTCCTTGCCGCGCATTACCTCAATATTGGGCAGCAGTGCCAGGCTTGCAAGCTCGCCTGTCGGTCTGCTTTTGAGGAACTGAACAATCAGCACATGGTTGCCATGGCCTGCGCAGCGGATTGAAAGACCCATAGCAGCAGTGGTTTTTCCCTTGCCATCGCCACAGTAAATATGAATCAGCCCACCATCTTTCATTCAGACACCTGCTTCCAAAATCTCATAAATTTTCTTCATATCCAGGTTTTCACGGATGCTGTCGGCAAGAATATCGTATTGCTGACGTTTGTATTCCGCAAAGTTGATGGTTTGAATATCCTCCATCTTTTTACCCTTCTTGGCCAGCAGCGCTTCCACAATCTTCACGGCAATGCCATCGCCGTCAAAGACGCCGTGTACATAGGTACCGTAAACATTGAGCTTGCCCTCGGTGTTCTGAGAGCCCTCGGCCATAATTTCACCGTTTTCGTGAATTGGGCTGATAGAGGTCAGTGCCTTCTCCTCAGGGAATTCGGTTACGCCGGAGTGAATTTCATAGCCATAAAGCGGCAGACCGCTCAATGCGGAGAAGATGCCCTGTACCTTGCCGAATTTGCCGGCCATCTGGATGGTACGTTTCTTTTCAATAAAGGTTGTTTCGATATCCAGCAGGCCCATGCCGGGAGTAACGTTAGCCTTGCCTGTGCCGTCCTCTTCGCCGTACGGGTCGGAAATCTGCTTGCCCAGCATCTGATAACCGCCGCAGACACCGAACACTACGGTACCGCTGTTAGCATGCTTCAAAATAGCAGCCTCCATCCCGCTCTGGCGCAGCCATTTCAGGTCGCCGGTGGTATTTTTGGTGCCGGGGATAATAATCATATCCGGCTGGCCCAACTCGCGTACACTGGTTACATAGCGTAGGGATACGCCGGGAATCAGCTCGAATACGTTGAAGTCTGTATAGTTGGACATACGCGGAATGCGTACAACCGCAATATCAATCAGCTTAACCTCGCTGCGGCCGCTTATACGCTCGGAGAGGCTGTCCTCGTCCTCGATATCAACCTTCAGCATCGGCAGCACGCCTACGATAGGTACGCCTGTTTTTTCTTCGATCATCTTCAGGCCGGGGCGCAGGATTTCTACGTCACCGCGGAACTTGTTGATGATAACACCCTTAACCATGGCTCTTTCGTCGTCCTCCAGCAGCATCAGCGTGCCGTAGATGGAAGCGAAAACGCCGCCACGGTCAATATCTGCTACCAGCAGCACAGGAGCCTTGGCCATTTTAGCCATGCCCATGTTGACAAAATCGTCCTTTTTGATGTTAATTTCCGCCGGGCTGCCTGCACCCTCGATGCAGACGATATCGAATTTGGAAGCCAGCGTATCAAACGCCTTCTGCACCTCCGGACGCAGAGTATGCTTCATTGCATAATATTCGCCGGCCTTCATGGTACCGATTGCCTCACCGTTGACAATAACCTGGGAACCGCTGTCGCTGGTAGGCTTCAGCAGAATAGGATTCATCAGTACGCTGGGTTCAATGTTGGCTGCTTCAGCCTGCACAACCTGCGCACGTCCCATTTCCGCACCCTCGGCGGTGATAAAGGAATTCAGCGCCATGTTCTGGGATTTGAACGGCGCTACCTTGTAGCCGTCCTGATTGAATACACGGCATAAACCTGCTGTTACCAGGCTCTTGCCTGCATTTGACATGGTACCTACTATCATAAGTGCTTTTGCCACTTTAATCACTCTCTTTCATCAAAAAGTCCAGTATGTCACGGTAGCTTTGCAGCCGGATACTGTGACCTGTGGTATTAAGATAGCCTGCAATCACAGGCGTGCAGCCGTCACCGTGCTTACCTGTTACCGAACTGGTAACGTGGTCGCCGCAGATGACGAGCTTCAGTGGTTCATGATACTTTGCTGCTATGGTCTGTAAAAACTGGGTATCTATTCTGCTGATAAAATCAGCCTTGCCTTGATAATCATAACGATGCGAAGCCTCGTCACTGCCGTTAAAATGTGCAATAACGAAATCATCCTGCTGCAGCATAGCAAGCGTTGCTTCAGCCTTCGCCATAATGTCAGTATCAACATCGCCGGTTGCATTCGGCGGTGTTATTACATCCATGCCCAAGGCTCTGGCGATGCCGATGACAATCTCTGCCTTGCACACCGCCCCACCGCGCAGTCCGTGCAGACTGTCGAAGGAAGGGAGCACCTGGCGGGCTGAAGGTCCCCAGGGATACAGAATATATTGCAGGCCATCACGGGCAAAGGGCTGCAGCCGTTTTGCCGACTCCTGCAAAAAATAGTTAATGGACAAGGACTTACTGCGCAGCTCCTGCAGCAAAGCGCTTACATCCCCGCCTACACTTTCGTGCGGCGGCTCTACAGCGCAGTTCAGCACGCCGGCCTCCTTGTTCATCACTAAAAGATTACGATATTCGGATAGATGGATAAACTCTATATCTTTAAGGATACCGTCACACTGCTTGGCAGCCTGCTGCATCTCCAGCGGCGTCAGTCCCTGCCCGTTGAAGGCAGCAAGACGGCCGTCAGCATCAACAGCAGCCAGATTACAGCGCAGCACCATTTCATATTCAGAAATATCACGGTTGTGCGCCAACAGCTCCAGATAAGCACGGTTGTGCGGTATATCCTTTTTATCTACACCCAGAAGCCGCAGAATACAGCTGCAGCTTTCGGGAATGATGTCATTTTCACATATGCTGAGGCTCCCAAGTGTCCCGGAAGCAGCCAGCGCATCCATCGCAGGATGCACCGCATGCTCAAAGGGAGTCTGTCCCTGCCATGCAGGGATCGGGGAATCACCTAAGCCATCAATTAATACTAGTAAAGAGCGCATGTTTTCATTGCTTCCTTAAGTGCTTTGATTAGACCGCGGTTCTGCACTCTCGTTTTGACCGCGATACGGTAATAGCCTGCCTGCAGATTGTGATAGTTGGCGCATGAACGTATCAGATAGCCGCGCTCATGCAGCAGCTCCGGAAGATTTTCCGGCTGCGGCAGATAAAAGAAAATATAGTTGGCCTCCGAGCCGTATACCTTGGCCCCCAAAGCCGTAAGCTGGCTACGCAGATAGCTGCGTTCCTGCTCAATCAGCTTAAAGGATTTAGCCAGATATTCGTGCTCCTTTAAAGCAGCCTTGCCTGCCTCCTGCGCCAGAATGGAAACGTTCCAGTCCTGACCGCTCTGATGCAGTGCTGTGTTCATCTCACTGCTGCCGCTGAGGCAGTAGCCTAAGCGAATGCCGGGCATCGCAAAGGTTTTCGTGAAGGCCTTAAGGATAACCAGCTCAGGATAGGTCGCCAACAGATCACGCATGCTGAAGGCCTTTTCCTCACTGACAAAATCCATAAAGCATTCATCTATCAAAAGATGGGCTCCTACCAGACGGCATTTGTCGAGAATCTGCACCAGCAGCTCACGGCTCGTCAGCTGGCCGGTAGGATTATTGGGATTACAGATAACAACTAAATCTGTTTCAGGCGTAATCGCATCGACAATATCATTGTCAGCAGCAAAATCACGCGCCTCCTGCAGATTATAATAGCTTATTTTGCAGTCTACCGTACGCAGAGCCTTTTCGTAATCAGCAAAGGTCGGTGCCAGGAGCAGTGCACGTCCGGGCTTCAAGGCCAGCGCCAGACGGAACAGCACATCGGCCGCACCGTTACCGAAGAAAATATACTCCTGCGGCAGCTGCAGATAGCTTGCGGTCACCTCTGCCAGCTCGCGGCAGAAGGGATCAGGATAGTTGATACAAAGCTTTAAAGCCTGTTGAACGGCCTGCTTTATACCAAGCGGCAGGCCAAGAGGATTGATATTGGCGGAATAATCTACGAAGGGGCGACCATCCTTGGTCAGCTTTTCCGTATAGATATCTCCACCGTGTTCGTATTTATACATCATCTTCTACCTGCTTCATTTCAAAATAAGACTGTTCACCAAAAAGATCAAGGAAAACAGCAACAGGCTGAGAACAGCCGTCATATACAGTAAATCGTTGGTGGTAACTATATCCTCGGGGCACACCGGGCGGATGTCATCGCCGATGGTTTCCTTGTGGACAAGCTTACCGAAATAAAAATGATCGCCGCCGAGCTGGATGTTCAAGGCACCGGCCGTAACTGATTCCGTCATTGCGGAATTAGGACTGAGATGATGATAGCGGTCGCGCCAGAATGTCTTCCACGCTCTCTTGGCATCAAGATTAAGGAAATAAGATGCCACAATCATTACCAGACCGGTAATACGCGCGGGAATCAGATTGGCCAAATCATCCAGCCTGGCAGCACAGCGTCCAAAATAAAGATACGTGTCATTTTTATAACCGACCATGGAATCCATAGTATTGATGCCTTTATACAAAAAGGCCAGAGGAGCGCCGCCGATAAACATATAGAACATCGGAGCGATGATGCCGTCGGCAGTATTTTCCGCAACGGTTTCTACTGCACCCTTAGTCACCTCTGCAGCATCAAGTTCTTTTGTATCACGCCCAACGATCCATGAGAGCTTCAGTCTTGCATCCACAAGATCGTTATCCTTCAGGGCAGTGTATACCTTCATGCTTTCGTCACGCAGACATTTTGTAGCAAAAATCTGGTAGCACATAACGGTTTCCAGAGCAAAACGCAGCCAGGGGTTAACCTGTTCCGCCAACGTCAGCACAGCAAACGGCACGGCAAAGGTAAGAACCAGAACGATTATTACCATCAAGGCACCGCCGAGCAGTAATGCTGTCTCGCCGGGAGCAAGCATACGCCGCAGTTTTTTATCCAGAAATCCTATTAAATTGCCAATTAAGCAGATTGGATGCGGCAACCAATGCGGGTCACCGAAAATCAAATCTAAAATAAAACCTGCTACAATTGCGCCTAAGGTCATCATCTAAGCAAACTCCCCTTTTCAGCAGTCTGTCGACTGCTATTTAGCAGCATGCGCTGCACATTGTTTGATAAAGCTGCGGGCAAATTCAGGATTGCCCCACAGGTGGATGTGCGGATAACCGGCATAAAGCGTCGGTGTTGTATTCGCGCATTCCCAGCTGCCGCGGCCGGAAGCCTTGGCAGCTATAAAGCTTGCACCGTTGTTGGTGCTGTCAGAGTAATGGAACTCATGTCCGTTGATTGTACCGCCGGCAGGACACAGCAGATTATCCTGCTGCGCCGTCAGGTGCACATATCCGAAGCGCGTCAGCTTTTTGGTCATGGACGATTCGCCCTTCAATGCACCAACCCATCTGTACAGCTTATCGCCGTCACGATAATGCTCCAGCAGATACATGAAGCCGCCGCATTCTGCAAAACAAGGCATACCGCCGTCGATGGCAGTTTTCAGCTCCTGCAGCAGCGTTTTGTTGTCTGCTAATTGCTGTGCGTAAAGCTCAGGATAGCCTCCACCCAATACAAGGCCGCTGATGTTCTCCGGGAGATGTGCATCAGCTATTGGGCTGAAGGGTACGAGCTCTGCACCAAGCTCAGCTAAGAGGTCAAGTGCGTCCTGATAGTAGAAACAGAAGGCTTTGTCCATAGCAACTGCCACACGCATACGTCCGACGGGTTCAAGGCTTACCTCGTCATATGTAAGCGGTGCGGCCTGGGCCGCTACCTGCAGCAGGCCGTCTAAATCAACTGATTTGACTGCCTGAGCTGCCAGCTTGGCAACTATCTGCTGCAAATCTCCTATTTCCTCGGCTGTAACCAGTCCTAAATGACGGCTTTCAAAGTTACAGTCCTGCATCACCGGGAAGTAGCCTAAAAGCTTCACACCGGTTTCGCGTTCAATTACATCCTTATAGAAAAGATAGCTCATCGGATTAACATTGTTTAAGATAGCGCCGACGATGTGGCTGTCACTGCGGAATTCCTTAAAGCCCTTGATGGTCGCAGCAATGGATAAGGCGGCTCCCTTGCCGTTGACAACCAATACTACCGGAACATCGCAGGTGCAGGCCAGGTCATAAGCACTGGCTTCCGTGGTTTTACCCATGCCGTCGTAAAAGCCCATCGCTCCTTCAAAGACAGCTACATCCGCATGGCGTGCATTTTTTGCTACCAGATAACGCGTTGTAGCCTGCCCCAGCATGAACAGATCCAGATTGCGGGATTTTGCTCCGATAACACGGGAATGAAACATCGGGTCAATATAATCAGGTCCTGATTTGAAGGCTGCCACAGACAGCCCTTTTTCCATCAGCGCCTTCAGCAGGCCGCAGACGATAGTTGTCTTGCCGCTGCCGCTACCGGGAGCACTGATCATAAAACGTGGAACTTTTACTTCAGCCATGTTAATCTTCCTTCTTCAATGCAGTCATTACATATACAGGGTTTTGTGCCATCATCAGGTTGTAGCTGCCCAGATGCTTGCTGCGCGCTACAAACACATTGACGATTTCCAGACTGTAAGCGAGATGCTCCTTGTAATAAGCAGCAACCTCTGCCAGAGTTTCTACCGTAATGGCATTGATTACAACACGGCAGTCACTGTTCTTGGCATAAATTACGTCCAGCATTTCACACAAATCGCCGCCGCTGCCGCCTACGAAAACACAATTGGGAGCAGGCATAGCTTTGATGTTCTCCAAAGCCTCACCGGCAATAACCTCCAGATTGTCAACGCCAAATAAGGCCTTGTTCTTTCCGAGGAGCTCAACGGCAACAGGGTTGCGCTCAAAGGCCCAAACCTTGCCTTGGCTGGCAAGCAATGCCAGCTCAATAGAGCAGGAGCCTGTACCGGCACCGATGTCATAAATCAAATCCGTAGCCTTCGGCTGCAGCTTGGACATAGATACGCTGCGTACCTCCTGTTTGGTCATAGGCACCTTGCTGCGCTGGAACAGGTCATCGGCAAGGCCGTGTACGGTAGAGGTAAAGCTTTGCGCAGCCTCGTTCAAAATCATCATTACGGACAAGGACGGGAAATCCAAGGCACTAATTTCTTCCGCTGTACCGCTGGTGATTTTTTCTTCGGGATACGAAAGGTTTTCACCGACATAGACCTGAACCTGACCAAGACCATGCTCGCACAGCTGCGCGCACAGCTTTTGCGGAGAATTTTCTCCGCCGGTCAAGGAAAATACTTTTTTGTTACGGGCAACTGCCGCTACCAGGTTTTGTGTGCGTCCGTGCATGCTGACGATTTTGGCGTCATCCCAGGACAACTGCAGCTTAGAGGAAAAATACACCAGGCTGCTGATGCCACAGTAGCGGACACATTCACAATCCGGCAGCTTACCGCTGATGGTTTTGGCGAGGCTGAAAAAGCCTACATCACCTGAAACCAGCACCGCCAGCACATCCTTATCAGGCTGTGCCTGCGCTGCAATCTCAGCAATAGCAGCAGTTTTGATTGTATCATATACAGTTTTGCTGCTGTCTGCAAAAGCAGCCAGCATGCGTTTGTCGCCAATCAGGATATTACTTGAGGCAATAGCCTGACGTGCTTCGCCGGTCAGCAAATCGGGGTTACCAGGGCCGATACCGACGATGTTTACGCGCAATTTTTGCGACATAGGAAGCAAGCCTCCTTTTTATTTATATCAATTACCGACAGCAAAATGCTGCTTAAGGTAATCAACAATCTCACTATAGCCGGCACCGGTTTCTTCCTGTGCACGACCAATGACTATCAGCTTGGCGCCGGCAGCTGCCGCTGCCTCCACCTTTTCATCAAAGCCACCGGCAGCACCGGAATCCTTGGTCACCATGAACTTGCTGCCATACTTTTTCAGCATAGCAACATTCAGCTCCTTGCTGAACGGTCCCTGCATACAGATAATATGCGCAGGCTTGTAACCAAGCTTCAAGGCAATCTGCAGGCTGCTTTCCAAGGGCAGGATACGCAGAACTATACGCTCGGCGTAATCATGCACAGCGGTAAAGTCCGGCAGATTCTTGCTTCCGGTAGTCAGGAAGATGCCGCCGTCCAGATGATTCAGAAGCTCAACTGCTTCCGCAAAATCGTGAACGGTAATGTAATCGCCGCCCTCGCCCGACGGACGCACCAGGCGCAGATATTCAACCTGCTCGGTGCTGCAGGCCTCCTGCACCGTTGCGGTAACAACGGTAGCATATGGATGCGTAGCGTCGATAACGCAGGCAGGGCGATGCTCCTGAATAAAGGCACGCATAGCTGCAAGGTCCATACGCTCTGCCATGACGGTCATTCCAGGCTGCGGCTCAATCAAGGACGCACCGTAATCCGTAGCAACAGAAACATACAGCTCCACCGGCAGCTTAGCCAGCTCCTTAATCAGGCGGCGTCCCTCACTGGTACCGCCAATAAGCCAGATTACCGGTTTCATGCCAGCTTGTAACCACGCGGGGTTACCATACGGCCATTGATTACTTCGGTCTGGGTGTTGCCGATAATAACAGTAGAGAACATATCTACCTGTTTATCGCGCAGCTCTGCCAGAGTAGTCAGTTCAAAGTCCTGACCATCGCGGCCGATGTTGCGTACAATGCCTGCAGGAATGGTACCAGGCTGATTTTTCAGCATAATATCGCAAGCCTTTTGCAGGTAATCATGACGCTTGTGGCTGGAGGGGTTGTACAGGCAGATGCAGAAATCGCCTTTGGAAGCGCAGTCAAGACGCTTCTCGATTTTTTCCCACGGAGTCAGCAGGTCGCTGAGGGAAATCAGGCAGAAGTCGCTGATTAAAGGTGCGCCCAATACAGCAGCGCCGGAGCATGCTGCGGTAATGCCGGGAACAACCTCGATTTCAATTTCAGGGTGGTCCTTGGCAACCTGGCACATAATGCCGGCCATGCCGTAAACGCCTGCGTCGCCGCTGGAAATCATAGCAACGGTTTTGCCCTTCAGAGCTTCATCCAAAGCCAGCTTGCAGCGGTCAACCTCTTTACGCATGCCGTTGGAGAGGAATTCCTTCTCCTTGAAATCTTCCTTAATCAGGTTAACGTATACATTGTAGCCTGCAATAACATCGCAGGACTTCAGTGCGTCGTAGGCTCTTTTGGTCATTTGCTCTACGCCGCCTGGGCCAAGGCCCACAACAAATAATTTACCCATTATCTTGTCTCCTTAATCAGTCTTTAAGCCTGTTCTGGCAAAATCCAGGACCAGGTTTTCGGCTGCAACAGCCAGAGTTACACCATTCAGACTTGTCTTGCGCAGCAGCAGCCTGCCACCCTTGCTGTCTTTTACAGCACTGCGCTCGCATACGTTGCTTACACCAACTACGCTCTGCACAAAGGACGAAGGCGTGAAATCGCCTGCTACGCTATTTAATTCATCAGCTGAATAGAAATTAGCAGCAAAGTTATATTTTTTGGCAAAGGCCAGTAAACCCTGCTCGTCTTTTTTCAAATCTACGCTTGCGATTGCCACAACGGAACGCTTGTCCAGCTGCAGCTTTTCCAGCTCCGGCAGTACCAGAGCTTCAATATTTTCCAGAGGCGTATTGCGGCGGCAGCCGATTCCCAGATGCACAATCTCGGGAAGCAGGCGCACCGTAGTAGCAAACGGCTGCAAATGCTTTTGCAGTGTAACAGCCATGCCGACAGGCAAGCTACAGTCCTCTGTCACAAGCTTGGGCAGCGGACCTGTAAGCCGAAATTCCTTGTCATAATACAGGCCTACCTTTTCATCCCCCACCAGTGCTGCAGCAAAATCCTTGGCTGCTGCCAAAGAGCACAAAACCATGCGGTTGCGGGCCGCCCATTCATCAACAGCAAAAAGGCCGTTGACATCTGTCGCTGTGGTCACGCAGGCAGTTGCGCCCAGCGCTGCCGCCAGGCAGCGCGAAAGCTCATTGGCTCCGCCGATGTGACCTGCCAGCAGCGGGATAACAAAGCTGCCGCGTTCATCTACCGAAATAACAGCAGGGTCCGTCAGCTTGCTTTTGATAAAGGGCGCGATAGTACGCACCGCAATACCGACAGCGCCGACGTACACCAACGCCTGACATTTGTTGAAAACATCTGCGCAGGCACCGTTATGGTCCGGCAGCATCGGGGCAATACCCGTCTGCTCCGCATACTTTGCTACAGTCTGCAGCTCCGTTTCATAACCAATGCTGTGCAGATATTCGGCAACCCTTTTGCTCAGCTCCGCGCCACGCGCTGAAAAGGAAAATATAGCCGCGCGCATAGCTTATTTAACCTCGGGCTTAACGTCCAGTTTAGTCGGGTCTGCTTCACGGAAGCCGTGAGCGAAGGTCGGGTTGTACAGCTCGCTGCGGTCATAAGCGTTGCCCAAGAAGCCGCCAACGGTAATCAGCGCAGTTTTGTTGATGCCGTATTTAGCAGCGTTTTCTGCCAGGGTACCAACGGTGCAGCGGATAACCTTTTCATCCGGCCAGGTTGCTTTGTAAACAATAGCAGCCGGAGTATCGTTTCTGTAACCGCCTCTTACGAGCTCGGTCTGCAGTTTTTCCAGCATACCGCTGCTCAGGAAGATAACCATGGTTGCCTTGTGAGCAGCATAGTCAGCAATCTTCTGATGGCTCGGAACCGGAGTACGGCCTTCCATACGGGTGATAATAACAGATTGGCTTACGTTCGGCAGAGTGTATTCAGCCTTCAGGCAAGCAGCAGCAGCGCAGAAGGAGCTTACGCCGGGAACAATCTCGTAGTCAAGGTTGTAGCTGCGCAGCAGGTCAATCTGCTCGCGATGTGCACCGTAAACGCTGGGGTCGCCGGTGTGCAGGCGTACAACCAATTGGCCAGCCTGAGCGGCGGGAACCATAGCAGCGATAACCTCTTCCAAGGTCATGGTTGCACTGTTCATAATAGTACATTCCGGTTTGCAGTATTTCAGCAGTTCCGGGTTAACAAGGGAGCCTGCGTAAATAACCAGGTCAGCCTTTTCCAAAAGCTCTTTACCTTTTACAGTAATTAAGTCAGCTGCACCAGGACCAGCACCAATAAAATAGATCATTATTCATCAAACTCCTTTTCTTTAACCAATATTACAGAGAAATAGCTGCTCTTAGGATCTACTTCTTCAAGGTTACGATAGATTTTTTCGCCCGGCAGGCCGCATCTTTCAACCATACCGGAATTTTTAATGAGCTTACGCTCGCGCAGCTCGTCAACTACACGGCCGATTTCGCTTGCAGATTTCATCAGCACCTTGTTGCCGGGGCCATCAAGGAACGCTGCGGACTGCTTGTAGCTGCCTGGCAGAACAATCAGCGGTTCCGCTCTTTCGCACAGGGAAGTGTTCAGCTTAGCAGCAACAGCGCAGATAGAGGTTACGCCTGCAACCAGCTCTGCATCATAGCCATCCTTCAATACCAGCTTATGAACGTAAATGCAGGTTGCATATACGGTAGGACAGCCAAGAGTGATGAATACAACGTTTTTGCCTTCATCAAGCAGCTTTTCAATAGCATCGGCACCCTCGCGGTGTGCCTTGTCCATTGCTGCCATGTCCTTAGTCATAGGCATATAAACAATAAGCTGGGGTTTTGCATCAAGATCTACTACGTGATTAACGATTTCCTTAGCCGTCATTACGTCGGTATCTCCCTTAGGCAATGCAACAACGTCACATTCCTTCAACAGGCGTACAGCCTTCAGGGTCATTAATTCCGGGTCTCCAGGACCGATACCAACACTATAAAGTTTGCCTCTCATTCTCTCATACTCCTTTTTGCTTATGTAGCTGAATTAATTCGTCTGCGTACTTGGTCTTGCCCAGAATGCCATAGACATTGGAAAACATCAAAGCAGCCGTTTTTATTTTGCCATGCACTCTATGCTGCATGTAAAAATCAATTTTTTCCGTAACCTTATCCATGACAGGCTCAAAGATTTGCTCCCGCTTCAGGACCTTGGTCACCTCATCGGTAGTCAGGCAGCCGTAAATCTCACGTCCGACATCAACCGAAGCACCATGGAACATTGCCTCCAGAGCAAACAGCTCCGTGCGGCAGTCCGCATATTTGGAATGTGTATTCATTACGCCCTGCGCCACCTTCACCAGCTTACCGGAATGACCGATAAGCAGCAGTGTTTCAAAGCCGCAGTAAACAGCGTAATCCAAAAGCTCACCCACAAAGTTACTGCAGGTAACATGACCGTCAAGGTCAAGCTTCATTTCATCGCGGGTAAAGTCCTCGCCGTAGTTGCCGAAGAAGACCAGCAGATTTTTATTACCGCGTGCCTTCTGTGCTCTGATTTCCACATACATCGTTTCAATCAGCGCCTTTTCACTCATCGGCTCTACAATGCCGCTTGTTCCTAAAACGGACAGGCCGCCGATAATACCGAGACGGGGGTTGAAGGTTTTCTTGGCAATTTCGACACCTGCAGGAATAGAAATCGTCAGCTTCATGCCACCATTATAGCCTGCAGCCTCCATCGCCTTGCCAACCTCTTGCGTAATCATTCTGCGCGGTGTAGGGTTAATCGCCGGTCCGCCGACAGCACACGCAAGGCCGGGCTTAGTCACCCTGCCGACGCCCACGCCGCCTTCCAGCTCAATACCGCTGCCGTCAGTCCTTTCGGCCCTGGCATAAACCAGTACACCGTTAGTATCATCAGGATCATCGCCGGAATCCTTGCGGATAGCACAGCTGACGTAATCAGGAGTCATCTCAACGTCTAAGGGCTCCAGGTCAAGCACAATTCCCTTGGGAGTGTCAATGCGCACAGTCTCAACACGCTCGCCCGTCAGCAGCATCGTAGCTGCTGCCTTGGACGCAGCCGTTGCACAGCTGCCGGTAGTATAACCACAACGCAAAACCTTTCCTTGCGAAAACTGATATTCTTCCAAAGCGCAGCTCCTTCACAATCAAATTTCCCATATAATAGGGATTATCAATAATAAAAAAAGACTTCTGCCGAATCCGACAAAAGTCATAAAGACAGAATTAACTAACGCTAATTATTCCTTGCAATTAGTAAACCCAACTGCCTCCATCACCCGTGGATTCAGAATAAAGCATGGGCTGACTGCTGACTTAGACACAAGGCCTTCACAGCGGCGGGACCGTCAGGAGTTAACCATCTTGTCAATTAAGAATGAATCACCCACACCAATAACCTGTTTCATTATATCATAAATAAATAAAATTTCCAATACTTTACCTAATAAAAAAGCAGATAAGCCGAAGCCTATCTGCTTGAACTTCTTAAAGAACGCGGCAAGCGCCGTAATAACGTGCGCCCCAATAGCCAGTGAATGCGGAAGAAACCGTTACGCCGGTGCTGGTGCCTGCATGAATGAAGTTGCCGTCGCCAACATAAATACCAACATGAGAAGCACCCGGTTCATATGTGGTAAAGAAAATCAAATCGCCGGGACGAAGCTGGCTCATGGAAATCTGACGGCCGGAGTAGAACTGGCTGTCAGCCATACGCGGCAGATATACACCTGCTCTTGCGAATGCATACTGCGTAAAGCCGGAGCAGTCGAAGCCATAAGGAGTTGTACCGCCAAATACATATGGAGTACCGATGACGCTGTAGGCAGAACGCAGTACATTACGTACAACGGAATTACTACGGTTAGGAGGCATCTCCCTGTTCATCAGCGCTCTATAGGTAGCTGAACCAACAATACCATCAACCTCTAATCCTTTATCAGCCTGGAAGTTTTTAACAGCTCTTTCAGTTTCAGGACCGAAATCACCATCTATATTATTAATAGAATAACTTAATTCTACCAATCTCTTTTGAATTGCCACTACTTCCTGTCCATCGTCTCCGCGTTGGAAGGAAGCCAAAGCTGTTACGGCACAGCTAAGACTAAATAAAACTGTCATACAGAAAACTAATACTTTGCGTTTGACCACTGGCACCTACATCCTTTCTTCTTTCTTAAGACATACCTATTATACCACAAAATATCGTTTCTGTAAAATCTTAATTTGTTATAATATTAATGCGCTTATTTAGCTTTATTTTCGTTTATTTTGTTACAGTTCTGCAGATGGCGAGCCACTAAATATAGTGGTCTATGCTTGATTTCTTCAAAGATACGCCCTATATATTCACCCAGGATACCTATCCCTACAAGCTGAATTCCTCCAAGAAACAATACACTGACAGTAGTAGTTGCCCACCCCGGAACGGCATCGTTGGTCACAAATTTCACATAAAAAACATGGCCTAAAAGCAGAATACTGCACATGCCAAAAACAATACCTACGTAAAAAGCCCAACGCAGCGGCAGGTTGGAAAAGGCCGTAATACCGTCCAGCGCAAAGTGCAGCATTTTGTTCAGATTAAACTTGGAATGACCGGCAAAGCGCGGCGGTGCCACAAATTCCAGCACAGCAACATGAAAGCCCAGCGTATTTACCAGTCCACGGATAAAGCGTGCACGCTCACGGTAAAGCTTGAAGGCATCAACCGCAATCCTGTCCATCAGGCGGAAGTCACTGCCACCAGGAGTAATTTCTACATTAGATAATGTGTTTATGAGCTTATAGTAGGCTGCAGATGTCAAATTTTTAAAGAAGCCTGCATCCTCTGTAGCCATACGCTTGGTCTGCACAATCTCGTTGCCTGCTTCCCAAAGGCGCAAAAGCTCGGGAATAAGCTCAGGCGGATGCTGCAAATCACCGTCCATGGTAATCGCGGCATCACCGTCGGCGTGGTCAAGGCCGCAGGTAATTGCCATCTGGTGGCCGTAGTTGCGGCTCAAAAGGTAAGCCTCTACGTGCTCGTCCTGCGCAGCCAGCTCTGCCAGAATCAGTGCGCTGCTGTCACGCGAGCCATCATCAACAAAGATAATATTATAATCGTAGTCCTCCTGTTTCATTACAGCAGAAGCACGCTTGTGAAATTCGTGCAGGTTATCCTCTTCATTGAACACCGGCACTACTAAAGAAATTTTTTTCTTCATTATATTACACCACTTATTCTTCTGTCTAAAAAGATCTGTCAAAATAAAATCAGACAAAAAAGGCTGCCTAAAGGCAGCCGTTTTGCAAGGTATGAGTACTCAATAAGCCGAGTTCTGTTCCGCGAAGCGGTGATGATCATTTATCTAGTCTTACAGTTACCTGCAAGCTCAAGCGACACAACCCGGAAGGCTCAGCGGGCAGCTTCATCCCTCCCCTATTTGGTCTTGCTCCGGATGGGGTTTACCTAGCCAGCCTGTTACCAGACCGCTGGTGCGCTCTTACCGCACCGTTCCACCCTTACCTGCAAATGCAGGCGGTACACATTTCTGTGGCACTATCCCTGAGGTCACCCTCGCCGGACGTTATCCGGCATCCTGCCCTGTGGAGCTCGGACTTTCCTCATCTGGCTTAAAGCCAGCCGCGATCATCTTTCGTACTCAACTGTAGATTTTAGCATATTATTTCCGCTTAGTCAATACCAGCGGCTGCAGTTTTATTGTCGCAGGTATAACTGAAATGAAGCTGAAATGGTTATAGCTTAACAAGCAAAAACGCTCTGCGTACTACCGTCAGTAATACGCAGAGCGCTAAGTTCATTTGCTATGAAGTATATTCCTTACGGACGCACGCTGGTGCGCAGCTGAATAGCCTCCGCCAGATGCACCGCCTCAATGTTCTCCCTGCCCGCAAGGTCGGCAATCGTACGTGCCACCTTCAGGATGCGATCATGGCTGCGGGCACTGAGATTGAGCATATTAAAGTAGCGCTCCATAACATTCTGCGCCGCCGCGTCCAGCTGGCAATATTTGACAACCTCGCTCCGTCCCATCTGTGCATTACAATGAATGCCAACTGCCTCCAAGCGCTCCTGCTGCACTAATCTTGCCTTCACCACGCGTTCGCGGATGGCAGCCGAAGACTCGCCCTTTTCCTTCGTCTTCAGCTCGCTGAATTCCACCCTGCTCAGGTTTATCTGCATATCGATTCTGTCCATCAGGGGACCGGAAATCTTGCGGCGATAGCTGTCAATTTCTGATTGTTTACAGGAACAGCGGTGCACGCTGTCGCCAAGGAACCCACAGGGGCACGGGTTTTGAGCTGCGCACAAAATAAACTTGCTTGGAAAGGTCATCGCCGCCCTGACACGCGAAATGCTCACCTCGCCATCCTCCAACGGCTGACGCAGCATCTCCAGCGTAGCGCGTTCAAATTCCGGCAGCTCGTCCAAAAAGAGTACGCCGTTATGTGCCAAAGTAACCTCACCCGGGCGGGGTGTACTGCCACCGCCCAGAAGCGCGCTGCCGCTGATGCTGTGATGCGGACTGCGGAACGGACGCTCCAGCATGACGCTGTCGGCCTGCGGCAAGAGTCCCACAATGCTGTAAATCTTAGTGACCTCCAGCGCCTCAGCCTCCGTCATCGGCGGCAGAATCGTTACCAAGCGGCGCGCCAGCATCGTCTTGCCACAGCCCGGAGAGCCCACCATCAGAATACTGTGACCACCGGCGGCGGCAATTTCCAAGGCTCTGCGCGCCACGAGCTGTCCTTTGACGTCAGCAAAATCCACATGATAAATCTTATTATTGTTCTGCAGAATATTTTCCTTCGGCAGCGGCGTCAGCGTGTTCTTGCCCTGCAGGTGCTCCACCAGCTCCTTTAAGGTCGCCACGGTATATACCTTGATGCCCTGAACGAGCTTGCCCTCCGCGGCGTTGGCCTGCGGAATAAACACCTCCCGCGCTCCGCACTTCTTGGCGTCCATAATCATGGAAAGCACGCCGGAAACCTTGCGGATTCTTCCGTCCAGCGACAGCTCGCCAATGAAAACCTTGTTCTCCAGCTTATCCGTATCCAGGATTCTGCCGCAGGTCATAAGGCCGACGGCAATCGGCAGATCAAGGCCACTGCCTTCCTTACGCAGGTCGGCAGGCGCCAAATTGACCGTAATACGCGTCATCGGGAAGGGATAATTGGAATTGCGCAGCGCGGCCTTCACGCGCTCCTTAGATTCGCGTACGGCCATCGCCGGCAGGCCTACCAGGTCGAAGTTGGGCATGCCGTTGCTCACGTCCACCTCTACCACAATTTGTACACCATCAATACCACAGGTTGTTTCGCCAAGAATTTGTGCAAACATTATCAACACTCCATTTCTTTTAAAAGCAGTGCGGCCAATGATTGATACTGATAGCCGCAGTGCTTTCAATGATAATTTCTACTACATCAAAGGAAAGCACCGGCGGCTGCTCCAGCAGACCTCTGCATTGGAGATAATATTCAGCGCAACGATGAATTTTTCTTTGCTTTGCCGGTGTCACTGCCTCTATCGGTCTGCCGAACCGGGTAGAAGCACGCGTCTTGACCTCTATGAAGCTTATACAGCCCTTTTTTTCAGCAATAATATCAATCTCACCATAACGGTGACAGCGAAAGTTGCGGGTTAAAATCTTATAACCCATATTTTGCAAATAGCGGCAGGCAAAATCTTCGCCGTATTTCCCAAGACTACTCCTCGACGGGGTACTCATAGTTATCAGCCTGCGGAGCATAGAGGATATTTTCCTCAGCAGCCACCGGCGGCAGCTGCATGCTCTTCACAGGCTCAAAGCTGCGGCGGTGCCAGCGGGTGGCTCCCTGCTCGCTCACAGCCTGCATATGTGCGCTGCTGCCATAGCCCTTGTTATGCGCAAAACCATAGGCAGGATAAACAACGTCCAGACGCTCCATGATGCGGTCACGGGTAACCTTCGCGATAATGGAGGCAGCGGCAATAGAAGCGCTCAGCGCATCACCATGCACCACGGATTCAATCTTCATCCCGGGAACCTTCACCGGCATAGCGTCAATCAGCGCTGCCTGTGGCTTGCAGTGCAGGTTTTCCAGCACCTGCGCCATGCCCTGCTGCGTTGCGACATAGATATTCAGCTCATCAATATTGCTGACGCTGACGATGTTTACCTCGATATCCAGCGCCTTGGCCATAACCTCGTTATAAAGCATATCGCGTTTGGCAGCGGAAAGCTGCTTGGAATCGTTCAGCCCGCTGATAAACACATCCTTGGGCAGAATAACGGCAGCGATAACAAGCGGTCCTGCCAAAGGTCCGCGTCCTGCCTCATCTACGCCGGCAATCAGCTCGCAGCCTTCGTCATATAGCTCGCGTTCCAATTTCAGCATCGCCGTGAAGCGCTCCTTCTCCGCCGCCGCCTTCTCCAGGCGCTTGTTGTATGCTGCCAGCAGCTTCTGTACTCCCTTGCGCTCGTCTGCTGCCAGCATCGCCAGCTGCTCCGCAGTCGGCTCGCCTGTCAGCAGCTCCTTGATTTCTGCAATATTCATATTCTGTATCCCCCTTAACATTTATTTCTGCATAAAGAAAAACCGCCTTACGGCGGTTTTTATGGCACGACAAATCAAGGCTCGTCGATTGTAAACCGCCCTAAACGTCCTGCTCGGAAGTCTCTGAGTACAAGCTGAATAACCTTATCAAGGTCCAGCAGTCCACCAGACTTCAGACAACCTCTGGCAACGGCAATCTTCGCCATAACGGCGTTAACATCATCACCCTGCTCGAGGCTTACTGCATATTTTGTTTGCAAATCCTGAGGATATCTGCGTATCAACAGGTCGAGCAACAGCTCCACGGCCTGCTCCCTGTCGAATACATCCTCCTTGATGGCACCGGTAACAGCAAGCGCAAAGCCCACCGACGGGTCCTCAAACTTAGGCCAAAGCACACCCGGCGTATCCAAAAGCTCTAAGCCCTTGGCAATCGTTACCCACTGCTGTCCGCGTGTCACACCCGGCTTATCGGCAGCCAGCACCTTGTTCTTGCCTACGAGGCGGTTAATCAGCGTAGACTTGCCGACGTTCGGAATACCTACTATCATAACGCGGACGGGACGGTTGCGCACGCCCTTCTTCAGCCATTTATCAATCACCGGCTTGGCAGCCAGCTGAACTGCACTGATAAGCTGCTTAACGCCCTTACCGGTAGCGCAGTCAATCTTGCACACAGGCAGACCGCTATGCTTGATTTTTTCAAGCCACACATCAGTCTGGGCCTTGTCTGCCATATCAATCTTGTTCAGTGCGATAACCTTCGGCTTGCTGCCAAGGATATCCTGCAGCATGGGGTTGGTACTGGAGCGCGGAATACGTGCGTCCAGCATTTCCACCACTACGTCAACCAGCTTAATCTGGCTTTCCATCATGCGCTTCGCCTTGGTCATATGGCCGGGGAACCACTGAATCTTAAAATCCTCCAGCATCATTCGCCCATACCCGTATCAGCCTTCAGCACGCGCATCTTGTCCAGCGGCCAGAAGGCAACCAGCGCACGTCCCTTAACCAGCTTCAGCGGCACAAAGCCAACGTCGGCAAAACGGCTGTCCTCAGAGTTATTACGGTTATCACCCAATACAAAGATAGTATCCTTCGGAACAACTACCTTGCGGTAATCGGAAATGTTTTTGCCCTTCGGGTCATTGTGGTAGATATAGGTTTCGTTCAGCTGCTTGCCGTTGACAAATACCTTGCCCTGCTGCATTTCCACAGTGTCACCGCCAACTGCGATAACACGCTTGATAAAGTCACGCGTCTGATCCTTAGGGAAGCGGAAAACTACGATTTCGCCCTTCTTCGGGTCGGTAACAAAGTAGCTCAGCTTATCAACGACAAGACGCTCATGGTTTACCAGAGTAGGATACATAGAGGAGCCTTCTACCATGTAAGGCTCTACCAAAAAGGTGCGGATGCAGAATGCGAGTGCTACCGCAATAATAATCGAAACAAGCCAGTCACTGGCAGAATCCTGCCAGGAGGTTTCACTTTTCTTGCTCAACTAATGAGCCTCCTCTCTATCGCCGGCACAGGCCGGATTTTTAACTACAATAATATAGATATATTGTAGCATAGATTGCAGCTTCAGTTATGACATAATTGTAAATTTGCTTTATTTTAAAGCATAAATGCTTTATAACGTAATAAAAGGGACCGTACTACTACAGTCCCTTTTACTATAAACAAAGATTGATTAGCGTTTTTCTCTGATACGAGCAGCTTTACCAGTCAGTTTGCGCAGATAATACAGTTTAGCACGGCGAACGATACCAACGCGTGCTACAACGATTTTCTCAATACGCGGGCTGTGAACCGGGAAAGTTCTTTCTACGCCAACGCCGTAAGAAATACGACGAACGGTGAAGTTTTCACGAACGCCGGAGCCACTGCGGGAAATTACAACGCCTTCAAACAGCTGAACGCGCTCGCGGGTACCCTCGACGATTTTGCAATAAACTTTAACGGTGTCGCCTGCTTTAAACTCAGGGATGTCGGAACGAAGTTGTTCTTGTTCCAGTACTTCAATAATGTTCATAGTTTCCTCCTAAATCATAGACGTTCATGTGCGAACTCCACAGCGGACCGTCCGTATTACACAACGTAAATTGTATCATAGACAAACAATTAATGCAAGAGAAAAGTGTATAATTTCTTGCATTTTTCTTTAATTTTTTTCCCACCAGGCCTCGCCTGCAAGCCTGTCCAGAATAATGGCGGCGGCACTGCGCACGCAAAGATGATTATAGTCACAGGGGCCGTAAACAGGCTCCAGAATATAATCAAATTTGGCCATAGTTTCCGCCTCAATGCCAAAGCCTGTGCCGAATAAAAGCAGCACCGGTCTGTCACCCTCCTGCAGCTGCTTGCGCATAAAGCTGTAGGAAACGGTGTTGGGATAAATGCGTGCGTCCGTAGTGACAACGTAAGGCTGCTTGCCTGTGCGCTCTGCTATCGTCTGCACTGCACTAGCGATATCAGGCTGCCACAGCACGCGGCTCAGCGCGTCGGCACGGTCGGGGTTATACACCTTGCCATAGCCCTCCTGCCAGTAGGAAAGTATCTTGTCGATAATCTGCTTCTGAACCTCCAGCGGGTGGATGATGTAATAGCCCTGCACATTGTAGGTGCGGCAGGTACGCGAAATATCGTGGATATCAAAGTTAGTCACCGCGCCGGCGATAACATTCATGCGCTTGTTATAAATAGGATAATGGACCAGGCCAACATATAAATCAGCCATTCGCCTCATCCTCCTTCACCTCGGCGCTTGCATGTTTTTCCTGCTCGGCAGCTATTTCGGCACGCAGCTCCTCATAGAAGCGGCGCTCCGATTTTTTCATTTTATAGGGCAAGCGGCCTGTCAAAAGCTCCTTCTGCTCCGCACTCAAAAGGTCGGGACGCAGAGCGAGCGTTGCCTTTAGCGACTGCTTCAGGCGCCAGCTGTTAATCAACGCATGGTTGCCGCTGCGCAGCACCTCAGGCACCTCCATGCCCTCAAAATTCACCGGACGGGTGTACTGCGGATATTCCAGAAGACCGGTGCTGAAGGAATCCTCCTCCGCACTTTCAATCTTGCCCAATACGCCGGGAATAAAGCGGGAAATAGCGTCCATCACGATGATGGCAGGCATTTCGCCGCCGGTGAGCACGTAATCGCCGATAGACAGCTTTTCATCTACCCAATGGAAGATGCGCTCGTCAAAGCCCTCGTAATGACCGCAAACGAAGATAAAATCCCGTCCGCTGTGGGCATATTCCTCAACGATGCTCTGTTTGAGCGTGCGTCCTCCCGGGCACATCGCAATAACACGGGCGTTGGGCAACTGCTCCTTCGCCTTGCGGATGGCTGCCACCATCGGCTCAGGCTTCAGCACCATGCCTGCACCGCCGCCGAAGGGAGAATCATCCACCGTGCGATGCACGTCATGCGTAAAATCGCGCGGATTGATGCAGCTTACTTCAATAAGGCCCTTGGCTGCTGCACGCTGCAGAATGCTATGGCTTGCGGCCTGCTCAATCTGTTCGGGAAATAAGGTTACAAATAAAAACTTCATTCTGCCTCAACCCATTCCGGCAGCTCCACGACAATGCGCTTTTCCGCCAGATTGATTTCCTTGACATATTTCTTCAGTGCCGGCAGCAGGTAATCCTTCTGTCCGGGGACAGCGATAACATAAACATCATTGCTGCCTGTGCTCAGTGCGTCCTTAAAGGTGCCGATTTGCTCGCCCTGCTCGTCATAAACAGGCAGGCCGATAAGGTCAGCAACATAGAAGCGTCCTTCCTCCAGCTCAGGCAGGTCCTCAGCGTTAATGCTTACCTCCATACCGCGCAGCAGCTCGGACTCGTTCATGCTTTTGATTTCGGCAGTAGTCACCAGCACCATTCTTTTATGAAAGCGTGCTGCTTTAATGGTCAGCTTACGACCGTCCGGCAGCAGCAGATAATCCAGGTCTAAAAATTGTTCCGGCTTATCGGTTAACGGCAATATACGAATATCGCCCCGCACACCGTGCGGAGCGACAATTTTGCCAATAACTATTTGGTTTTCCATGGATTATTCGCGGAAAGCGATAATCTTACCGTCTTCGGTAAGGATTTCTGCGCCCATCAGGGTATCAATATTGGTGCCTACGGTAATTTCTACAGTACGCTCCAGGGTACCATGACCAATTTCAGCGCCCAGCTCCAGAGCTTCCGCTCTTTTCAGCTTAGCCTCTGCTTCTTGTTTGGCAGCAGTACGCTTATTTCTTTCGATGTCAATTTGTTCGCGCAAAGCCGGAAGCACGCTCAAATCGCTGGCAGCCTGATGCAATGCTTTTTTAGCCTGGAACTCGAATTGCTCCAGATCAAGCTCCATATTCTTTATGGTATTTTGGAGATCTCCAACAATTTTCAACTTTAAATCTTCAGTAACTTTTGCTTTAACAGCGACGGGAACCCTAACGATCATTTTATCCATAGCGATATACCATCCTCAATCAAATAATTTCGACAATGACTTTCACATTTTCACGGGTTGCTACTGCTTTCATAACAGTTCTGATAGCTTTTGCGATACGGCCCTGTTTTCCAATAACCTTACCCATATCTTCAGAAGCAACATGGAGGCGAAGCACCGTTGTTGTACCGGTGGTCTCCTCCTCCACTACTACTGCAGAGGGATCATTTACAAGAGATTTGGCCATAACTTCTACCAATTCCTTCATGTAGATCACGCCCCCTCAAATTATTTTGCTGCTTTAGCTTCAGCAAATTTTTTCATGATACCATCTTTGCTGAACAGGTTTTTAACGGTATCGGTCGGTTGAGCGCCTTTGTTCATCCAGTCGATAGCTTTCTCAGCATCGATTTTTACGCTAGCCGGTTGAACGGTGGAATCGTAGTAACCGATAGATTCGATGAAACGACCATCACGAGGAGAACGAGCGTCTGCAACAACAATACGATAGAAAGGAGCTTTTTTAGCGCCCATACGTTTTAAACGGATTTTAACTGCCATGTTGATTTTCACCTCCTTAAATTAATATCTCACAACATGGAACTTTCTTTATTATCTGCCAAACGGCAGCTTGAAGCCGCCTTTGGAAGCAAACTTTGCCATACCCTGCATACGCTTCATCATCTTCTTGCTTTCTTCGAAGTTCTTCAGAAGCTTGTTGACATCCTGTACACGCATGCCGCAGCCTGCAGCGATACGTTTACGACGGCTGCCGTTGATGATTTCGGGTTTTTGTCTTTCCTTCTTGGTCATGGAGCGGATGATTGCTTCAATGCGGTCGAATTCCTTTTCGTCCACATTAGCTTCCTTCAGCTTCTGGCTGATGCCGCCCATGCCGGGGATTAAGCCTAAGATGGTTTCCAGAGAACCCAGCTTTTTAACCTGCTGCATCTGGTCCAGAAACTGCTCTAAGGTGAATTCATCCTTACGCAGCTTTTTCTCCATCTCCAGTGCCTTGGCGAGGTCAGTTGTAGACTGGATTTTTTCTACCAAAGTCAGGATATCGCCCATGCCCAGAATACGGGAAGCCATACGATCCGGATGGAAGGGCTCCAAAGCATCCAGCTTTTCGCCAAGACCGATTAATTTAACCGGCTTGCCGGTAACAGCCTTTACGGAAAGCACCGCACCACCGCGGGCATCGCCATCGAGCTTGGTAACAATCAGGCCGTCAATGCCCAATTCCTTGTCAAAGCTCTCAGCAACAGTTACTGCGTCCTGACCGGTCATAGCATCTACAACCAGCAGAATTTCCTGAGGATGAACAACGCCCTTAATGTTGCGCAGCTCCTCCATCAGCTCTTCATTTATATGTAAGCGGCCTGCGGTATCGATAATTACCGTATCGCATGCCAGGCTATGCGCCTTTTCCATGGCCTTTTGGGCAATTTCTACAGGAGAAACCTTGTCGCCCAGAGTAAATACCGGCACATTCAGCTGCTCGCCCAAAACCTGCAGCTGGGTAATAGCAGCAGGACGGTAAACGTCGCCTGCAACCAGCAACGGTTTTTTGTGCTTGCGCTTCAGGTAATTGGCCAGCTTGCCGGCGGTAGTGGTTTTACCTGCGCCCTGCAGACCAACCAGCATGATAACTGTCGGTGGTTTGGGAGCAACAGTGAGCTTGCTTTGGGTACCGCCCAAAAGCTCAATCAGCTCTTCATTTACAATCTTGATAATCTGCTGATGCGGATTCAGGCCTTCGCCAATCGCTTCACCAACAGCGCGCTCTTTAACCTTGGCTACAAAGTCCTTAACAACCTTGAAGTTAACGTCGGCCTCCAAAAGCGCCATACGCACTTCGCGCATAGGAGCCTTTAAATCTTCCTCAGTCAGCTTGCCGTTGCCGCGGAACATCTTTAATGCATTTTGTAATCTTTCAGATAAACTTTCAAATGCCATTCTATCTACCTACCTTCACTGCAAAGCTCTTTCAGCATTTGCACGGCCTCGTCTTTTTTTGCCTCATCCGGAGTTGCCAGCAAATCTATTGCCTGCTGCAGCTTAGCATGCAGCTCCTCCTCGCGGCTCAGCACCTTCAGGGATGCTTCATATCGTTCTAGCAGCTGCTCAACACGCTTGAGCAGGTCGTGGACAGCTTGGCGCGAAACGCCCAGCTCCTCCGAAATCTCACTCAGAGACAAGTCGTCATAGAAATACAGCCCCAGGCATTGCTTCTGCTTAGCTGTCAGAAGACCGCCGTAAATATCAAAGAGCCTGCCTAAGCGCATACGCTGCGCAAAAATTTCTTCTGCTGACATTTTTATCCCTCTCGAAATTTAGTCGACTATGTAAGTATAAAGCATAAAGCGATGCTTGTCAAGTATTTTTACTTGTCACCTCTAATTTTTTTCTAATCTGCGTTTTCGCCCTTCAGCCACTTCCAGATCAACGGCGCTGCGTAGTTGCCCATTGCCTCATACGTCTGGGATTTGGGGTGAATGCCGTCAACGTAGGCCTTGAAGCGTGCCCCGGCGTCCATGCCGATGGCAGGCTGCAAATCCAGCAGGAAGGCCTTGCCGCCGCAGATATGCTCTGCCTCCTGCCGCAGGTTCAGCAGCTGACGGTTGAGCGCCTGCTCCGTGCTGATAAACGGCAGCACGATGCACAGGCTGTAGTGCTTTTCCTCGCACCACTGCAGCACACGCCTGTAATCGCGGCTGATGTCCTCAAGGCGACGCCCCTGCAGAATGTCGTTGGCACCGCCAAGGAAGATAATGTGCTGCACGTATTCCGGCAGCGCGTACTGGCGCATACGGTAGATGATGTCATCGCAGCAGTCACCGCAGACACCGTAGTTGAGCATTTTGATTTGCGTCAGCTTTTCCACCTGAGCGGTCCAGGAATAGCGTGGGCCGAATGGAAAACCCTGCACCAGAGAATCGCCGTAACAGGCAACGTATTTCATGATAATCGCTCCTAACGTTGTTTTTTCTACATACTATTATAGCATAATAGTAAAGGCCGTTACGGTAGAAGTTGATGTGTTTATACTTGCCTAATATAGAAAATCACACTTCTAGATTAACATTTTTCCATTCAATGTATTTCTTTTGCATACATACTGCACAAGGTCTAAAACCAGCTGCAACAGCCTTTTCTTCATTAGCAAAAAATACGCGGTTCTTTTTATAATGCCCTTTAGCCAGATGCCTTAAAGCAGACGGACAATCAAGCCTACCATAAATATGCAACTTTAAATGGCCTCCCAACTTTCCACCAGTAAAAGAAAGATATGGTTCACAGTGTTCATTAGTAAGAATATAATATTTGCCATCAAGTTTAATCTCTTGAGTATTAAGAACCAACAAAATCTCATCCTTCAAAGACCATTCTTGTGATTTTCTATTAACTGCAGCATTTAAAGCATCCATATCAATCAAGCATAACCCTATCCGTCTCTCTCCAATTACTTGCTTCCATTCTTTACTTTTAAAATCTGTTTCAAGCTCCATTTCTTGAACAAAGCCTTTTTGCTTAAGAAATCGTAATACCATAGCCATACGCTTAAAGCATTCCCCATCTTCAAACAATGATTGCTCATAGCATAATAAAGGCTGCATAATATCTTGCAACTCTAGCGACCATTCCTTTTCTATGTTATACAACTCTCTTAGAAGGCAGTATAAACAGTATTCATAGTCATAAGCATTTTCTCTAAGCTTCCATAAAAGTCTATACCTGCCAAAGCTACTTGGATAAAATTCATCAGTTGCAGACACAGTAAATTGAAACTCTGCTCCATCTATACTTATTTTATATGCATCAACAGATTGCACAACTTCATGCATACTCTTCAAATGAATTTCAGGATGATAAATTGCTTTCAGAATCAAGGACTACCTCCATCATGTTAATCCCGGCATCAGCCATTCGAGAAAATTCTTTAATTGTTTCTGAAGAACATCTTCGTTTCCGGGAATACTAGGAACAAATCTAATACCATAACCAGATTTAAATTCCACACACTTTGGATTCTCAACGTTAGGATATAAAGCCCATACTTCATGTACTGGTTTTATAAAACGATCGGAAATATTATCTCCTAATCCATCGCAATCACCGAAGAAAATTGTTCTCATATCTTTGTATGCTTTAAACTGATTAGCACAACTATCGTACTCATACCCCGTATTTCTAAAATCCTTGTATACATACTCTTGATTGTCATTCCATAAGGAACTGCGTTTCCTATACTTAAAATCAATTATTAGCGAACCTAAATAAAATTTTTCTTGTTTAAATTCATCACATTCATAGCAATCTATTATACAGTCTGGAGTATTATTAGGCTTTTTAGTGTACAATGGCTGAGAATACTTATTCGTATTTTTTTGCGCATCTCTTTCGGCTCTTTTCTCGTCAGAAACATTATAATTTACTCTAGGAACTTCTTTTTCATAATATAACTTCAAGATATATCTTCCATCTTTAGACTTAAATGAAAAATTACACCCTGAATTTAACTCTTTAAATAAAATCCTATCACTCAACATCTTTGCTACGTCACTATAATAGAGAATAAATCCATACGAAATTAAACTTTTTACAAGTAATATAATATTCCAATATTCGTACATTAGACTAGTCCTTTTCCAAAGCAATGTTAAATGCTTATCATTAGAATAATCTTTTGAGATTTTATCCAACTTTGAAAACAAAGAAAAAATGATATTATAACGAGGATCTGAAAAGTTTTGAGTAGAGATAAATGGTCCTTTAAATGCCGGTAAGTCTTTAATCCATTGGATTTTTAGCAACATTCTAACTGCTGATTGTAATTTTTCTAATTTTATGCTCTCACTAGTTAAAAAATCATTAACCTTGCATTTACGAATATACTCTGGACTTGTTAGATGGCTTTTGTATTTTATATTTTTTAAATCAGCAAACACAACCGACATGTCCTTGTTAGCTTCATCTAGACATTGCTGTATCCTATGATTTAAAGATAGCAGAGTAAGTTTAAAAAAACGATTTTCCAATAAGTCAAAGCTTAGAATTTTTTTAGGAACATAGGCTTTATAATTGAAATGACATTTATTAATATTGGATTGTTTGGCTCTTGCATCATCATTCCGTATCCTCTTTTTATTAACTAATACATGTTTTTTTACCAAACGATTATGGGGATTATGTCTTATATCATTCAGAGCTGCAATAACTCGAGCATACTCATTATTCAAAACCATCATTTTCCATAACATATGAGGAGTAACTTCATTGTATGCAAACTGCTTAGCTACACTCCTAAGATAAGCATAATCAACCGTTTGTCTAGGAACACAAGCTATTATATCAGACAGCATACTTTGCCAAATATCATAGTCCTCTAATACTGCCGATACTACTTCAAAACCTGTAAAATAAGCCTTTCTGTTGACAGTAACCTTTATTACATATAAACCTGGAGGCAAGGGAAATTTTGTTCCATCAAATAATTTTGTATAGCTATCACTCTCAGTTAAATAATTGCCATCAGCATGCTTAAGAGCTATATTGTCCACTCCATCAAACCCATCCATATCCATAACTGCATTCATATTAGAAGATAGTATTTTGGCATAAAGACTTCTATTTTCTAATATTCTTAGTTCTGGTTTATGTTGTTTCTTTAAATCAAATACAGACTCATAAAATTCATTTAATATAATTTCTTCAAATCTGTTATCATCTACACTCTTCTTCTTAAATTCAAGTTTAAAAGGAAGACTAGCCAATGTAGCCATAATTACTCAACTCTTTCGCTTTATCTTTTAGAGCCTTTCTCACAATAGGATAATCAACTTTATCTTCATTAAGGTAATTATCTATAATACCAGATATATAACTTCCCTCTTCAAAGAAACCTATTAAATCTTTTACTTGTTCCTCTGTACCCCTAATCTTTGTTAAGATTTTTTGTACGATAAGAGTATCTAATGCCTTTGCTCTAGTATAAGAAATATCATTTTCAGGAATTGCATTCAAATATCTTTCTATTTGATTTACAACACGATGCGCAAAACAGAATCTTGGATTTACCTCTTTAAGTTTTTGATTCAACTCATCTAGTAAACTTAATTCATCAACAGTAAGGCCAGTAGACTTCGATTTATCAACCAAAGTAACATCTACTATCTTGAATATTGGTTTCTCATCATCGTAAACACTGAAATCACAATCTTGTAATTTTATGAGATTTGCTCTGTCCAATACTTTATCAGAGAGACGATATGTTGATTCATCAACATTGATAGTTCCACAAAAAATTAAATTTTCTCCTAACCTGATTTCTGAAGGATAATCTGCAAAGTTCACAACATTTTTCTCTTCTCTAGGATTATATATACGTAAAATCCGGTTATTAACATCATTTTCTAAAATGGATAAAAATTGAGCAAAATAATATTCTACCTTTGCCAAATTCATTTCATCAAAACAAATAAGATATGGCTTATCCGGATGCTTTGCAGCTTCAACTAAAAAAGAAACTAATCCTATACTTGCTTCTTGATATTTCATATTTGAACTATCAAGATAACCTAAAATGTCAATATCATCAGTCCAACTAGGACTAACTGGTATCATTATCATACGATTGTTATCATCTAATCCCAGTGTTCTTGAATATAAATCAACTAACTTAGTTTTTCCTGTACCACTAATACCTTCAATGATTGTAAGTCTTGAACTTTTAACAGAAGTATAGAAGTTAATAAGATCCTCGCTATTAAAATTCAACCCACAAGCTCTCGCATTATCAACAAATGTCTTAAATACTTGTTTTTCATCTGTATAGTTTATTACTTCACTAGTATATGACTTACGATTTCTTAGATATGTGTTTTGTAAGGATAAATTTCCAACTGTTTCACGTAGAGTCAAACACTCTTCATTCAATGCTTCCAGTTCTTTTTCTTGGTTACGAAGTTTCTCCTCACTTATGCGAATTTCCTTTTTTTGCTCATCTTTTTGATTAATCAGTTCATCATTAGCTTTCTTTAACTGTTGTGTTTCAATAGTAAGTGTTTTATTAGTTTTCTCCAAATGCTTTACTTTTTCTTTAAGAAGTTGAATATTTTCAAGCATACTTTCGGTATTATTCATGCTTAATGAATAACCTATCATATCTTTTATCATTGCTGTGTTGACATCTTGACTAAGATCACATAATACCAGCCATACATAATCCACTAAACCAACATTCTTCTTAACATCGCTAAATGCATCCTTAGTATGTAGTCTAGAAACATCATGTTTAGTTGCTAAAGTATCTATAATCTTTTTCTTGATTAATTCAATATTATAATCTGAAGTCTGAATGAAACAAAATCTATTCAATATTGATTTTAAAGTATGCTTTTCTTGCTTGTCTAAGAACCATTTTATGACTTCGATATTAAACACAGAACCCATCTCCTATATCAAATTTTTATCTTTTAACAACTTATAACAAATCAAACGTTGTTCATCATTAAGCATTCTGAACGCCTCTACTACCGAATTAACTTTATGTTGAGCAATATATGCATCTGCTTTCTTTCTTATAACCTCCAATTCAGAAATAGTTTCTTGTTTAAGATATGTAGGTCTATCACTAAGTTCATAAGCTAACCCATTTACACTGCCAATATCAGCATTTTCAAAGTCAAAATCGATAAACTTTTTCTTCCATTCAGCATCTTTAACATCTAATTCCTTTTCGACTTCATGGAAAAAGTTTTCAATAACACCCATAAGATCACGACCATAGTCATAATTTAGCTTGTCTATATCTGATTTAATAAGCTGCATAACTTCTGACTTGGCTTGATAAAACTCCTCCCTGTTCTTTCTTTTTTCCGATGCTTTCTCTAATTGTGTAGCAATATTGTCTAGATGTAATTTTAAGTCATCTAAATATTCCTCCGTATCTTCATCATAGTCATTGCTCTTAAGTTTTTTGATATTGATTACTACTACGCGAATACTATCTAGGCTTGAAATATCATCTAATCGTTTTTCTAAGCTATCAACTTCTTCTTTGAGTCTGGTTTCATTTGCTTTAGCAGTAGTTAGTTTAGATAAAACATTTTCCTCGTATTCATCTACATTAGCTAAGTATGGCTTAATTTCTCTAATGGTCTTTAATAAATTTTTACATTCTTCAATAAGCTTAGCTGTCTTCCTGTATCCATAATAATCAACATCATTTTTAAATTCTTCCTCTAAATGCTCAATGCCAGAATGTACAACCTTTATTTTTAAGAAGGGCTTTTGCTTCTCATGCTCTATATGTTCCAAAGCATATTTTGCTTCTTTCTCATATCCTGCATTTTTCAACAATTCAGCAAAATATTCCATTCTGCTTTCGAAATTAGTGATATCTTCAAGTTTATTACATCTTTGTTCATTTATCCATGATTGCAACAGCGGTTCTATAACTGCTCTAAATTTTAAAATTAAATCTTTAACTTCATTGATTTTATCTTCTTTTAGAAGAAAACCTTTAATTAAAAAGCATGAAAATATACTTTTATTTTCTAATGCAGAAATTTCTTTTAATCCATTTTGAATATCATAGCTTTTCTTATTATTAATCAAAGCTTCTAACTTGCTATATGAAGACTCTATTTCATTATCCCATTTATTATTGACATAACTAGCATCTTTAAATTTTATATCTAATAACTTATATTTATCTGTCAACTTTTCTGGTAATTCCTCTTGAGTAAGAAGTTCATCTAATATTTTTTTCAAAGCAAAAATTTCATCAACATCTTTTGTTGCTTCTATCTGCCTGAACAACTGCAAGAACCTTGCTTCAACACCAGCTAAATTCTTTTGAATAAAGCTAGTTGCTTGCAGTTTTTTAAAATCTATCTTTAATGAACCCCTGCTATTATATGGCATTACAGTATCAAGCCATTCTCCAACTGTAATCTGAACACCATTCAAAGCTAGACGCAAGCAATAACTTAAATTAGCATATACCACTGCCATGAGATATAAAACTTCATGATCATTCATACCATAAGGTGCTAAAAGAAGTTCTCCTGTTAATTTCTCATAAGGTATATACTTATCTTCTATTAATTTATTTTTTATGAGATTATATGCTGCCATAGCTCTTTCATTTTGAGGTTCAATAATGATATATTCATCATTCATGCATTTCCATGAATACGGAGCAGAATAACTCAGTGTGTTCCTCAATCTGCCATTGCCATCAACACCTAAGCCTTGAAGTGTATTAGACGTGATTTTACCACTAAATAGTATTCTAACTATTTTATAAAACAAAGAACGTGCTTTACCTCTGCTATTTTCAAATCCGTCAAAATAAAAATTCAAAACCTGAGGATAAATATCTTCAAATACATTAGCTAAATAAACAGTTAACCTAGCATCTAATACATTAACACCGCTCTTGTCTATGCATACTTTCTCGCCTTTTAAACTCTCAAAAACATCAGATATAACTCTCTTTACTTCATAGAACATGTCATTATAATATGATGAAAACTTATTCACATCTTGTTCAGTAAAGCTTTTCAGTGCAACATAATCAGTTAATGCATTTAACAGTTTATTATCCTTATCATTTAACAACATAAAAACTATTGGTAAACCATTTGTGTTAGACGCAAGCCTTGCAACATCATCAATATTGGAATAATCCATATTTTTATTTGTGTACAGCCAAACAATTTTACCTTTAGGCTTATCAGGAGTAGTTGCTTCTGTTAAATCTCTTTTGAGACCGTTAATATAACCGGCAGATATTTCATCAACATAGAACATATCTTGTTCAAATTGCCATTCTTTAGTTTTGATTTTATGCTCTGAACTAAATTTTGTATTAACAGGTTCAATTACTTCAGCTAGTTCTCTGATTATAGAATCACTAAGTATATCTTTTTTCAACTTTACATTTGCTCTAGCACGTTTAAAGAACACTCTAAAATCATGTGCACCCATAGAATTTTCTAAGAAATCAAAACAGCCAATATGTTCATTAAACCCTAGTATAGCAAATTCTCGTTCAAGACAATCTAAAGCGTTGTTAATCGTTTCTACATCTAATCCCGTAAATAGATACAATGCCTTTATAGCATCCTCTCTGTTCTCCGTTTTAAATCGAAGAATTCTTAACAATAAATTGGCTCTGAGAATTTTCAAGCAATTTACATTTAAATTGTCATAATGCTTTGCTACAATCTTATTAAAAGCAAGGCAAAACTGTGTTGACTGCCTACCACTCTCTTCAGCACTTAAAATTTCTGTAAAAAGATCACCTTCAAGTAACTGTTCAGGATATATAAAAGGTAAATCATGGTCTAAATCTATATTAGTATTTTTAAGTTTTTCAAAATATTCACTTACTAAAAACAAAGAAGACCTATTTTGTAGATAACTAGATAACTGTGACAAAGCATATGTTGATAATGGATGCATTGGAAAAATTCCCTGTACAACCACTCTTCTATACTCATCATAATACTTCCATATACCTCTCACATTTGTCCATTTTACCAAAGAAGTATGGATGTCATTCCAATAATTTTCTGTTTGCTGCAGTCTATTAGCAATATAAGATGTAAAAGCAACCTTATCCTTTCTTAAAATGAGATTGGCAAAAATTGTTTCCAGATTAGATGAAAGATGATACTTATCACTAGCATCATAACGTCCAATATACCTACTAATATTACTAGTAGGGTCTATACGTTGCATATATGTTTTAATATCACTTTGTATGAAGTTTATTACCTGAATTTTGCCGCTCGCATTTTGTGCACATTCAAAAATCTGTTGTAATGCAGACTCACCAGTTCTAGCCGAATTATTATTAGAAGCATATTCCAAATATCTACCAAATTCGTCAAAAAGTATGACTACTCCATCAAAAGGTCCACTTGAACCACAATAATCGTCTAAAAGAGCTTCAAGAATAGAATTAGCGGAAATTCCTTCATCCCAACTAATATCCACACCGTTAATATCTCTATATACAGCATTAACTAAATTAAATGTAGCTTCTTCTTGAAATAGTGTTGTACGTATAAGTTCAATTAAATCTGTTCCTTTTTGACTAAAGCCAAATTCAAGTGCATGTTCTTCAAAAAGCTCAATTGATTTACAGTTTCTCTCAAAAAACCTAGATGCTGTTTCTAAAGCTCTATTAATCTTTTTTAAATTTTCTGTTGAACATCCATGCAGTAACAGTGTTTTTTGCGCGACTTTTAGTATTTCAGCGTTCAGGTTAATATCACGCATTCCGTTAATTGTCAAAACTAAATTTCTCTTTTGGGTATTTTGCTTTATCTCTCTTGCCTTATTAGCGTCAAGACAACTAATGTTTTGAATAATTGAATTATAAGTGTCAGAATCATAATCAGGTCCGGAGAACAGTTCTGCCATTGTTACTGCTAAATGTGATTTACCTGTACCATAAGTAGCAATAGCTAAAGATAAAGGATTGCTATTATAATCATTATTAACCTTTTCACTGATTTCTTGCACAAAGCTAATTGTATCCTTAAGATTACTATCTTTCCCGCCTTCAATACCATGGTACTCATTACCATGAAAAACAAAGTTCTTTGCAACTAATGCAGCCTTTTCACGATTAAAGAACCAATCAATCTGAACTGCTCCATCAAAAAATATATCTTTTCTAAATTCCAATAAATCCCCGAACCTCATGCTAATCATCCTCTCATGCCATTATCCTTATATAGTAGAATATATCTTCTCAATCATATCATTCGCTGAAACAAGTTTTAACACAACAAACGGAGTTAAAAGCCTTTCAACCTTTATCATTCCTTTATTTTCTAGTATACTTAAAACCTTATCAAAATCACTTCTCGACAAGCATAATTTATTATCCATATTCATATTATATAAATCTATCGATGTTAGTTCTTGCACTCCTTCGTGTAAATTTTCCCATTCTTTCATAATTATGTAAGCATAAATATATAAATAAGGCTCTTTATACATAGTGTTCATGAATTTAATTTCATTAGGAGTATTCTTAAAAATAGATAATTTTCTAAACATACCATTATATGAAGAATTGAAAGGGGCAAGATTAACATCAATGCCTTTATAATGATTCTTCAAAGCATCTATAAAAACTGTAGTTCTTAAATTATTGCCATATCTAGGAATGATACTGCTAAAGATAAAATTCCACAAGGTTGCGCCTGTAGATAACACAAGATTAGAATGACATAGGTATATTGTTGCCTTTTCTTGTAGCGTTTCGTCTTGATACTTGACTTCTTTACCTAATGGCGTCAATGATAGCAAATGCTTCTTGTTCTTATATTTATCTTCTATTAAACCCATAAAATAAGCATATTTTATAAAAGGTTCAACTTTTCCGCTAGATGCACCTGTTGGAATTCCAGTTATGTCAGAAATTTCTTCTTTAGAATAGGCTGTCCTCTCTTCAGCTACACTCAACAGCATTGATATAGCATTTGCATCTGGAGAAAATGTTTGATGAAAGTTTAAATTTGTCTTAACATTAGCCATTATTATTCACCTTAAATTCTATTAAAATCTAGTAACGTATTCATCTCTTGTTTAACAGTATGAAGCAAAGAATTATACCTCTGCTTTAAAACTTTTTTTCTTTCATCATCACTTGAATCAACGCGAATATCGGTAGAAGCAAATCCTACATTTGTCAATCCAGCACCCTTAGGAATCATTAATGCATATGAATCTAAAGAAGCATTGTTTATTTTATTATTTGAATAATCACTAATATAAAGCATGTTTAGTGGCGAATTTAACAAATGTTTTTTGTTACTTCTAATCTTATCAGTTGATTCAGAAACAGTACAATCTACGCCTAATGGGATTACATGATGCATTTGATATTTATCTGATTCAGGTGCAAAAACAGACATATGCCTTAAATCTCCATTATTGTCCTTGAGCAAATCATAATATCCTATTGATAAATAGTACTGACAAATTACTGTACTAATTATATTTTTGGGATACTCCTCATTCTCAGCATTATCCATAAGAATATGACTTTCATCAGAGTATCCCGGCATATTTAATACTTTGTCCTGTCGTGCTTTTAACCAACTTAAATTAGGTTGCTTCTTGTTTTTTATATCAATTACACAATCAATAAGCAAATTTAAATCAGTAATCATACGTGAATTCTGATCTCTATCAAACTGTCCAGAAAAGAGATTAATCCAATACCATGCTTCTAAAAGATCAAATACTTCTTCTCCATGCCTGCCGCTATAACAATCATCGTCATGAAGAATATATGCGACTACTGGCACCATTAACACATAATTTATATCTCTAAATTTTCTTAAACCACATCTACTTTGAAAAAAGAAACAAGCTCTATCTATTGCATTACAACTAGGTTCACAATTTTTATCAAGCAACTCTGGTGTAAGAGCTAGCTTCTTAGGTCTTTTCAGCAAATCTAAATGATATTCATCCTTGGACATTTTCGGCCTATATGATAGTAATGACAAAACATTTAAAAATGATTCAAGATAGTTTTTTGGAAACTCTTTCTTATTATTGTCATAGCAACCCATATTTACAGATGCCTTATATGAATTTAGTTTTTTATAATCATTCTTTATGTTATTAGGTATTAAAAGAGCAGGATAAAAAGCACTTTTTACAATGTACTTCTTCATTCTTTCATTATATGGTTCTGGATTCGCTAGAGTTACACGTGCCATTAATAAATCATATATGTCTAAACTTATACCACCTCTATTAAGATTTTCATAAATATCAATTGCCCTTGCTTTTTGTGAATCATCTAATGATATTTGACTTAAATTGATTTGTGTAATACATGATTTTATATATAACAACATATTAGAAGACCATCCATCTACTTGAATCGCTAAAACTTGTTCATAAGCCTTCATAATATCGTTATCTGTTTTTTCATAACAAGATTCATCGAAATATTCTTCATATGCATCTTCTATCAAATCATTTTTGATAAAATCCTTAATCTCATCCCTTGAAGATTTTTCTATTTTAGCAGCAAGTTCTTCAACTTTCGCTTTTGCTACATTCTCTGCAATCAATTTAATTATTCTAGATAACGTAGTATTATTCAGACCAGTCTTATCCGTATCTATCAAAAGGAATAAGGGGATATAATAAAACTTTTCCTCAGGATTTTGGCAAAAGGTCTCTAGTTTGCTCAACTTTGAAACATCTTTATAATATGGATTGTAACAATCTTTGCTATTCTTCGAAAACTTAATGACACGAATATATTCTAATACATCTGCTGTTTGAAAATCTGGTTCATCATTATCTGGTTTATCGAGAGGAAACGCTAATCTATGTAATCCAAACAAATCATCCTCTATGCCAGAAGCATACCTAGGTAACGCCAAAAAAAATCTTCGTTTTAATGCAATTGGAGCAATAAGATCTCCTATAGAAGATAAACTAAATATTACGTTAGAAAAAACATTAGCTAAAACAGTCAATCTCTGCTGTCCATCAAGAAGAAACTCTACATCTCCTTTTACAAGGCTCTTTGAATCTAACGGTTTACTTGAACCTAACGGCTTACAAGCATACTCATCAGCATTTCTAGCCTTAAGTAACAATATACTACCTATAGGCATTTTAGTTAAAACAGATGCTACTAATTTTCTTTGGTCTTCTTCATCTTTCCATACAAACTGTCTTTGAAAATTAGGTAATAAAATTTTGTTTTTCTTTATTTTCGTAATAGTTTTATCTAAACTTTCTTGAAACGGCTGCAACATATTCTATCTCCCCTTTTACAGATTCTCTTCTATCTCTTCCAGCGCCCTCTCCAGCGCAGTAAAATCTTCATCACTGGTAAAATACCCTACACTAAACCTAATAGTCCCGGCAGGATATGTCCCTAAAAATTGATGTGCCAAAGGCGCACATTGCAGACCGGTACGCACCGAAATACCATATCTATCAAAAATTCCGCCAGCACTGTCACTGCTTATTCCATTCATAACACAAGATACAATGCCAACAAATTTTTGCTGGTCATTATTGCCGACAACCTTTAAGAAATCATATTGCTCTATGATACTTAAGAGTCTTCGCCTGTGCTCAACTTCTCTTTTCCATACAGTGTCTTTACCTTGTTCATCAAGCCATTTTAAAGCAGCGTTCAGACCGGCAAGCCCAACAATATTACTCGTCCCCATCTCATAACGCTCTGGCAAGCTGTTAGGCATATTCTGATTAGCAGATTCAAAACCGGTACCACCAAAAATAACTGGCTCTAAAACAATCTCCGGCTTCATAACAAATCCGGAAATCCCGGTAGGACCATACATTGTTTTATGTCCGGCAAAAACAGCAAAATCAAAGGTATTTAAGCCTACATTAGTATCAACTAAACCGGCAGTTTGAGACATATCAGCAACAGTAACAGCATCATAATCCTTAGCTATTGCGAAAATTTCTTCTACCGGAGCAATAAGTCCAATGACATTGCTTGCATGACTAACAATGACTGCATCAGGCTTTACTTCATCAAACTGATAACGGATGCGAGGCAAATCATAGCTTAAATCCTTCTGAACATGCAATTGCACTACCTTTATTGCACCTGTTTGCTCATAATAATGTAAAGTTCTTGTGACTGCATTATGTTCAAAGGGACTAATATAGATATTTTTCAATCCTTTCTTTATCAGTCCCTGAATAATTATATTAAGAGCAATAGTCGCAGTAGGTGTAAATACTACCTGCTTTGCGGGACAATGAAATAACTCTTGAATACGTTTACGAGTATCTTTTAGCAAAGCTCCTGCACTTTGAGCCATACCATAATTACCCCTGCCTGCATTAGCTCCGCTATTTTTATAGAATTCACTCATGAATTCATATACGCTATCAGGTTTTGGAAATGTAGTAGCTGCATTATCAAAATAAGCCATTCTTTCACATCCTTAGCACAGCTTTTGTAGTATCTCCATCATAATCTGTCGTTTTTCCTGATCAGAAATAGATGTTCCCATAGATTCTACATCAGCTGTAATCATATTCATTAACAACTTAGCACGTTTGCTAAACTCAACTTTTTCAAAGCGTTTTATCACAGCTTTACCTGTTTCGTCAATATATGAAAGTTCATAACTGCTTGTTGTCGCAGTATTCCCATCAGCATCGTCAGTCTTGCTTACAAACGCTTCTGCAGTAGCTTTATATTCTTTAAGAGCTTCCATAAATGTTTTGATTGTATGGTCATCCCAATCCTCAATACGTAAGCCTGTAGCTAACTTAGCAATTCGTACAATGGTAGCCTGATCATCATTAGTTACTGTTTTAAATAAAGCAAGGCATTTTTCTGTTCCGTTACCAAATAGTTGCTCAAACACTTTTTGATCTAACTGTTCGCACCAATCCTTAATTACAGATGCTAATGACATAGCTTTCAAACTAAGCTTATTCTCCGAGATAGCATATATTTCTTTTAGCTGCTCTGCTAACATTACTTTAAGAACATCAATACAAGCATCAATATTCTTTTTATAAGCGGCTATGTCTTTACAAATATCGGAATTAAACTCCTTATAACCAAATACCTCAGGAATCTTTTCAAATAACAATTCTTGACTGCCATTCCCCTGTTTTAACTGCCTCAAAAATGCTATTTGCTTACTATCTATCTTTACACCATCAATTGTTTTCTTTGATTCCCTCGTATATTTTGGCAAAGCTAAATACCAACGCTTCATGGCAGAAGCAACATAGCCATATGCATCATTCAGCTTCTCAGCTTCAATAACATAGTCAGAAAATACACCTGCCAGTTTTTCCACAAAATCAGCTTTATCAGCGTCCCAATCAAAATAAGAAATATAATAATCATCCGGAGCAGAAAGCATCTGCTGCATTACATCTGCATTCAACGGCACTTGCCCATAACTATCCTGGATAACAATTTGCTGTTTTAACTCATGGAATACAACAGCAACATAAATCGGAATAACACCATCTCTTAACCCGATATGATACTCTGCATCAGTTAACCTACAATAAATCTCTCTAAATGGTATCGGGCCTAAAGTTCTTGCCTCAAAAATAACAGCTTTTATTGTTGCCAGAACCTCTGCCATATAGATATCCTCAGGCTCCATATTAAGAACAGATGTACCCATAAAGCCTTCGCACAAAATACCCTTATTAAGTAATGTACTACGCATAATCGATACTTCCTGACCACTACCGGAAAAGCCTAAATTTTCCTCAATATCATTGCGTAGTAATGCTGCTATAACTTTATCTCTGCTATTTTTAGCGATAGATGTAATATTTTTTTTGTTAATTGCTTCATTATTGATAATAGGAGTATTAGGAAAAATTCGATAACAAATATTTGACAACAATTCTGTAAGTGCTGCTTTTCTTGTAATATGCTCTACATTACCGTTATGTATATAAACAGATTTATAATTATTAGGATGAGTATATGAATTTATAAAATCAAGAATTACATCACGTAAATCTTCATAGATAACCTCATATTCATCAAATAATATTGAATTGCCTTCTGCAGCCTCTTTCAACTTTGAAACAGCATAAAACTGCTGGGCAATCATTTTTATTTCCTGATATTTCTTAGGCAGAACAAATACGCACTGATCAATTCCCTTGCTAGTCTGCAAGACTATATCTTTTATAGCATCTATAGATTTGTTTTCTTCGGGAATTATTGCATAAATTACACCATCTGCCTCGCTATTTTCACTCTTTACCTGCCAATCAATATTTGCCCGTACTTCACTAGCTTCGATAAACTCAAATGCAAAATAGCGAATCATTTCTTTCTCGTCATTATAGCGAGATGGATATACGTAATTATCAAAATTTGACTGATTTAAAATTTCTTTTGTAGAAACCCGGTTAGCATTAACCGCCATAAAATCATTGATTTTATCTTGAACATCGACACCGGAACTGCGTTTTAAGCGCAAAAAGCCATTGCTTTGCTTTTGATAGATTACAAGTTCTTTTTCCATCAAATTAGTCAAAGCATGGCTGACTTTTTCTTCACCATATTCATTATTATAGATATTAAAAATTTCTGCCTTTGTTGGTTGCAATCTTTCAAATTGCTCCAAAATATAAATCAAAGAAATAGTTTTTACTATCTTGCATTCCAGCGAATTTTTTTCTAATGCATCTAAAATAGCTGTTGTAAGAATATATTTATCATGTAAATCCCCAGAATAAACCTCTTTTTTAAACAAAGGCTCAAAGTAATCATAAATATAATCCGGTGTTATTAACGCAAATTTACTCTGATCAACATTATCAAGATACGTAGCAAGTGTACTTACTCCTTTTGCAGACAAAAATGTAAAAAGAGTTCTTTCGTTTTGCGCTACACGTTCTGATAATCTTGGCAATACAAAAGTCGATATTGGATGCAACGGATAACAATCGTAGATAGTTTTTCGAATCTCAATTTTATCCATATCCATAAAAATATTATGATTTTCATATACCTGAAATGTATTATCAAAATAACCTTTATTTTGCGCACAGAAAAGCTGCCACTGGTCTAATTTCTTGTTTATCACAGCGGCTATAATTTCATAAGTCTGCGTAAAATTATTATTAAGATGAATATGCGTAAATCTTTCAGATACGCCTCTCCAACCATCTACTTTTTGTTTAGACAGCTTATCTATATAATTGGCAATCTCTTTATGAGAGATAAGCATCAAATGCAATTGTAATTCCCCACTGCGATTGCATTTTTCAGCAAAGTCCTGCAGCATTTTGGTATCGCTTACAGATGCTTCAGAAATATTTGCTTCTAAAAATTTGCTAAACTCATCATAGACAACATAAATTCCTGTATATCCTCTGCTCTTAATACCTTTTACCGCAGCCTCATACAAGTCAATAACATCAAAGCCTAAAAACGGATTAAATTCACTTCCGGCAGTCAGAGAAGGATATATTTTCTCAAATTTTTCATATGCAATAATATTAAAGTCTTCTAATTCACTAATAAATTCAGCTATCGGAAGCTCAATCTTCTTTTGGAACTCCTTGTATGTTAAAGGATATTCAGTTTTCCATCTTTCTATTACACGGCAAGCAGCCTGGTAGTTCGTTTCCGGCATAACATCAAGCATATTGTTCATTGCCAATGTTCTCTGTAAAGCTAATAAAAATGCTTGCGGTATGCTCGTGTTACTGCCTGTAATTACTACCGGCAAAATCTTATTATTACTCTTGTAATAGTTCAAGACAGCCTGATATAGCTTATCATTTTCTTTAAGCTTTGGCAGTAACTTTTCAAAAAGAGACAAGTCTTTTTTCATTAACATGGCCAATATAGTCAATATAATATGTGACTTGCCTTTACCATAAGCACCAATTAAAACTCTCGCTCTATCCGTAGAATTAAGATTTGTACTTAAAATAATTTCTTCCAACAACTTTAATGCTGACTGGGTTGGTATAAAGTTTTTCAGTTTCTCGTCACTATTCAGGTCAAAACCAATATTAACAGAATATTGAAAGCCTGTAGCGACTTCTATCATATTTCTCATCAGTCTTCACTCCCAGCCCAATCATTAATATTTGCATAATAACGCTCTACACATTCCATAAAATTACGCTGATTATGGAATTGAACCACATCCAAACCAGCTGTCCTAATAACCTTTATTTCTCCTAATTTTTCAATTGCTCTCAAAACGTCAAGAAGTCCTAAAGAATCAAGGTTGAATACTTTGCCAATGCTACATTCATCAACTAACAAACTATTTAAAGCTACTTCTTTTCTGCCCTTACTTTGTTCAGAAATTACAGCAAGTGCTATCCATGGGTTAATTGTTTTACTGCCTGGCATTGCTTTTCTATAAGATTTTCTTGTAACAAGGTCTACTAATCCCAGTTCACCCAGAGGACAATCAATATTATTCTCTGCACTTACTTTTAAAGGATTAGATTTATACCGAGGCAAATATGTATTGATAATACAATTGAAATCATCCTCTAGGGATCTTACCGCATGTCCTTTATTATCTGCATCGTCTTTTTCCGCTATATATTTTTGCAATTGCAGAATAAAATCTTCTTTGCTGAATTCAGTCATATTGAAATGATTGAAGAAATAGTACCATGCAGTTGCGTTTTCTTGATTTGTAGCCAATTTATACTGCACCAGATACAATGTGCCAAGTTCCTCTAAATACCTGTCATGTTCATAGATGCAAGCACCTAAATCCGTTAAGTGCTGCTCTCTAACCTTCCCTTTTCCTTCTACAGTAAGACCGGTTACTTGCAGCCAATAACGCAAGGACTTTACCATATTAGCTCCGATACCCAAAGCATCCATTGGATTATTTAGTTTATCTACAAAAACATTCGGTTTATTTATTACATTCTTCATTCCCTTGCTTAACCAGCCTTTTCTGATAAAGAATGTTTCATGGGCACGAAACTTCATTGACATTTAGATACTCCTATTTCTTGCTTAGTGTACGTAAATATTTTTCCATCATGCATCCACCATCAAGATACTTAGGCGTAACACACATTTTACAATGCACACATTTATCAGGATTGATATAATACTCATCACCTATAATGGAAATGGCGCCTGCTTTACATAATGATTCACATTTAAGACATTTACGACAAGCATTAAATTTTTTTATTTGATAGCTTACCATGCGTTGTAAATCGTCATGAGAAGCTACGTTCATGGTTCTTACTTTAACAGCGTAATCAAATTCACTATTACCAAAAGGCTGAATAGATAATATTGGTACATTGGTCCTAATATCTACAATTAAAACTTCATGTAATAACTTTTGCCCCAGTTCAGGGGCTACTCTACCAAAAGGAGTGAAGAGATTAACTAATTCATCATCAAACTGGCGAACTAATTTATATATTTTGGCATGTTCTTCGGACGTACAATTTGTAAATTTTATTTTAACATCATTTGCCGCAGGAAGACCATTACCGCCCTGTCTTGCTTTCCATTTGCCCGTATCAACATAAACTTCCGGATCCGGTTTCCCGATTTTTTTAGCAAACTCTATAAGAAAATCACGCCATTTCTTAGATTGTTCTGGCATATAAATTCTTGACAAAAATTGAGCGCGCTGATTGTTATTAGGACAGCACCAACAGCCTACTCGATCATAACCTAGTCTATAAGCATCATTAAAATCAATTTTTTCTGCTAACATATAAAGCCAAACGTCAATATCTCTCCAAAAGAATATTGGTGAAGCCACTGTTTGCTTTTGAATCTTTACAGATTCTGAATTACCTTCAACTCTATTATATTTACTACGGCTTACAGATTCCGCCTTTCTGATGCCATAAAAAGTCAATATCTGTTGATTACGATATAAGTTATTCAAAACACGCGTAATCGGACCTGTTTTAAACATAGAGCAGCACCAACGCATCATACGCGCCGGAGGACCTATATCTGAACATACATCATAAAAAATTTGCTCGCTATTTTTCGCTATTTGAAAAATAGCTTGCGGATTGTTTTCCCTATATCTATGTGCATACTCAATAGTCAAAGGAAATTCTAAAGTAGTATCGCCGAAAATATGCACTAAGCTTGGATTACTCAAAGCTTTAATAACTATATCTGCCGTCACAGTCGAATCTTTTCCACCTGAAAAAGATAGCACTATTTGTTCTTCTTCAAACTTGCTTGCTGTATTCTTAATAAAAGAAAAAGCTTCATCCTTAAGCCAATTTAATCTATTTTTATTTGCTTGCACAAATTTCGTTATATACATATCAAAATACTGATATGTATTGCCTTCTTGATACTCAGCAAGTTTTTTTATCAAATCGTCAGCATCAGCTGCTTGAAAAACCTTACTCGCAACAGGTATAGATTTGCCATCAACATAATATCGGCTATTAGATGCCCACACTGATTTTTGTATCCATTCATACGGTTTTTTCCCGATTAAAAGCTCTACTAAGAGTCTTTCTTCCGGAAACACCGGTCGTAAATCAGTAGATAAATGCTTCATTTTAGAATGACAAATTGGGCAAATTTTATAGTCTGACTGATTAACAGTTTGTTGAACAGGAATTTTGCATTCATGACACCACAAAACATCAGTTGGAACATCTTCTATTGTTTTTTGTTTACAAACAGGACATACATCATTATTTGTCTCTATTTGACAATTTATACACCACATATTAATCCTCGACAACAACCAAAAAGTATAGGTTTTT
>NZ_CALDXR010000007.1 GCF_937920985.1 uncultured Phascolarctobacterium sp.
AAACAAAGACAACCAGAAGAAAATAATTATTAATTTTATTTCCTCTCCAATGTAATTTTAACAGTGTTTTTTTCTCCAACATATCATTTTCTCCTTCCAACATAAGAGCTTACGCTTATTGTCCCACTAATGCCAAAAGAATCATTAGATATATTACTAGTTTTATTCATAATGAAATTTCCATTTGAAGATAAAGAACCACCAAAACCGCTGTTTAATACATTACCATTCAAATTTAGACCTACCCCTGTCATTGTGTTTAATAAATCATATCTATCACTTATTACATTTTTATGCTTATTCACAACGACTCCGTAGCTTTCAGTATATGAAGCACCTGAATCACTTAATGTTTTACTGATTTTAGAAAAATCTATAACTGGTAAACTACGACCAAGTCCTGCTTCTATAGTTTGAAAAATATCTCCATATTGGTTCACTGATAATGAAACTGCAATACTTATTCCTTTATGACTAAAGCTTGAAGAAATCGAATAAAACTCACCATTACTTAAATCACTAATATTAAAATTATAAATCTTTTGCTTCATCTCTGAAGGAATATAAATATTTTCAACAACAATTTTATTATGCGCTGGTCCTGGAAACAAATATACAGCATTGCCAGACAAATCAACGCCAACATTTATTGGTATATATACAGCATTACCATTGTTGTCATAGTAATCAGGTAAATCATTTTCATGAACTGCAAACCATGCATCCTCATTTTTTTGACTTTTTTCTTCTCCATCTACATATATATTTTTTACTTGCATTAAATTTTCGGCTCTATTTAGTTTTTCTTTAAACTCTCCATACTCATCATTATCGGGAGTATGGTTAAGATGATTATACTTTTCAGTACTAACCGCACTAGAAGCACCAACTTGCGCATCGCCGCCCACTAATTCACCAGCTAACGCACCCATCATTCCAGCAACAATTTGTTTTAATGCAGGATCTTTAATTTTTTCCAGCTCATTCTGCATTGATTCAAGTAAAGCAGTTCCACTAGCACCTGCTAAGAAATTCCCATTAGTCCAAGCTGAAATTAATCCATCAACAAAAGTATTTAATGCTGCTTTTTCATCTTGGCCAATTTTTCCTGTTAAACCTCCAATATAATCATGAGCAAATTCTTGGAATAATCCCGCAAACTCCTGCTTTTCTTTAATAGTATTTTTATCAAAAATCTCGCCAAGCTTATTAAGGCTGTTTGCAGTATCACGATTCAGCTTATTGATATCCTGCTTCTGATTCTCTTTATCACGAATTTCAATTGTACCTTTGCTAATTGTGGCTTTCGTTGTGCTTTCAGACTCTCCACTTGCAGGCATGCCAATTGAAGGCGTTACGCCACGCTCATTTTTCTCAATTTGTTCATTTTTCTCTTTATCACCATCATGTTTCACGTTAAAACCAATGCTACCTGCTTTATAATCCGCCTTATTTTCAATATCCTCAAAAGTCAGCGTTCCTGTAGAAAGCTTATTCTTCTCTGCCTCCGCTGCGCTGGAAATTATTCCACCTTTAAGGTCGGTGTTTTCACCTACGTTAATCGCAAAGCCTTCTTTCCCTGCGTAGATACCACTTTGGTCGGTAACGCTTTCATATTTGCTGTCAATCTTGCCTACGCTTGCACTGCCGCTAACAGCTTTATTGCTGCCAAGACCAATGCTTGCGCCAACTGATTTATTGTTTTCCTTATAACTGTTGCCGTCCTGCTTGCTTTCGATGTTAAAGTCTCCGCCTACGTTGCCGGTAACCTTTTCACCGCTCAGCATACCGCCTTTAATATTCGTATCTTTACCGCTGGCAAAACTTAAATCTTTATTGGCGGTCACAGTGCTTTCGTTATAGGTTATGCCATTTGCAGACACTTCCCCCTTTGCCATACTGCCAGAAATGCTGTAGCTTGGGCCTTTGCCAAGTTCCAGGCTTGCGCCAACACTTGCACTGCTGGATTTACTGTTTTGCTCCGTTTTATTCGTATTTTTAGACGCAGTTATATTAAGGTTTTCTTTAGCGTTTAAGGTAACGTCCTTGCCTTCAACATTGCTGCCAATGATATTAATGTCTTTTTCCGTAGAGGTAATCTTTACGTCACCTGCAGCTTTGACATTGCTGCCATTAGCTACTACGGTTGTACTCTTGCTTTCGCTTCTGCTCTGGCTGCTACCAACGCTCACGTTAAGTGAAAGTCCTTGGGATGGATTCTTCACAGCATCTTTTATCATGCCTATATTTTTCTCTACAGACTCAACGGCCTTATAACCATGCAACGCTGCCAAACGTTTATCATTTACCTGATTGGCACGCTCAACATGGTTAACTACTTCATTTACCTTGTTTACTGCTTCGCCGCCAACAGAAACGCTCAGTCCTGTTCTTTTGAACTCATGCTTCTCCTGCGCATTATAAACGCTGTTGCTGTTTTCAATGCTGACATTCTCGCCGGTGATATTAATATCCTTACCTGCGACAACACTGCTGCCTTTAACATTTGCATCCTTTTCTGCATCCAGGTTCACACTGCCTTTAACACTGCCAACAGTGCTTCCCACCTGCTCAATGTTCTGATTAGCGTACTGGTCCTTCTGCTTTTCCTTGCCAATGGTAAAGCCCAAGCCGCCGCCAGCAAACACACCGCTTTTCTTTACAGCTTTTTTGTATTCGCTTTCGCTTGTCTGCTCCGCACTGCCAATATTCAGATTGCCGCCAGTTTTTACGCTTACGTCATTATCTGCAACTACGTTGCTGCCTGTAATATTCGCATCTTTTTTACTGCTAATCGCAATTTCTCCGGCAGAAACATTACTGCTGACAACAGTATTCTGCTTACTATAATCGTAAATATCCGTTGTTTTGGACGAAAGCAATCCACTGACCTTGTTGTGCTCTTCGTGCAGGCGCTCGTGGTATTCTGTTTCATTAGCAATATTTATATTATTTTCGGCAGCCAAGTCTGCTTTTCCTGCTTCACTGGCTACGTTGCTGCCTTTAATATTTATATTGTTGCCGCTCGCAATACTGATATCGTTCTTCGCCGCAATAGTTGTGCCTTTTACAGCCTCATCCACCTGCTTGTTATGGTTGTAATAGCTGCCGCCACGGTTGCCTACTTCGCTTTCCTCGCTGTACAAATCTTTCACCGCGTTTATGTTTACATCACCTTTAGCATCCAACTCCACATCATTTTTTGCACTCAAAACACCACCAGCAATGCTAATGTCCTTTTTAGCATTCAGGCGGATGTTCTCGCCGCTCAGTGCACTTTGATGGTGCTGCACGTCATGGATTTCTGCTGAAGAACTGCCATAAGCTACGGCAACGTGCTTTTCTTTGGCTACCGTTACGATATCAACATCGTCAGCGTTCAAAGTTAAATTTTTGCCTGCAGTCAGATTTGCTCCTCTGTTAGTGATGCTGTTACCTGCCTCCAGTGTCAGATTCTGCCCAGCACTAATAGAACCAGTTGCTTCAAGCTTTTTCTGGTTCAGCTCCTTATATTGTTTTTTGCTAACAGTTGCTTCGTTAGTGATATTCTCCGCTTGTAGCAATGCATCCGCTTTTGCACGCATGGTGCCACTGTTGGTGATATTTTTCTCTGCTTTAACAGTTAAATTTTCGCTAGCAATATCGCCTTTGTTGCCCACATTTTCTGCACGCAAAGCTACAGTACCATCGCTTTTGATGTTACCCATGTTCTTGATATCCTGCTTGGAGTACAGCTCTACCTCACCGCCTACGATGAGCGCACCATCAGGACGCAAATCTTCGCTGCGCACCTGTGCCAGGAACACCTCCGGTACAAGAACCTTTTCGCCGTTGACTACTTCTTCCACCAGCCAGACAATATCTGTGGTCAGGCTTGCCATCTGCTCTGCTGTCAGTGCTACGCCAACCTTCAAATCCATTGCTTCCGCAACTACTGCGCCTGCGTTCATCAGGGCAGCAAACTGCTCCATATCGCTGCCGTAATCGCCAAGATATTTCTTGCCCGTCAGCGTACCTATCTGCTGCAAAACAAGCTGCTGCTCAAAATAACCATCGCCAAGTCGTTTGCCAACCTTTTCCGGATCTGCCTTTACACGCTCCAAAAGGTAGTCACTGGAAAGGAACTCGTGATAATCAGCAAATTTCTTGTTCGTCTCAATAAGGTATTTCGCCGTTGCATCATCCGTCAGCTTAAAGATTTTGCTGTTGATATGCAGGCTGGAAATATCCATCATTTTTTCGCCTGTATTGTTATCCTTGCCTGCTGCAGCCTTATCATCAGCCTTTCCTTCTACGCTGGTAGATACATCCTGCTTCTCCTTATAAAGCTTTTCATCCGTAAGATGATTTTCTGCATCTGTTTTGAAATAAGCATCGCTTTCAGGCAAATCGCCTACTTTTCCCTTTGCCTGATGTGTTTTATTTACAATATCTTTGGCTTCAATTTTTACACCACTAACACCGCTCAAAAGGCTTAAGCGCTCACTGTCAGTGCCCTCCTCATCACGCATCGTATGGTCATAGTAAGGAATCACCGTAGTACCATAAACCCAGCGACAACGAATATGCATTCTTCTGTGTTTCTTGTACTTCCAGTAATGGTAATCATTACCACGGTCATAATAGTGGACAGTCCCCTGATAGCCTACATTCTCCACCGTACCGCCAGCATTGACAGTTAAATTTTTGC
>NZ_CALDXR010000008.1 GCF_937920985.1 uncultured Phascolarctobacterium sp.
ACGACGGCGTACAAAGCGTACTCCTAGGAGTCGTTGCTAAGCATATGGCGCTTTATCGTCGACCGCTCCCTCTAAAATTGAAGGTTCTGTTTTTTCACCTTAATATTCAACAAAATCGCCACCAACATCAGGTTTGTCGTCAGCGAGCTGACGCCATAGCTTAAGAATGGCAGCGGTACGCCTGTTACAGGCATAATACCGGCAGTCATACCAATGTTGACCATAACATGGAACATAAACATCGACGTCACACCAGTTGCCAAAAGCATGCCAAAGGTATCATCGGCATCAAGCGCAATCACAATACCGCGCCAGATGATAATCATATACATAGAAATGATAAACACCGTTCCGATAAAGCCAAACTCTTCACCGGCAACAGCAAAAATAAAGTCCGTATGGTTTTCCGGCAAAAAGTTCAACTGGCTCTGCGTTCCTGCCAACCAGCCTTTGCCTAAAAAGCCACCACTGCCAATAGCAATCTTAGACTGAATAACATGATAACCACTGCCGAAGGGATCAAGCTCCGGATTCAGAAAAACGCGGATACGATTCTTCTGATAATCCTTCAATATCATCCAAAACGCCGGCAACAAGGCCATAAAAGCCAGCCCCATGCGGAAGAACCATTTATACTTAAAGCCGCTGACAAAAATCATACCTATCAAAATAGCAATAAATGTCAGCGATGTTCCTAAGTCCGGCTGACGCATAACAAGTATAAACGGCACCAGAATATATGCAAAAACAGGCAGGTAATCCTTAAATTCCTCCAGCCATTCAATACGCTTATCCATAAAGGTGGCTAAGCAGATAATGAGAAATACCTTAGCAAATTCACTGGGCTGAAAGGACATCGATCCTATTTGAATCCAACGCTGTGCACCCAATTGACTTTGTCCTACAAACATTACTGCCAAAAGCAGTATGATATTAAATATATACAGCTTGGTAGCATAATTTTTGAGTACACGATAATCAAAAGCCAACGATGCAGTAACAATAGCCAGGCCAAAGACCATAAACATGCTTTGGCGCTGCACATGCCAGGCCTTGCCGGTGCTCACTGCAAAGGAATGGGTAGCACTGTCGATAAGTCCCAAGCCACAACCCATAAGGATTAATACAGCGGTAATCAGCCACCAGTCAAGATTTTTCAGGATACGTTTAAAATCCACAATGTACTCCTTCCTGCATTATTGCTCGGCGTCCTTCTTGGGGGCAGCCTTATCAGGGCGGGGCATATAACCCTTTTCCTGGAAAAATTCTTCAAATGCTTTATAAACGATAGGACCTGCAGCGATAGAACCGAAGCCACCCTGCTCTACAATACAGACTACGACAAGCTCAGGATCATCTACCGGTCCATAGGCTACAAACAAACCATGGTCACGTCCATGAGAGTTTTCGGCAGTACCAGTTTTACCGGCTATAGGCTTAGGCAAACCGGCAAAGTACGATGCCGTACCACCCTCCTGCGTAGTAGCACTCATGCCCATGCGGATATAATCAATCGTCTGCTGTGACACATCAATATGCTTGCCTTCAGCACGCTTAGGCTTTTCAAAAAGACTGCCGTCACTATTGGTAATGCTGTCAACAAGATACGGCTGATACTTGGTGCCGCCATTAGCAACAATACTCAGCATAACAGAAAGCTGTATCGGCGTTGTCAGGTTAAAGCCCTGACCGATAGCAGCATTGAAGGTATCGCCCAAGCGCCAGTCCTCGTTCCAAATTTCACGCTTAACCTTTTTAGAGGCAACAAGTCCCTTGCTTTCGCCCTCCAGGTCAATACCGGTACGTTCGCCAAAGCCAAAGATATGTGCATATTTCTCAATGTTATCAATACCTACGCGATAACCAAGCTCATAAAAATATACGTTATCACTCATTGCCAGCGCTTTGATAAATGTCAGCCAGCCTAAAACCTCGCCGCCGGCGTTCCCCATAGTAGGAACCATCGGATGGAAGCCTCCGTCAAAAATCGGCTCGTTCAGACCAACCTTTTTCAGCTCGAAGGCCGCGCTGCCAGTAACAATCTTAAAGGTAGAACCAGGCGGATATTCACCGGTGATAACCTTATTATTCATCGGGTAATTGGGATCATTATTAATGGAATTCCAATTTTTAGAGGAAATGCCATGTACAAACCAGTTAGGATCATAGCCAGGACGGCTGACCATCGCCCTCACCGCGCCATTGCGCGGGTCGATGGCTATTACTGCCGCCGCTCTCGCTCCGGGAGCAATACCGCTGTTGCGCAGGTAAGCAAGATGCTTATCGGTAAACTCCTCCAGCTCCTTTTGCAGCTGATAATCAAGCGTAAGCTTCAGATTTTTGCCGGGGACAGGCTGTACAGAATCGTAATGCTTTACAACATTACCGGCAACGTCAACCTCCTCCATAAAGGCGCCATCCTCACCGCGCAGATATTTATCATAAGTCTTTTCCAATCCGGCCTTACCAACAAGACTGCCCTGAGTAATATTCTTGAACAAGCCCTGTTCAATTTCATAGGAACTAACCTCGCCCACATAACCTAAGGCATGCACGCCCAGCTCATGGTAGGGATAGTTGCGGATAGGCTGCACGGAAAGCATGACCTCCGGCATATAGCGACGCTGTTCTTCTATTTTTGTTACCATCTGCTGATCAAGATTATTCTTCAGCATAATCGGCTCATAAAAATTTTCGCTCGCCTTGATTTTAGCGTTAATCTCTGCTACAGGCATCTGCAGCAGATTGCTGAGACGCTGTAGCGTTTCCGGCTTGTAGCTGGACTGCTTTTGCAATACTACGGCATAACCCGGCAAATTGTTTACCAGCTCTTTACCTTCGCTATCATAAATAATTCCACGGGGAGCAAGAATACGCGACTGGCGCAGCCTGTTGCCGTCAGATTGCTTAGCGTAGTAATCTCCGCGCCACAGCTGCAAATAAACCATTCGTCCCAGCAGCACAGCAAATAATACCAGACACACAACCAGCAAGGTGTGCAGTCTGGTTATCCGGTTTCTATCTTCCATAGGCTACGTTTGTCTCCTTTCCTGCTTCCTGTTTAATAAGATATATCTTCTTTTCTGATCCATTCATAAATTATCTTCATTATAACTACAACAGGCCATACCAACAGCGCATTGCCTATAATATAGCCCAAAGAATCCCATGCATATGCAAAAAAGATGCTCCAGCGTCCGCCAGTGCGCAAAAGTTCCAGCCACCAGTAAACAAAACGCAGGATAAAACTAATCGTCGCAATAGCGCTCATATGATAAAGGTAATTATCCTTAAATACCTTTTCCTTGGTCAGGCCTACTATATAACCAACACAGATGCGGCTGAGTATGTGGAAGCCAAAAACTCCCACCGTCATTGCATCCTGCAGCAAACCGGTAATGCCACCGACAATCGCGCCAGCTTTTTCGCCTCGCAGCATCGCATAAGCATATACCGCCAAAAGCAGCAGATCACAGGAAAGCCAGCCTGTATAGTACACAGACATTGAACCCTGCAGCAGCATTAAGAACAGAAACAGGACGGGCCAAATCAGTTTCCTCATTTTGCCTGTCCTCCCTGTAATACGATTTTCGCTTCCGGCGTAAAGCCAACAATAACCAATACCTGTTCCACATCTGCAATATCAGCAGTAGGCGCAATATCTGCTTCCTGCAGCAAACCAACACTATCCATACGCGTTGCAGTTATCTTACCAATGAGAATATCTGCAGGATGAGTGCCGCTATAACCGCTGGTGACGATGATATCCCCCTCGCGCAGGCTTGCTTCGCGGTAAATGTGCTCCATCAGTAGCTTATCCTTGCCATTGACACCGCCGGCAACACCGACAGCACGGGAATCAGCGCGCAACACTCTTGCACCTACGCGACAACGCGGCGATGTGAGCAGCAGTACGCGGGCATAATCATCATACACCTCATCAACCACGCCTACAAGGCCACCGTTAACAACTGCCATATCCGGTGCCAGACCTCTGTCCTTACCGGCAGCAATATAGATGCAATCACGTAAATCGCCAAAGCTGCGTGCTATTACCTTCGCCGCCACAACCTTCTGCGATTTATGCTGCTCCTTGTATTCCAATAAGGCTCGCAGCTGCTGGTTTTCAGCATACATTGATCCCATCTGGATATTAGCATTACGCAGCTCTATATTTTCTTGTTTCAGCTTAGCATTTTCGCTCTGCAGTACTGTCATAGCCTTCCAATAGCCACGCACGCCATCCCCGGCATTGCCTATACCGGTCAGCACGCTTTCCACCGGCAGCACTACTGCTGCCACCGCTCTGTTAACCAGTGGGAAGCGACTTCTGCCTGCTACAGCCATTGCCAGCATAGACAAGAGGACCATGACGAACAGAGCAGCCAACATTACTTTCTTATTCATGTTGCATTCCTACTTATTTGGAGGTCATAAAACCTTTGCGATAAATATCAATATTTTCTACAGCAATACCGGTGCCTAAAGCAACACAGTTCAAAGCTTCATCAGAAACGAATACCGGCATACCGGTTTCCTGAGAAATAAGTCTGTCCAGATTGCGCAGCATAGAGCTGCCGCCGGTCATAACAATGCCACGGTCCATAATATCAGCAGACAGCTCAGGCGGTGTACGCTCCAAGGTGTTGCGAACAGCGTCTACAATCATGCTTATAGGCTCGTTTACTGCCTCGCAGACATGGTTAGCATTAACCTCAATGCTTTTAGGCAGACCGCTGAGCAGGTCACGGCCGCGAACCTCCATAACAGCAGGCTCGTCTACCTTCATAGCAGTACCGATTTCAATTTTAATATTTTCTGCAGTGCGTTCACCGATAAACATATTAAATGCTTTACGGATATAACGTACAATAGCGCTGTCAATAGCGTCACCTCCACAGCGTACACTCTTGCTGACAACAATGCCACCCAAAGAAATTACGGCAACCTCACAGGTACCACCGCCAATATCAACAACCATGCTACCGGTTGCTTCCTGTACAGGCAGGCCTGCACCGATTGCTGCAGCCATCGGCTCCTCAATCAGATAAGCCTCTCGTGCACCTGCTTCAATGGTAGCATCAACAACAGCACGCTTTTCTACTTCTGTAACGCCGGAAGGCACACCAACCAAAATACGCGGGCGTACAAAGGTGCGGTTACCCATAGCCTGCTTAATAAAATATTTCAGCATAGACTGAGTAATTTCATAGTCGGCAATAACGCCATCCTTCATCGGACGGATAGCGACAATGTTACCGGGAGTACGGCCAATCATTCTCTTGGCTTCTGCACCGATTGCCAGTACCTCGTTAGTATCCTTTTCTACAGCTACTACCGACGGCTCGCGAATAATAATACCCTTATCCTTGCAATGCACCAGCGTATTCGCAGTGCCCAAATCTATACCCATGTCATCCGACATATTGTTAAAAATACTGATATTAGGGAAAGTAAATTTCATTTCCGACTATCCTCCTAAACTTCTAATGCTCCATCTTCCTGAAAGCTGTAATAAGCACCGTCCCCGATAATCAGATGATCCAGAAGCGGAATTCCCAGCGTTTGTCCTGCCGCCAGCAAAACAGCTGTCAGCTGCCTGTCCTCAATGCTTGGCGTCGGATCACCCGAAGGATGATTATGAGCCACGCAGATAGAGGCTGCATGCTGCAGAATCGCCGGCAGAAAGACCTCTCGCGGATGCACCACCGAATTAGTCAGTGAACCCTCTGATACCAGCTCCGTACCTATTACTTTATTCTTACTGTTTAACAAAATTACTAAAAACTGTTCCTTCGTGGCATAACGCAGACGCGGCATCAAAAATGCTGCACCATCCTGCGGACAGCCAAAATGGATTTTATCCAAAGGGCGGGCTGACGCTATCCGCCTGCCTATTTCCAGAGCTGCTAAAACAGTTGCTGCCTTAGCCTGCCCCATACCCTTTATTTGCATAAGCTCATTTAAGTCTCTCACTCCTGCCAGTCGCCTATACAGGCCACCGTCAGCGGTAAGCTCCTTAGCAATTTCCAACGCTGATTTTTGCGCAGTGCCTGTGCGCAGCAATATTGCCAGCAGCTCTGCATCTGTCAGCGCGTTCACTCCACGCAGAAAAAGCTTTTCCCGTGGTCTGTCCTCTAAGGGAAGGTTTTTAATTTTTTCTGTGTTTGTTGTTTTGTCGATACTACTAAAATCACTGCGAAAATCGCAGGTCCTGCTTTCTGCAGGATTAGTCACTCTTCATAGCTCCTCATACTCCTAGTCTTTGCATCATTAAGTACAACAACGACAACGGCAGACCTACAACATTGTTATAGCAGCCATTGATTTTTTCCACCAGGACAGCACCTCTGCCCTGAATGCCATAGGCTCCTGCCTTATCCATAGGCTCGCCTGTAGCAATATAAGCATCTATTTCTTCAGCGGTCAGCTGACGAAAGCTTACATCAGTAACGCACACCTCGGACATCTTTTGTCCCTTATAACATACAGCAACGCCTGTCATCACCTGATGTGTACGTCCGGACAAGCGCTGCAGCATAGCCTTGGCAGCTGCTGCATCCTGCGGCTTGCCCAAAATAACATTATCAATTACTACGATTGTATCTGCAGCAATAACGGGAAGCTCATCTCCCATTTTTGCTGCTACAGCAGCACATTTGCCAGCTGCATTATGCAAAGCAACCTCCTGCGCCTGGCTGGCAGTGCCGCTGCCTTCGGCAAAATCCGCCGGACAAACCAGCGGAGTAATACCTATTTGCTGCAGCAGCGCCTGTCTGCGCGGAGAAGCTGATGCTAAAATAACCTTCATGCTTCAGCCTATTCCTTTTTACCCATATCAATAACAATCTTCGGCTGCTGGATTTCAAAAATAACAGCCTGCTTGCCTTCGCGTACCGCATCACGTTTAAAAATACGTGCATAGTTTACGGTTACCAAAAGCCACAAAACAATACAGCCGGCAATAAACGGCAATTCATCCATATGAAAGAACGTAGCCATACTGTGTCCGCAGGCAACACCTGCAAGAATACCTGCCACCGGCAGGCCGTAAATAACCAGCTTAGCCTTGCGTTGGTCAAAGTCACGGTATTCCGCGCCAACCACATCGCCGGCCTTAGCACCCACCGGGTTCCAGCAATCTATATATTTAGGCAGACCGGTCAGTTCGCTTTCAGCTTTGTCAACCTTTACCTCAGCGCGCTCGCCCTGCTTTTTAACAATAATACCTCTAATTTCTGCCATTGAAGCAAATCCTTCCTCTACCAATTATTTAGCTTAATAAGCGTGTACGAAAATATACCAATAGCCAAAGCCGAAAACTACGCCGTAAATTGCCAGAAAAACAAGCACGCCTTGCCAGCATACAGGATAACCGAAGTTGATATCCTCACCGAAAATACCACGGCGATTAAAGAAGGTATATTTTTTACGTTTTCTGAACCAGGCCAATTTGTTATCGGGACCAACCAGCTTAGCAATCAGATAAATGTAAATAAAAGAACCAAAAAATATTTGCATAACGCGGGCGCAAACTACCACCGGTTCTACGTTAGCTATTGTTTCCATCTGTCAAAGCCTCCTATACCAAAACAATCATCAATTAAAGCTGAATGAATTTATCCGGCATTTCCTTACGCAATACACGGACAAACTCATCACTGGATTTAAACAGCAAACCCGCCAGCTTATTTTTCTTGCCTTCGGTAAATACCAGCAAGCGCTGCGGATTTTCATCAAGTGAATTATAGCGATGGATATAATGCTTAATCGCTGTTTTACGGAAAAAGCTCTTTACATATTTATCGGTAAAGCTTTCTGTACGGGTCAGGTCAACAACATAACTGCGTTTAATAAAGCCTAAGCCATGGCTGATTACCTCAAGCTTCATATCCTTGTAGAGTATCAGAGTATAGCCAAAGGCTACACGCCAAATCCACAGAGCCAAAAGCACTGTATCCATACCCCAGCCCAGCATATCAAAGCGTCTATGTTCCTGCAGCCAGGTCCATTCATGCCAATAAAGGCTCGCAATCATCAGCAAGGCAATCACTGCAAAGATTTTTCTTTGCGTACTTGTTCCAGATTCTTCACGATACAATTCTTCCAAAAGAGTTCCCTCCAGCTTCCTAAATTGTGCAATAGCAACAAAGCAATCTTATCCAATTAATTATATCAAATTTTACACTTAAAGCATATACCTCAGGCAATAAAAATCAGTGCAAAAATGTGAATTTTACCTGCATCAGACAGCTTTCCTGCAAAAGCAAAACACCGCTTCGCCGGCTTACGCCATTGAAGCGGTTTTTTTAGTAAGTATTATGCTTTAGTGAAATTCAGCGGCTGACATTGCGTCAGCCCCTGGTAATTAAAACCATTACTGAAGTTTTTCATCGCTAACAATTCAGCAACTTAAGTACATGAGAGCCTATTTGCGCACCTGACCATTACCGTTAATCAGGTACTTTGTACTCGTAAGCTCCGGCAGCGCCATCGGTCCGCGGGCATGCAGCTTTTGTGTGCTGATGCCGATTTCAGCACCGAAGCCGAATTCGTTGCCGTCGGTAAAACGGGTAGAAGCATTGACGTAAACAGCAGCAGCATCCACGGTATATTGGAAAAGCTGTGCCGCCTGATAATTATTCGTAACAATACATTCGCTGTGGCCGGTGCCGTATTTGGCAATATGTGCCATAGCTTCCTCAATGCTGTCCACAATCTTTACAGAAAGACGCAAATCGCCATATTCCGTAGACCAGTCCTCTTCCGTCGCCGCATGCACCTGACCGCTGTACTCCTGCACAGCCTCATCACCGCGTATTTCTACAGCGGAGGAATTATACATCATCAGCATCATAGGCAAGAATTTATCCGCAATATCCTTATGCACCAGCAGTGTTTCCATTGCATTGCATACGGAAGGACGCTGCACCTTGGCATTGAAAGCAATTTTCATAGCCATCTCCACGTCGGCATCCTTGTCAACATAGGTATGGCATACGCCCGCACCTGTTTCGATAACCGGCACGCTGGCATTACGCACCACCGCCTGAATCAGCCCAGCACCGCCGCGAGGAATAACCACGTCGACAAGGCCATTCATATGGATTAAATCCTGCACAGCCTGTCTGTCACTGGTATCAATAAACTGAATAGAGCCCGCAGGAATGCCTGCACCCTCCGCAGCCTGCGCCAAAATCGCAGCAACAGTTTTGTTAGACTCCATTGCCTCGCTGCCGCCCTTGAGGATAACAGCGTTACCTGATTTCAAACACAGGCCTGCGGCATCCGCCGTAACGTTGGGACGTGCCTCGTAAATAATACCGATAACACCCAAAGGAACGCGAATTTTGGTAATATGCAGACCATTGGGCAAGGTTTTGCCGTCAATTACATTGCCCACAGGGTCAGCCAGGCCTGCTACCTGACGCAGGCCGTCAGCCATACCGCTGATGCGCTCGGCAGTCAGCTTCAGACGGTCCAGCATTGAGCTTTTCATGCCCTTGGCTGCAGCAGCAGTCATATCACGCTCATTCGCAGCTAAAATTTCAGACTGTTGTGCCTCAAGCGCAGCAGCCATCGCCAAAAGTGCCGCATTCTTAACTGCGGTAGAAGTAACGGCAAGCTTTGCTGCAGCCTGCTTCGCAGCCTGAGCCTTAGCCTGAACCAATTCATACGTTGCCATAATCCTCACCCTGCCTTATAAAATAACCAGGTCATCGCGGTGGATAACCTCATCAAAATTTTTATGTCCTAGAATATTTGCAATCTCGCCAGAATTGCAGCCCTTAATCTGCTCCAGCTCGGCAGAAGAATAATGCACTAAGCCACGCGCCAACTCGTGCGCATCCTTATCGATAACGCTCACTGTGCTGCCCGGCAAAAATTCACCCTGCACGGCAAACACGCCTGCCGGCAGAATGCTGCAGCCGCCAGCCTTGCGAATAGCCTTAGCGCAACCATCATCCACAACAATACTGCCGGCGATTTTGGCACCAAAGGCCAGCCAGCGCTTGCGGAACTGCAAACGGTTTTCACGGCTCACGAACAAGGTTCCCAGCTCTTCACCCTGCAGCACACGGGTAATGGCATTCTTCTCGGTACCGCTGGCAATTACCAGATGAATACCGCTGCTTGTCGCAGCCTTGGCAGCCTGAATCTTAGTCGCCATACCGCCTGTACCACGGGAAGAGCCGACACCGCCGGCACTTGCCTCAATCTCCGGAGTGATTTCCGCAACCTCTGGCACAATAACAGCATCGGGATGCGTTTGCGGATTAGCGGTATACAGTCCGTCAACATCGGAAAGGATGATAACAAGGTCAGCATCCACAATGCCTGCAACAAGAGCAGACATATTATCGTTATCGCCGATTTTCAGCTCATCGAGCGCCACAACATCATTTTCGTTGACGATAGGGATAACACGCTGACGCATCAGCTCCATAAAGGTGTTACGCGTATTGGTGTAACGATGGCGGTCAATGGCCTCTGTTTTGGTAATCAGCACCTGCGCCACGATCTGACCGTAATCGGCAAAGAATTTTTCGTAGGTGTGCATCAGAACGCCCTGACCTACAGCAGCAGCGGCCTGCTTGCCGGGAATAGTTTTGGGTTTTCCGGGCAAGCCCATGCGGTCCACGCCAACAGCCACGGCACCGCTGGTTACCAGAATCATTTCCTTGCCCTGATTCTGTAAATCGCTGATTTCGCGCGCTAAGCGGTCAATCTGACTGAAATTGCGCTTGCCGTTGGCATAGGTAATCGTACTCGTACCAACCTTAATGACAATACGCTTAGCCTTTTTTAAAGCCTCACGGCTTGCTTCATTGTTTAACATTTCCCCTCACCTGCAGTTCTAGTTTTTTATTTTGTGCGTTAGCCGCAATATATCCCTTTCACCAAGGGCGCAGAGAATGTGTCGGATGCTAAATGAAATTGACGACGGCGTACTCCTCGTACGTCGAGGAAATTTCATGACGCAGACGATACGTTATATGCGTCCTTAATCCTTGTAGTCGAAAACCATATCCCTAATACGCACACTCTGACCTTCCTGTACGCCTCTCTCCTTCAGCGCCTCGTCAATACCAAGACGTTTCCAGATCAGCTGGAAGCGGTAAAGTGCTTCGTCATTATCAAAGTTGGTCATAGCAACAAGACGCTCGATATTCTTGCCGCGAACCTCCCAGTCGGTATCGTTGCCGACAACAATTTCATAGCTATCCGGATCAATCTCGTCGAAGCGTGCCAGGTCTTCCTCATCCTCTTCCGGAACATACTGCAGCAGCAGGTCGTAAGCCTTAAACATCAGCTCACGCAGGCCTTCGCCGGTAGCAGCACTTGCCTTGCAGATTTCGTACCCCTTAGCTTCAACGTATTCCTTCAAGCGCTCAAAGTTTTCCTGCGCTTCCGGCAGGTCCATTTTATTGGCAACAACGAGTTGCTTACGGCGTGCCAGACGCTCGCTGTATTCTGCCAGCTCTGTATTGATTTTGTCAAAGTCCTCAATCGGATCACGGCCGTCAACGCCTGCCACGTCAACAATATGCAGCAGTACCTTAGTACGCTCTACATGACGCAGGAAGTCATGGCCAAGGCCTACACCCTCATGTGCACCTTCAATCAGACCAGGGATATCCGCCAGTACAAAGCTGCGCTCCTCATCCAAACGTACTACGCCCAAAACCGGGGACAGGGTTGTAAAATGGTAGGCAGCAATTTCGGGGCGGGCAGCACTCACCTGCGCGATAATGCTGGACTTGCCTACGCTGGGGTAGCCTACCAAGCCAACGTCAGCCAACAGCTTCAGCTCCAGCTTCAGCCAACGGTTTTCACCGGGCTCGCCCTTTTCCGCAAAGGTCGGAGCACGATTGGTGCTGGTAACATAGCAGGCATTGCCCTTACCGCCACGACCGCCCTTAGCAGCCACATAGGTCTGTCCATCCTCAACCAGGTCAGCCATCACAGCGCCGGTAGCATCGTCGCGTACCAAGGTGCCCATCGGCACCTTAACAAATACGGTATCAGCGCGCATGCCAGTGCAGTTTTTAGTACCGCCCTGACCGCCGCGCTTAGCAACATATTTTCTCTTGTAACGGAAATCAATCAGTGTATTGAGATTTTTGTCCGCAATCAGGACAACATCACCGCCGCGACCGCCGTTACCACCGTTCGGGCCACCCTTTTCTACAAATTTTTCTCTGCGGAAGCTGCTCATGCCGTCGCCGCCATCGCCTGCTTCTACATAAATTCTCGCTCTGTCAATAAACATTTTGTTTTCTCCTATATCGTAAATTTAGCTATTGCTAGGTATATTTATCTATATTATAGCTTATCTTGCAGGGAAAGTGCAACGTGGTAACAATCAAATCCGCAGAAAAGCTTTGAGTTTGCGAAGATTTCACTTCTGATTTATACGACGCAGATGGTGCATTGCTGTAGCCGTTACATATTTCAAGGCTACAGCTAATAAAAAATGTGCCTGCAGCTATTTTTTATATACACAAAAGCTGCAAGCACATCTATAAAAGAAAAGGAGAACCGTATTGCTTATTTCTGCAAGAATTTATCAACCGCATGTGCAGCGCCACGCCCTTCAGCAATTGCCCACACCACCAGGCTCTGCCCGCGACGCGCGTCACCGGCTGCAAAAACACCGGGTACACTGGTCGCATAGCTGCTGTCATCAGCCGCTATGCTGCCGTTAGGTGCCTTCGCCAGCTTGAATTCCTCGAACAGCCGCTCTTCGCTGCCCACAAATCCCATGGCCAGTAGCACCAGCTGTGCAGGCACAACATGTTCTGTACCGGGGATATCTGCCGGCACCATGCGTCCGTTTATCTGCTTCCATTCATTTTGACACAAGCGCAGACCGCTGACCTTACCGTCCTCACCTAGGAATTCCTTAGTTGTAATGCAGAATTCACGCGGGTCCTGCTTAAATTTATGGATAGCCTCCTCCTGACCGTAATCAGTTTTAAAAATACGCGGGAACTGCGGCCAGGGATTATCTGCTGTGCGGCTGTGCGGCAGACAGGGATTGATTTCCAGCTGACGCACGCTGCGGCAGCCCTGACGGATAACGGTTGCCATGCAATCGTTTCCTGTATCACCGCCGCCGATGATAACAACATCCTTATCCTTGGCATCAATAGCAAGTCCGTCCTCCAGATTGCTGTTCAGCAGGCTCTTGGTTACGCTTTCCAGATAATCCTTAGCGAAGTAAATACCTTCCAGCTCACGTCCGGCAACAGGCAAATCACGCGGCACTGTCGCACCAGTACACAGCACTACGGCATCATATTCCTCCAGCAATGTGCTGGAAGCCAGCTTTACACCGATCTCGCTGTTTAAGACAAAGCTTACACCAGCGTCCTCCAGCAATTTGACGCGCCGCTCTACCAGCTTTTTATCCAGCTTCATATTAGGAACACCGTACATCAAAAGACCACCGGCACGGTCAGCACGCTCGTAAACCGTAACGCTGTGACCGGCCTTGTTCAGCTCATCAGCACAGGCAAGGCCTGCAGGTCCGCTGCCGATAACAGCAACCTTTTTGCCGCTGCGTTTAGCAGGCTTATTGGGTTTTACCAATCCATGCTCAAAGGCGTTTTCAATGACATATTGCTCAATGTTGCGAATAGTAACAGGATTATTCACCAATCCTGCATTGCAGGCACCCTCGCAGGGAGCAGGGCAGACGTGAGATGTAAATTCCGGGAAATTATTGGTTTTATTCAGACGGGCATAGGCATAATCATCCATCCCGTGATAAACAAGATCATTAAATTCCGGCATCAGATTGTGCAGCGGACAGCCTGAAACCATGTGGTTAATCATCACACCGCTATGGCAAAAGGGAACGCCGCAATCCATACAGCGCGCTGCCTGGCAGCGCAGTGCTTCCTTATGCGGCAGGCTGCTCGTCTTAATTTCCTGCCAATCCTTAATTCTTTCTTCGGGGGCACGCAAAGCAAGCTCCGCACGCTTGTAATCCATAAATCCGGTCGGCTTACCCATTATGCCTTCACCTCCTCAAATACTTTCAGGGTGGCAGCGTCTGCGCTCATTCCCTGCTGCAGATACTCATTAAGCTTCTGCGTAACAAGCTTATATTCTTTAGGAATAACCTTGACAAATTTATCCTGATATTCATCCCAGTTATCCAAAATCTCTAAAGCCAGCTTACTGCCGGTATACTCTGCATGCTGCAGCAGCATCTTCTTTACCGTCAGGCTGTCGCCGATTTCTTCCAGCTTTTCCAACAGCACGATTTCTTTATTGCAGTAGGTAGCAAAATCCCCCTGCATATCCAGAACATAGGCCGTACCACCGCTCATGCCGGCAGCAAAATTGCGTCCTGTACGTCCCAAAATAACTACCGTGCCGCCTGTCATATATTCACAGCCATGGTCACCAACACCTTCAACAACAGCGTTCACGCCACTGTTACGGATGCAGAAGCGTTCACCGGCAGTACCGCTGATATACGCTTCGCCGCTCGTTGCACCATAAAAGGCAACGTTGCCGATAATAACATTTTCATGCGGATTAAAACGTGCATCGCTGTCAGGATAGATAATCAGCTTGCCGCCGGAAAGTCCTTTACCTACATGGTCGTTGGCATCGCCCTCCAGCTCCAGTGTAACGCCCTTAGGCAGAAAGGCACCAAAGCTTTGGCCGGCACTGCCCTTGAAGTGCAGGTTGATGGTGTCGGCAGGCAGTCCCTCGGCGCCGTAGCGGCGGGTAATTTCACTGCCCAAAATCGTGCCGACAACGCGGTCCGTATTCTTAATCGGCAGCGTAATCGCAACAGGCTTTTTCGTTTTAAGATTACTGCGGCAGATATCCAGCAGCTCACGCATATCAAGCGATTTTTCCAGATGGTGGTTCTGCTTTTTGGTGCAAACCTGGCTGGCACCCGGCTCAATCTCCGGTTTATACAGCAGCGGCGCCAAATCCAGATTCTTGTTCTTCCAGTTGCGCTCCTCTGCCGGCTTAGGCAGCAGTACCTCGGTACGGCCGACCATCTCGTCGATAGTACGGAAGCCAAGCATCGCCATATACTCACGAACCTCCTGCGCAATAAAGTGCATGAAGTTGACAACATATTCCGGCTTGCCGTGGAAATTCTTGCGCAGCTCCGGATCCTGTGTTGCCACACCCATCGGGCAGGTATTAAGATTACATACACGCATCATAATACAGCCGATAGCTACCAACGGTGCTGTTGCAAAGCCGAATTCCTCCGCACCCAGCAGAGCGGCGATAATAACATCGCGTCCTGTCATCAGCTTGCCGTCTGTTTCCAGTGTTACACGGTCACGCAGATTATTCAGCAGCAGCGTCTGGTGCGTTTCCATAAGTCCCAGCTCCCACGGCAATCCGGCATGGTTGATGGAAGTACGCGGAGAAGCACCGGTACCGCCGTCATAACCGCTGATAAGCACAACATCGGCACAGGCCTTAACTACACCGGCAGCAATCGTACCGACACCAACCTCGCTTACCAGCTTGACGCTGATGCGGGCACGGGGATTAGCATTCTTCAGGTCGTGAATCAGCTCGGCCAAATCTTCAATCGAATAAATATCATGATGAGGCGGAGGAGAAATCAGACCAATGCCTGCCGTTGTACCGCGGCATTCGGCAATCCAGGGATAAACCTTGCCGCCCGGCAACTGTCCGCCTTCACCTGGTTTAGCACCCTGCGCAATTTTAATCTGGATTTCATCCGCATTGACAAGGTAATTGCTGGTTACGCCAAAACGGCCGCTGGCAACCTGCTTAATTGCGCTGCGCTTGCTGTCACCATTAGGCAGCGGCGCAAAACGATTGGGATTCTCGCCGCCTTCGCCGGTATTGCTCTTACCGCCGATACGGTTCATGGCAATCGCCAGGCATTCATGTGCCTCCTGGCTCAAAGAGCCGTAGCTCATAGCACCGGTCTTAAAACGATGACAAATGCTTTCTACAGATTCTACCTCGTCAATATTTACCGGCAGACGCTGCGGTGTAAAGGTCAGCATACTGCGCAGATTCTGGTTGGCAAAGGCACTGCTGCGCAACTGCTTGCTAAACTCCTTGAAGAGCTTATAATCACCTGTCTTGCAGGCCTGCTGCAGCTTGACAATCGTTTCCGGATTAAGCATATGCTGCTCGCCGCCGTTACGCCATTGATAATGAGAGCCTGATTCATAGCTGAAAAGGTCAATATTTTGCTCGGCAAACGCAGGCTCATGACGCATAGCAACCTCTCTGGCAATCTCATCCAGTCCGATGCCTTCAAGACGCGACGGAGTTCCTGTGAAATATTCTTCAATAACGGCGCTGCTGATACCGATAGCTTCAAAAATCTGTGCACCGCGATAAGACTGTACAGTAGAAATACCCATCTTCGACAGGATTTTGGCAATACCGTGAGTGCAGACGCTAATATAATTTTCAGCAGCCTTTTCAAAGCTGATATCCAGCATTCCGTCAGCACTCATATGCTCAAGGCTTTCAAAAACAAGATACGGATTGATACCGCTGACGCCATAGCCTAAAAGCAACGCCATATGATGTACCTCACGCGGCTCAGCGGATTCTATAATAATAGACGCGCGCAGACGCGTACCGTTTTTAATCAGATGATGATGCAGACCTGCACCTGCTAGTAAAGCAGGAACCGCTGCCATATCTTTAGTAATGCCGCGGTCAGACAAGATTAAAATGCACTTGCCTTCCGCAATGTTTTTATCTGCAGCGGCAAAGATTGCATCCAATGCCTGCTTTAAGCCGGCACCGCCGTCAGCAACCTTGTAAAGCATAGGAATTGTTGCTGATTCGAAATTAGGAATGTTCTTCAGCTTAGCAAGCTCAATATTGCTTAATACCGGAGATTCCGCAGAAATCTGGTGGCAGCTTTCCGGCTGCGGGTCAATCAGATTCAGCTCAGGACCGATACCGCTGGTAGTATCCGTAAAAACCTCCTCACGGATAGCATCGATAGGAGGATTTGTTACCTGCGCAAAAAGCTGTTTAAAATAATTATATAAGAGCTGCGGCTTTTCGCTGAGCACAGCTAGCGGTGCATCATTGCCCATTGCTCCCAACGGATCAATGCCCTTTTGCGCCATGGGGCGTAAAAACTTAGTCAAATCCTCCAGCGTGTAGCCAAATGCACGCTGACGCTGCATCAGTGTCTGCGAATCTGTCACCGGCAGCTCACTCTTAAGAGGAATATTTTTCAGCTTGATGGAATTTTCTTCCAGCCATTTACGATACGGATGCTCACAGGCAATTTGGTGCTTAATCTCATCATTGCCGATAATGCGTCCCTGCTCCGTGTCAATCACCAGCATACGTCCGGGACGCAGGCGGTCTTTTTTGACAATAGTTGCCGGGTCAATATCTACGACACCAACCTCAGATGCTAGAACGATAGTATCGTCATTTGTAATATAATAACGCGACGGTCTGAGGCCATTGCGGTCCAAAGCAGCACAAATAGTACGGCCATCCGTAAAGGCCATAGCAGCAGGTCCGTCCCATGCCTCAATCAGCGAATTATGATATTCGAAGAAGGCCTTCAGATCATCATCCAGATGGGGATTTTTGCCCCACGGCTCAGGAATCATCATCATGACAGCATGCGGCAGACTGCGTCCGCTCATCAGCAAAAATTCCAAAACATTGTCGAACATGCCGGAATCGGAACCGGTTTCGTCAACAATCGGCATAACCTTCTGGATATCATTCCCCCAAAGACTGTTGCCGCACATTGTCTGACGCGCACGCATCCAGTTGATATTGCCGCGCAATGTATTTATTTCACCGTTATGCATCAGATAGCGGTAGGGATGAGCTCTCTCCCAGCTGGGAAATGTATTGGTGCTGAAACGCGAATGGACCAGAGCCATTGCTGTCTCAATAGAGCTGTCCTCCATGTCCGCATAAAAGGTTTGCAGCTGCTGTGTTGTCAGCATGCCTTTGTAGACAATAGTGCGAGAGGACAAACTTGAAACATAAAAGTACTTGCCGCCGCGCAGCTTGCCGTAACGTATATAGTTCTCAGCCTCACGGCGGATGCAGTACAGCTTGCGTTCAAACGCATTATCATCAATATCCAGACGGTCCAGGACATCAGCCGACGGACGGATAAAAACCTGTGCCATAAAAGGCATGCTCTGGCGTGATTTTTCACCCAAAACCTCCGGATGCACCGGAACCTTACGCCAGGCAATAATCCCCTGACCGTTCGCTTCAACAATGCGTTCAAAGTGGCGCTGAACATTTTCTCTTTCTACAACATCCGGCGGCAGGAAAATAAAACCAACGGCATATTTCCCTGCTTCCGGCAGCTCCACATCCTGCTTGGCGCATTCCTTGACAAAAAAGTTATGCGGAATCTGCAGCAGCACACCGGCACCGTCACCGGAGTTCATATCTGCTCCCTGACCGCCGCGATGGTCCATGTTATGCAGAACCACCAGAGCCTGTCTTAAAATTTTATTAGACTTCTTGCCCTTAATATTGGCAACTACGCCAACACCGCAGGCATCGTGTTCAAACCAAGGATCATACAATCCCTGTTTCTTGGGCAGCGAAGTATTCATAATAAATTCCCCTCTCAAAGCATTTCATTAGTAAAATATATTAGCAGTTCTGTTAGTGTTTCTGTTATAGACCACCACGCAACTGTAATTTTAATTATAATGCCACACCATTACGATTGCAAATTGTATACATGTATATTTACTTGTATAACAAAAGTTCTACAAAAGGTAATTTTCTGAAAGAGGTAAGGGTTAACATTCTATAACAATTTATATCTTAGCAGTACTTTTTTCCTTCTGTATTGTACACTCAATGTTTTTCTAGGCATTTTTTTATTTTCACACTTGACAAACCGTGAAATTGTTGCGATAATGTGAAGAACACAGCGATGTGTATATTTTAATTTCAAAAACAAAAATGCAATGAACGGGAAAATTTACCTGCCCCAGCATCCAGAGAGACGGCGTATGGTGCAAGCCGCCAGCAAGCAGGCAAAGAAGCTCACCCGCGAGCAGCTTCTCTGAACCAAGTAGGAGCAGACGTTTCCAGCACGTTACGCTGCCGATCCGCTAATCGGGAAAATTAAGTACAACTTAGGGTGGTACCGCGAAAAAACTTCGCCCCTATCTGCAAGCGCAGATAGGGGCTATTTTTATTATAAGGAAGAAGGTTTATCTTATGGGAATGACAATGACGCAAAAAATCTTAGCCAAGCACGCTCACCGCGACAGCGTAAGTGCCGGCGACCTGCTTGTTTCTCAAGTAGATTTAGTATTAGCTAATGATATCACCGGTCCTCCGGCTATCAACGAATTTGAAAAAATCGGTAAACCGGTATTTGATAAAAACAAAATTGCTCTGGTTCCGGACCATTTCTCCCCCTGCAAGGACATCAAATCCGCAACCATGTGCAAGCGTATGCGTGACTTCGCCCGCAAGCACGAAATCAAAAACTACTTTGAAGTAGGCCAGATGGGTATCGAGCATGCACTGCTGCCGGATAAAGGCCTTGTTGCTCCCAGCGAAATCATCATAGGTGCCGATTCCCACACTTGTACCTACGGCGCACTCAATGCTCTTAGCACCGGCATGGGCCAGACCGATATCGGCTGCGCTATGGCCAGCGGTACTTCTTGGTTCAAGGTTCCGCAGGCTATCAAGGTTACCCTGACCGGCAAGCTGCCGAAATACGTTAAAGGCAAGGACATCATCCTGACTATCATCGGTATGATTGGCGTTGACGGCGCCCGTTACCAATCTTTGGAATTCACCGGCGAAGGCGTCAGCGAGCTTTCTATGGCCGACCGTCTGACTATCTGCAACATGGCTATTGAGGCCGGCGGCAAAAACGGCATTTTCCCTGTTGATGAAAAAACCATCGAATTCTTAAAGGAACGCGGCGTAACCCGTGAATGGGAAGCAGTTACTGCCGACGAAGACGCTGAATATGCCCGCGTACTCGATATTAAGCTCGACGAGCTTGTTCCCGTTGTTGCTTATCCGCATCTGCCGGAAAACACCCATCCTGCTAAGGAAGGTCATGCAATCAAAATTGACCAGGTTGTCATCGGCTCCTGCACCAACGGCCGTCTGGAGGATCTTGAGCAGGCTGCCGAAATTCTCAAAGGTCACAAGGTTTGCGACCATGTGCGTATGATTATCATCCCGGCAACCCAGCAGATTTATCAGGAAGCTATGCATCGCGGTTACATCGATACCTTTATTGATGCCGGTGCTGCCGTTTCTACTCCAACCTGCGGCCCCTGCCTTGGCGGTTACATGGGCATCCTCGCAGCAGGCGAGCGCGCTGTTTCCACCACTAACCGTAACTTCCGCGGCCGCATGGGCCATGTCGACAGCGAGGTTTATCTGGCAAGCCCCTATACCGCTGCAGCCAGTGCCATCACCGGTTATATCACCAGCCCTGAGGAGGTAGTAAAATGAGCAAAGTTTGGCGTTACGGCGACCACATCGATACAGACGTTATTATTCCGGCAAGATATCTGAACATTGCCGACTTCAAGGAATTAGCAGAGCACGCTATGGAGGATGCGAAGGAAAACCTGGAAATTAACTTCGCCGCCAACGTACAGCCCGGCGACTACATCGTTGCCGGCAAAAACTTCGGTTGCGGCTCCTCCCGTGAGCATGCCCCGGTAGTATTAAAAGTTAAGGGCATCAAATGCATTGTAGCAGACAGCTTTGCCCGTATCTTCTACCGCAATGCGATTAACATCGGTCTGCCGGTGCTGGAAATCGGTGCCGACGTAGAAAAGATTGAACCCGGCGACGAAATCGACGTTGATGTAAACAAGGGTGAAATCAAAATCCTCAACAAAAATATTACGATCAAAACAAAACCGCTGCCGGAATTCATCCAGCATATCGCAGACTGCGGCGGCCTGATTAATTATATTAAAGGAGAAAACAAATAATGAAGATTTGCTTACTGCCAGGTGACGGCATTGGTGTAGAAATAGTTGATGCAGCTGTAGAGGTTCTCGACGCTGCTGCCCAAAAATTCGGCTTTGAAATTGAATATGACAAGCAGCTCATCGGCGGCTGCGCAATCGATGCAACCGGCGTTCCCCTGCCGGAAGCAACCATTGCCAGTGCTAAGGCTGCTGACGCTGTGCTGCTCGGTGCTGTCGGCGGACCGAAATGGGATAATGTTGCTCCGGCTATCCGTCCGGAAAAAGGCCTGCTTGGTATCCGCAAGGCTTTGGGCCTGTACTGCAACCTGCGCCCGATGACCGTTTCCAAATTCACCGCGCATCTTTCTCCGCTGAAAACGGAACGTGCAGAAGGTGCCGATCTTTTAATCGTGCGCGAGCTTACCGGCGGCATCTACTTCGGTGAGCATACCGAAGCGCACCTCAATGCTGACGGTGTTGAGGAAGCAAGCGACGTTGAGCTTTACACCCGTCCGGAGGTAGAACGCATTGCCCGTTTTGCTTTTGAAGCTGCCAAAAAACGCCGCGGTAAAGTAACCAGCGTTGATAAAGCCAATGTATTGGGCTCCAGCCGTATGTGGCGTAAAATTGTTGCCGAAATGCAGGCAAAGGATTATCCTGAAGTAGAGCTGAACAACTTCTATGTTGACAACTGCGCTATGCAGTTAGTGCTGAATCCTAAGCAGTTCGACGTTATCTTGACCAACAATATCTTTGGTGATATTCTCAGTGATGAAGCAAGCACCATCGCAGGCAGCATCGGCCTGCTTCCGAGCGCCAGCCTCGGCGACGGCACCGGTATGTACGAGCCTATCCACGGCAGCGCACCGGACATTGCCGGTCAGGGCATTGCTAACCCGCTGGCAACCATCCTCAGTGTTGCTATGATGCTGCGCTACTCTCTGAACCAAAATGAAGCAGCAGATGCTATGGAAGCAGCTGTTGACGCAGTCATGGAACAGGGCTACCGCACTCCGGACCTTTATGCAGAAGGTCTGAAGAAAGTTTCTACATCTGAAATGGGCCACCTGGTTGCTCAGGAACTGCTCAAATAAAAATATCGGCAAACGCCATCCCCTCAGCGTTTACCAAAGCATTTCTACCCGTAAGCCTTCCATTTGGGGCTTACGGGTAAATTTTCCAACATTTAAGCATTATTATATTTCGATTTTTTTGTTTTTTGGATTTTCTTGCGATTGTTGTGGTGTATTATGATGCAAACTTCAACTGAAAATATCGATTCCGTATACACTAATAGTATTTCAAGCAATGCTACAGCCTTCCGTCAAGGCTTGCACGATGGTATCCCCATAGGATTGGGTTATTTTGCCGTTGCCTTTTCTTTGGGAATTATTTGCCGTTCATCCGGTCTTTCTGTATTCCAAGGCTTTCTGACAAGCCTGCTCAACAACACTTCAGCCGGTGAATTTGCCGCCATTACCCTCATCGGCCAAAATGCCAGCTATACCGAAATAGCACTGGTCACCCTCATCGCCAATGCACGCTACATGCTGATGAGCTGCGCGCTGAGCCAAAGGCTCAGCAACGCGCAAGGCTTTATACATCGTCTGGCTATGGCCTTCGCTGTAACGGATGAGCTTTTCGGTATCGCTATCTCCCGTCCCGGTGTTTTGAATCCATACTATTACTATGGCGGCATGGCCGTAGCAATTCCGGGCTGGTCGATTGGCACAGCCTGCGGCATTATCGCCGGTGCTGCGCTGCCAGAACGCATTGTCAGCGCACTGAGCGTTGCGCTGTTTGGCATGTTCCTTGCTATTATCATTCCGCCGGCACGCGAAAGCCGTATCATTCTCACTGTTGTAATCACAAGCTTTATCGCCAGCTTCGCAGCAGCATATCTGCAGCCGTTGGCACAGCTTACCGACGGTACACGTACCATTATCCTCACTGTAGTCATCGCAGCGGCTGCAGCCTGGATTAGGCCGGTACAGTCCCAGCAAAAGGAGGATTAGCAGATGGAACACAATATTTATATTTATATTGCAGTCATGGCAATTGTTACCTACGCTATCCGCGTGCTTCCGCTAACACTCATCCGTAAGGAAATCAAAAATCCCTTCATCCGTTCCTTTTTATATTATGTCCCCTACACGACGCTCGCAGTAATGACCTTTCCTGCTATCCTGCAGGAAACACAAACACCTATTGCAGGTGCACTTGCCCTCGGCGTCGGCGTTGCCACCGCCTGGCGCGGCATGAGCCTTTTTCATGTGGCTTGCTGCTGCTGCGCAGTAGTATTTATCGTAGAATTTATCATGGTGCCGTAAGGCAATCGAGTAGGAGACTGCTCATTATTTGAGCAGTCGACCTCTCACACCACCGT
>NZ_CALDXR010000009.1 GCF_937920985.1 uncultured Phascolarctobacterium sp.
GTGTTAAAATGAAAGGAGAGAAACCATGCAAGACCTGCTAACAAAATTTGCAAACTTGACTATTCAAAGTGACTTTATCTTCAAGAAGGTTATGTCGCGCAAACGCATCTGCAAGCATCTGCTGGAAGAGCTGCTGCAGATTGAGATTGCGGACATCAACTACATTGAGGCAGAAAAAACTATCGATCCTAACTACACAAGCCACGGTATCCGCCTGGATATCATCGTGGCAGACGATAAGAATACGCATTATAATCTGGAGATGCAGGTAAAGAACAACAAGAATCCCAATACGAACACTCACGTTCTGCCCAAACGCTCGCGCTATTATCAGGCGCTGCTTGATTTTGATTTGCTGCAGGCGGGACAGCCTTATGATTTGCTACCGCCGACCTATATCATCTTCATCTGTATTTTTGATTTCTTTGAAAAGGGGAACTATGTCTACACCTTTAAAAAGCGCTGTCTGGAAAATTTGGAGCTGGAGCTTCCTGATGAAGCAACTACGATGCTTTTGAACACCAAAGGTACGCATGGCGAAATCTCTAAGGATCTTAAAAGCTTTTATGATTATGTAAACAATCACATTGTAACTACTGATTTCACTAAGCAGATTGATGATGAAATCAGTTACTTGAAACTCGATACGAAAGTGAGGCGAGAATATATGCTTATGGAAGCTCGTTTGTTAGACGAACGGCGTGAGGGCATTGCTGAAGGCGAAGCTATAGGCATGGCCAAAGGCGAAGCTATGGGCATTACTAATGCCAACACTGCTACTGCTAAACGTATGCTGGCTAAGGGCTGCTATTCTCTGCAAGTTATTGCGGAGCTGACTTCTCTCTCAATTGAACAGGTTGAAGCTTTGAAGGCTGAACAGGCTTGATAGGCTCACGCAGCCACAATTAAAGGCGTTCTACCGCAGTCAGGTAGAACGCCTTTACTTTAATGTGCTCTTATACAATCAATTTGGACGCCATCTCACGCACCTCTGCTTCCGAAAGTTTGGAGTGGCGGACGGTGTATTTGTGTTGCATGACGCTCTACTCCACATGCAGGAAACACCCACGGTAAATGCTGCGCTAATTTTGTGATAACTTTAATTTTGTTTGCAAATGCGTTTTCATATATTAAATATAGATGCTGTAATGCACATAATATAGGCTGATTTACAAAAAGGCTTGTCAAATTCTGTTCGATGTGTTATAGTAAATTTATCACAGGAGACAAACGGTTTGCCAAAATGCTGTAAGGCTTGCGCCAGGCGCGTTTTGCTTTTGGCGGAGGCGTAAAAGTACCGCTCTTGTGAGCAATTTTGCTGTTTTTGCTATGAACAGTTTTTTGATTTTCCATTGTAGGGTTTTAAGCCCGCTCTGTGAGCCGTGTGCGAGCCACAGGGGTTGTAGGCCTGATTACCGCTTGCGGTTTTGTAACTTGAGTACATCGCCAAACCCGCTAGTAGTTTCCGGGTTGAAGGCCTGATTACCGCTTGCGGTTTTGTAACAAATCCGCCGAAACACCAGAAAGTGCCAGCATACCAGCTGAAAGGCCTGATTACCGCTTGCGGTTTTGTAACACGAATGCCGTCAATTACCTTAGAGGTAATAAGCGTTGAAGGCCAGATTACCGCTTGCGGTTTTGTAACAATTCGATGAATTCTGCTTTGAATTTGAAGTCGTAAATTGTTGAAGGCCAGATTACCGCTTGCGGTTTTGTAACCCCCACTGCAGAATTAGCCCATTGCTAAATTTAACAGTTGAAGGCCGGATTACCGCTTGCGGTTTTGTTGCTTAAATTCTTCGCCCAGCTCCACGCCGAGCATCTTGTTAGAGGCCTGATTACCGCTTGCGGTATTGTACAAAAAAAGACCTGGAGTCCCTATTCTTGCGGACCTCAGGTCTTTTCGTTTGCGTAAAATTATATTGAATTAGATAAAATTAAGGCGTTCTACCGCAGTCGGGTAGAACGCCTTGAATGTTTAATTGCTTATTTACTTTTACGAGTGCGCTATTTTACTCTGTCCCCCAGCTTTTCATTAACCAGCTTTTGCAGCTCGCCACGTTCTGCATACGGCAGCGTATCTTCGCAGAAGAAGTTGCGACGGCTGATGTTCTTGGCCTCTTCGTCAAAGCCAAAGATATATGACATCGTGATATCATAGATAATCTGCGTCGGTGCAAAGCCAAACACCTGACATTCCAGAATGTGCTTAACGCGTTCTTTATCATCCGGAATAATGGACTTCAACACCTTGTTGCGATACAACCGTTTGACTATCTCCGTAATATACAGGCCTGATTTCATGTAGAAATCAACAAAGGTTTTATCAGGAGATTCAAAGATATGCGGTTCTGTTTCCACCAGCTGGTCTACCATCATCTGCACAACCTTTTTGGGCGTAAAGATTTGGTTTGTTTTCTGCGGCGGGATATAGTCAAAGATATCTTCTTCGCTGGTTTCGGCAAAGTAATCTGCTAACTCGCGCTTTTTGTTTAAGAATTCCTGCACAGAGCTGTCAAAAACATCTTCAGCAAAAACGCCGCCGGGGAATTTTTTCTTTTCGCCAGTTTCTTCGTCGATATATTCAAAGCCATCGCGCAGCATTTTGAATTCATCAATGGTAACACTGGTTACGTCTTTAAAAACTTCTTCTTTCGGATAGGTTTCAAAGTTTTTCAAGACGAGTTTATCATCGCCGTAAGCCATGATAAAGCTGGGAATTGTACGTGCAAAGCCACGCAGCCTGTCCCTGATATCGCCCTCAAAACTACGCATTTTCTTTTCTTCTTTTTTGGTTTCCTGCTCCTCGACAACCTTTTGCGCACTTTCGACTATTACTTCCTGTGTACGCTTTTCCATGGTTTCGTTAAACTCCCGCGTAGCCTGCTGCACCTTTTCTGCATGTTCTTCCTGTACCTGAATTTTTTCGGCTTCGGTCGTTGCTTTGGCAAGCTCATGCTGCAAATCAGCTTCCAATATCTTCTTTTTATCGGCAAATTCTTCAGCTACACGCTTCAATGCTTCCTCCGCTTGCTTTTGTACCTTTTCTTCTATGCGCTTGCTTTCTGCCTTGGTCAGGCCATAATCGCTTTGCGCTTGTTCACCATAGATACCATCATGCAAAGTTTCGGCAATTTTCTGCGCCAAGCCTACCGCCATTGCTTCTTCCGGTTTAGTGTCATCGCCAACTTCCTTATACGGCTCCAACGGTTTTACAGGCACTTCTTCATAAATTTTTTCACCGAATATGGCATTGGTTTGCTTGACTACAGTTTCCTGCGGTATTTCAATATTACCATTTTCGTCAACCGGAACTTCCTGCAATTCTTCATGGTCAAGTTTTTCTTTGCGGCTTCCCTGCTCTTTGACAGGTTCCATTTTGTTCAGAATCTCGACTACTTCTTTTGGCGCGTTAAAAACAACGCCAATGTTACTAAAGAGCATATTACTCATAAAGCCACGGCGGATTACTTCTTCGGTTTTGATTTTCAGCGGAATGGTCAACACCTTGGCTGCGTCCACCTGCTCCATTTTACCGTCCTGGTCTTCAGCAAAAACGGCAAAGAAGTTCAGCAGACGTTTGATGTTTGCTTCACGCTCACTCTTTGTACCACCGCCTCCGGAGGTTCCGGAATAAAGACTGTTGGCAAATTCGTCAAAAATCATCAGTGTGCGTTCCGGCGCAAAGTCAAAGATATAAGCGTTTTCTTTTTGGTAGAGCTTGCCGTCCTTTTCAAATTTAAAGGGGTTCTGCGCTCTGAAGGCAGCCTGAATATATTCCGCAGGGCTTTTCATGTTGCTGAGCATGAAAACCGCTGTCCATTCGGGAATGGTGACGCCTGTTGTAAGCTGGCCTACGCTTAAGGTGATAGTTTTGTCGTGGTTTTTGATAGCTTCACGCACCTTGTCAAAGCTGCGCTTGCTTTTGCTTGCGTCTTCTTCTTCAAGTCTGCCGTCGCCTGCAGCCAGCACTATTTCATAGTTTTCAAATATAGGGTGCTCTTTGAGCATTTTGGCGAGTGCTTTGGCACTGTCAACACGTTCCAAAAGCCAGAAGGTATGTGCCAGTTCCTTCCGCAGTTCCGGTGTAGAAAAGGGGAATTTTTCCTGCTCTACAAGGGCGTCCAAGAATTTTTTTACTTCGTTTTTATGGATGAACTGACCACGTTCGTTAGTCTTAAAAAATTCGTTTAAATCAAAGGTAAATTCTGTTTTGTCATCGTCAGAAAGGTCGATACCGCGATTTACCTTGTCAATGGCAATCTGCGACATCTGATAGGTGTACATATTCATGCGCGGCATGCAGGCATAGGGATTGAGTGTTTCTTCCTGCCAATTATCCTTTGCTTCCTGCTCGTCGCTGAAGGTCCAGTTAAAAATCTGCTCTTGGGCAAATTTTCCCATAGCTACCGCTTTGAACGGTGTACCCGAAAGGTGCAGGGTAAATTTGCGGTTGATTTTGTCAAAGGCTTTATCTGTTTTATGGGTATCTACACCCTCATGCGCTTCGTCGATGATGAGCAAATCCCAGTTATTTTCGGCAACCCATCTTAGTTTATCTATAGTACCGCCAAAGTAAACAGAGCCTTTTAAATCCTGCAGGCTCAAAAAAGCTACCATGCGTAGCTCTTGGTTTTTATCTTCAGCCTCAATTTGTGCGTCCAAAAATTGCTCTCGTGTGAGCGTTGCTCTTTCTTTGAGGGAATCGGTGGTGCTGACGAAACGGTAATCTGTTTGCCAGGCGATGAATTTTTCAAAGTCGTCAAACCAGGAATTGGCGATTGCCGGACGATTGGTGACGATGAGCACCATGCGTGCGTCCATTTTGCGCATGAAGTCATAGCTTGTCAGTGTTTTGCCAAAGCGCGGTTTGGCGTTCCACAAAAATTCTGCTTTTTCCCTTTCGCCGCTCTGCAGGCATTTTTGGTAGTAGACGTATGTTGCATCTACTGCCTGCTGCTGTTCTTTGCGCAGGATGTAGGTCATTTTATTTTTAGCCTGTACATGCGCGTAGCTACGGGCAGCAAACTTCCACAGCAGCTGCTGCGATTTGGGGCCGTCGATTTTGAACCATTCGGTAGTAGGCTTACGCTCGATGTGTGCAAAGCGTTCCAAGTAGTCATGGAAGCTGTGGTCATTGAAATATTCGCCGCTGCCATCCGTATAGCGTGCTTCCTGCTGCCATTCAATGTTAAAGCGCACGTCTGCGGTTTTGGTCTGCTGTTCGATACGCTTTCTTACGGAATCCTGCTCGGTGTAGCCTATCTTTGTCCAGCCGTCGTGAGAGGCTATTTCCGGAGTGGTATAGGCGTAAATTTTTGGGACTATGTTTGCGTAGGGGTTGATGTTGATTTGCATAGCCATTTACGCCATCTCCTTTACATGAGTTTCGATAAAGTTTATTTCAGCGTCAGACAAACCATACTTCTTGTAAAGTTGCAGGTCTATTTCGTGAATGGATTTTGACCAGTCAATGTCGGAAGCAGGGGTGAAGTCTTGGAGGGGAACGTAAGCCCAAGTTGGTTTTGCATTATTCTGTGTTACTTTTAATATCCCTAACATTGTTCTTGCAAACTTAGATTTTATATATTTTAAAACAGCATTAGCCTCACGAATATTATAAGTTGCACCTATTCCAATATATGTTTCAGTAAAACCAACCATAGCATCACAAACTGCTGGGTTACTCAAAGTTTCCCCGAACGTTCCACTACCATTTGCTTTAGGAACAACAACTTTATATTTATCAAGATTGTCATTGTCTTTTACATAACAACTTCGAATCCATTTACAAAAACGTCTGCTTTTAATATTTCCATATATTTGAATGTAATCGTAGCCATCTTCAGGCCTTACATCTAAAAATAATTCAGGCATTCTTTCAAACGCACTCGGAGCAATTCTCGCATCAGCAGTTTTTTTCATAGAATCAGGACATTCTTCATAAGCTAAATCTGAATATCTATAAAGTCCACGATTTGTTATAATTTCTGTCAAACTTGCTTCTTTTTTTCCTTCAACCTTAACTCTAATGCTATTCAGTTCAGGATAGACAGTAAAAGTTTTTATTGCTCCAAAATCTTTATTTCTATCGCGATATGTAATTACTACGCCACCTTTAATATCAGTACTTGGAAATATAAGGTTACTTTTAGGTTCGTAGAACATAACCTTAAAGTGAGGATCATTTAGCATTTCTTCATTCCAGTTTTTCGGAGTATATCCTGCATTAAACAAAAATCTTGCAGGTGTAATAAGCTCTACTTTATCAGCAATTGCAAATGCTGCCTTATAAAAATAATGATACAATGGCGTATCACTTTCATTATCTCCTTTTGAATTTTGCTGATACGGCGGATTACCAATCACCACATCAAACTTAAAATCCTTACTCATAACACCCTCGCTCCCTTCACCGTCCAGCATATCCTTAAACAATAAAACCTTGCCTGTAGACCAATTCTTAAGCTTGCAATAAACACCATTATGCAGCTCAATATTATCCTTCAAACAGCCTTGGCACTTTTGGCGCTCGTCCTCATCCACATCGCAAGGGCTCACGCTGCGCTTTAAGGTGCGGGCGCTGAAGTCCTTTGCTAAAAACAGGTTAGGCGTTACCGCCTGCCGTTCTTTTTTATAGTCATGGCAGCTATTGGGCACAACTGCCTTCAAGCCATCCATCTGCCAAATATTCCACGAAATTATTTCCGCAAAATGCTCCAGCATTTCCATGTCCAAAGCATCGCCAAACTTGGCAGCGTAATAATCGGCAACAGTAAAAAGCAAATTTTCCCTTGCCAGCAAAATATTGTCACCGGCCCACTCAAAGCCATAAGTACTGCGCACCGCCAGTGTTGCCAGCTCCAGCCAACGCTTTTTGGCTCTATCCCTGTCCTTAAGGTTACGGGTGCGCTCGTTAATCACACGCAGTTTTCTGTCCAGCAAGCCAATACGTTTTGCCAAAGGCACTATTTCGCCCGTCATGGTATCGTAACGGCTGGCAAGATACGGCGCTTCACCGCAGGTAATTTCCAAGCGCTTGCTGGCAATATATGCAATCCAGCCATCTGCACCCTTTTCACTTGGAAAAGCAATTTTGCCCTCAGTCGCCTGCCAGTCAGTCCCATTTTCGGTATTAAAGACGTTTTCACGTCCAAACCAAGCATTATCCGCAAGATTATTCTGCTTGTTGCAAATCCATAAAGGGGTGAACACTTCTGCCATGTTGCGGGTGCGTGCTCCCTGCTCTTCCTTGCTTTTAAGGGCACGCGGTTTAATCAAATTGCCACGAGCACCGGTAATCGCCGGTAAGGTAATTTCATCATCCGCTGCAAAGCCAATGCCAAGATCCTTGTAATCGTCTGTCGCCCAAAGAATGTTCTTTCCTGTGCTGCGGTCTTTAAGCAGGATAAGCAATATATTTTTGTCTAATTCTGCTAAAGCTGTTTCCTGCACATCAGCAGACGCTTGTTTTTCTTCGCACATAAAAAACCTCCAAGGCTGAGAAATTTTGCATCAAAATTCCCCAGCCCCGGAGGTTGGAAAGTTTATTTTAACTACCACCCGAAAAATGTCCCCGGGGGGGGAGTTGAATGTCTATTATTTAATTTTAGCACAAAAAAATTAAAGCGTCACGCATTTTCAGTTAATTCTTGCCAAACTTGTTCTAACAAGCCAACTTTTCCCCTCAATCCTCCCCCTTCCTGCTCCACTTCCTCTGCGTCACTCTCGCCAGCTCCTGCAGCAAATACTCCGGTCGCACCTCAAAAATAGCAGCTATCTTAAAAAAATTCTCTATGCTCAAAGGCATTCTGCTGTTTTCAATCCTGCTTAAGGTTATACGAGATATCCCCAGCAGCTTCGCCAAATCCTCCTGCTTAATCCCTAACGCCGTGCGATGTGATCCTAACAATACCCCCAGCTCTAACAGGTCCCGTGAAAAATCCAAATCCTCCATCTCGGCGTGATTTACAACTCTGCGTCTTTTTCTCATTCTGTCACCTCAAAATATCACTATTTTGCTAACAGATTATTACAAAAAGGCTGGTCAAAACGTATTTGTATCACATTTGATACATGTAAGAACATTATCAATTTTCTGTGTTATAATAACCCCATCAAGCTTGATGTAGTACAGTACAGAATTCTGTCATACGCGGCATTGCGACCGCCACGGAAAGGAACTGGAAAAAATAACCAAACAAAAATGTGAAATGCAAGAAGACACTGAGCAGGAGCTTTCCTGCTTGCCCGACGTTACAGAACAGACAATCTGCTGCCTGCCGGAAGACACCGCGCAGGATACCTGCCGGAACAACAAGTACACCTTCACTCTCACAGAACTTAGGGAACTGGTCACTAGCGCCCAAAAAGGCAACAGCCAGTCAATTGACGCATTATGCACAGCCTTTAAGCCTTTAATCTACAAGGAGGCCTATCGCTATGAGATTCGCCAAGGTTTGGGGGAAGACGCTGTCAACGCTGCCTGGGTAATCCTCTTAGAGGTTATCATGAGCTATCATGACAATGACTACTGTCATCTGCCAGGACTTTTGCAATACCATGTGTATTACGAGCTGCTGCATAGCTTTACCAGAAACAAATCCGTCAAGGAAAGTGTTTTTCTTGACGATGATGAAGACGATAACTGTTTTCAAATTGCTGACGAGAAGAATGATATTGACCAGATGGTTAATAATCAGCTTCTGGCTAACGCGATGAAAAACCTTACTGATGCACAAAGAAATATCATTCGAGATGTTTTCTTGAATGATCAGACTATGCAATCCTGTAGTGAAAAATATGGGATAACTAAGCAAACCTGCTTTGTTCACAAAGAGCGTGCTCTTGAAAAATTAAAACAAGCTCTCACAGCTTAAGCTCTTAGCGTTCTGCCCAGCTTTGGGTGGAACGCTTTTTATATTGCAGTGCTGTTAAAAAACAAAAGTGTCCATACTTATGGGTACAGTATATCTGCCTTAGGCTATACTACTACCGTAAACTGTACCCTTTTGTCAAGACAAATTTGAAAGAAAAAAAGAGAATTTTGCCAAAAAAAATAAGCGCCCCAAAGACGCTTATTTTATAAAGGATATGTTTTTGTTTTTATATACTCATAGTATTCATTCGGCGAAAGCTTTGCTAAATTCCATTGGTATCTGTCCTGGTTATAATACGCCATCCAGTCATCAATCGCAGCTTTTACTTCAGAAAATTTTCTGTAATTACTCAGATCTATTTCTTGCTTCATATGTCCAAAGAAGCTTTCCTGTGGCGCATTGTCCCAACAATTACCTCGTCTTGACATCGAACGTCTTAACTCGGCATTTTCAACTATTTCTATAAATTTATAACTGGTATAATGCACGCCTTGGTCACTGTGAATTATTGTTTCCTGACTTAAGTCTACACCATATTTTTCCAGAAGTTGTTTTACTGTTTCTAAAACAAAATCAAGCTTCATTGTGTCACTTAATACGTAAGACAGAACCTGCTTAGTATAAGCATCAATAATCACCGACAAATACAGCCATTCTCCGTTAAATGGAATATATGTTATGTCCGTGAGAAGTACTTTTCTAGGTCCGAAATCCTTAAATCTTCGTTTGAGAATATTATCGGCGAAATTATTAGTACGAATAGCTTTTAACATCCTCCTATATGGATTCGGCTTTCTAATCGGACATTTCAGATTATATTTATCCATAAGCCGACGTATCTTTTTTATGTTCATTACTACTGGCGGAGTTAAATGCAGCAACCTCATATATATGCTTCTGGCACCCTTGGCATATCCCCTAAATTTATATGCTTCCAATACTAAGGAAAAATCTTCTAAATCAGCTTCTTCGCGTTGTATCCGGGCTTCTTCTTGGTTGAGCCAATAGTAATATCCTCCACGTGAAACTCCAGCCAAAGAACACATTTCCGTAATACTCATAGAACAATCTTCAGATTCAAGCATATCATGAATAAGTTGAAATTTTACGTTTGCGTTTTCTAAAATCATAGCTTCCGCCTGCTCGATTTGTCTGCTTTTATAATTTTTTTTATAAATTCAAGTTGCTGCCGTAAATACAAAACTTCGTTTTGAAGTCTAGCTAATTGGAGATCTTTATCTACAAATTGCTCTGCCATTTCTTCAGACGCAACCATAGCTTCATCTGTCAACTGGCTCTTTGCTTTTATCCTTGAATCAAATGAATAAATACGTTTTACACCAAGGATTTCTATGCTATAGCCTAATTCCTGGAATATCTTTGTACAATTATGTCCTAGCATATACAATCGCCTATACTGATTATGAAATTCTTTATTAAAGCGAATAGCATCAGCTGAAACACTATGTGTGTAGGGATTAGCCCTTAAAATTTCGATTTCTTCAGCAGTAAAGCGCTTTTTAGTCATGGCAGCCACCTCTCAAATTACATAATTCTAATTTACAGTACAGACAATAATAAGTCAAATAAAAGAGAGCTGTGTCAAGGATTGGGGATTTTACTTTCTAATTTTGTCAAGTAAATGGGATTCAACCTTTTCTTTTGTCAAGGAACAGGGATTCAGCTTTTTCTTTTTGTCAAGGATTTAGGAAACCTCCTTTTTTCAGTGTCAAGACTTTGGAAAATCTCTCTTTTTGACTGTCAAGTACTATGGGTACAGTATACTTTACGTCTATCCTTTAAGTAGTACTCTAAAGTACAAGGATACTACTAGCTACGCTAGTAGTTATGATTATGGCAAAAGAAATAAAGACAGAAAGAAAAAAAATAAAAAAAGAAAGAGAGAAAAAAGAAAAGTCACTTTACTAATGGCTAAAAAACATGCAAAAGTCAGACATCGATTTTAAAAAAAATTTTTTTAAATTTTTATTTTTTCTTGTCTGACTTTTAGGCTAAAAAAAGCCATTAGTATAGTGAGAGGCAAAAACACCCCACTCCCGCCTCTTGCCAAAAGCTGATTCCGGATAAGCAAGTAAGCATCGGGAGAAAAAAACAAAGGAGCTTTTTACATGTTAGTAACAAATCCCCGCAAGATTAATCATGACGAGCTGCGCGTTGTGGCCGCTGAGGCCAAAGGCAGCATCAAACACTTATTTTTGCACTGGACCGGCTGCCCATATGGCCAGGTCTTTGACGCTTACCACATCAACATTGATGAGCATGGCGAAATTTACCTCACCTGCAGAACGCTGCATGACCGTAAAGAGCACACTTGGCATCGCAACACCGGTGCCGTTGGTATCACTCTCTGCTGTGCCTATAAGGCTGACCTTAGTTCTCATGGTGTACCGGATTATAAGGGGTTATGTCCCCCAACTGCGCTGCAGATTGAACAGATGGCGATTGTTGTCGCTATCCTGTGCCGGGAGTTGGAATTGGAAATCTCTTTTGACACAGTAAGAACCCATGCTGAGGTTGCCGATCAGGACGACTATGGTCCAGCTAAGCATCCAATAGACATGCGTTGGGATTTGTACCGACTCACCGACCTGCCGGACTGCCAAAACCTGTGCCCCGGTGGTGTGGTGCTGCGTAAAAAGGCTAAAGCGTACAGCAAGGCGATGCTTACAGCTCAGCTGCTGCAGCTGCCTGAAGATCCTATGCTGACGCACCTTGCAGCGGCGTAAAGGCACAACGCCTAGCGCCGACAAAAGCCTCTCCTTGGGGAGAGGTGGCATCGCGAAGCGATGACGGAGAGGGGTTTAATTGCTAAGCATAATGACAGCAGTCCCCTCTCAGTCGCCTACGGCGACAGCTCCCCCCTAGGGGAGCCTATCTTCATACCCATTCATTTTTCATCATCGAAAGGAGTTCTCAACTATGGCAAACATCAATCAGGAAATCATGAAACGCACTTTGGTCATCAACGTGGAGGATGGCCTCAATTCCGACGGTACTACCAAGTACAAGGGCAAAAGCTTCAACGGCATCAAGACTGACGCTGCACTGGACAAGGTGTACGAAGCAGGCACTGCTATCGGCGGTCTGATGGAGAAAGGCTTCAAGGATATTGGGCTGACCGAAAAGAGTGAGCTGGCGGAAGCGTAAGCGTAAAAGAGTAAGAGATACTCTCCGTCAGAAGGTAATATGACTTCTCAGGCAGCAACTAAAAGGCTCCCATTGGGGGGAGCTGGCGCCCGTCAGGGCGACTGAGAGGGGTCTGCTGTTTCCACGCTTATGAATAGCGTTAGGCTGGGCGAATCCCCTCTCCGTCATCGCTACGCGATGCCACCTCTCCCCAAGGAGAGGCTCTCTACTATCTCTCTACTACTAATCTATACTCCTAGTCTAACAAGAGAAATAAATTTCCAACCCAAATTTCCAAACCAAAAATTTTTACAAAGTAAAGGAGACAAAAATCATGGAAAAATCCCTGCAATTAGTATTCAAAAACGCTGCTGGCAGCACCAAACTCATCACCATCGCCAACCCGAAAGAAGGTCTGACTAAAGCCCAAACCGACGCAGCAATGCAAAAAATCATCGCAGCCAACGTCTTCAAAACCATCGGCGGTGACCTGGTGCAGGCAGTGGAAGCCCGTGTGGTCAACCGTAACGTCGAAGTTTTGAACTAATCGGCGTCCCCCTAAGGAGTGATTCTCATGGAATTTGAAAGACTGCTTTCCGCAGCAGCGGATTACGGTTTTCCCATGCTCGTCAGCTCGTATCTTCTGGTCCGTATGGAAGGCAGAATAGAAAAGCTGAGTGCTAATATCGAAAACCTCACCCGCGTTCTGCAGGAAAGACTCGTCATGCAATTTCCGTATGTACAGCAGCAATAGTATATACAAGCAAATATACTAAATAACTAATTATATGGCACAGGGGCTGTCGTACAAAAGTGCGGCAGCCTCTCTTTTTATAGAAAAAATTTGAAAGGAACAACACCATGAACTACAAAATCATCTGTTATCTCCTCTTTCTTCTGCTTGGCTTCGCCATCATCTTTATGGCCACCGTCGTCAAAGCGCAGCCTCTTCCCGGTACATGCTACACTGCCAGAGTAGTGCGCGTCATCGACGGCGACACCATCACAGTCTATGACAATGCAGGCTGCTTTCACCGCATCCGCCTAGCCATGATAGATGCTCCGGAAAAGGAACAGCCCTTTGGCGCGGAAGCAACCGAAGCCTTAAGCGAGCTGCTTAAAGAAGGCACTGTCAGCTTAAAGGTGCACTGCATCGATAAGTATAACCGCGAAGTTGCCTTTGTAAATTGCGACGGAAAGGACGTGAGCGCCGAAATGCTCAGAAAAGGCATGGCCATGCATTACCACATGGATTTTGATAACTGCGAAATATATGATAAATTTGAAGAAGCTGCCAAGCGCCACCGCCAAGGCCTGTGGGCGCATGATAATATAGAAACACCGTGGGATTATCGCCATAATCTTGCCAAAAGGAGACATAGCAATGTTCATAAAGACATTTTCCAAGCCTGATTACCCCGACGATCTGGAGCTGACGGATAATACACTCGATGAAATCGCTTACGAAGATAACCATTGGGATTACATGAACCACTTCCCTGATTACATCAACAGCGATACCATTACCAGCCTCGTTTATGAAACCGGCGACTGGTACTTTTATACGAATGATAAATACTTAGACCATTACTTTGTCCTGGCCTTCGTAAACTGGTCCAAAATGCCAGTCATCCTTTCCATGTGCGAAACGAAAGCAGAAGCGCAGGAGCAGATCAGGCTGCTGACAATAGAACTGAACAATAAATAACAAAAAGCCCCGCCTACCCTTTCAATCGGGTAAGCGGAACATTTTATTAAACTTAAACACAAAAACCGCCGTCAGAACCTGCAATCCGGCAAATTCCGACGACGGTTTATTTTATATCTCCAAAATCACTCTAAGTACAATTTTTTCAGCGCCAATTTATCCACCTTACCGCTTTCATTATGCGGCAGCTGTTCCATAAAAACAAACTGCTTAGGCAGCTCGTAATCCTCTAAGGTTTGACGCAGCAGCTTAACCAGCTCCTGCTTGCCGTACTCACGCGCCGCCCCCACAAAAGCAATAAGCGCATCGGCATCGTCCACATGACGGCAGATTACTGCAGCCTCCTCAACGCCCTCCAGCTCGGTCAGCGCGGTGCACACCTTGACAGCAGAAACCTTGCGTCCGTTGACGCTCACAATATCATCCGTGCGCCCCAAAAAGTGCAGGCGACCTTCCGCATCCAGCTGCCCCCTGTCCTTCAGGGAAAACGGCAACGAAATTTCCTCTACATGATAAGGCGTATCAATGAAAATTTCTTCATTACAAACGCTCACCTGCACGCCTTTGAAGGGACGGCCGATAAGTGTGCGGTCATCCGTCATTTCTGCGGCTTTGATATAGGTAATGTAATTCAGCTCGCTGGCACCGTAGTACAGCGTGATATCCGCATTGGGGAATACCTGCAGCAGCTTGTCCGCCTCCTGCCTGCCCATGCTCTGCGAGCCGCTGATGATACTGCGCACACGCACATCAGGCTCGCGCAAAAATTTTGGCAACAGTAAAAGCTTAGACGGAATCAGGTAAATTGCGTTCACCGCATAGCGCTGCATCAGCTGCAGCCAATGGCGCGGACGAAAGCGCTCCGTCACTACCAGTGTACCGCCTGCAGCCAGCACGCCCATATAAATATTAAGGTTGCCGGTAAAAGCCAGGCTTCCCTGACAAAAAATCACTGTCTGCTCATCAACACCGAAGACACGGTTCTGCTCCGGGAAAAAATCCGCCCAGCTATGATAGCTGCGCCACAACAGCTTGCTTTTGCCGGTACTGCCGCTGGTCATAACGCCCATGCAGGCCGCTTGTGGGATAGCCTCGCAGCTGAACTGCTGATTTTTGCTCACCTCGGTAGCGATAACCGGCACAGTTTTGGTACCGCTATATGCCAGAAAGCTGATTAACTGACGGGCGATGCTGCTTTCATGGATAAAAACCGCCGGAGCGCTAAAATCCGCTTTACTGCGCAGCCTGCGCGCCTCCTGCGCCAGTCTGGCATAGGTATATTCTTCTGCGTCCTCTATAAGAGCGAGCTTATCCTGCTTTTGCTGTGCTATTAAGGTCAAGTAATCCATTTGCTTCACTCCACTCTTTCCAGCAGCAGCGCCGTACCTACGCCGCCTGCTGCTGCTACGCTGGCGGCGCCGTAGCGTCCGCCCTTCTGCTTCAGTGCCTCCAGCAGATGCAGTGTAATTATGCCGCCGCTGGCACCATAGGGATGACCGTAGGCCAGCGCCCCGCCGAACACATTATATTTATCAGTGCTGTGTGGAAAGCTGCGGGCAAACAGCACATCAATTACAGCGAAGGCTTCGTTCAGCTCAAAGTCTGCGATATCCTGCTCATGCAGTCCATGCTTAGCCAACAGCTTTTGCAGTGCGGTAACTGCAGTACGCGGACTCACCAAGGGATTGCCGCCGCAGGCTGCGCTGCCCAGCACTCTGGCCTGCGCCTTTAAGCCGTGCTCCTGCAGATATTTTTGCGAGCACAGCACCACAAAGGCCGCACCATCGTTAATGAGGCAGGAATTGGCCGCCGTAATAAATTCGCCGCCCTCCAGCACCTTAGGCATCCTGTCGAGCAGACGCTGGCTCATACGCGGTCTGATGCCTTCGTCCTTAACGGCACCGCAAACCGGAGCAATAATATTCTGCAGCAGCCCCTGCTCGCGCGCCTGCGTCGCGAGCGCATGGCTGCGCAATACCCAACTGTCCATTTCTTCTTTAGTAATGCCTTCGCGCTTGGCAGCAAGCTCCGCACCCTCCAGCATTACCGTTTCGCGATGAACGCCCGGCATAAACTTGGCTACGCTGTACCAGTCGTCGCCTGCATAATCCGGGTGATTGGGATTATAGCCGCGTCTTGGCTGCGTAGAGCTGCTTTCAAAGCCGCCGGCAATAATTACATCAGCCTCGCCGCTATTAATTTTGGCTGCAGCAATAGCAATGCTTTCCAGGCCGCTGCCGCATTGCACATCTACCGTAAAGGCCGGCACCGAAATATCTACGCCTGCCGTCAAAGCCATCAGGCGCGCAATATTGCCGCCAGCACCTACGCCGTTGCCGGCAATAATATAATCGGGCGCGCTCAGCTGATATTTTTCCATCACCTGCTTAAGCACCTCCGCCCCCAGCACCTCCGCCGGGATATGACGATACATACCGTTGACTACGCCTACGTAGCTGCGCAGGCCACCTAAAATATATGCATTTTCCATCTTAACACCTCTATATCCGAAAAAAGCTGCCTGCCACCTGCCTCGCGGCAAATAGCTGACAGCTCTTAAATTATACCTTATTTATCTGTTGTTGGCAAAAATACGGTTAATTGGATAGGCAATTACGGCAGCAGCCAAGCATTTAACAATATCCAGCGGAATGAAGGGCAATGCGCCGGTCATAATTGCCTTATCCCAGCCCATACCTGTAATCAGCTTCAGCTGAACAACGCCAAACACATAAATCAGCGGAATACCGATAACGCAGCCAAGCAAAGCGTAACGCTTGAAGCTGTATTTTTCGCCTCTGAAATATGCCAAGAACACAGCGGTAAACAAAAAGCCGATGATGTAACCGCCGGTAGGACCAAACAGCTTGCCCGGTCCCGCACTGCCACCAGTAAATACCGGCACGCCTGCCAAACCTACCAAAAGATAAACCAGCATGGTCATAAAGGCCTGCTTAGCGTTCAGCACATAGCCTGTAAGATTTACAATCAAAGTCTGCAATGCAATCGGAGAAAGCGAAAAAGGCAGCGGAATAATGATATAAGCGGATACGCAGTTCATTGCTACCATCAGCGCCATTCTCGTCATTTCCGCAGTCTTGTTGACGCTTGCTCCTCTATGATTCTTATTGATTTCTGTACCAGAAGTTGTCATTTCCATACACCAGCCTTACTATAATTCTTTAATCACAAAAACATTTATTGCTCCCACATAAGCAGCAAGCTGACCTTCTGTCCTGTAGATACACAGCTCGTCGCCTGCGTAAACAGGAGCAAGGAAGCTGATGCGCCAGTCCAGCTCTGTCAGCGCCAGCTCCTTCTGCAGCCAGGCAGCCATGCACAGCCCCGGCACGATGGGATGTTCACCCTTATGGATGACGTTTTCGTCACCGGTATAGGCAACATAGTCTGCTATTTCCTGTGTTGTAAAGGTGTGCTCTGTCAGCAAATCGCCTTTAATTGCCTCGGGCTCCAGCGGCTTCGTGCCTAATTTATGCTTAGGCAGTACCAAAAATACCCGCAGCTCCTTAGCCAAACTGCCGTCTGCCGCAGTTCCCGCTACGCGGATGATTGATTTGCGTTCCTTCGCCAGCAGCACCTGATTCGCCATAGCCTCTGCCGGCTGATGAATATGTGCTTCTGCTCCTGCCAGCACCCAGCCGCCGAAGAATTTGGCATCACTGTCCGCCAGCTTATGTGCAAGCTCTAACATTTTTGCATTTTCCTTTCATCTAAGCAGCTTATCGTTATCTGCTTCACGTGCTTTATTATAATGCAAGTGATGTAAATAGTCAACTTATTACATACTATTGGTTTACCATTACGCTAAAAGAAATGCCGCAAAGCATTTCCCCGCTCACAGAAGGAAGTAAACCGCTCCTCCTATCAGCAGCAGACCCAGAAAATTGTAGTACAAAAAAGTTCGTACATACTTCCCTGCCTGAGAAGGATGCTCTGCAGCATATAATTTGTAGGAAATAACGCTCGCCATCGAAGCAATCATCGTCCCCAGACCGCCGATGTTAACGCCTAAAAGCAGCGCGTCTGCTTCCTTGGTCAAGCCTGCCAGCAGCATGGCCGCCGGCACATTGCTGAGGAACTGGCTGGCCAGCAGTCCGGTTAAATATGTTCCTGCCGCACTGCCCATCAGCGACTGCTGCAAATAGCTTACCGCAGGACTGTGGCTGATGTTGCCGATGAATACAAAGAAACCGGCAAAGGTCACGAGCAGACTGTAATCTACCGCCAGCAGCCGTCGCCTGTCGCACAAGGCCACTACACCTGCTGTCAGCAGCAAGGCCCACAGCTTGTCGAACCAATGCAGCACAGCGCCGATGTTTAATAAAAGCAGTCCCAAAAAGAGCAGCAATATTCCCTTGGGAGGCTGCTGCAGCTTAGGCAGCTCCAGCTTCAGCACGCTGTCCTTGCCATGGAATAAGAGCAGCAGCAGATACGCCAACGAAATTATTCCCGGCACAGCCATTACGGCGAAAAAGCTGCCGGCGGTATAAGCATAATGCGCGTATAAAAACAAATTCTGCGGATTACCGGGCGGCGTCAGCATACTGCCAAGGTTAGCAGCCAGCGTCTGCAGGATAATAATCCGCTCCATATCCATTTTTAAGGTTTTGCCGATAACCAGCGCCAACGGCACAAAGGTCAGCAAAGCCACGTCATTCGTCACAAACATCGAGCTGATATAGGTAACTGCCAACAGCACCAGCTCCAGCTGACGCTTGCTGCGGCATTTGTTCAGCAGCTCCACCGCCAGCCAGTCCAGAAAGCGTATCTCCTTCAGCTCCGCTACCACCAGCATCAGTGAAAGCAGTATCGCCAGCACGTCAAAATCTATATAGGCAAGCTGCGGCCTGCTGTAAAGGCTGCTGACAGCAGCCAAAATAACCGCTATGCACAAAACAGGCTCACGCCGCCAATAATTCTTTATTTTTTGCATCAAGAAAAAGTCACTCCCAGTTAGCCTGCGCCGCGCACAGCGCCAACGCCGATACGCGTGCCGCCCCTGCGTCCAGCAGTACCTGTGCCGCTTCCGCAAAGGTACTGCCCGTAGTATAAATATCGTCGCAAAGCAGTACATGCTTGCCGCGCACCTTGGCATGCGGCAGCAGGGCAAAGCAGCCTGCCAGCTCCTGCTTTCTTTCTTCAGGCTTCAGCTCGTACAAGGGCTCCGTATGGCGCACCCGCTCCAGCAAAACCTCCATGCCCACGCTGCGTCCCTCCAAGAGGCCCGCAAACAGCTCCTGCGGCACGTCAAAGCCACGCTGCCTGCGTCGCTCAGGCGCAGTCGGTACGCAGGTAATAAGGTCAAACTGCTGCAACCAGCGCATTTTGGCTGCGGGCAGAGCAAGCTCCGCTTCCTCACGCAGCAACGGCAGCCAGCCTGCCTCACCGTCAAATTTTATTTTATGCAGCGCATCCTTAAAAACGCCCTCATATTTATAAAGCAGCAGCACACTGTATAAAACATCCGTCGGCAACGGTGCTGCCTGTCCCGCAAGATATTCCTCACGCGGACAGCAGGGCAGCTGACGCTGCAGCAAATATTCCCTGCGGCACTGCTCACAGACATAGCCGTTATCAATATTAGTCGCACACACAGCGCAGCGACGGGGAAAGATAAGCTCCTTCGCCACACGCCCGTAATAAGCAAAATCTCTTAACCAACGATGCATCAGAACACCTCGCTGCTTTCCTGCAGACGCTCAGCCAGCAGGCTGTAACGCCTTTTCGTCTTGTCGTTTTCCACAGCGGTACGCACCGCGTTTTTGCTGCCGACAATCAGCACTTTTTCTTTGGCTCTCGTCACAGCCGTATACAGCAGATTGCGCTGCAGCATGATGTAATGGCTCTGCACCATGAGCAAAATAACGTAGGGATATTCGCTGCCCTGCGACTTATGTACGCTCATAGCGTAGGCCAACTGCAACTCCTCCACCTCACCCTGAGCGTAGGTAACGTAATCTCCCTCCGGACGCTCCGGAAAGGCTACCGTAACATTTTTTCCGTCTATTTTAATTACACGGCCGATGTCGCCGTTGAAAACATCCTTTTCATAATTATTGCGAATCTGCATCACCTTATCACCCACGCGCAACACATTACCCGGTATGTTAACCTCGAGCTTATTTGCAGACGGCGGATTAAGATATTTCTGCAGCAGCTTATTCAGATTCTGCACGCCGCAGGGATTCTTGTGCATCGGTGTCAGCACCTGCACCCTGCGCCAGTCACCGCCGGACGTAAGCTGCGCATAGGTACGCGCTACAAATTCTGCAGCATCCTGCTCGTTGGCAAACTCCTCCAGCGCAAACTCGCTGTCGGCACCGGCAAGAAACTCCGGCATCTGCCCACGGTTAATCTTATGGGCATTACGGACAATCGGACTCACCTCTGCCTGACGGAAAACATTTTCCAGACGTACAACAGGCATTCTGCCCGAACGGATCATATCCTTGAGCACCGAGCCTGCACCAACGGACGGCAGCTGGTCCACGTCACCGACGAAGATCAGACGGCAGCCGCCGGGAATTGCCTTAAGCAGATGATAGGTCAGAGTAATATCGAGCATCGAAGCCTCATCGATAATAATCGCTTCCGCATCAAGAGGATCGCTGTCATCCTTGCCGAAGCACAGGCCGTCACCCGTAGGCTGGTATTCCAGCAGACGATGTACCGTTGCCGCAGGATGACAGGCAGAATCCGCCAGTCTGCGTGCGGCGCGTCCGGTAGGCGCGGCCAGCAGAATGCGGCAGCCCGCCTGCTCCAACACATTCAGAATGCCTTTGACAACAGTTGTTTTACCTGTACCGGGACCGCCGGTGAGCACAAAGACACCATGCTCCAGCGAAGCATAAATTGCCTGACGCTGCGCCTCTGCCAGAGTAATACCGGCATCACGCTCCCATTTGGCAATAACCTCATCCGCATTCACGCGCGTCACCGGCTTCGCCTGGTCGCGCAGCTTCAGCAGGCGGCGTGCGGTCTGCACCTCCGCCGTATACAGATATTCCGGATATATCAGGCGTATACCGCCCATTTCCTCCGTGCGCAGTAAATCCTGCTCCAGCAGGCTGCTGAAAACATCCTGCACCATGGAAGTGTCTACCGCCAATGCTCTTGCCGTTTCACGCACCAAAAGCTCCTCCGGCACGCAGGTGTGTCCTACGCCTGCGGCCTGCGTCAGCGCATAAGCAATGCCTGCGCGCAAGCGTGCCTCGCAGTCATGCTCCATGCCCATAGCCATAGCAATGCGGTCCGCAGTTTTAAAGCCGATGCCGGTAATATCCTCCGCCAAGCTATAGGGATTTTCCTTAATGCGGGTAATCGCCGTAGCGCCGTAGGTTGCCTGCAGGCGGGCTGCATAACCGCTGCTCACGCCGTGCGCTTCCAAAAACACCATCAGCTCGCGCAGACCGGAAAGCTGGCTGTAGGATTCACCGATAGCGGCAGCCTTTTTGGCGCTGATGCCGCGCACCTGTGCCAGGCGCTCGGGATAGCTGCCCATGATTTCCAGCGTATCCGTTCCGAAGGCCTCCACAATTCTTGCCGCCGTCACCGGGCCGACGCCCTTCACCGCGCCGGAAGCCAGAAAGCGTTCAATGCCTGCTACCGAAGTCGGCTGCAAAACCTGCAGTGACTGTATATCAAATTGTCTGCCGAATCTCGCATGCTCAATCCAGCTGCCCTCCATAGCCACATTTTCGCCCATATACGGCGCATTGCCATGATAAACAGCAGTAAAGCGTCCCTGCGCCTTGCTTTCCATACGCAGCACGCTGAACATGCCGTCATCGCTTTGAAACACTATATCATCAACTATTGCTTCCAGCTTTTCCATTTTCTCACCGCCACACAAAACAAATGTTTTAACTATAGCTATTATTATAACATAGTTTTCTCAATTAGGATAGCAATTTGACTTTACAAGTATTATAATTTTCGCTATAATTGAATAAGATATGCACTATATATTGTTTCCGGCAAATCAGCGCCCTGCGCCAGAACCGGCTTTGTATTATTGTAATTATAAACATGAGGAGTTTTACACATGCAACCTAAGAAATTTACAGGAAAATTAATAGCCATAGATATGTATAACTGCGGCGTAAACGAAGTTAACGACACCGAAAAGGCAAAGCTTCTGTTGCAGGAAGGCTGCGATGAATACCGAATGAACAGCCGCGAGCTGCTTGTTTGTCAGGAAGAAGGCCAAAGCGAATATTCCATCTCCGCACTTTGCAAGCAAGGCCATGTAACTCTGCATGTATATCCTAAGCTCGGTTTTATTGCAGCGGATATTTTCAGCTGCTATGACGATGCCGACCCTGCGGGCATGGCACGCTATCTGCGCAGCGCCTTTGATTGCGACAAGGCTAAAATCACCCTGCTGGACCGCGGTGATTTCGGCAGCAAATACGATATGAAGCCTAACCACCGCTCAAATATCAAATTCATCCGCCGTACTCAGAACGTTACCAAAAACGTCGGCGCTCAACTGAAAAAAATGATGCTCAAGCCCCGTGGCATCTAAACGGGACTATAAGATAAACTTTTCCAGGGGTTGTATGAGCAGCCCCTGTTTTTTCTTAAACCAAAGGAGATTTTTCACATGAAGTATTTAATGTGGGATGTAGACGGCACCCTCATTCTGTCCGGTGGTGCCGGCAAGGATGCCATGATTAAGGTTATCAAGGATTATTATTTTTTGGATGCCTTCGATTTCAACAAGTCCCTGGCAGGACGCACTGACTCGGACATCATCAAAAGCGTTGTTACCCGTCTGCGCGGGCGCTGCAACAGCGCGGAAGCAGCAGGCCTGCTTATCCGCTACCATATGGAGTTGCCCAAGCAGCTGCCGCTGCACAAGGGCCGTGTTTTGAAAAACGTGGAGAAAACGCTGCAATACTTCTGCCAGCCTGATAGCCGTTACTGCAACTGCCTGCTCACCGGCAACACCAGCACCGGCACCCATCTCAAGCTGCAGCATTTCTGTCTAGATAAATATTTTAACCATGAACATAGCGTATTCGGTGAAATCAGCGAAAACCGCGAAATGCTGGCTAAGGTTGCCTTCCACCGCCTGTATATGCAAAACGAGCAGGCCAAGCCCAACGAGCTGATTTTCATTGGCGATACACCTAACGACGTGCGCTGCGCCAACGCTATCGGCGCACCCTGCCTGATTATTTTGGAAGGCTCAGGCTATAAGCCTGAGGATTTTGCCGAGGTTAAGCCTTGGAAGATTATCGACTGTCTGCCGGATGATCCCAAGCAGCTGGAGCTTTTGTTTGATGAAGCAGCAAGCTATACAGGAGGCCAAAATGCGTAATAATATTTTCAAGACTTTGCTTACGCTTCTGGCTATCGGCATCAGCAGCACAGCTTTTGCCTACAGCAACAGTGATTTGCATGCGGTACTGAACGGAGCAAGCTGCCCCGGTGGCGACCTTTCCGGTGCAGATTTATCGGGAATGGATTTATCCGGCCGCGATTTTACCAACACCGATTTTACGGAAGCACGCCTTGACTCTACCAAGCTGGACAAAGCCAAGCTGCAGGATGCCTGCTTCCAAAGCGCACTGCTGCCCAACGCCAGCCTGCGCGGTGCCAATCTGGCATATGCCAACTTCCGCTATGCCAATGCGTCCGGCAGCGATTTTACCAACGCCAGCCTGCAGGGAGCATATCTTAACCGCTGCCAGCTGCGTGGCGCACATCTACTGAACGCTAAACTGCAGCAGGTAAAAGCGCAGGAGGCTTCTATGGACGGCGTACAGGCTGACTATGCCGACTTCAGTTTTGCCAACCTGCCCTACAGCTGGCTGCGCCGTGCCAGCCTGAAAAACGCAATTTTTCATGGCGCTAACCTGTACAGTGCCCATCTGGAGCGAAGCGACCTGACGGAAGCAGACCTGCGCAGCAGCAAGCTGGGCCACAGCAATTTGAACAACAGCAAGCTGGACAAGGCGCTGCTGGATAAAGCATTTTTGGAATACGCTGACCTGCGCGGTGCGGACATGAACTATACGCAATTCGGCACAGCATTTTTGGATAATGCAAAATTGGATAAATAAATATAACCCACTCAGCAAAAAAGCTCCGGCAACTGCCGGAGCTTTTTTTGCGCAACTGATCAGGAATAATCCTGTTTATTAATCGTCAGTCCTGAGGATAAAACCCAGAAGGAGCATAACTGAGATTAATCATAATATTTTTCACTTGTGTATAGTGGTTCAAAATCATCTTGTGAGTTTCACGGCCGATGCCGGAGGTTTTGTAGCCGCCGAAGGGAGAATGCTCCGGAATCTGATTGTAGGTGTTCACCCACATACGACCGGTTTCCACGTTGCGTGCTACACGGATAGCCTTGTTGATATCCTTAGTCCAAACAGCGCCGCCGAGCCCGTATTCGCTGTCATTGGCCATAGCCACAACCTCGTCCTCATCGTGGAATTTGATAACAACGGCAACAGGTCCGAAGATTTCCTCCTGTGCCACACGCATATCATTGGTTACATTGGTAATCAGCGTAGGTTTCATGAAGGCACCCTTGGCCAGCTCGCCCTCGGTAAAGCGTTCACCGCCGCAGGCAATAGTAGCGCCCTCCTGCTTAGCAATTTCCACATAGCTCAAGATTTTCTTGATTTGGGTTTCGTTGATTTGGGAACCCATCTGAGTATCATCATGCCACGGCAGGCCCACCTTAACCTTGTTGAAGGCTTTTACTAAGGCCGGTACGAATTTATCATAAATAGTATCCTGCACGAAGATACGGCTGCCGGCGCAGCATACCTGACCCTGGTTAAAGAGAATACCTAATTGAGCGCCGTCGATGGCCTGCTCAAAATCGCAGTCATCAAAATAAATGTTGGCACTCTTGCCGCCCAGCTCCAATGTTGCCGGGATAATGCGTTCTGCCGCAGCCAAGCCTACGTTGCGGCCAACCTCGGTGCTACCGGTGAAAGCCAGCTTGGCAAAGCCCTTATGCTCCAGCATATATTGACCGGTTTTGCTGCCGGCACCGGTAATAACATTGAATACGCCTGCAGGCAGTACGCCGTCAATCAGACGGGCAAATTCCAGAATGGAAAGGCTTGCTTCCTTAGAAGGCTTCAGTACGGTGCAATCGCCTGCTGCCAGCACCGGTGCCAGCTTCCACGCTGCCATCAGGAACGGGAAGTTCCACGGAATAATCTGGCCTACTACACCGATAGGCTCACGCAGGATGATAGACAGGAACTGCTCGTTAAGTACGGAAGCCTGACCTTCCTCTGCTAAAATGCAACCGGCAAAATAACGGAAATGCTCCGCTGCCATCGGAATATCTACGTTCATAGTTTCACGAATCGGCTTGCCGTTATCCATGCTTTCTACCATTGCCAGATGCTCTTTGTTAGCATCAATAATATCAGCAATTTTATTCAGCAGAGCGGCACGCTGTGCCGGAGTAGTCTTTTTCCAGGTTTTGAAGGCTTCCCAGGCTGCTGCGGAGGCTGCTTCTACATCCTCGCGAGTGCCTTGGGCACATACTGCCAGATGGCTGCCGTCTGCGGGACTTTCTGCATTATAGGTTGCGCCATCGGATGCGTCGCGCCACTGTCCGTTAATATATAAACCATATTGTGCTTGTAATTTTACTTTTTCCATAATAATGATAAACCTCCTCATTTGGCTCTTGCCCTTCACGCCATTGTGATGGGACTTGTTTTTGTGATGTCACTATTGTATAATCAAAATGGTTCTATTAAAAGAATCAAAAAGCAAAAATATTTTAGAACCAAGGAGAAATATCACTCATGTTAACATATGATTTAGATAAACGCGGCAGCACACCGCTCTATGATTACTTATACCAATGCATCCGTCAGGACATCATCAGCGGCAGGCTGCAGGCAGGCGAACGATTGCCCTCCAAGCGCACACTGGCACAACATCTGAGCGTGGGCATCATCACCGTGGTCAACGCCTACGCCCAGCTGGCGGTAGAAGGCTACATCACCTCGCGCGAAAAGAAAGGTTACTTCGTAGAAGATGTCAGCAGCTACCGCGTGCGCCGCAAGGCTGCAGCAGCAATGCTGCCGGAGGCAGCGGAGCGTGAATACTTTGCCGACTTCAAGGCCAACCGCATCAGCCTGCAAAACTTTCCGCTGGCGACCTGGACACGCCTGATGCGAGAAACGCTTTCCGTACACAACGAAGAGCTGCTCAAAACCGTTCCCTACAAAGGCGTCTACGAGCTGCGCAAGGCTATTGCCGACTATCTGGCACACAACCGTGCTATTCAGGTTGACCCATCGCAGATTATCATCGGCGCCGGTACGGAATACCTTTACGGCCGCCTGCTGCAGATGTTCGGCCACGCCTGCACCTTCGCGATTGAAGAGCCAGGCTACAAAAAATTTGCCTCCATCTCCGCCAGCTTCGGCAATCCCTGGAAGTACATCCCCATTGATGACAATGGCCTGATGATCGACAAGCTGGAGGAAAGCGGTGCCGATGTAGTACATCTTTCCCCTGCCAACCACTTCCCCACCGGCATCGTCATGCCCGTAACACGCAGGCTGGAGCTGTTCGAATGGGTTAACCGCATCCGCAAGCGCTATATCATTGAAGATGATTACGACAGTGAATTCCGTTACACAGGGCGCTTCATCCTGCCGCTGTACGCGCAGGATACGCAAAGCCGTGTCATCTATATGAACACCTTCTCCAAAAGCCTGGTGCCCTCACTGCGCATCAGCTACATGGTGCTGCCGCCGCGTCTTTTGGAGCGCTACGAACAGACCATGAGCTTTTACAGCTGCACCGTATCCAGTTTTGAGCAGTACACGCTGGCACGCTTTATTTCCGAAGGCTATTTTGAACGTCATATCAACAAAATGAAAAACTACTACCGCGAGCAGCGCCACAAAATTCTGGCTGCCATCCACGCCTCGCCACTGGCCGCTGTTTCGCAGATAACCGAACGCAACGCCGGCACGCATTTTGTACTGCATATTAACACCAAACTGACGGAAGCAGAAGTGCGCAAGGCAGCACTGGCAGCAGATATGTGCCTTTCCTTCTATTCCGATTACAGTCATAATACCGAAGAAAATAACGGCTGTACACTCGTGATCAATTACGCTGCCATCGAGGCAGATAAAATTGCCGCGGTAATAGAACGATTAAGCAGCCTGTTCCCCGAATGCAACCAGATAAGCTGAATAAATACAGACCAGATGCAAGATAACAAAAAAGCATGCACCGCTTTACTTTGTATCTCAACCGGACATCCAGTATTATTGGTACACAGCAAGCAATGCATGCTTTTTGCTTTAATTTTTACAGCTCGATTTTCTGTACGTTGGCAATAGCCTCTTTGGCTTCAGCAATGATACGCTCCATAACATCCTTGCAGGGCAGGATATCATTCAGCACGTTCAGGCTCTGACCGCACATAACGGTACCGTTGGTAACATCACCTTCCACAAGACCTCTGCGGTTGGTGCCTGTACCCATCGCCATCAGCTCCTCTTTGGGAGCACCGGCAATTTCACGCGCGGTATAAGCATCGGTAAAGGCATTGGAAAGGCAGCGTACACCAAGATTACGGCTATAGCCTGTTGCTACGCTGTCAGTATCGGTTGCCTTGACAATGGCTTCCTTAGCAACAGGATTTGCCGGGCATTCCTCAGTCAGCAGGAAACGGCTGCCCATCTGCACACCTGCGGCACCCATCAGCAAAGCTGCAGCCAGAGCACGGCCGTCGCTGATACCGCCGGCAACAAGCACCGGAACAGATTTAATCTGCGGCAGTACGTTTTCCATCAGCGCCATAGTAGTCTGCTTGCCGATGTGACCACCGGCCTCCATGCCTTCAATAACCATAGCGTCAGCGCCTGCAGCTTCAATGCGCTTTGCCAGCTTAACATTAGGCACTACCGGAATAACCTTGATGCCTGCAGCATGAAAAGCAGGAATATGCGGTACCGGGTTGCCTGCACCCAAGGTAACAAAGGCTACCTTTTCCTCGCACAGCATAGCAATGATTTCCGCAATGTTAGGAGCCATCAGCATAACGTTAACGCCGAAGGGCTTGTCGGTCAGAGATTTTGCCTTGCGCACCTCGTCACGTGTCCATTCCACAGTACGGCCGCCGCTACCGATGATACCGGCACCACCGGCGTTGGAAACTGCTGCAGCCAGCACAGCGTCACTCGTCCACGCCATACCACCCTGGATAACAGGATATTTTATACCTAAGAGCTCAGTTAATTTAGTTTTCATAATAATCACCTCGCAACAATTTTACACGCCTATTATATACTATTCTCCACGCAGTAATCGTGAATTATTTTTAAACTTTACCAAGTTTGTAAAGAATGTAACTAAGATGCAGTTTTAAGATGCAAACTTACACTTAATTGTAGTTTTTTGTCCATAAAATTTGACATCAGGCTATAAAAATTGTAAAATTTTATGAGTATCCCGAAAGGCTTCGGGACTGTTGTTTTTTTATTTAAAACCACGCAGGCTGCTCAGAAAGTACCGGAGACGAAGAAGGTTGACGATGGCGTACATTCTGTACGTCGAGGAAACCTGATGAAGTATACGGTGCTTTATCAGCAGCCAGTACGGTAGTACTATTTACTTAAGGGAAAGAGGTCAAAGAAACATGCGCAGTACACAAGTAAAAAAAGGTTCAACCCGCGCAGCCCATCGCTCTCTGTTCTATGCAATGGGTTATACTGAAGAAGAATTAAAGAAACCGTTAATCGGCATCTGCTGTGCCGCTAACGAAATCATTCCGGGGCATATGCATCTGGATACCATCGCTAAGGCAGCCAAATACGGCGTGCTGGAAGCTGGCGGTACTCCGATTGAGTTCCCGGCTATCGGCATCTGCGATGGCATCGCCATGGGCCATGACGGTATGAAATACCCGCTGGCAAGCCGTGAGCTGGTTGCGGACAGCATCGAAGCTGTTGCTAACGGCCATGCGTTTGACGGCTTAATCCTGATTCCGAACTGTGATAAAATTGTTCCCGGCATGCTGATGGCAGCAGCTCGTCTGAACATACCGACCGTTGTTGTCAGCGGCGGTCCGATGCTGCCTGGTCGTTATCAGGGCAGAGATATCAGCGTATCTACTGTATTTGAAGCTGCCGGCCGTTTTGAGTCCGGTCAGATTGATAAAGCAGAGCTCAGAGAAATCGAGCATTGTGCATGCCCGGGCTGCGGCAGCTGCTCCGGTCTGTTCACTGCAAATACCATGAACTGCCTGACTGAGGTTCTTGGCATGGGCCTGCCTGGCAACGGCACTATCCCCGCTGCTTATAACGGCAAGCGTATTGCTTTGGCTAAGCATGCAGGCATGGCTGTTATGCGTCTGCTGGAGGAAAATGTTCTGCCTCGCGACATTATGACGCTCAATGCCTTCAAAAATGCTATTACTGTTGATATGGCCATCGGCGGCAGCTCCAACACTGCGCTGCATCTGCCGGCTATCGCTCACGAAGCAGGCATCGACCTGCCGCTGGAGCTGTTCGATAAAATCTCCAAGAAAACTCCGTACCTCACTAAGATGAGCCCTGGTGGCAGCCACCACATCGTTGATTTGAACGAAGCCGGCGGCATTCCTGCTGTAATGCACGAGCTTGACCGTCTGAAACTGATTAAAAAATCCTGCCAGACTGTCAGCGGCAAAACTGTCGGCCAGATTATCAAAAATGCGGAAATCCTGCGTCCTGAAGTTATTCACAGCGTAGAAAATCCGTACAACAAAACCGGCGGTATCGCTGTTCTGAAAGGCAATATCGCTCCGGAATGCAGCGTTGTCAAGGAAAGTGCGGTTGATCCTTCCATGAAGGTCTTCAGCGGTCCGGCTAAGGTTTATAATTCCGAGGACGAAGCTATTGCTGCAATTTGCGCACAAAAGGTTGTTTCCGGTGACGTTGTCGTTATCCGCTACGAAGGCCCGAAGGGCGGCCCTGGCATGCGCGAGATGCTGAATCCGACCTCTGTACTGGCAGGCATGGGCCACGACAAAGACGTTGCTCTACTTACCGACGGACGTTTCAGCGGTGCTACCCGCGGTGCCTGCATCGGTCACATTTCTCCGGAAGCACGCGAGGGCGGTAATATCGCACTGATTGAAAACGGCGATATCATTGAAATTGATATTCCGAACCGTACCCTGAACGTTAAGCTGAGCGACGAAGAGCTGGCTGAACGCCGTAAGAACTGGGTTTGCCCGCCGCCGAAGGTTAAGAGCGGTTACCTGGCACGCTATGCTGCTTTGGTTACCTCTGCTGCTACCGGCGCTGTACTGAAGGTTCCCGGTCAGGACTAAAAGAATTATATAAGCTGAAAAAGCAACTCCCCATCTTTCTTACCGCAAGGTAAGACGGATGGGGAGTTTTTGTATAAGAAAAAAGGCTAAGATAAAACCAACCTCACAAATTATAGAATTGCTAGAGTTTAAGAATTTTTTTACACTAAAAAACAGTGGGAATTTACCTGATGGTAACCCTCCACTGTTTTTTCTGTTAAAGGCTGAGTTTTGTCCCAGCCTCTCAACGGTTGATTATTAATACTCAATTTTGCTCCAACAGATAGATATCGCTGATTTCCTTTACTGTACGCACATTATTCGGCAACGGGCCTGCCTTCTGCACGCGACGGTATTCCAAACCGCGTACCAGCAGATATTTTTTGCTGCCGTCACGCAAAGCATCTGTCAAAGCACCTGTCTGCGGAATCATTTCGATACCTGGCTTGCCTGCATAATACATAAAGCCCGGACGCAGGAACTTATCGACATAAACAGGCGTCTGCTGTTCACATTGCTCCTTATACACACTGCTCATAGTTTTTACACTGAAGCGGTCGGCAATTACCGGCAGAACAAAAGCAAAGGCCACGCACATCGTCACCGCGCCAATCATCACATGCAGCCAGGATGCCAGCTCGATATCGCGATAATACAGCAGAGCGAAAACTGCCGCTGCACCCAAAAGCAGTGTCAGCACGCCCAGCATCACCAGGCTGAAATCAGCCTCCGGCAGATACTGCGCACCGATAATCCAGCCCACGCCAAGCAGGACAAACATTATACCGCTGCCTGCCGCCCAACCGTAAAAGGTTGTATTATGGCGCAGTCTGCTTTGCATTCTCGCTATGTTCCAGCCGATTATTACCGCCATAGCAGGGAACAACGGCAGAATATAGGATACGAGCTTCGTTTTGCAGATTGTAAAGAAAAGCAGCACGAAAATCCACCAAACGTGGAAGAACAGCAGCTTACGCATATCATCTATACGGCTTTCGCTGACCGATGCCTTCACAGCCTGCCACAGCATACCGGTCCAGGGGAACAAGCCTAAGATTATTACAGGAAAATAATACCAGAAGGTAACGCGGTTAGCATGCTCTGCCGTCGTAAAGCGCGTTATATTATGAAAGCCCAGGAAGGTATTGATAAATTCCATGCCATGCACAGTATACATAGCGTAATACCAGGGTGATGCGATGAGAAAATACAGCAGCAGACCACGGATAACATGCATGCGCAAAATCTCGCGCAGCTGGCCCATAACCACCAGATACAGAAAAATTATCGCTCCCGGGAAGACGATACCGATAGGACCTTTAGTAACGGTAGCCAGCGCCATGCACACATACATCAGCCAATAACGCTTATGGATAAAGCTCAGCAGTGCTCCTGTCATAAAAAAGAGCAGCGTTGTGTCTGTCACCGCCGCCTTGCCCATATAGAAAAATTCTAAACAGCTTGTAAGAATCATCGCAGACCAAAAGCCTGCACGTTCATTAAACAGTCCGGTAATGCCTACATACATCATCACAGAGGTCCCGCAGGCCATCAACGCCGCAGGAAAACGGGCCGCAAACTCACCATCACCAAAAATAAATTGCGCAAAAGCAACCAGCCAATAGTACATTGGCGGCTTATCATACCAAAAATTACCAAAAATTCTCGGTGACAAAAAGTCACCGGCAGCCAGCATTTCTCTTGCTGTTTCCGCATATACGGGTTCATCCGGATCCAGCAGCGGAACGCTGCCGATACCGAACATAATCATAAATAACGCAGTGCCTGCTACAATCAGCAGGCTATTTTTTTCAATCTGATTCATCAGTTTCCATCCCTCAAAATAATTTCAAAATTTATCTTATAGCTACTCATTTTTCTTGCCTTCGGTAGTTTTACTCTTGAGCGATGCCATATTCAGCACATCGCTGCCAAAAGCTCTGATGGTTACTACCGCTCCCAGCATAAAGGGCAGATATTCTGCCGTAAAGCGCCAGAGAACAGCCATAATGCCTTCCACACCGTTAGGCAGGATATTGGAAAACAGCACCAAGAAGCCTGCCTCCGCTACACCACTGCCACCGGGAGTCGGCGAAAAATACAGTATTAAATTCAGCAGCACCATGCGTCCCATTACCTGCTGCAAATCAAAATCAATATTCAGACCGGTGAAATACGCAGGCACAGTTGCATAAATAAAGAGCAGGCTCATGCCGGATTCAATAAACGCACGGAAAACCATTTTCGGATGCTTACCCATAACTACAACGGCATTTTTAAATTCGTTATACCAGATAAAGCAGTTGCGCTGCGTAGTAAATGAAAGCTTGCGGGTAAACCACATAATCGCCTTCTCAGGATAACGTGTTTGCAGCAAGGAAATTACGATTATCGGCAGTGATATAAACAGTACCGAAAGAATCGTCAGTACCGACGCAGGCATCCATTTTACTATATCCTCATCACTGTGCAAAACCACCGGCACCAGCAGGATAAGAAAGATTATGGACATGACGGTGCGCACCAAAACTACTACCGTAGATTTGGCGACAGGCACCCCGGCCTTACGCATAAACATAACCTGAGCGATAGCGCCACCGCTGGCACCAGGCGTTACCAGCGCCAAAAAGTAGTTGCTCAGAACTACATTCACAATCTGATGAAAGGTCAGCTTCTCGTCTGTCACCGAAGCCAGGGTAATCAGACGCAGACCATCAAAAATCAAGCCTATCGCAAGGCATGACAAAGCCAGCAGAATACAGCGAGGCTCAAACATCGTCAGGTATTCCAAGGTCCGTATATCAAATGTAAAATAAATAACCGCCGCCGAAATCAACAGTACAAAGCCAAAAAGCAGACCTAGGCGGAACAATAATTTTTTATTCATCTAGCAGACTCCAAATGAGCTTATTTTTTAGTACAAGAGCTTTAGCAGGCCGTGAAGTTTACAGGCTGAATCTGCTCCTGCTGCAGCAGCTTTTTATTGCCGCTGTCAAGGTACGCCTGCATTTCCTCCTGCCAATGATATTGCCAGGGAAATATTTTGCCCAAGGCAGCAGAATCAAGACCGGGATGAGTCATCAGCTCGCTTACGCCATCCGGAAGCTGATGCAGGATATTGCCTACCAGCTCCGCATTCAGATGACCTCCAGCCAGCATGCCGAAGAAATGCTGCGGATGCTTTAAGCCAAGGCTGTCGGCGCGTTGCGCCGCCAGCTGAGCACAAAAGCTGAGCCCGCTGCGTCCGATCATTCTGCCGATACCTGTATGAAAGCCTCCGGTAAAGGTATAGGCCTCCTTAGGTATACGTACCCTTATAATATTATACTCATTACAGAGCTTTAATACAAGTGCATTAATTCCCGGCAGTACATGGGTATGCTGATGACTGTCGATATGCGTAATGTTTATTTTTGCTTCCAGCGCCCTTTCGATTTGCGCGCGCAGCTCCGCTTCCAGCTCACTGCGCTTAACGCTGCCGCTGTAAAAGCGTTTGGCAAAGGCAACGTAATCCGGCAAAAACAGTCCCTGCTCATCCAAAAGGCTGCTGACCTTGCCTGCAGGCAGCACCGGCGCCACGTTGCCGACAAGCGTCAGATGCACGCCTATACCGAGCTGAGGATTTTCCTGCGCCAGCTTCACCGCCTCCTGCCAGCAGGGAGCACTGGGCATCAGCGAGGTGCTGGTAATAAAGCCCTCCTTATAGCCCTTGATAATACCTGCGTTAATCAAAGGATGCAGACCGAAATCATCTGCATTAACAATTAGTTTTTTCATAATCTCTACACTCTTTTGTAATTGGCAAAGTGCAGCTTTACATATTCACGCAAAGCATCCTTGCCGTATTTTTCTGCTAAGCGGCGGGCGCAGGCCGTTGCCTGCTCGCCGCCGCCCTTCGGCAGCTCGCCTACGCCGGCCTGCTGCGCCAGCTCGTCCATCGTCCGCAAGAAGCGGGCGCGGGCCAGCACCGAAGCAGCGGCAACCGCCAGATTGCTTTCTGCCTTAGGCTGCTGACGCACACTGCAGCCTGGAAAACGCTGCTGCAAAGCCTTTAAGTTTACCGTAGACTGGGTGAACTGGTCAATTAAAGCGCTGTGACAATCCTTTTGCCTCTCCAGCACCTGACTTAGCGCCGCCACATGTCCGTAGCCTAAAAGCTGGTTGAGCTTGCCGCCGGCGGCAGCCACCTGCTCATAGCGCAGATTATAAATCTTTGGCTTCAGCTCCAGTACGCTGAAATCTACAACCGTAGACTTGATAACGTCCTCCAGCTCCAAAATCTTTTTATCAGTCAGCAGCTTGCAATCCTTAACGCCTGCAGCCTGCAGCTTCGCTGCAGTGGTGTTGTCCACTACCGTGGCCGCCACAACCAGGCTGCCGAAGAAATCACCCTTACCGGATTCATCACTGCCTGCCCACAGACCGTTAGTTACCATTGCTCCCGCATCCGCAGGCTGCAGCCCCTCAGACGCATTCTGCACTCCTTCAAGCAGCAGCAGTAATCTTTGCTTTAAAGCACTGTCGCCGTTATAAACATGCGTCAGTCCCTTTTTGCCGTTATATATATTCACAGATGCCTTGGCCTCACAAAACTGCACTGCAATCTGCTGGCCATAATTAATCGGCTTATCCTTAACAATACTGAAACCATCCTGACGGATTTTTTCTGCAGCCTCTGCCAAGTAATCGGCAAAGGCCTTAGGTGTCAACTGTTTCACGCCTATTCTCCTCTTTGCACATAGTTTTTCGCCTTCCACTCCTCAAAGAGCAGATAAATCAACGGAACAACCACCAGCGTCAGCAAGGTGGAGGTTGTTAAGCCGCCTATCAGCACCACGCCCATAGACTGACGCAGCTCCGCACCCTCGCCGATGCCCAGAGCAATCGGCAGCATACCGAGTATCGTAGACAATGTTGTCATCAGAATAGGACGCAGACGCAGTGAGCAGGCCAGAAGCACTGCTTCGCGGATAGACATGCCCTTTTCACGCTCCTGGTTGGCATAGTCAATCAGCAAAATTGCATTTTTGGTAACCAGGCCCAAAAGCATCGTAAAGCCAATCATGCTCATCATATTCGCCGTCTGTCCTGCGACCAAAAGGCCCAAAATAGCGCCGATAATCGCAAATGGCAGTGATACCATGATAATCAGCGGCTGCGAAAAGCTTTCGAACTGCGCCGCCAGCACCATGTATACTACAACTATGGCCAGAATAACGGCCTTATAAACCTCTTTAAAGGAGCGTGCCATGTTATCGGCCTGACCAATCATCTTATAGTTATATCCCGGCGGCAAATTCAGCTCAGGAATATATTCATTGCGCACCTTGCTGATTAAATCACCGGGCGAAATACCTACTGTGTTGGCATAAACAACGATCTGACGCTGCTTATCCTCACGCTCAATGCGTGTAGGACCGCTGCCGTAACGCACATCTGCGATATCACCCAGACGGATAAACTGACCTGCGGAGGAAGAAATGCGCAGGTTCATAACATCATTGATATTAGTGCGCTGACTTTGCTCCAGCTGCAAAATAATATCATAGTCATTGTCACCGATGGTATAGCTGTTACTGGTGCTTTTGCCCATAATAGCCATTTCGATAACCTTGCCAACCTCCGTAGCATCAAGACCGAATTCGCTGGCCTTGGCGTGGTCCAATTTGACTACGATTTCCGGCTGCTCTTCCGAATCGGATATATCTACATCGGTCGCCCCCTCAGTCCGGCGTATCATATCTGCCAGCTGCTGAGCGTAATTTTTCAGCTCCTTGATGTTGCTGCCGCGCAGACCGATCTGCACCGGACGGCTGTCACCACGGCCGCCGCCCTGGTTGGATACAACGGTAACCTTCAGGCCTTCAACATTTTGAAAGCGTCCGCGCAAATCATCCATAATCTGCTGCATGCTGCGTTTACGCTCATTGCTTGGCTTCAGGCGGATATCAAGCGAGCCCTGGTTAACAGGATTACGGCCGTTGCCGACATTGAGTGCCACGATTTTGACTTCCGGCAGCTGCGAAATCTCCTGCTGCAACGGCTTGGCCAGCTCTACAGTTTTCTGCAGACTGGTGCCAATGGGCGCTTTAACATTGACGCTGAATTCACCCGAATCATAGGTAGGCTGGAATTCCGTGCCCACAAAAGGCAGCAGCAGCAAATTCAGCAACAGCGAAATGATACCTACGGCAACAACCTTCTTAGGTCTTTCTAAAGCCCAGGCCATTAAGCTGTCATACATTTCACGCACGGACTGGAAGCCTGCTTCGAATTTATCGAGCGCCCTCTGCACAAAATGCGTGCGCTCCTTGCTGCTCTGCTCCTCGGTTTCTGCCTTAATCCAATACGCCGAAACCATTGGCGTGAGCGAAAAGGCTACAATAGTCGAGAACGCTACCGCAAAAGCAACCGTCAGACCGAACTGCTTGAAGAACTGGCCGATGGTTTCACCCATATTGCCGATAGGCACAAATACAGCCATCAAGCTCAGGGACGTCGCCAAAATTGCCAGCGTCAGCTCCTCTGTCGCTTCCCTGGCTGCCACAAACGGCGTCTGCCCCATCTCGATATGGCGGAAAATATTTTCAATTACTACAATCGCATCGTCAATCAAAATGCCGACTGCCAGGCTCAAAGCCATCAGCGACATATTATTCAGTGTAAAGCCCATAACCTTCATCATAAAGAAGGTGGCGATAATCGACGTAGGAATACACAGGCCTCCGATAATAGTCGCACGGAAATTGCGCAGGAAAAGATATGTTATCAAAAGCGCCAGAAAACCGCCGAAAAGAATCGCATTCCAGACATCCGCAATATTATCGCGAATATAATTAGATTGGTCGCGCACCTTATCAACGATGATATCGGGCGGCAAATTGCTGTGCTTCAGCTCCTCCATCTTGGCATTGACATTATCGGTAACATCAACAGTATTAGTTTTGGACTGCTTACGCACAAAGGTCATAACACAGGGAACGCCGTTAGCGCTGGCAAAGGTATCCTCATCCTCCCAGGAATCAAGCACATCGGCAATTTCACTGATATAAACAGGACGGCCGTTATGATTAGCAACTACCACCTGCTTAATATCATTGATATTGTTATACTTGCCCAAGGTACGCACAGTGATTTCCATAGCGTCATTTTTTGCCTTGCCACCGGGAGTATTATAGTTGTTGGCGTTCAGCTTACTGCGCACTGTCTGATAGGCAATACCATATTCCGCCAGCTTTTCCGGCTTCAGCACAATGCGGATAGCACGCTGGCTGGCACCGACAACGGTAACCTCGGAAACACCCTCCACCATCTGCAGCTCATCCTTGATATTATCCTCCACAATGCGGCGGATTTCGCCACGGCTGCGCGAAGGCGAAGCAAAGGTATAGGCTACGATAGCGCGGGAGTTAAGGTCTACCGTCTGCGTTACAGGCTCATCAATATCATCCGGCAAAGCCTTGCGCACGCTGGCAACCTTTTCGCGCACCTCACTGGCCTTCACCTGCGGGTCTACACCGATATTAAATTCCAGAACCGTTTCACTGTAGCCCTCAAGCACAGTGGAAGACAACGTCTTGATACCCGAAACCTGGCTGACGCGGTTCTCAATCGGCTTGGTAACCAGCGTTTCCATTTCCTGCGGCGAAGCACCGCTGTAGGTAACACGCACGCTGACAATAGGCAAATCAACATCAGGATTCAGATCAACGCCGATTTCCGGATAGCAGCGGATACCGAACACTACCAACAGTAAAATAAACATGGTAGTAAAGACCGGCCGCTTGATAAATGTTCCAATCATCGTTATTTACCAGCCTTTTTCAAATCTATCCTGCTGCCTTCACGCAGCTTGTTATGTCCTTCGATAACAATAGTATCCTTTTCATCCAGTCCGCTCACTATTTCAGCCAGCTTATCATTCGTATAACCGACATTCAGCACACGACGCTGTACAACGCCCTTGTCATCAGCAACAAATACCGTCTGCTGGTCATCACGCATCACAATAGCCTGCACCGGAATAGTCAGCACATCAGCTTTAGGTGAAGCTGTAAGCGTAACGTTGGCATAGACGCCGGCTAAAAGACCTTCGCTGTTATCCACGCTCACCTCTGCCGCAAAGGTATGCGCCGGCAAATCCGCAACCGGAGCGATGCGGGTAATTTTACCTATCAGCTTTTTACCAGGATAAGCAGGCAGAGTAATGCTCGCTTCATTGCCGACATGTACACCGGCAATCTGGCCTTCGGGAATATGAATCGTAGTTTTCAGCATAGAGATATCAGCAACGGCAAAAATAGGCGTACCTGCCTTTGCATAGTAGCCCTCCTGATAATAACGCTTAGAAATAATACCGTCAGCAGGCGCTGTCAGCACCGTGCCCTCAGATTTAGACTCCATCGCCCGCAGACTGCCTCTGGCAGCCTCCAGCTTGGCTGCAGCATTATCACGCGCAAAGCGGTAATCATCTACCACTTGCTGCGAAACCGCACCCGTAGCATATAGCTTTTCATAACGCTGCAAATCTGTTTCCGCCTTACGCAGGCTTGTCTGTGCATCCAAAAAGCTGCCCTTGGCACTTAACAGATTAGCATCTGTATCAGCCTGCTCCAAAATTGCCAGCACCTGTCCTCGGCTCACACGGTCACCCTCACGGACATAAACCTTTTCCAAGCGTCCGTCCACCTTAGCGGCAACCTCTGCCTGCCATTCCGGGTCCAGACTGCCGGAAAAGCTCAGACTCGGGACAATCGTCTGCCTTACGGGGTGAGCAGTAACGACCGCCACATTGCGTACCTGCGACAGCTTAGCAGCACGCGCCTTATCAGCCTGGATATTGCTGTAAATACGGTAGCCGATAATTACGCATACCGCAAGCAGCAGGCCAAGCGCTATCTTAACCTTGCGATTCTGTAAATTCACTTTCTTTCCTCCCTGCACCATGCCCTTGGGTTAATTATAATGGGGTAAGTTTAAATTCAGCTGAGTTTATCGTGGACAAATTATAGTTATAGATAGTAATATTATACCTCTTATCAAGAGAAGTTAGCAAGTGCAAAGCCGCCGGCAGGCATAGAAAAAGCACGCTGCGGACAGCGTGCTTTCGACAGTTTTAAATTAAGCTTACAGGCCTGCCTGCTCGCGCAGTGCAGCAGCCTTTTCAGTATGCTCCCACGGCAGGTCAACATCGGTACGGCCGAAATGACCATAAGCAGCAGTTTGCTTGTAGATAGGACGCAGCAAATCCAGCTCACGGATAATGCCGGTCGGGCTCAGGGAGAAGTTTTTGCGAACCAGCTCAGCAATCTTGTCTTCGCTGATTTTGCCGGTGCCGAAGGTTTCAACCAGAACGGAAACCGGATGTGCTACGCCGATAGCGTATGCCAATTGGATTTCGCATTTATCTGCTAAACCTGCGGCAACGATGTTTTTAGCAACGTGACGTGCAGCATAAGCAGCACTGCGGTCAACCTTAGATGGGTCCTTGCCGCTGAAAGCACCGCCGCCATGACGAGCCATACCGCCATAGGTGTCAACGATGATTTTACGGCCGGTCAGACCAGCGTCACCTTGAGGACCGCCGATAACGAAACGGCCGGTCGGGTTGATGTAGTATTTGGTTTCCGCATCCAACATTTCTGCGGGAACAATCGGTGCAATAACCTTTTCGATAATATCTTTGCGAATCTGCTCGTTGGAAACTTCCGGAGCATGTTGGGAAGAAATAACGATGGTATCTACACGAACAGGTTTGCCGTCATCATATTCAACGGTAACCTGAGTTTTGCCGTCCGGACGCAGGTAAGGCAGCACGCCTTCCTTACGAACCTTGGTCAGCTGCAAAGCCAGCTTGTTAGCCAGATATGCAGGCATCGGCATGTAGCTTTCGGTTTCGTTGGTTGCATAACCGAACATCATGCCTTGGTCACCGGCACCGGTTTCTTCCTCAGCAGCCTGGCCTTCCTTAGCTTCCAGCGCTTTGTCAACGCCCATAGCAATATCAGGGGACTGCTCGTCGATGGAAATCAGCACACCGCAGGTGTTGCCGTCAAAACCGAATTTTGCACGGTTGTAGCCGATATTGTTGATGGTTTCGCGGGCAATGTGTGCGATATCAACATAGCATTGGGTAGAAATTTCACCGAAAATGTGAACCTGACCGGTAGTAACGATAGTTTCGCAAGCAACACGGCCTTTAGGATCTTGAGCCAGGATGGCATCAAGCACAGCATCGGAAATTTGGTCTGATATTTTATCGGGATGACCTTCGGTAACGGATTCGGAAGTAAATAATTTTCTCATTGGTAGCTCCTTTCATAAATAAAAAACGTTGTTGAGAGTGTTTAGATGGTATAAGAAAAGGCGTTCTCGTAATGAGAACGCCTTAAATTATTACTCTTAGCATTCTCATCTTACAGATAAACTGCAGGACTTAGCACCGTTTTACAGCTGTCACACTGCAATGGTTGCTGCGACTTCACAGGGCCATTCCCTCCATCGCTCTTGATGAGTTGTGTTAAATTGTTTACAGATGCCATTATATAACAAAATCAAGATAATGACAAGTACTTTTTTTACGAAAAATATGTGAAAATACTTTTTTGCAACTGCTGATGCTAAATAGAATTCAATTCTATTATACAGGGATTCATAATGCATACGTAGCCTTGCAATCCCTACTCCAAAGAGCGCGGAGAAGGCTGCAGATGCTATATGATTGCAACGACGGCGTACTTCTAGTACGTCGAGGAGCAGTCATGACGCAGATGCGGCCTTATACGCGCTCGCTTACACGCGCTCTTTACGAATACGCAACGCCTCGTCCAATATACGGTTCGCCACATCAACCTTCGGCATCTGCTCCAGCTCGCATACATCGCCGTTGGCATAGAGGAACTTAACGATATTGGTATCGGAATTGAAACCGGCACCGGCAGCCGTAACATCGTTGGCTACAATCATATCAAGATTCTTTTTAACTACCTTCTCGCGAGCATTAGCTAACAGATTTTGCGTTTCTGCAGCAAAGCCAACCAATACCTGATGCGTTTTCTTCGCACCCAAGGTTTTGAGGATATCCGGATTTTTATCCATAACGACAATCAGAGCGTCATCTGTTTTCTTCTTAATCTTTTGGTCTGCCACATCACGCGGACGGTAATCGGCAACTGCTGCTGCCTTGATAACGATATCTACGCCATCGTAGGCTGCAAGGCAGGCCTCCAGCATTTCATTGGTGGATTCAACCTGAATAGCCTTCACATTAGGCGGTACAGCAAGCGCAGAAGGACCGCTGATAAGCAGTACCTCAGCACCGCGCTCGGCAGCCATCTGAGCTACGGCATAGCCCATCTTGCCGCTGGAACGGTTGCCGACAAAGCGGACGGGGTCAATCGGTTCACGTGTACCGGCTGCGGTAACGAGTACCTTCAGGCCACGCAGGTCGCCCTCTCGGCCGGCAAAAAAGCTACTCATAAACTCCACAATCTGCTGAGGTTCAGGCAGACGGCCGGGGCCGCTGGTGCCGCAGGCAAGATGTCCGGAAGCAGGCGGCATTACAGTAATACCACGGCTTTGCAGCTTAGCGATATTTTCCTGAGTTGCAGCATTAAGATACATACCGGTATTCATTGCTGGGCAAACAACTATCGGTGCCTGAGCTGCCAAAAGCGTAGTGCTCAGCAGATCATCCGCAATGCCATAGGTCATTTTAGCCAGAATATTAGCGGTAGCAGGCGCAATTAAGAAAGCGTCTGCCCAATTTGCCAAAGCAATATGCTCAACATTAAATTCCTGGTTGCTGTTCCACATGCTGGTAGCAACAGCATTACCGCTGATTTCCTTGAAGGTTAACGGAGTAACAAACTGCTGCGCATGCTCGGTCATGACCACACGCACCTCGCAGCCCTGCTTACGCAGACGGCTGACAAGATCTACAGCCTTATAAACGGCAATACCGCCGGTTACTCCCAAAACAATTTTTTTGCCCTTTAACAAGGTTTTACCCTCCCGCTGTTATACGTTTTTAGTACGCTCGTAGGTAATAGTATCGTTAGCAATTTCCTTTAGCGCAGCGCTGACCTCTTTTTCCGCAGAATTTACGCCGGGAATAGTGAGCTCGCGTGCTCTTTTTGCTGCCAAAATAACCAAAGTATATTTGCTATCTACTTTTTCTGCCAAATAGTCAATAGACGGATCTACCATAGACATTATAGAATCACTCCTTTAAGTATTTCATGGTTCACACAGCAGACTGCTGCATAATGTAAATTTATTTTTTTGCTTTACAAATCTTATCAACAATAAAATATGTTCTTGCTACGCGGTAACGCTCAGCCTCCATAATTGTAAGTACCTTTTGCGCTGCCTTTTTCGCAATATCATTAATGATGATATAATCATATTCCGCTGCGTAGGTCAGCTCGCTGGCTGCGGAAGCCATACGGCGTTTGATAACATCCTCGCTGTCGGTACCACGCTTATAAATACGTGCGGAAAGCTCATCCAAGGAAGGCGGTACGATGAAAACAAAAACACCCTCGGGGAAGCGCTTTTTAATCTGCAAAGCGCCCTGGATATCAATCTCCAGCAGTACGTCACGGCCGGATTCCAGCTGCTCTTCCACGTATTTGCGCGGTGTGCCGTAATAATTGCCGTATACCTCAGCATATTCCAGCAGCTCGCCCTTTTCGATCATCTGCTTAACATCGGGAATTGTCTTGAAGAAATAGCTTTCTCCATCAACTTCACCCGTGCGCGGTGCGCGTGTAGTAACAGAAATAGAATAACCTAAATCCGGCAGCTGGTCTCTCAGCATCTGGCAAATAGTTCCTTTGCCTGCTCCCGACGGACCGGATACTACAAGAAGTACTCCCTTGGGAGTAACATTATCAATATCGTTGCTCATGATCCAATTACTCCTCTTCTTCAGAATCAGCAGTTTGTGCCACCAGACGGTTGGCCACTGTTTCCGGCTGTACCGCAGACAGAATGATGTGACCGCTGTCCACAACAACTACAGCACGAGTACGACGTCCGTAGGTTGCATCAACCAGCATGCCTTTATCACGGGCCTCTTGGATAATACGTTTAATCGGTGCTGATTCCGGACTGATAATAGAAATAATGCGGTTGGCTGCGACAATATTGCCAAAGCCGATATTAACTAGCTTTATATCCATAACTTCCTCCAGTTTTATTCGATGTTCTGAATCTGTTCACGGATTTTTTCTATTTCCGCCTTAATTTCTACAACAATCTGCGCCATAGTATAATCGTTGGCTTTGGAAGCAATAGTATTTGCTTCACGGTTGAATTCCTGAATAAGGAAGTCCAGCTTACGTCCTACCGGCTGGTCGGAAGCAATAATGGTCTTGAATTGCTTGATATGGCTCTTCAAGCGGACAATTTCTTCCGTAATGCTGGTACGGTCAGCAAAAATTGCTACCTCCTGCAGCAGACGTTCCGGCTCAACCTTGATATTATTGTCAGCCAGCAGATTAGTCAGACGCTCCTGCAGCTTAGCCTGATATTCTTCCACAACTAAGGGAGAACGCTCTTCAATCTGTGCCAGCTTTTCGGCAATCAGATCTGCACGGTAAATGAAATCACCGTAGATATTGCCACCCTCTGTTTCACGCATAGCTACCAGATTAGCAACAGCCTGCTCAACAGCCTGCTCAACCTTGGGCCAAACTCTTTCTACATCAAAAAAGCCTTCCTTAACGTTAATTACATCAGGACATTTTGATAAATAGAGAATCTCTGCAGCAGCGTTAATACCTGCAGCGTCGGCTCCGATAGCAACGCCTACCTCCTGCAATGCCTTATGATAGGCAGCAGCAAGGTTTTTATCAACCTTCAGAGTGCAGTTGCCGCTGACATTATAATCAGCAGAAATAAACACATCAATACGTCCACGGCTAACGGTTTTTAAAATAGTTTTGCGGATTTTATCCTCCAAAGGATTCAAAAATCGCGGTAAACGGATAGCAACCTCGTTATACCGGTGGTTCACGGTTTTCATTTCAATGTTAACAGAAAAATCTGCATCCTCATAGGAACCACGGCCGAAACCGGTCATACTTTTTAACACAGGCTTCCTCCTCCATCTTCACCAGTAAAGGTGATTTTTTCAGCTTAAAAGATAAGTATTTTTGCTTCAATCTTATCTTGAAAATCTATTATACCACATTTCTCTAATGATTTCAGCATTTTTCTTCGTTTTTCGTCGCATAGATAAAGAAATGACGCTTACTGTTTTGCTATACTTGTTGCAGGTAATGGAGTATAATATGATAAATTAATAAATTGCATTCACTTCCCGCAGGCTCAAAAAAATTACCGAGTCTGTACAGAAAGGAGTCCCTATGAACATTGAAGGCTTAACTTTAAAGCTGCTTACAGATACATTGAACGAAGAGCTGCTTGGCAGCAAAATATATAAGGCATATATGCCCAATCCGCAGTCACTTTTGCTGCTCGTCCGCAGAACACGCGATACAAGCAGCCTGCTGGCCGATATGCACAACGGCAGCTGTATGCTTTACCTGCCGCAGCAGCTGCCGGAAAACCCGGAAACTCCACCCACCTTCTGTATGCTTCTGCGCAAGCATCTGGAGGAAGGACGCATCACGAAAATCAGCCAGAGCGGCCTGGACCGCATTATTACACTGGAAATTGACCTTTTAGGTGCCTCCAGTAAAATTATTACCAAAAAGCTTATTTTTGAGCTTACCGGTAAAAACAGCAATATTATTCTTACGCAGGATGATGTTATCATCGACTCTTTGAAGCACGTAAGCGCAGCACAGAGCAGCTATCGCACCATCCTGCCTGGCAAAGCCTATATTGCGCCCCCGCCACAGGAAGGCTTTAACATTTTGACAGCTGACCCGTCGGAAATCGTACAGGCCGCCAACAGTCTGCCTGCAGCCAACTTCGCCAAGGCCTTTATCAGTGCTACCACCGGTGTCGGCAAAATGACGACGCTAGAGCTTTTAGCCGCTGCAGATATCCTGCCGCAGGAGGTACGTCTGGAAACCTCCGCCTGCCAGTCCCTGGCACAGGTTATCGGCAAGCTGCAGACAGATTTGCAGGCGCAGGCCGCCAAGCATCCTGTCTATGCGCTCATCAGCCGTACTAATCAGGTAAAAACCTTACTGGTATTACCTCCGCAAAATGTGCAGGAAGGCATGCAGGTCAAAGAATTTGCCGATATCAACAGTGCGCTGAATTTTGCTGTCAGCCTGAAGCCTATCCAGCTTCCACGCCATGAACAGCTGCAAAAGCTGGTGAACAGCGAAACCGCCAAACTAAAAAAAAAGCTGCAGGCTCTGCAAGAAGATTTAGCTAATGCTGCCAATGCAGAGGAACAGCGTATGCTGGCAGATACTATCATGGCCAATATCTATCAGATAAAAAAAGGCCAGACAAGCGCCGAGCTGATCAATATTTATGACGGCGAACCGGTTACGGTCAGCCTTTCCCCCATCCTATCGCCTACGGAAAACGCACAGGCTTATTACAAGCGCTATAATAAATACAAACGCGCTCAAACCGAAGTGCGTATCCAGCAGGAATCTACGGAAGAAATGCTTGCCTATCTGGAAAGTCTGGACGCTTCGCTGCTTACCGCTACAACGAAGGAAGAAATTGAGGAAATCAATCAGGAAATGCTAAGCAACGGTTTGATCAAGGATACCGGCAAAAAAAAGAAAAATGCTGGACTGCAAAAATCACAGCCATTGCATATCCGCTTAAATGCCGAAGCAGATTTGTATATCGGCAAAAACAACAAGCAGAACGATTATGTTACCTTTACCTTGGGCAATCCTAAAGATTTATGGTTCCACACCAAGGATATCCCTGGTTCGCACGTTATTTTAAAAACGTCACTGCCGGAAGCACGTCAGGAAGATATTAGCCTTGCTGTGCAGCTTGCAGCATATTTCAGTAAGGCGCGTGATGGCAGCAATATTCCTGTTGACTGCGTACAACGACGCTATGTAAAAAAGCCTGCAGGCAGTAAGCCCGGCTTTGTTATTTTTACAAACCAGAATACTTATTACACAACACCTGATATGGAGTTAATCCAAAAATATTTAAAATAAAGATTTAGTCAAAACTAAATACGTCAGTATATAGTAACGCGCCCTGATTCATAGAAATATGAATTGAGGGCGCTTTTTAAGTTTGGGTGAAGCTTTTTGAGTGTAGATATAGATTGCAATATCTATAATGTAAGTGTAACTCTGTAGGAGAACACTGATTAGCAGTCAAGCACATCGAACTCAAATAAACTGAGCGAGGGATATATCGTGTAAGGAATAGCAATTTTAGCAAATGAGCATCTGGTACCATAGAAGTGTCGCAACTGTCTGAGCGCTAAGCAAGCTACTGTAGAAAAATCTCTCAGCATAGCGCGAGTTTTGCGGCACTTCGTCCTGGTTCCATGCGAAATTTGCGTTGTGCCCTATGGGCACGTGAAAATTGCTACTGACTGGAACGATATACCTCTCGCGAACAGAGAAAGTATGGGAGTAAGCTAAGTTAATCCGCAGCTATCTATCCTCAGTCGTAAGTAAGCAAAGCTTACTTACGACACGCCT
>NZ_CALDXR010000010.1 GCF_937920985.1 uncultured Phascolarctobacterium sp.
CTGGCGGTCTATCTCTTGTTTTCGGTTGCTTGCTTCCTTACCGTACATGAGCATTTTATCATGGCTTCAAGCTGTATGGTTCATATACGCGTAAGGATGTCTGCCGTATATTGAATTGGGCGAAGGATGAAAGCGCTGTTGTTTATGGTTATAGGGTTAAATATAATACCTGTCCGATATTTGTAACCTATAAAAAAGACGAAAACATTAGCGAAAGCACTAAATACGATGACAGATTTGCCAGTCCTACGATTTTTAACTGGCAGACGCGCAGCAGAGTTAATATTGATTCGCCGGAGGTTGTGGCGATTGAGCAGCCGGAAACACTGAAGCTCCTGTTTATCAAAAAGAGTGATGCTGAGGGCTCAGAATTTTATTTTATGGGCGAAATGCTGCATAAGCAGAGCATCGGTACAACTATTACCGGCAATAAGGGCGAAAAGCTTTCTATTGTGCAAATGTTTTACGAAATGAAAACGCCGGTAGAAGCAAAGATTTATGATTATTTTGAAGGATGATTGCCCGAGGTTGCTGTAAAGGCTGTTCTTGGGCATTGCGTCAGATAAGGCTGGCGCTAACCAAAAAACCTACGGAGGTACACCATGGAAAAACCAATAGTAAAAGACGAAGCCTTTTTGGCACAAAAATCGCAGCCTGCAACCTTTATGGATATTGCAGTAGCGCAGGATTTATTAGATACGCTCGCAGCTCATGCGGACCGTTGCGTGGGTCTGGCAGCAAACATGATCGGTGTATCCAAATGCGTTATTGCCGTAAATATCGGCCCTACGAATATTGCTATGCTGAACCCGGAGATTACCAAGCGCTCCGGCAAGTATATGACGGAGGAGGGCTGCCTGTCACTTGAAGGCGAGCGTGCTGCAGTACGCTGCGAAAAAATTACGGTTTCCTATCAGGACATGCAGTTTAAAAAGTGCAAGCAAAGCTTCAGCGGCTTTACGGCGCAGATTATCCAGCATGAGATTGACCATTGCCATGGTATTATAATTTAAGCGCGGAATAGCCCGAGAGGCTGCAAAGTGCTTGTGTATTCAAAAAGAATGTTAGAAATTATCTTAGAAAATATCGTCACTGCTCCCAAAGGGCTTGGCCTGCCTGCAGTGTATGCAGAGTCCGACGTGCTGCTTTACAGGCAGTACGGACGCTATGACACGGTTGCCGTGCAGCGCGAGGGCAGGCAATTACTCGAGCGTGCGGAAGCATTGCAGGTGGAGTATGATATCGCTGCATTGCCAAGGCTTGGCAAGCAATATGCCGAGTGGAGCAAAAAGCTGCAGCAGCTAAAGTTTAAACGCCTGCTGCACGGCGAATTTGCTGCGGGCAAGGGGATTACGCTTTATGTGAATGCTATCAGGCAGGAATGTGCTGAGCATGGCTGGGATTACGCAGCTTATTATGATTCCGTGCTGATGCATGAGCGTGTGCATCTGCTGCATTATCAGGCGGTGCTGGCGCACTTCGGCGCTGCCGGCGCAGCGGTGCAGAGTGCGGAATACAAGCTGGCGCAGCGCTATTGGTACGGCCGGCAGACGGAGGCGGCGCAGGCTGCCGTGGTCAAGGAAACGCTGGCGGAGTTTGCCCGCTGGCTGTGGTGTTTGCGGCAGGGGCAGCATAGTATAGGGCAGACGTTTTTGCAGACGCGCGAGGAGGCGCGGACGTGCATTCCGTACTATCCTTATGCAGGAGTGCGGGGACTGTGCGCGTTGCATGCAAGGTCGCCGCAGGCGGCAGTGCGGGCGTACAGCGAGCTGTGGCAGCTGTCGCTGACGAGCTGGCAGCAGGCATATGCGCGGATAAAAGAGCTGTAGAGCAGTAAAATAGGCAAAAAAATAACAGCCCAATTCTCAAAGCATGAATCTTGGGCTGTTTTCTTATGCAATTTTTTAGGCGAAGCCAAGCATTAAACCGATTTGCCTTACAATAAACGCCACGCACCAAGCCACAACAAGCTCATAGCCCATAAGGCAGAGCGTGCTGGTATCGGAGTTCAGCTCGCGGCGGATGGTAGCCAGCGCTGCAACGCAGGGCGGATAGAGCAGGCAGAACACCAGGAAGGTGTAGGCTGTGAGCGGCGAAAAGAGGCTTGCCAGATCAGGCGCGCCGCCGCTGCCGACTGCAAGCACGGAAAGCGTACTGATGACAACCTCTTTAGCGGTAATGCCGCAGATGAGCGAGGTTGTTGCCTGCCAACTGCCGAAGCCTAGCGGTGCGAAAATCGGCGCCGCCAGCTTGCCGATGGAAGCGATAACGCTGTCGGAGGCATCTACCATGTAAAAGCGCACATCAAAGTTTTGCAGGAACCAGACGATGATGCTGACGAGGAAAATAACTGTGAAGGCCTTATGCAGAAAGTCCTTGGCCTTTTCCCACATATGCATGATGATGTTGCGCGCCGTCGGCAGACGGTAGGCAGGCAGCTCCATGACAAATGGGACCGGCTTGCCACGGAACACCAGGCTGTTGAGCAAAAAGCCGGAGAGAACAGCAACGCAGATACCGGTGAGGTAGAGCGAAAGCATGACCAGGCCACCGTTATGCGGAAAGAAGGCGGCAATGAACATACCGTAGATGGGGAGCTTGGCGCTGCAGCTCATGAACGGGGTGAGCATGATGGTCATTTTGCGGTCGCGCTCACTGGCGAGGGTGCGCGAGGCCATGATTGCCGGCACGCTGCAGCCGAAGCCGATAATCATCGGAACGAAGGACGAACCGGAGAGACCGATTTTACGCAGCATCTTATCCATAACGAAGGCGACACGCGCCATGTAACCACTGTCCTCCAGCATCGAAAGGAAGAAGAATAGCGTAACGATGGTCGGCAGGAAGGAAAGCACGGCACCGACACCGGAGAAGATGCCGTCGATAATCAGCGAATGCATCGGCGGTGCAATATCCAGCACGGTGAGCGTGTTATCAACCGAAGCTGTTACAGCATCGATAACATTGCTGAGGATGTCACTGAGAAAAGCTCCGATAACGTCAAACGTGAGCCAGAATACAATGCCCATGATAAGCACGAAAATAGGGATAGCATAGAATTTATGCGTCAGATAATGGTCAATTTTGACGGAGCGCAGCTGTGCTTCCGTATGCTTGGGCTTCTGTACGGTTTGTGCGCAGAGGTCCTCGATATAGGCATAGCGCATATCTGCCAGTGCTGCTTCCTTATCCGTTTTGAGGTTTTGCTCCATTTCGGTAACGAAGTGGCCGATGATATCGCATTCGTTTTCCGAAAGCTGCAGCGCTTTGGCGAAATCGCTGTCACCTTCGATAAGCTTGGTGGCGGTGAAGCGCAGCGGCAGGTTTTGGCGGCGTGCTTTGGTCTCGATTAAGTGGGCGATACTGTGAATAGCGGTATGCACAGGACCGCTGCAGAAGTCCAGACGCTGTGGCAGCTGCTGGTTTTGCGCTACCTCTACGGCGCGGCGCAAAAGCTCGCCTACGCCCTCGCCGGAGTTGGCGGTGATGGGGACAACCGGCACGGTCAGCGAATCCTCCATTGCTTTAATGTCAATGCTGCCACCGCTGCCGGTGAGCTCGTCCATCATGTTGAGGGCGATGACCATCGGGATATTCAGTTCAATGAGCTGCAGCGAAAGATACAGGCTGCGTTCAATATTAGTTGCGTCAATGACGTTGATAATTGCGTCCGGCTTATTGTATAAAAGCAGGTCACGCGTAACAATTTCCTCCGAGGTGTAGGGAGAAAGCGAGTAGATGCCGGGCAGGTCGATAACGCCTGCGTCGGGAACGGCGAGAATGGTACCTTCCTTTTTCTGGACGGTTACGCCGGGAAAGTTGCCGACGTGCTGGTTACTGCCGGTGAGATAGTTGAACAGCGTGCTTTTGCCGCAGTTCTGGTTGCCGACGAGGGCGAAATGCAGCTTCATGCTTCGCTCACCTCCGGCGTAACGGTGATTTTTGCGGCTTCCTCCGCACGCAGCGTCAGCTCGTAGCCACGCAGGGAGATTTCCAGCGGGTCACCGAGCGGTGCGCGCTTGCGTACCATAACGCGGGTGCGGGGCGTGAGCCCCATATCAAGCAGACGGCGACGCAGAATGCTGCCTTCGCCGCCGACCTTAGCGATGATAGCCTCCTGACCTAAGGGAAGCTTATCTAATGTTGTAGTTTCCATGATTTTGACCTTCTTTGATTGATTTTGCTTAAGCTTCAATTATATATATGAAGCATGAAGCGGTCAAGTAAAACAGGGGTTTTAGCGATAAACGTTAATTAAAAAATATACAATGTAGATTTTGTTACAGCTTTACATGACGGTGCCGTTGGTGAGGCGGATTTTTTCTGCCTTGGCTTCTGCCAGCTGGCCCTGATTAATCATACCGTATTTATGCATAGCGGCCAGCACCAGCAGCTGACGTTTTTTGCAGCCCTCGGGGTTTTCCAGCGGATTGAGGCTGGTGGGCGCGTAGGGAAGCGAGGCGATGACGGCGGCCTCGGCCAAAGTCAGCGCCGAAGGTGCCTTGCCGAAGTAGGTTCTGCTGGCCTGTTTAATGCCGGTGGAGCCTGCGCCGAAGTAGGTGGTGTTCAGATAAAGCTCCAGAATTTCGTCCTTGCTGTAATTATCCTCCAGCATGAGCGAGAGCACGGCCTCTTCAATTTTACGCTCCATGCTTTGCTCGTGCGAAAGAAAAACGTTTTTGACAAATTGCTGCGTCAGCGTGCTGCCGCCCTGTACTACCTCGCCGGCGTTGATGTTGGCCAGTGTGGCGCGCAGAATACCTTCTACGGCAATAGCGCCGTGATTATAAAAAGCGTGGTCCTCTATAGCAATCAACGCCTGCGGAATATCGCGCGACATGGCGTCAAGACTTGTCCAGTTCGGGTTTTGACGGATAGGATCGATAACCTCATCCATATTAAAGGCCAGATAGAATTTATGTACGGGCGAGGGCCATTCCTCCTTGGGAGGCAGCAGGCTGGTGAAAAGCGCCATAGCGGCGGATTTTTCGTGCTTGCTGACCTTCTGCTGTTCCTGCTGTACGGGGGTGGTAGGCTGAGCCTTATCCGTAATGTTGTCATAACCCACCATGCCTATAAAAATAAGCAAAGCCATGATAATAATTTTAAACATAAGATACACCTCGTTAGTGATTTTGATATATTTTAAACAGTGACGTGTATAGCTTTCACGTCTATTGTAACAATAAAGTGTGAATTTGGCAAAAAATACTGGTATATTTATCTTTTAGGTAGTAAAATAAGATTGTAGAATGGATTATTGTCCCTTAATTTTTACAAAAAAATTCACAAAGTGCTTGCAAAATTATACAGTTTGGTTGTATAATTATCGAGTACAAAGGAGGATGGATATGAAAGCAAGTGTTATCGGTGCAACAGGCTATGCAGGAGTTGAGCTTCTGCGACTTCTGGACGGACATCCGGAAGCGGAAATTGCCGTGATTACCTCTGAAAGTAGTACAGGAGAGGCGATTGCTTCTATGTATCCGCATTTGTCGGGACGTATTGAAAAGAATCTGCAGTCGATGCAGGAGCTGGATGCTATTGCTGCAGCAAGTGATGTGATTTTTATTGCCTTGCCTCATGGCCATGCGATGAAGATAGGCAAGCAGCTGCGAGGAAGCAAGACCAAGATTATTGACCTCGGCGGCGATTATAGATTTAAGGATTACCATGTGTTTGAACAGTGGTACAAGGTGAAGCATGAGGACCCGGAGGCACAGGCTGTCTACGGTCTGACCGAGCTTTTCCGTGATAAGGTGCGCGGGGCGCAGCTGGTGGCAAATCCCGGCTGTTACACAACCTGCAGCATTCTGGCGCTGGTGCCGCTTTTAAAATATAAGCTGATTGAAACTAAGGGCATTGTGATTGATGCCAAAAGCGGTACGACCGGTGCGGGACGCAGCCTGAAGGCAGGCAGCCTTTACTGCAGCGTCAACGAAAGCTTTAAGGCCTACGGTGTTGCGTCACACCGCCACACGCCGGAAATCGAGCAGATTTACAGCGAGTTTGCCGGTGAAGATGTAGTGATTCAGTTCACACCGCATCTGCTGCCTGTGGACCGCGGTATTTATGCAACCTGCTACGCACAGCTGAAGCAGGGCGTAACGGATGCACAGATTGAGGAGGCCTATCAGGCAATGTACGGCGATGAATTTTTCATCCGCCTGCGCGGTAAGGGAGTTTGCCCGGAATTGAAGAATATCCGCGGCTCCAACTATGTGGACCTTGGCTGGCAGACCGATAAGCGTACAGGCCGCATTATTGTGATGAATTGTATTGATAATCTTGTTAAGGGTGCTGCGGGACAGGCAGTGCAGAACATGAATGTGATGTTTGGCATTGATGAAACTGCCGGCCTGCGTCAGCTGCCGCTTGTTCCTTAAGCTTGTTATAACTATTATACTATAAAAAGGTGCTTAGCGGTGATGCCGCTGTAGAAGAAAAGATGTAAGCACCAAGGAAAGAGGGGAATCTCATGAAGAAAATCGAAGGCTGGGTGACTGCACCGCAGGGCTTCCTTGCTGCCGGCGTCAAGGCCGGTATCAAAGCCAGCGGCAATCATGATGTAGCAGTTATTTTTAGTACCGTGCCTGCTGCCTGCGGTGCGGTATTTACACAAAATAAAATGTGCGCTGCTCCAGTGCTCGTGAGCCGCGAGGTCAACAAGCACGGTTATGCGCAGGCTATTGCCGTAAACAGCGGCTGTGCCAACGCCTGCACGGGCGAGCAGGGATTGGCGGATGCCAAGAAAATGCAGGCGCATACGGCAGAGCTTTTAGGCATTGCGCCGGAAGCAGTCTTTGTCTGCTCCACCGGTGTTATCGGCCAATTCCTGCCGATGGACAAGCTGCTGACCGGCATTGCCGATGCTGTTGACAGCCTGGACGAATGCGAGGGCGAAAGCTGCGCTATGGCGATTCAGACTACGGATACCTTTATCAAGCACGCTGCCTATGAAACGGAAATCGGCGGCAAGAAGGTAACCTTTGCCGGTATTGCCAAGGGTGCGGGCATGATTCATCCGAACATGGCAACTATGCTGACCTTTATTACTACCGACGCCGCCGTTGCTCCCGATGTACTGAAGCGTGCGGTGAAAAAGGCTGCCGACAAATCCTTCAACATGGTTGTTGTCGACGGCGATACAAGTACCAATGATAGCATGATTGTGTTGGCCAACGGTCTTGCCGAAAACGGAATTATTCTTTCGGAGGAGCATCCGGATTATCCGGCCTTTTTTGAAGCGCTGGTTGCCTGTGCTACCGACCTTGCCAAAATGATTGCGCATGACGGCGAGGGCGCTACCAAATTCCTGGAGGTAAATGTTACCGGTGCCGCAACCTGGGAGGATGCCAAAACTGCAGCGATGGCTATTGCCAAATCGCCGCTGGTAAAAACAGCCTTCTTCGGTGAGGACCCGAACTGGGGACGCATTGTCTGCGCTGCAGGCTACAGCGGCGCTGCCATGGAGGCAGATAAGGTAAATCTTTCTATCGGCGGTATCCGTCTGGTAGAAAACGGCATGAACTGCAATGTGCCTGCCGAAAAGCTGGCGCCGACCATGGCCGAGCATGATATTTCCATGAGCATTGACCTGGGTGCCGGTGAGGAAAGCGCAACTGTGTGGACTTGCGATTTCAGTTATGAGTATGTGAAGATTAACGGCGAATACCATACCTAAGCGACGCGATATAAGGCATCATCTGCTTCACAATGGTTCCTCGACGTACCTCTAGTACGCCGTCGTCACCATTGCTCGCATCTAATACCTTCTCTCGCGTCTTCAAAGAGAAGCAGAAGCAATAATATATAGATGCAAAATAAATATGTAGAGTACGATGGAGATTACATCTGATACTTTCGCTCGCATCTTTGGAGAGAAGCAATAATAAATATAAACGCAAGACAAATATAAAAAATGAGGGAGGACTATCACTATGTTAATGAACGAACAACAAGTACAGACCTTAATGGAAGCACTGCCGTATCTCAGCAATTTTAAAGATAAAACCATTGTTGTAAAATATGGCGGAAACGCTATGCTTAACGATGATTTGAAAAACAAGGTGCTGCAGGATATCCTGTTCCTGCAATACGCCGGCATGCGTCCGGTAGTTGTTCACGGCGGCGGTCCGGAAATCAGCCGTCAGCTGGAGCAGGCTGGTAAAAAGAGCGAATTTGTCGGCGGTTTGCGTGTAACCGATGCAGAATCCGCAGCTATTGCCGAAATGGCGCTTGTAGGCAAAATGAACACTGACCTTGTCGGCCGTCTGAATGCTTTGGGTGGTAAGGCTGTTGGCCTCAACGGTAAGGATGCTAACCTGCTGAAGGCTAAAAAATATCTGGCTGATGTTTATGAAAACGGTGAGGTTAACCTGGTAGATATCGGCTTTGTCGGCAGCGTTAAGGAGGTCAACACCGATTTGATTAACTGCCTGCTGGACGGCGGTTATATTCCTGTAATCGCTCCGACCGGTGTTGGTGATGAGGGTGAAACCTATAACATTAACGCAGATGTTGCTGCCGGTGAAATTGCCGGTGCGCTGAAGGCAGAAAAGCTGCTGGTGCTGACTGATGTCCGCGGTATTTATTCCGCATATCCGGATGAAAGCAGCTTCATTTCCACTCTGACCTTTGAAAAGGCTCATGAGCTTATTCTTAAGGGCAGCATTGACGGCGGGATGATTCCTAAGGTTCGCTCCTGCATTAAGGCTCTTAGCGGCGGTGCCAAGAAAACACATATCATTGACGGCCGTGCCGAGCATTCTATTCTGATGGAGCTTTTCAGCGACAAGGGAGTTGGTACCGAGGTAGTTAAAGAAATCTGATAGCAGGGGCTTGTATGAGGGGGAGATATTCTTGACAATGGATAAAAAAACAATTATAGAAGAAACAGAAAAATACTATCTGCCTGTTTTCGGCAGATATCAGATGGTTATGGAGCTTGGCCAGGGCTGCCGTGTGTGGGACAACGAGGGCAATGAGTATGTGGATGCCTTTGCCGGTATCGCTGTCAACAGTCTTGGTTACAATCATCCGGTGCTGGTGAAGGCTATCAGCGAGCAGGCTGCCAAGCTGATGCATTGCTCCAACCTGTATTATACCGAGATTCAGGCGAAGGCCTTGCGTGTTGTGGCCGAGGCTACCGGCATGGACCGTATTTTCTTTGCCAACTGCGGTGCCGAGGGCAATGAGGGCGCTATGAAGCTGGCGCGCAAATACGGCGTGAGCAAGGCACCTACGAAATATAAAATTATTTCTGCGGACGAATCCTTCCACGGACGTACCTTTGATACGCTGGCTGCTACCGGTCATGATTATTATCATGTCGGCTACGGTCCGCTGAGCCCCGGACACGTGCTTGTGCCCTACGGCGATATTAAGGCGCTGGAGGCACAGATGGATGATGATGTCTGCGCTGTACTGCTGGAGCCTATCCAGGGTGAGGGCGGCGTACATGTACCGTCTGACGAATATCTGCAGCAGGTGCGTGCGCTGTGCGACAAGCATGATGCGCTGCTGATTTTCGACGAGGTGCAGACCGGTGTTGCGCGTACCGGCAAATGGTTCGCTTATATGCACAGCGGCGTGAAGCCTGATATCCTGACCTTTGCCAAGGGCATCGGCGGTGGTTTCCCGGTTGCAGGCTTTGCTGTGCCGGAGCGCCTGGCGCATGTGTTCAAGCCCGGCGACCACGGCGGCACCTTCGGCGGTAACCCGCTGGCCTGCGCCGCTGTGTACGCAACGCTGACGACTATCAAGTCCGAAGGCTTGGTAGACAAGGTTGCGGAGAAGGGCGAATACTTTAAGAATGAGCTGCGTAAGCTGCAGGAAAAATATCCTGACAAGGTTACCGATGTCCGTGGCTGCGGCCTGATGCTTGGCATGGAGGTTGCCGGTGAGGGCAAGCCGATTGTGGAAAGCTGCCTGGAAAACCATGTTATTGTGAACTGTACTGCGGGTAATGTTATCCGCATTGTACCGCCGCTGATTATCAGCAAGGAAGAAATTGATATTGTGGTTGCTGCGCTGGATAAGGCGCTGGCGGCCTGTTAAAAACGAGAGGGGATAAAAATGAGTTTAAAAGACAAAGACCTGATTTCTATTCATGACCTTAGCGTAGGCGAGGTCGCAACAATTCTTGATGTGGCAAAAAAATTGAAACGTAAGCAAAAGGCCGGTGAGCCTCACCAGTATTTGAAGGGTAAAACTCTGGCTATGCTGTTCTCCAAGGCTTCTACACGTACCAGAACCTCTTTTGAGGTAGGCTTCTGGCAGCTGGGCGGCCATCCGATTTATCTGAGCGATTCCGCTTCCCAGATCGGCCGTGGCGAGCCTATTCGTGATACAGCGCGTGTACTTTCCCGTTTTGTTGACGGTATTATGATCCGTACTTTTTCGCATGATTCCGTTATTGAGCTGGCTAAATATGCCAGCGTTCCCGTTATCAACGGTCTGACCGATTTGCTGCATCCCTGCCAGGCGCTGACCGATATCTTCACTATTCAGGAGAAGATGAAGGTGCTCAAAGGCCGTAAGCTGGTTTATGTAGGCGATGGCAACAACATGGCACACTCTCTGATGTTTGCCTGCGCTAAGGTTGGCATGAACATGATCTGCGCCAGCCCGAAGGGCTATCAGCCTGACCCGGAAATCCTGCGCCTGGCGCAGGAGGATGCTGCCCAAACAGGCTGCAGCATTACCGTAGAGGAGGACCTCTTCAAGGCTGCCAAGGGCGCCGACGTGCTCTATACCGATGTATGGACCAGCATGGGCGAGGAAGCAGAGCGCGAGGTTCGCTTCAAAGCACTGCATAATTATCAGATTAACCAGGCGTTGCTGAACGAAGCACGTCCGGAAGCAATCGTTTTGCATTGCCTGCCCGCACATCGCGGTGAAGAAATTACCGAGGAAGTGCTGGAGGGACCGCAATCTGTTGTATTTGACCAGGCAGAGAACAGACTGCACGTACAAAAGGCTATTATGGCGCTGCTGATGAGCGACGAAGTACTTTAAAACAGGTCTTGAATGTATAAATATAATGGCTGAGCGTATAGGTTTATATGCTTAGCCGTTCTTGTATACAGACAAAATTTTCTGAAATACGCTATATTTTGGGCTTTTTGTTACATCTAGTACACAAAAAGTATTGTATACATGCGCTTAAATACTTGATTTATGCATAAAAAGGGTATATAATACAAGAAGTTTGTAAGTTTATTCACTAATGCATAGCATTATAGAGAAATGGGAGGCTATTATAATGAAAAAAGAAGATATTAAGAAAGTAGTTCTGGCTTACTCCGGTGGCCTTGATACATCCGTAATCATCCCCTGGCTGAAAGAGCATTACAACAACTGCGAAGTTATCGCTGCCTGCGCTGACCTTGGCCAAGGCGACGAACTGGAACCAGTTCATGACAAAGCACTGAAAACCGGTGCAAGCAAATGCTACATCATGGACCTGAAAGAAGAATTCATCAGCGACTATGTATGGCCTACCGTTAAGGCCGGTGCTGTATACGAAAAGAAATACCTGCTGGGTACTTCCTTCGCTCGTCCGCTGATTGCTAAAAAATTAGTTGAAATCGCTGAAAAAGAAGGCGCTGACGCTATTGCTCACGGTGCTACCGGCAAAGGCAACGACCAGGTTCGTTTCGAACTGTCCGTAAAGGCTCTGGCTCCGCAGCTGGCAATCATCGCTCCATGGCGTGAGTGGGAACTGCGCAGCCGTGACCAGGAAATCGACTATGCTGCAGCACACAACATTCCTATTCCTGTATCTCATGACCATGACTACTCCATGGACCGCAACATGTGGCATCTGTCCCATGAAGGCAGCGACCTGGAAGATCCGTGGAATGCACCGAAAGATGAATTGTTCATCGTTACCAACATTCCTGAAAAAGCTCCCGACAAACCGGAATATGTTGAGCTGGAATACGTTGAAGGCGTGCCTGTAAGCGTTAACGGTGAAAAACTCAGCCCGGCTAAGCTGGTTGAAAAGCTGAATGAAATCGGTATCCGCAATGCTGTTGGTATCACCGATATGGTTGAAGACCGTCTGGTTGGCATGAAATCCCGTGGCGTTTATGAAAATCCTGCCGGCGCTATCATCTACTACGGCCACAACGATCTGGAAAACCTTTGCCTGGACCGTGCAACCCAATCCTTTAAGCAACAGGTTTCCATCCGTTATTCCGAGCTGGTTTACGATGGTATGTGGTTCAGCCCGCTGCGTGAGGCTCTGGATGCTTTCGTTAACGAAACTCAAAAAACCGTTACCGGTACTGTTCGCATGAAACTTTATAAAGGCAACATCTACAGTGCAGGCGTTAAATCCCCGTACTCCCTGTACAGCCAGGAATATGTAACCTTCGGCGAAGACGAAGTTTACAACCAGGCAGATGCTACCGGCTTCATCAACCTCTTCGGCCTGCCGCTGAAAGTAAGAGCGCTGATGAAGAAAGGCAACCTGAAATAATGGCTAAGCTTTGGGGCGGTCGTTTCAGTAAGAATACGAACGAATTGGTGGACGCATTTAATGCGTCCATTGATTTTGATAAACGCTTATATCACGAGGACATCCGCGGCAGCATTGCTCATGCCGGTATGCTGGCTAAATGCGGCATCATTCCGGCAGAGGACGGGGAGAAAATCATTGCCGGTCTGAAAGACATCCTGGCTGATATTGAAGCAGGCAACTTCCATTTTGACGTTGCGCTGGAGGACATTCATATGAATGTGGAAGCGCGTCTGACCGAACGCATCGGCAGCGCCGGCGCCCGTCTGCATACCGCACGCAGCCGTAACGACCAGGTTGCACTCGATATGCATATGTATATGAAGCGTGAGGTTGCCGAAATTGCCGAGCTTTTGCTTAAATTTGAGGAAGCTCTCTTAACAGTTGCCAAAAAGCACGAAAAAACTCTGATGCCGGGTTATACCCATCTGCAGCGTGCGCAGCCTATTACCTTTGCTCATCATATGCTGGCATATTTCAATATGCTGCAGCGTGACTTCCGCCGCCTGCTGGGCGTTTGGGAGGGCGCGGACATGATGCCGCTGGGTGCCGGTGCGATTGCAGGTACCACGTTCCCAATCGACCGTTTTATGGTTGCGGAGGAGCTGAACTTCGGCACAGTTTATCCGAACAGCATGGACGCAGTAAGCGACCGTGACTATATCATTGAATTTCTTTCCTTTGCTTCTACCCTCATGATGCATATGAGCCGTCTGAGTGAGGAAATCTGCCTCTGGAGCAGCACCGAATTCGGCTTTGTTGAGCTGGACGATGCTTTTGCCACCGGCTCTTCCATGATGCCGCAGAAGAAGAACCCTGATATTTCCGAGCTGGTACGCGGTAAAACCGGCCGTGTGTATGGTCATCTGATGGCTATGCTGACAACGGCTAAAGGCCTGCCGCTGACCTATAATAAGGACCTGCAGGAGGATAAGGAAGGCTTCTTCGACGCTATCGACACCGTTAAATTCACACTGGCTGTTTATCGTGATATGATTCTGACGATGACGGTTAATGTGGACAAGATGGCGCAGGCTGTGAGCAAGGACTTTTCCAATGCCACCGACTTGGCTGACTATTTGGTACGCAAGGGACTGCCCTTCCGTCAGGCACATGAGGTTGTCGGCAAATGCGTTGCTTATGCAATTCATCAGGGCAAATTCCTGCCGGAGATTTCTCTGGAGGAATACAAGCAGTTCTCCGACCTTTTCGAGAGCGATTTGCTGGTAGCTCTGAAGCCCGAGCATTGCGTAGAAGCACGTAAATCCTACGGCGGCCCTGCTTTCTCCGAAAACGAGAAGCAGTTCGCTATCGGTGACAAGGTGCTGGCAGTGCAGCAGGCTAAGCTGGAGAAGCTGCAAAGCAAGCTGTAAAAATTTAATAGAGCAAAATTATAGAGGCTGTCACGAAAGTGGCAGCCTCTTTGCTTGCAGTGCAGGGGTTAGCAAAAAAATATTGACAAATTCTGATGGAAAATATAAAATTATACTGAAATTAAATTCAGTGAAACGGAATTCAGTATAAAAGGAGGTTACAGGATGTTTGTCGGTAGAGAAGCAGAGTTACAGCAATTAACAGAAGTTTTTGCTAAGCCAGGTAAGCAGGCAGTGATGCTTTATGGCAGGCGCAGAGTTGGTAAAAGTACGCTAATTTTAGAAGCTATAAAGAATATAGCTTGCAAAGTTATTTATTATGAGTGTCTCATGACTTCTCTAGAAGATAATTTAAGAAGTCTTGAGGCGAAGGTGAAGGCTTGCTATAATAATAAATTTTTACATTTTGTCGATTTCGAGGAGCTGTTTGAATTTTTGGGGTCGCAGCAGGAAAAAGTCATCATTATTATTGATGAATATACATATTTGAAGAAAACAAGTGACGCTCATTACATAGATTCGCTGTTTCAGAGAATTGTTGACAGCTTAAAAAATAATATAGATCTTGTACTGCTTGGTTCATATGTTGGCATGATGAAAGAATTGCTTCAACAAGAAAATCCGCTGTTTGGCAGATTTTCTTTAATTCTGCATATCAGGCCTTTTGATTATTATGATGCATCTTTATTTTATGCAGAGCTTTCAGCTTCTGCAAAACCAGCATTATATGCAGTGTTTGGTGGCAGTCCATTTGTTAATGTACTTATTAATGAGGAAGAGAATTTAGAGGGTAATATTGAACGATTGCTGCTCAATGCAAATAGTCCTGTCAGCATCTATATGGAATATATTTTATTGGCGGAGCTATCTAAGGTGGCGAATGCTAATATGATTTTGTCTGCTTTGGCTAATGGCAAGAAAAGGTATGGAGAAATTGAACAGCTGATTTCCGGCAATTCCAATGGCAGCTTAGACAAGCAATTGAAAAATTTATTGGAGATGGAGATTATTCAAAAGATTTATCCGATTAACAAGAAAAATGATAAGAAAAAGACTTTCTATGAGATTAGTGATAATCTGGTGCGTTTTTATTATGCCTATATCTATAATAAGCGTGATGTTATTGCAAGAATCGGTACTAAAAATTTTTATGAGCTGTATATAAAGAGCAGCATCAAGACATTTATTTCGCACCGGTATGAAGCCATTGTCAGAGAGTATTTTTCCAGACAGTTGCGAGAAGGCAAAAGGTCAGATGTGTATGATATCGGAACTTTTTGGTATGATATGCCTAAGGAAAGACGTAGCGGCGAATTTGATTGTGTTTTAGAGCTGAAGAATGGTTATGCATTTTATGAAGTGAAGTATTACGATAAGACTTTTTCGAGGGCGGAGGCAGAGGCTGAAGTGCAGCAGCTGAAAAATGTGTTGAGCTTTATGGAGGTTAGTAGGCTTGGTTTTGTGGCTCTATCTGGTTTTGACTTTACCAGTTCTGAGTATGAGCTCATCAGTGGAGCAGAGCTGTACAAGTATAATTGACATAATCAAACGAGCACTACTTGCAGGGTATGCAGGTAGTGCTCGTTTCGCGTTATAGAAATGTGTAAAATTGGGTTTGACGCTACAGGACACCCCAATTTATCTTATTTGAAGAAGATGGCGTAATAGCCGTTGAAGAAGATGTACAGGACAATCAGCGGCAGAATGTAGGTTGCATAGAAGCGCATCCATTTCGGGAAGCCTATGCCTTTGCCGGTATCAACCTCTTCAATGAATTTGTTCCAGCCCCAGCCGTAGCGGGTAGTGCAGAAGGCTAGGAAGATGAGGCTGCCCAGAGGCAGGATATTGTTGCTGACGAGGAAGTCTTCCAGATCCAGCACGCAGGTGCCTTTGCCCAGAGGCTCAAAGCCACTCCAGATATTGAAGCCGAAAACGCAGGGCAGGGACAGCAGAATCATGCCGATAACAGCAAAGGGGATGAGGCGACGGCGGTCACCGCCGGTCAGCTCGCAGATGCTGGAGATAATCATTTCGAATACGGCAATAACAGTGGACATTGCCGCAAAGAGCATGAAGAGGAAGAAAAGGGTGCCCCAGATACGTCCGCCGTTCATAGCGTTGAATACGTTGGGCAGGGTGATGAAGAGCAGGTTCGGGCCTGCATCCGGCTGGATACCGAAGCTGAAGCATGCCGGGAAAATAATCAGACCGGCAACGATTGCTACGAAGGTATCGAGGAACATAATCCACAGCGCTTCGTTGGTGAGCTTCTGCTCCTTGCCGATGTAGCTGCCGAAGATGGACAGAGAGCCCATGCCGATGCTCAGTGTGAAGAAGGCCTGGCCCATAGCGGCGAAGATTACCTCGCGTACACCGTGCTCGGCAATTTTGTCGAAGTCCGGGTAGAGGTAATACTTGAGGCCGGCTTCACTGCCCGGAAGCAGCATGGAGTTGGCTGCAAGCACAACCATCAGCACGATGAGGAAGGCCATCATAACCTTGGTGATGCGTTCAACGCCGTTGCGAACGCCCAGGTAGCAGACGCTGAAGCAGAGCATGATGATGATAGCCATATTGCCGGCCATAGTTGCCGGGTCCTGCAGCAAAGCACCGAAAACGCCTTTGATGCCCTGAGCGTCCAGACCGGAAAGGTCACCGACAGCCATTTTATAAAGGAAATAAAGCATCCAGCCGCTGACGGTGGTGTAGAACATCATGAGGATGATGTTGCCGGCAATAGTTACATATTTGAACAGATGCCATTTAGTTCCCTTCGGCTCCAGTGTGTCGAAGGATTTTGCCGGACTGCGTCTGCTGGCGCGGCCGACAGCGAATTCTGCTACCATGATGGGCAGGCCCAACAGCAGCAGGAAGCACAGGTAGATGAGCACAAAGGATGCGCCGCCATATTGACCTGTGACGAAAGGAAAGCGCCAGACGTTGCCTAAACCAATGGCACAGCCGGCAGAAATCAGGATAAATCCCAAGCGTGAAGAGAAGCTCTCACGTTCCATAATACATATCGTCTCCCTTACTAATACAATAATAGTATATAGTATAAGCTATTATCCTGTTTTTAGCAAGCTAAAGAGAAATAAATGCTCTCGCAGGCTGCGGTAACGGCGAATTTGATATAGGCCAGGCAGGAATATTAAATATAACAAATCGTTATAACATTTAACTTGACTATGGGCAGAGCCTATTTTATAATAGCCTCACACACAGAGATGGGTTTTGTGTGTAGAGGAGAATTAAAATGGAGAAAAAATATCTAATTATTTTGAGTACTGTCATTTTATCTTTATGCGGTGCTGCCAGCCTGGTTTACTATGATGCTCTTTTGAGAGCCTAGTTAAATTTAAGCGGCGGCAACTTACATCCGGCAATCGCAGATGCAGGACATTATCAGAAATATAAAATGTCTGCAGGATTACCCCACCCGGATGCCAATAATAATTACAAGGCGTAAGCAACGGAGCTTACGTCTTTTTTTCTGCCCGCAAACGCTTGCTGGTGTGTTGCATATAATTATAGAAAGGAATTTTCTTAGCATGGCGTTTGGCAACATGATATAATATAATTAATATAGACTGTCTGTTATTAGCTTGGTGAACGTAAATATAGTATAGGTTAAAAGAATACGCATTGATACTCTGGTTTAAACGAAGGAGGGATGAAGCAATGCTGTTAGGTATTGATGTAGGCGGAACCTTTACGGATGCCGTAGTGCTGCGGCAGGGCGAGGTGGTGGCGCAGGCCAAACGCGCGACGACGCATGACGATGTGCTGCAGTGCGTGCTGGCGGCGCTGGATGCGGTGCTGCAGCCGGGGATGGCGCAGGAGCTGGAGCGTGTGGTAATATCCAGCACTATCGTGACCAACGCTTTGACCGAGGGCAGCTTGCCGCCGGTGTTTTTGGCAATTATCGCCGGACCGGGCATGAACGTCAAGGGACATCTGCCGGTAACACCGTATTATCTGTCGGGTTATGTTGACCATCGTGGCAAGATTACGGCCAATATCGATTGGAGCAGGCATCAGGAGCTGCTGCGGCGCAAGGGCAGCGGCGTGTGCGCGGTGAGCGGCAAGTTTTCCGTGCGTAACCCGCAGCTGGAATATCAGGCGGAGCATGAGCTGAAAAAATGCGGCTACAGCAAGGTGTTTTTGGGCAGCGAGCTGAGCGGTGAGCTGAACTTTGTGCGCCGCAGCAATTCTGCGTATTTTTCCGCGCAGGTTTATGAGCTTTTCACCCGTTTCTGCAGGCGCGTGGAACGTGCTTTGGCAGAGCGCGACATCAGCGCTCCGGTGCATATTCTGAAGGCGGACGGCGGTACGCTGCCGCTAGAGGCAGCCTTGCAGCAGCCGGTGGAGGCTGTGTTTACCGGTCCTGCGGCTTCCGTACTGGGCATAGAGGCGCTGTGTGCTCCCGAGGTTAACAGCATTTCGCTGGATGTGGGCGGCACTACTACCGACATTGCCTTCTGGGAGAACGGCCTGCCGCTGATGGCCAGCAAGGGTGCGACGGTTGCCGGTTATCCTACGGCGGTGCGCGCCTTTCATATGCGCAGCATCGGCATCGGCGGCGACAGCAGGCTGCATAAGACGGAAAACGGTTATGTTGTCGGTCCTGAGCGCGAAGGTCCCGCTGCCGCTGTCGGCGGCAGCATAGCGACGCTGAGCGATGCGCTGATTACCGCAGGTTATGTGCATTTCGGTGATGAAGAGCGGGCGCAGGCGGCGATTGCCGCTTTGGGCGGCGAGCCGCAGGCGGAAGCACGCAGGATTGTGGCTGCCGCTGTTGAGCAGATTAAAACGACGATTCGGGAAATGCTGGACGAATGGGCCAAGCAGCCCGTATATACGGTTAACGATGTTATCAAGGGCACGGAATTCATCCCGCAGCAGCTGATTGGCGTCGGCGGCGGCGCACCGGGCTTAATCAGGGCGTTGGGCGAGGCTATGGCGCTGCCGGTGGATATTCCTGCCGGAGCGATGGTGGCGAATGCTATCGGTGCATCTGTAGCAAGGCCGACGCTGAGCGCAGGACTCAGAGCGGACACTACCGATGGCTATTATATTATTCCTGAGGGCGGAAAACGCGAAAGCCTGCCGCGACGCTTTAATAAGCAGGCGGCAGAGGAGCTGCTCGCAAGCTGGCTGCGGGAGCAGACGGCGCAGTGGCAGCTGCCCGACCAGGAAACGGAGCTTATCAGCTACGAGCATTTTCATACAGTACACGGCTATTACGAAACCGGCGATATTTACAGCCTGCGTATGCAGCTGAAGCCGGGAATTCTCTATAAGGTTAGCGGCAGGGAGGTGAGCTTCTGATGGCAAAGAATACCTTGGGATTAGTATTTTTCCCTGCGTTTGACTGGATGATCAGCCCCGGTCACCCCGAACGGCAGGAGCGCTTATTATATACGCGCGACCAGCTGGAGGAGGAAGGCCTCTTCGACTGCGAGGAGATTAAGGAATATCGTCCGCGTCTTGCTGAATTCGAGGATTTGCAGCGCGCGCATGTAGGTGTGCCGTCGATTGCGCGCCTGATTACGCCGGCGCATCTGACCTCTGCGGGAGGCTGTCTGGCGGCTGCCGACGCCGTAATGCAGCGGGAGGTGCAGCGTGCCTTTGCTCTCGTGCGTCCGCCGGGACACCACGCTATGCGTGTGGTACACGGAATCCGTGGTTTTTGTACTATTAATATTGAAGCAATAATGGTAGAATATTTACGTAGCAGGTATAATATCCGTAGGATTGCTGTTGTGGATACCGACGTGCATCACGGCGACGGTTCGCAGGATGTGTTCTATCATGATCCCGATACGCTGTATATCTCCTTCCATCAGGACGGGCGCACCTTGTATCCGGGCACAGGCTTTCCTAATGAAGCAGGCAGTCCTGCGGCCTGGGGCACGAACATCAATCTGCCCTTGCTGCCGGGAACAGGCGACGAAGGACTGCACCGTCTGTATGACGGCTTAATCACGCATATTCTGGAGGACTTTCAGCCGGAGCTGATTATCAACAGCGCCGGACAGGATAACCATTTCAGCGACCCGCTGGCTTCCATGCAGGTGACGGCGCAGGGCTATGCGCGTCTGGCGGATAAGCTGCAGGCGGATATTGCGGTGCTGGAGGGCGGTTATTCGATTGAAAGCGCCCTGCCTTATGTCAACACCGGTATTATTCTGGCGATGGCAGGCATGGATTACAGCAAGGTGGTGGAGCCTGATCTGCGCGGACTGCGCCCGCAGGATGAGCGCTGCAACAAGCGCGTAGACCAGCTTATTGCCGAGGTCGGCGATTTGTACTTCAAGCGTGAGAGCACGAGCAAGGAATTGCTGGCGAAATGCGGTAATATCTGGCAGCGCAGCAAGCATATCTACTACGATGAGGAGGGAATCCGCGAGGAGCAGGTGGAAAGCGTGCATTATTGCGAACGCAAGGCCTGCCGCGGTTATTTTATCCTGCAGACGGCGGCCGAAGGGACGCGCTTTGGCGACCAGAGTGCTTTCATTACCTGCCTGACGCGCGAAATCTGTCCGCATTGCCGACAAAAGGCCTACGATGCAGCGCTGGCAGAAAAGAAGCGCGGCCGCTGGCAGTATGTGCTGGTGCAGGATATTGCCACAGGCACAGTAGAAAATCTATAAATAATAAGCATTAGGACGCTGCCGAATAAATATGCGTCCTAAGCTAAGAATCGAGGTTAAATAATGATTAATGAATTGGTTGTAGCTACCCATAATCAGGGCAAGGTGGAAGAGTTTAAGTCTTTAATGAAGGATTTGCCGATTGAAATCAAATATCTGGCAGATTTTGATGCAGTAGAAGCACCGGCGGAAACAGGCCGCACCTTTGCTGCCAATGCCCGCCAAAAGGCTACCTATTATGCAAAGAAGCTGGGCAAGCCCTGCATCGCCGATGATTCCGGCCTGGAGGTTCAGGCACTGGACGGTGCTCCCGGTGTGCGCAGTGCGCGCTATGCCGGCGAAAAGGCCAGCGACGAGGACAACAACAACCTGCTGCTGCACAACATGAAGTTTCAGGTTAAGCGTACCTGCCGCTTCCGCTGTGCGCTGTGCGTAGCACAGCCCGATGGCAAGGTGCTCAATGAGGTAGACGGCATCTGCGACGGTATGCTGCTGCATGAGCCTCTGGGTGAAAACGGCTTCGGCTACGATCCGCTGTTCTGGTCTACCGAGCTGCACAAGGGTATGGCAGAGGCTACTATGCAGGAGAAAAACAAAATCAGTCATCGCGGTAAGGCAATCCGTAAGCTGGTTGCTATCTGGAGCAAAAAGAAATGAGAATAGGCATTACGGGTGATACGCACGGCAGTGCGCAGGCGATTCGCCGCATTCTGCAGCAGACACCGCCTATCGAGCTGTGGCTGCATACAGGCGATTATGCGGCTGACGCCAACCGTCTGCATGATGCGACAGGCATCAAAACTGTGCGTGTGCGAGGTAACTGCGATTTACTGGATGACGGCAGTAAATTTGACGAGTACCTGGAAATAGAAGGCTACAAAATCTGGCTGACGCACGGACACAGATATATAGAAAGAAATGTGCAGGCTGATTTGGGTTATTGGGCCAAGCAGCTGGGGCAGGATATCGTGGTGTTCGGGCATACGCATGTGCCGATGGCCGAATATTATGCGGAAACGCTGCTGGTGAATCCAGGCAGTCCGTCCCGCCCACGCGGCGGCTCGGAGCCTTGCTTTGCAGTGCTTACGCTGCAGGCGGGACAGACACCGCAGGTGGAATTCTTCAAGGTCTGATTCTTTGGTTAAGAAAATTTTGCGCAGTAAGCAAAAATCTTTTGACAATTCCTTAAAATGATGTAGATTACACAGAAAACATCTTGCAAAACAGGGTAGTTTAATATACAATAAGTGTATACTATTTATTGGACGGAGCTAATGATTTTTTAGACAGCTTACGTCGGGAACTTTTGGGAGGAAAAAAAGATGACAATGACTCTGCGTGAAGAAGCTCTTAAATTACATATGGATAATAATGGCAAAATTGCTGTAGTAAGCAAGGTGCCTATTGCAACCCGTCATGATTTGGCTATTGCCTATACCCCGGGTGTAGCTGAACCTTGCAAGGATATCAAGGAGGACAAAAACCTCTCCTTTGAATATACCTGCCGCGGCAACATGGTTGCTATTATTACCGACGGTACCCGTGTACTTGGCTTGGGCGACATCGGTCCCGAAGCTGCTATGCCGGTAATGGAAGGCAAGGCTGCACTGTTCAAAACCTTCGGCGATGTTGACGCTGTGCCTGTTTGCCTCGATACCAAAGATCCGGACGAATTCATCCGCACCGTTAAGCTGCTGCAGCCTAACTATGCAGGCGTTAACCTGGAGGATATTTCCTCTCCCAAATGCTATGAAATCGAAGATAAGCTGAAAGAAATCTGCGACATTCCTGTATTCCACGATGACCAGCATGGTACCGCTATTGCCTGCCTGTCTGCTGTACTGGGCGCACTGCGCTTTGTTAAAAAAGACATTGCTACCGCTAAATTCGTTGTCAACGGCTGCGGTGCTGCCGGCAGTGCTATCGGCCGTCTGCTGGTAAACATGGGCGCACAAAATGTAATCATGGTTGACCGCTTCGGCGCTCTGTATGAAGGCATCGACGCTAAGCTGGACCGCATCCAAAGCTATCTGGCTACCGTAACCAATAAAGAGCATAAGCAGGGTACTCTTGCTGATGTTGCCAAGGGTGCGGACGTTATGATCGGTGCTTCCGCTCCGAACGTATTCACCAAAGAAATTATGCAGAGCATGGCTGACAAGGCTATTGTTTTTGCTCTGGCTAACCCTGTTCCGGAAACCAGCTATGATGCTGCTAAGGAAGCAGGCGTTGCAGTTGCCGGCACCGGCCGCAGCGACAGACCGAACCAGGTTAACAACGTAACCGTATTCCCGGGCGTATTCCGCGGTGCTATTGATGTACGCGCACGCGCTATCACCGAGGAGATGAAGGTTGCCGCTGTTTATGCTATTGCCGACCTGATTGATGAAAAAGACCTGCGTGAGGACTATGTAGTACCTGACGCTTTTGACCCGCGTGTTGCTCCGGCAGTTGCTGCCGCTGTTGCTAAGGTTGCTATTGAAAATGGCCTGGCACGCAAAATTGTAGATCCTGAGGTTGTAAGAGCCAATACTGCTAAACGCATCGGCCGTTAAGCCGCAGTATACAAATATTATTCTCACAATGACAATGTGAGCTTAGGAGGATGAAAACATGAGAGAAATAAAGGTTAGTGAAGTCACTGATGTTATTGCCAAGCTGTGCATGGATTCCTGCTACTATCTCCCGCAGGAGATGATGGATAAAATCAGAAATGCCGCTGTTGAAGAAGAATCTCCTTTAGGCAGGGAAATCCTTGCTACCTTGATTGAGAACTTCGAGCTGGCTAAGAAAAAAGCTGTTCCTCTGTGTCAGGATACCGGTCTGACTGTAGTATTTCTGGAAATCGGTCAGGAAGTGCATTTCGTTGACGGCGATTTGTATACTGCTATTCATGCAGGCGTAGCAAAGGGCTACACTGAAGGCTATCTGCGTAAATCCTCTGTAGGCGACCCGGTATTTGATCGTAAAAATTCCGGTGATAATACTCCGGCAATCATCCACACCAAGATTGTTCCCGGTGAAAAGGTTAAAATTATCGTTTGCCCGAAAGGCTGCGGCAGCGAAAACATGGGCGCTTTGAAAATGCTGAAGCCGGCAGATGGCGTTGAAGGCATCAAAAAATTTGTTGTTGATACCGTGCGTGCAGCAGGCCCGAACCCCTGTCCGCCGATTACCGTCGGTGTAGGCATCGGCGGCAACATGGAGCGCGCCGCTATTCTGGCTAAATACGCGCTGACCCGTACCGTAGGCGAGCACAACAAGGATGAGCGCTATGCGGCACTGGAGGACGAGCTGCTGGAGCTGGTAAACAAAACCGGCGTAGGTCCTTCTGGCTTAGGCGGCAGCACTACCGCTCTGGCTGTAAATGTTGAATTTACCCATACCCATATCGGCGGTATGCCCTGCGCTGTAAACCTGAACTGCCACCAGGCACGCAAGGCTGAAGCAGAAATTTAAAGGAGGCGCCTGAAGATGAGTGAAGAAGCTGTAATCAAATATATCAATGCTCCGCTGACCGAAGAAACTGTCAAAGACCTGCATGCAGGCGACGTTGTACGCATCAGCGGTTATATCTACACTGCACGCGACGCTGCTCACAAGCGTTTGTATGAAGCGCTGGAGCGCGGCGAAAAGCTGCCTTTGGACCTGACCAATAATGTTATTTATTACGTTGGTCCTACTCCTGCAAAACCGGGCGAGGTTGTCGGCAGTGCCGGCCCCACCACCAGCGGCCGTATGGACAAATACACTCCGACCATGATCGAGCAGGGCATGCGCGGCATGATTGGCAAAGGTCTGCGCAGCCAGGAGGTTATTGATGCCTGCGCGAAGCATGGCGCTGTTTATTTCGTTGCTGTAGGCGGTGCTGCTGCTGTTATCACCCGATCCATCAAGAGCGAAACCATGATTGCTTACGAGGATCTGGGACCGGAGGCTATCCGCAGATACGAGGTTAAGGATTTCCCGGCAATCGTCTGCATCGACAGCGAGGGTAATGACTTCTATAAAGTTGGTATTGCCAAGTACAGAAAAGAGTAACAATTTTAACAGATTAAGGGCAGGATTTCTGCCCTTAATTTTTTTTTGCAATTAATGTTGACAAAGACACTAGGATAATATATTATTACTCACATCTTAATAACACGCTCTTATCAAGAGTGGCGGAGGGAACAGGCCCTATGATGCCCGGCAACCAGACAAATGTTATGGTGCTACATCCTGCAAGTGCAATCTTGAAAGATGAGAGGAAGACCGGCTCCTTCCTCTGAAGGAGTTTTTTTCTTAGGCGGATGTTTTGCAAGACGTGTTAAATAAAGAAAGGGAGTAAGAAAAGATGAAAAAATTATTAGTTGCATTACTGGCATTAGTAAGCCTGGCAGTTGTTGCTGCAGGCTGCGGCGGCGGAGACAAAAAGGCAGACAATGGTGCTGACAAAAAGGTTACTTTGAAGGTTGGCGCTACCGCTGTACCGCACGCTGAAATCCTGAACCAGATTAAAGGCACTCTGGCTAAAGAGGGCGTAGACCTGCAGATTATCGAATTCAGCGATTATGTTAAACCGAACCTGGCTTTGAACGATAAGGAGCTGGATGCCAACTTCTTCCAGCATGAGCCTTATCTGGATACCTTCGTTTCCGAGCGCAAGATGAATCTTGTATCCGCAGGCAAGGTACATATCGAGCCGATGGGTATTTATTCCAAGAAAATCAAATCTCTGAATGATATCCCCGAAGGCGCTAAAATTGCTATTCCGAACGACCCGTCCAACGGCGGCCGTGCGCTGGCTCTGCTGCAAAGCGCTAAGCTGCTGAAGCTGAAAGATGGCGTTGGCGTTAAGGCTACCGTAGGCGATATCGTTGGCAACGACAAGAAGCTGAAGATTGTGGAAATCGAAGCTGCTCTGCTGCCGCGTTCCATGGATGATACTGATTTGTCCGTTATCAACTCCAACTTTGCTATGGAAGCTAAGCTGAATCCGGTGAAGGATTCTCTGTTCACCGAGCCGAAGGAATCTCCGTATGCTAACATCGTAGCTGTTCGCAAGGGCGACGAAAACCGTCCGGAAATCCAGAAGCTGATGAATGCTCTGCGTTCTCCCGAAGTTAAAAAGTTCATCGAAGACAAATACAAAGGTGCTGTTGTTGCAGCGTTCTAAGCAAAGCAAAACTGCTGTCGCATGTCAAAGTGCGACAGCTTTTTTATGTGTTGAAAAACTGTCAGACAGTCTGCTCCTTACAATATTAGATGAAGAGCTATTACGTCATGTGTATGTTGTTGTTTTCAGGATATGCTGTTCACAAAAGCGCAGGCAAAGAGCAGAGCTGTTTTCTGTGCATCTGCCTGCAAAATATGCTATACTTAAAGTATCTTATATGAGGAGATGGTACAATGTTTAAAAGAATTTTAATTGCCGCTATGCTAGCCTTTATTCCACTTAATGTCTGCAGTCCGACCGAAGCAGCGGTGCAGGCGGAAATGTCAGTTGCAAATAATCAGGTATCCGTACAGCAATCCAAGCAGCTTTTTAACGATGAGAAAAATGCCATTTCTATGCTGATGCCTGCAGGCTTTTTGGCTAAAGGTGAGTATACGCCCGATAATGAGAAAATTTTTCAAGTAAACTATTCTAATGTGCAAATGTTTATCTATGTAACTCCTATAGATAAATCTGGTCCTAATTCTGCTAAATTTATAGATGAAGTACTTGCTGAACTGAAGAAGGAAATAGCTACAGAAAAGGATGCTGAGCTTATAGAAAACAAAATCATTAAGCTGGATGGCAGAAAAACACTGCATGTTGTCAGCAAAATTAATGCCCAGCCTAAAACACCTGATTTTATAATGGATAACTATACAATTTTTACTGCTAATGATATGATTGATATTCGTTTTACTGTTGAGGCTGACGTTTATGAAAAATTCAAGGCATCAACCATGAATGAGATGATTGCTTCTATTAAGATTGGTACTAAATGGAAACGTTTTGCTACTCCTGACAATAGGTATAGCTATGAGCTGCCGGAAGATGTGTATAATTCAGGAGCTGCCTTTGACCATCAAATGTTAGGTAGTAATGATGATATGATGACGGGCATTATGGTGCAGAAAATAGCTGATAATCCTAAATATGCCTATTATCCGCAATCTCTTGCTAATCTTTCGGCTGCAGAGCAGGCTGACTTAGAAAAAAAGATTATTAAGCAGTTAAAATCAGAGGTCAGAACAGCAAGAAATATCAAAAATGAATTTACTGTTGTAAATAATTTACCATGTATTAAAACCAGCTTTGATGATGTTACCAGTCACAGTATTGCCTATATTTTTATACAGGACGGAAATTACATTTCCTATGACTATATTTTCAATGCCAAGTTGGCTTCTAAACTGGCTCCTGTACTGGAACGCTCGGTAAATTCTATTAAATTTTAATCCCTTGGCTCAAAGTGTAAGTCTTGGAGAAAGTGTATTTTTCTAATGAGAGAAATATGCTATACTTAAAGAAAAACTAATCTAAAAATCGTGAGGTAGAATATGCGTAAATATGCAAAATTTTTCGTAACCCCGAAGGGAGAACGCGCTGCACGCGGCGGTCATCCCTGGGTGTTCGGTGAAGAGGTAACTAAAATTGAAGGCGATTATGCCAACGGTGACTTGGTGGATGTTGTAACGTCCAAAGGCAAATATTTGGGCACCGGTTTTGTGAACGACCATTCCAAAATCCGTGTGCGCATTATTTCCACCAATACTAATGATAAGTTTGACGAAGCCTTTTGGGAGCGCCGCCTGCGCTATGCGCTGGATTACCGCCTGACGGTTATGGGCGAGCGTGATTTTAACTGCTGCCGTCTGATTTTCGGCGAAGCGGATATGTTCCCCGGCCTGACCGTAGACCGCTACAATGATCTGCTGGTAACGCAAACCCTGTCCCTGGGCATTGAAATGCGCAAGCAGATGCTGTTTGAGCTGCTGATAAAAATTCTGCGCGAGATGGGACAGGAAATCCGCGGTCTGTACGAGCGTAACGACGTAAGAATCCGCCTGCTGGAGGGCATGGAGGAGGGCAAGCACTGGTTTGCTACTGATTTGTGCCCCGAACCCGGCGCTGTTACTACCGAGATTGTCGAAAACGGCATCGAGTATACGGTTGATGTAGAAAACGGCCAGAAGACCGGCTTCTTCCTCGACCAGAAGTATAACCGTCAGGCGATTGCCAAGATTGCCAAGGGCAAGCATGTGCTGGACTGCTTCACCCACACCGGTTCCTTTGCGCTGAATGCTGCCAAGGGCGGCGCTGTCAGCGTTACCGCTGTTGATATCAGTGCGGAGGCAGTGCAGATGGCGGAGCATAACGCTGCGATTAACAATTGCTCCGATGTTATGCACGGATTGCAGGCGAATGTTTTTGATTTGCTGGGCGATTTGTTCAACAAGCATTCCCGTGAATATGACTTTATTATTCTGGACCCGCCGGCGTTCACCAAATCCGGCAGCACGGTGAAGAATGCGATTCGCGGCTACAAGGAAATCAATCTGAAGGCTATGAAGCTGCTGCCGCGCGGCGGTTATCTGGCAACCTGCTCCTGCTCGCACTTTATGAAGGAGGAGCTGTTTGTGAAGATGCTGCAGGACGCTGCGCATGATGCCAATGTTTCTCTGCGTCAGATTGAAGCGCGTCAGCAATCTCCGGACCATCCGATTCTGTGGCAGGTTCCGGAAACAAATTATCTCAAATTCTATATCTTCCAGGTAGTATAAAAACTCAGTCTAAAAATATGCTGCTGTTAAGGGGGCGTTATTGTGCAGGCTTTAGAGGGTATTCGTGTGCTTGATTTGTCACGGCTGCTGCCGGGACCGTATTGTACGATGCTGTTGGCCGATTTCGGCGCGGAGGTTATCAAAATCGAGGAGCCGGGACGTGGAGATTATGCCCGCAGCTTTCCGCCGTTTTTAAAGGATTTCGGTTACTGGCATCTGCAGCTGAACCGCAATAAAAAGAGCGTAGTGCTTAACCTGAAAGCGGATGCGGGACGCAGGGCGTTTCTGGAGCTGGTGAAAACTGCCGACGTGGTGGTGGAAAGCTATCGTCCGGGCGTACTGACGAAGCTGGGTATTGACTATGCGGCGGCGAAGGCGGTGAATCCGCGTATTATCTACTGCTCGCTGACGGGCTACGGCAAAAAGGGACCGCTCGCCAAGCAGGCCGACCACGATATCGGTTACGTGAGCCTGGCAGGCATTACCGCTATGAGCGGTGAGGCGCAGGGCAAGCCTGCGATTCCGGGCGTGCTGATGGCGGATATGAATGCGTCGATGGCGGCGGGCATGAGCATTATGATTGCACTGCGCCATGCACAGATGACGGGCGAGGGCCAGGAAATAGATATTTCGCTGTATAACGTGGCGATGACGCTGATGCCCGGTGCTGCCAGCCTGTACTTCGGCAGCGGTTTTGTGGCGGAGCGCGGCAACAACTGGCTGACAGGCGCCAACGCCAACTATAATATTTATGCAACGAAGGAAGGACGCTACCTTGCGGTGGGCTGCTTAGAAAAGAAGTTCTGGAGCAACCTCTGCGCTGTGTTGCAGCGCCCCGATATGACGGATCTGATAGATGATGATGCTAACCATGACTACCTAAAGCAGCAGCTGACGCTGGAGTTTGCCAAGCATACGCTGCCCGAATGGGAGCAACTGCTGGCTGGCAGGGACACCTGCGTAACGCCGGTGCTGGATTTTGCCGAGGCGGTGGACGCGGAGCAGACCAAGGCCAACGACATGGTGCTGAACGTAGAGGATGCAGAGCTTGGCAGCTACCGGCAGCTTGGCTTTGCCATGAAGCTGAGCGAAACGTCGGCTGCGCTGCGGAAGCGTGCGCCTCGCTTGGGCGAGGACACGCAGCAGGTGCTGTCGCAGGCTATTGCCGACGAAAAGCTGCTGGCGGAAGCATTGCAGAGCAAATAAAAAATGACCTCCTGAATTTTCAGGTGTTCGTAAAACAGTTTTCGAGAAATGACACGGCAACTGCCAGTCAGGATTGGTTAAGAGTACCCGGCTAGGCCGAGGAAGCATCAAGTCCCATGTCCGCACCGTCAAGGTGTTGGGTATGGGGCTTTTTGCATTTCAGGAACGTGTACACCTCTGGCAAGGTGTAACACACTAGACTTTGTACCAAAGTCGTGTGCCAAGGGTGCTGCGCCCCTTGAAATCCCCTCTCACATCGCCCATGGGCAATATGGGTTAGCCGCATAAAAGGCTCTCACAAAGGCGCACCCAGCTGTCTGTGGCGAGGGAAAGGCACTTCTGCGGAAGTGTAATAACCCACTATAACACACTTTCAGTCCTGCGGTCTGCAAAGTGCCGTGGGCTCTCCGAGGGAAAACGGTTGTATGGGGGGAGTTTTGGGCAAATAGCTGCGTACGTGCGTACGGGAGATTGGCACACACGTACGCAATAAAACAGCCGAATTCTCCTATATAGGGGTGTTCTTTAATTGGCGAATATGGTATACTAGGCTTAGTCCGGTAAATCGGAATTTATTAAGGAGGATATAGATGAAACTGTTTTTATGTTCGCACTTTTCAAGTGTAGGAAGTTTGATAAAAGAA
>NZ_CALDXR010000011.1 GCF_937920985.1 uncultured Phascolarctobacterium sp.
TTATTTCTTTTTTATTCATATTATTTCAATCCTCGCTCCCTCACGGGAGCGACTAGCAAGGATACTTATTTCTTTTTTATTCATATTATTTCAATCCTCGCTCCCTCACGGGAGCGACGAGCAGGTTCCCAAAAATCTGTATGAAGTTGACAAAATTTCAATCCTCGCTCCCTCACGGGAGCGACTCACCTTCATGACGCTTTTTTACGGCAACTTCGTATTTCAATCCTCGCTCCCTCACGGGAGCGACGCTATTGCTGAAGCTGATTATAACCTATTTAAGATTTCAATCCTCGCTCCCTCACGGGAGCGACTTATTGCGATGAGTTTAAAGGATATTTATTTGACGATTTCAATCCTCGCTCCCTCACGGGAGCGACGCTATTTTATACTTTACGCAATGGATTAAGTAGATTTCAATCCTCGCTCCCTCACGGGAGCGACCGCAATCTCTCTGCGACGCTCCACCACGTCGGCAGATTTCAATCCTCGCTCCCTCACGGGAGCGACCGGACATGGAGATGTGGTAAATGCATCGAAGTAATTTCAATCCTCGCTCCCTCACGGGAGCGACCACCGCCGCCGGCAATACCGCCGAGAAGCGCGCCATTTCAATCCTCGCTCCCTCACGGGAGCGACGGACGAAGTAAAAACTGCTGATGTTGCCATACGTATTTCAATCCTCGCTCCCTCACGGGAGCGACCCTGCGGCTTTTGCTTTATCAAAGTATTCATCTGGATTTCAATCCTCGCTCCCTCACGGGAGCGACTTTCAGCTCTTTAACCTTATTTTTGATATCAGAATTTCAATCCTCGCTCCCTCACGGGAGCGACTCTTGATGATATACACGCCATCCATTTTGTTCAATTTCAATCCTCGCTCCCTCACGGGAGCGACAGCATCAAAACAAATTACTTCTCTATTCATTTAAATCAAGCATTTTTTGCGAACTAGCTCAACTCAAATACTCAAAAATTTATTTTGATGTGAGAAAACTTATAGTTTCCCATTCTAGCTTAAGTTGCGAACCTAAGCTAAATTTTATGTTCCATATAACTTCGCACCATGAACCTAAATTACACAAACACTAATTGCTCACAGAAGAAATTACCTTAAATCATACGTGTACAGCTTACACCTTCAGGGAGTTTATTTTCTGCAACTTCAACTTCATAATCATTATAGCTTCTAGCAGCAATAACTCCTTCCTTACGCTTAACACTCACAATATCAAACAACTTATATGCAGGAGCATTACCTAATTCCGTGGCATGCTTAAATACTATAAGCTCACGTACAGCCATATTGCCACGAGCAGCAGAATGATCGTATTCAAACATATTGATAATTGCCTGCCACAACAAAGCCAAATCATCTTCACTAAATCCAGTTACTTTACGTGCAAGATTTGCAGAAATATAACCATCTACACGGTATAATGCGTAAGGAACAATATATTTACGGCCCATTTCTGTGCTCTTATTTTCTGCATCCTTTTTAGTTGTAATAGCAACTCTGGTAATTGTAACTTCTTGTGTCACAATCGGATCAATACTACGAGCAAAGCCCAACTGCACAGGACCGCGAACCTGACCACAATTCAAAGCAGCCTTTACGAATGTAGTCATAACTGCACCAAAAGTACGAATATCAAAGAAATTATTGCACATAAATTGGCAAATTTTCTTATCAATTTCAGGATCATCTTTTTTTAATTCCTTAATTTTCTTTTCATCAGTGCCAAACGCAATATATGCAGTATTATCGCTTTCATTCAGAGGTACACCATCTTTAATATAGATTTTGTAGCCTTCTTTATCTTCGCACATCGTCTCAACACAATTTCTGATTTTACGCTTCAGGCAAACATCAGTAACAATGCCATAGCCAGTTTCAGGATCAATGCGCGGCATGTTGCCTGCATCCGGGTCACCATTCGGATTACCGTTTTCTACATCAAATAAAATTGTAAACTCATATCTGTTTTTGATTACTTCAGCCATTTATTTTTCCTCCTTTTTCTCATAACGTTTTTTCACTTGATGATAATATCCGAGAACAAATTCACCTTGTTCCGGTAAGTTTAAACGAGCCGGCATCGCATTGTCTGCAACTTCAAGTTTATTCATAAGTTCACCAATCAACTTTTCAAAATAGATTACAGTACCTTTTTGTGATGAAATTTTCTTCAAATGCGTATTGGCAAGCTTAGTCAACAGCGGAAAAGTCATGCTAGGATTAGCACAAGCAGAATTAAAGTAGCGATCCTTTATAGTACTATTAATACCAGGATTAGCTTTTTCCTGCAAGTCCTCAAGTACCGCAAACAATCTTCCTAACACATAAGGTACTTTTTTACATTCTTCATTCAATGCCACAGTAACAACCTCCTCATTATATTTGTAATTTCTCATCAAACAAGCTTTAATGATTGCCGCCTTGATTCTACTGATTTTAGTAATATTTTTATCAGGATTATCCTGATCAGCCTTTGCTCGTAAGATTGTATTCTGATACAACGCTTCAGGATATTTTGTACCGCTTAAAATACTACGTAAAACAGCACCTGTCAACAACGGTGTAGCTGCTTTATCTTTGGAATTTTTATTAGCAGTTTCCTGCAGAATCTGCCATAATGGTATACTTACTCTGTTATTAAATCCTGGTTTGATAATTTCAAATTCGCGAAAATATTTTTCGTAATTCTTAACAAAATCACCAAAGGTATTGGTAAAGAAAAAACGTACTGAAATTCTTGCAGCATTAGGCGACAATCCTAAAATATAAAACTTGTTATCCGGTTTAACCGTAAAATCACTAATTTCAAACGTATTACCAGCTCGAACTTTTTCGAAAAAGCCCTTGATATCATCGTCTTTGATAATCTCATTGGCACTGCTAATAAGATCAGCAAAAACATCTTCATTATCTTCATCTGCTTCTTCTGCCCAAAACACAACAGTCATATCACCAATACGTAGATAATTTCTGTCGTTCGACAATAAAGTATTCAACGCTGTTGTATAAGCAAAGGCAGCATACTCACTGACCGGTGCATTGTCTCCCTGCTTGTGCTCATAGGATTCATAAGCAGGAGCATTGAACGCTACCAAAGCGGCGCCAGAAGACTGTGCTCCATACAACCCTTTAATACTAGGATGCAGACGAGCTACAGGAGCCGTTTTTCCAGTAACCAAACAAATTCCTTTAGCTACATCCGTAGTTTGCTGGCTTTTATAAGAATCCCACGCCCGTTTGATTTCTTCATCCTGTTCTACACTTTCGCCATCAACCTTAAACATCAAGTTAGCTGAACCCAGTAAATCTTCCATATAAGGCTGCAAAAGCATATTTTCATGAGCTAATTCTGGTTGCCAAGTTGCAAAAAATGCTTTTAGTGCCATTGCTTTTTCACCAATAGCATCTGCCAATATTTCCTGACATTTTTGTGCCATTGCCTCAAAACATTGCTTACTACGCTCAGTTTTACCACTGGAATCTATACCCAAAACATATTTTGCATTATCCCATAAAAACTGTGCAGCAACTCCTGCAGTACGTTTCGTTGCTTCCGGCAGTAATATGTTCTGTGGCAATTCGACTGTTTTCTTACCTTTTTGCACAGAAATTTTCAAAGAAAGAAGGTTTAGTAACCTTCCCTGTTTATCAATATTCAGCGCATAAGATATTTTGGCATTTCCCCAACCTGGTTTAGCCACCTTTCCTTTAGCAGCTAAAGCCTCATAATAATCTACTAATGCTTGCAGTATCATTTGTATACCTCACATTGCGTAAGATCTATTACGCCATTGACAAATACAGCTCTAAAAAACATAGGCTTGATGTTATTTAAATCACTATAATCCATGTCATAGAGCATCAATCCTAAATCACGATTTTCAGCAATCGTAGGCACATTGTTAAAATCGTACATACGATAATTAACCGGAAATTCTCTACAACCAAAGTATGGTGTATGGTAACATTGGCCTTTAGTAATGCGTCGTTTGATTATATCCTGAAACTTACCAGGATTATCGCCTGCATTAGCTTTATCCGTCATTTCAAAATGCGCTTCGATAACATAATGCACATCCTTGAGCACCATTGACGCACGCTGCTGAATTTCATCTTTGGTATTAAGATATAAATCTTTACCATCAGCTCCGTTAATCACACTTCTTGCCTTGCTACCACTAGCTTTTGCCTTAACCTCATTACGTCTAATATTAGTAAAACGAATAGGGCTAAGCAAATAGATTTTATCCACGATCCATTTCATGCCGGGATGCCAGTAAATTGCTTCTAAAACACCACGCGCTGCCGATGGCGTTATACAATCGTAAGAAACACGCTCAACAGCCAACTCCGGGCGACTAAATAATGCATAATCACCCCAAACCTCTAATTTAATACTCACATTATCACCGCCTTTTATTTATTTCATTGTTGATTTACTTTAATTATATATCTAGTTCTATCTTTTGTCAATGATACCACAATAGTCTTGCATATATTTTTCTTCTCTGATATTATACATATGTCATGAAATTCTCATGTGGATAGAAATATTGTCGATTTACTTTTATAGTAAAGCAAATAGAGACGGGTACCTCCGTCTCTATTTGTTTTTAAAATTTAAAAGAACACACCAACACCATCATCAATATTTACTATCAATCCCTTATGGACATCATAAATACTCATATCAGTCAATACATTAATATTTTCGTCAATAACATCAATAACTCCTGCTCCTTGCAACTTAAGAAATTGATTTTCATAAACATTTACTATGTACTGTCCTGCTTTTCTCATCAAGGACCGATTACATACGCCTGCACGCAGTTGTTCCAATAACTTCTTGCTGACATCATCACATGGAATAAAAACTCCTCGACCGGTTTCGCCTATAATCTTAAAATCCGAAGCAATATCTTTAAACAACATCCTCTTATCAGACATCCCCAAAATATTGTGCATATCTAGGCTTTCGCCTTTATTTACATGTAACTGATCAAAATATTGTTTTATTGCCGCTGTAGATGAAATATCATTAAAATCACGCATTACCATTTGCGTAATTTCTCTTGGTAATCTTATAAAACTAGGGATTTTAGTATCATCTTTCTTAATTTCAAATATATAAACAATACTCTCTTCTAATGGTCTTTTATTTTCACGATTACACCTGCCAGCTGCCTGAATTATACTATCTAAGCCGGCAATTTCACGATAAACTACCGGGAAGTCCACATCGACACCAGCTTCAACAAGACTGGTAGCTACAAGCTTACACGGCAAATTATTCTTAAGTCGTTCCCTAACTTCAACCAAGATTTTTCGTCTATGCTGCGGATACATAAAAGTTGATAAATGATAGCAACCATCTCCGTTCAAGCCATCAAAAATTTTCTGTGCAGCTTTTTTAGAATTAACAATACATAATACCTGTTTATGTATATTAAGTTGTGCAACCAAAGCTTCTGTGTCCTCAAAATCAGTCTTTTCATAATGAACACGCCTAAAAAAATCATACAAATCATCTACATTAGAACAAATTTCATGTAGTTGTACATCTTCAGTAAAATATTTATTCAAACTAGGCTGCGTTGCTGTACACAATACCGCAGTTACATGATAATTACTTACTAATTCCCTTATAGCTCGCATACAAGGAATTAAATAATCATTAGGCAACATCTGTGCTTCATCAAAAATCACAATACTGTTAGCAATATTATGCAATTTACGACAACGACTAGTTTTATTGCCATATAATGATTCAAAAAACTGCACATTAGTCGTTACAATAATCGGTGCATCCCAATTTTCCGTTGCCAGCTTTTTACGTTCATTTTCTTTTTGTTTATTATCACCAAATTCTGCATCATCATAATCAACATTCATATGATGCTCAACTACATCCTCACTTCCTACAATAGAACGAAAAACATCAGCGGTCTGCTCAATAATGGAAGTATAAGGAATTACATAGATAATACGTTCCTTATTTTTATGTTGCATAGCATGCTCCAAAGCAAAACCAAGCGACGCGATTGTTTTACCGCCACCAGTAGGAACAGTTAACGTATACATTCCTTCATTACCATGAGCTGCGTTAATACATTCTTCACGAATTTCCGTACGTTTTTCATTTAGTTTATTTGTAGGCTTTCCCCAAGCCATAATATAGGCATTATATCGCTTATATAGCTCTTCTAAATCAGAAAATTCACCACGCTTCAGAGTATCAGGTCGCATAAACCGCTCTGTATCCAAAAAGTCAGCATCTACCAAACAGGAAAATAGCATTCTTGTGAAAAACATAGCTGAAAAGGTATCAACGAAAGCTGGAAAAAGTTTTTTGTTTACACTTAATTCAGGTAATTCGTTTTTAAAGGCACTATAATCTAAAATTCCTACTAATTCCTTTCGCATACGAGCTACCAAAGTTCCGTTATCAATATCACCTCTTACGCCAAGATTCATTAAACCACTATGATGGCCTGCAATACAAAAAGCAAATGGTACAAAATATTTTCCAAGTAATTGTGCCCCTGCAGTTGAATGATCTACTTTTGGTCCATTCTGTTGAATTCGTTTCTGAAAACCAATAGAATACTTTCCAACATCATGATATAAGCCTAGCAACTTTCCTATTTCTTCTATTGTAAACTTTTTGGCAAACTCAGCACATAAAGTACTTGTTCCATTCAAATGTTCAAAGAGAGCTTGTTCTCTATTTTCGCCATCATCACTTCTATGTCCAATATACTTCATCTTTACTTATCCTCCTAATATCAAAAGTTTTTCTTCATATACTCACTTAGAAAATTCTCCATAACACTAACATTCTCCTCCCCCCTACCTCACACGTATACGCCTGCCCTCGCCGTTCGCCAGAAAAATCTCGCCCAGCTGCAATCTGCCGTCCACAATCTTAAAGACATCGCTTTCAAACGTGCCTACCTTGGTTTCAATCTCCACATTGCTGAACGCCAGCTCGCCGCTCTGGTCGCTGAAGCTGCCGCGCAGGCTCAAAAACGGCACCATCATGTACGTTCCCTTGCCCGTAGAAAAGCTGCCGTATACCAAATTATTGCCATGCGGTCCCTCATTGCGGAACTTCATCTTCAAAGCAACGCTCGTATTAATCTTGCTGCTTTTGGCAGCCAGCGAAGCCATCAGATTCTTGCCATCAACATCAATCTTGTAATAGCGATTATCAAAATGATACAGGCCGATAGCATCAAAGGTACCGCCAAAAATGCTGCCCGTCACATCCTGAAAGGTGATCAACGCATTTTCATAATGGTAGGTGCCGTTGATATTCGTAAAATACAAATCGTTCAGATGCAGCTCCTTCAGCGCCAGCGCCCCATCAATCAAAGGCTTCTTCAGGCTGCCTGTCATCTGCCCGGTCACAGTCATCGCATCATTAACATTCTTCATGCCCAGCGAATCCGGGATAACATCATACAGGCAGATGTTGATATTCGTCTTCTGCTCCCCCTGCAGCTCGCAGGTTCCGTCAATATTCAATCCCTTGCCTGCAATGCTGCCGCCGTAACGTCCTGCCGCCAGATGCAGCTCCAGCTTTTGATGCTCATGTATCTGCGCCGCTGCGTCCACATCATTCAAAATAAAATGGCGTTTTTTGTATTCTGCCGACAGCACCGTATCATGCAAAATCAGCCTGATATTCGGCAGCTTGCCCTTAATCTGCAAATGGCGCTTTTCCGGTGGCACCTCGTCCGGCAAAATCTCCTCCGCCGTCTTTTTATTCTGCAGGATGTCCAGGCGCATTTTATCATCAAAACCCAGATGAATATAAGCACCGCGCAGCTCCACCTCCTGCACCGTATCAATACCGGCAATGCGCAGGATAATATCCTTCGGCTTGATTTTGATGCGTCCCTCCGGCACATCCAGCAAGCGTTCATCCTCCGGCGAATCCCAGGTCAGGTTTTTAAAATATACATTGCCCCAGATATCAGCACGCAGCTCCTCGGCCGTCACCGTGCCTGCCAGCACCTGCTGCTTGGCCATATAATAGTTAAAAAGCTCCGCCGCATGGCGGCTGGCACGCTGCGCCAAAAAGAAGTACACCGCACTGCCCACAGCCAGCAGGCAGATGCAAAGCACTGCCAGATGTGTTTTAGATAATCTGCGTATTGCCTGCAACATATAATCACCACTTTCGCTTATGAACTTTCTAAGCTCAGTATAGCACCACGCCGAAACGCCCGCAACTAATAGCAAAGGCACAGCAGACCTGTCACCAGCATCTGCTATGCCCCTATATCTATACATATTAAATTGTTACTTCAGGAAGTACGTTCCGTCGCCAGCCTCCGCCACAGCGGCGGCAAAAAATGCCTGCGCCAGCTCCGCCAGATACGCCGTGTCCTTAACGCCGGCCATTTCGTAGGCGGAATGCATCGCCAGCTGCGCCAGGCCTATATCCACCGATTTGATTGCTACCTGACTGGTAGAGATATTGCCTAAGGTTGAACCGCCTGCCATATCCGAGCGGTTATAGAAAAGCTGCAGCGGCACGTTCGCCTTTTTAGCCAGCAGCTGCACCAGCGCGCCGGATACCGCATCTGTAGTATATTTTTGGTTAGCGCTGTATTTGACAACCACGCCCTCATTAGGATAGGTTTTGTTCGTCAGGTCATTCTTATCCGTATGATTGGGATGCACCGCATGAGCGTTGTCCGCCGAAAGCATCAGGCTGTTGGCCAAGGACACCAGATAATCCTCCTCGTCCCTGCCCAGTGCCATATTGATGCGCTGCAGCGCATCCTTTAAGAAGGTCGCCGCCGCGCCCTGCTTCGTCCCGCTGCCAACCTCTTCGTTATCCAGCATGCAGAACACCTGCACACTTGCGCCTGCCTCTGCCGCCAAAAAACCCTGCAGACCGGCAAACACGCACTGCAAATCATCCAGCCTGCCGCTGGCCACGTATTCCTGCGCCAGGCCCACTGTAGTCGCCGGCATACGGTTGTACAGGAAAAGCTCCGTATCTACAATCTGCTCCGCAGTAACGCCGCAGGCCTCTGCCAGCAGCTTCTGCAGGCCGCCCTTGGTCGCAGCACTGCCAACAAGCGGCAGCATATCCGTCTGCGCGTTCAGCTTAACGCCATCGTTGGCTTCCCTGTTCATGTGGATTGCCAGATTGGGAATCAGCAGCAAATCCTGCTCAATATTAACCAGGCGCGCTTCCAAACGGCCGTCAACATTGCACAGCACGCGTCCGGCAACGGAAAGCGGCCTGTCCAGCCAGGTGTTCAGCAGCATGCCGCCGTACTTTTCCACATTCAGCTTCACATACTTTTTGTCTACCACAATTTCGGCATTATTCTTCAGCTTGAACGCCGGCGAATCGCAGTGGCAGGCATAAACCTGAAAGCCCAGGTAATCCTTTTGCGGAATTGCAAAGGCCAGCAGCGCCGAACCGTTACGGCTCACATAATATTTGCCGCCTTTCTGCAGCTGCCATCTGCTGTTTTCCTGCAGCTCGGTAAAGCCGGCAGCCGCCAGCTCCTCTTTTATATTTTTCACGGCAAAAAAGCTGTTGGGCGTTTTATCCAAAAAAGCGCACAGCTTCGCATTCAGCTCTGTATAAGCCATTTCCATTTCTATCTTTCACCTCTTGCAAAAATTCTTGGTATATTACTCTGCAAAGCGCTCACGCAGCAGCTTGATTTCCGCAGCGTAGCCCGGCAGCTCGTTCGGCGTTTCCAAGTAAAACGGCAGTGTGCGCAGCGCCGGATGGTTAATCACCGCCGTCAGCGCCTCCAGACCGATGTTGCCTACACCGATGCACGCATGACGATCCTTATGACTGCCGCAGATATTCAGGCTGTCGTTCAGATGCACGGCCTTCAAACGCTCCAGGCCGATAATTTTATCGAACTGCGCCAGTACGCCATCCAGGTCGCTGACGATATCATAACCGCCGTCAAAAATATGACAGGTATCCAGGCAGACACCCATCTTTTCGTTAAGCTGCACCCTGCTCAAAATCGCCGCCAGCTCCTCAAAGCTGCGACCAACCTCCGTACCCTTGCCTGCCATCGTCTCCAGCAGAACTGTGGTATGCAAATCCTTGTGCAGCACGCTGTTGAGCAACGCCGCAATTTTTTCAATGCCAACCTCAGCTCCCTGCTTCACATGGCTGCCGGGGTGAAAATTATACATATTCCCCGGCACATATTCCAGCATCGCCAAATCGCCCTCCATCACCATCTGCGCAAACTCCAGCAGCTTTTCATCCGCCGCGCAGGGGTTCATCGTATACGGTGCGTGTGCCAGAATCGGCGCAAAATTGTGCTCCTGCATCAACGCGTTCAGCGCCGCCGCGTCTTCCGGCTTCACAGCCTTTGCCTTGCCGCCGCGCGGATTGCGCGTAAAAAACTGAAACGTATCGGCACCGATCGACAGCGCCGTCTTCCCCATCGCCAAAAAGCCCTTCGATGAGGATAAATGACAACCTATATGTAACACTTGCTCAATCTCCTTTGCTATTTTTCCACCAGCTGATAGCTTTCCGCCAGCAGCTTCTGTACCAACGAAATGTCTGCATCCTTTTGCAGCAGCACCGTCAGCCAATGCTTTTTATTCATATGATACGCAGGATAAAAATGCTGCCTGTCCACCAGCTGCAAAACCTTCGCTGGTGGCAGCTTAATATTCAAAACATCAACCTTCCCTGCCTTCGCTATCCCCAGGCTTTTATAGGGAATCGTCATAAACAAAGCGTACCATTTATTTTTCCGCGCCGTCTTAAAGGTAAAGGCATCCGGCGTCTCCGGCCAGGGAGCGTCGGGAACAGTGCCAAAGCGCTGCGAGCAATAATCCATCAGCTGCAGCTTAACATTGCTCTTCACCAGGCACTGCGCCTTTATTTCCTCTAGCAGTGCCTCCACCCTCTCGCGCACGCTCATCACGTAGCCGCTGATGTTATCGGCCACGTTAAAGGGCAGGTACGCTTCGTCCGTATCACTCTCCAAAACATTTACCGCCACCGCCTTGCCTGCAAGCGTAACAACAGCGTAAAATTCCGTTTCCGGCAGCGGCTTGCGCAGTGTCAGCCCTGCGCCCTTCTGCACAAAGCCATAGGCCAGCGCCTTTTTTATATCAACATCATATTGCTCTAAAATAGGATAAAGCATTGCCCTTCCCCCTGCAAATAAAATCAGCAATACCGCCAGCAAATCAGCTGAAATCAGAACTCCTGCACAACCTCAAAGCGATACTTTTGTTTAATCGCAGGATATTTTTCGCGCTCCACCTCGCTCATAAACATAGCGTAAGGACGGGCGCAAATCTTGAACGGAGCATACAACGCCTGATACACCACCAGCTTTTCGCCGGTCTCCGTGTGCTCGGCAAAGGCCAGTATCTTATACAAGTATTCCGTCGTAGGATTGGCGATAGTCTCTCTTTTGAAATGGCGCACAATGTCGCCCATATGCATTTCTCTAGTCATAATATTAACCTCCGGAAGTATGTCAGCTTATATAATTATACTACAAAACACGCCTTCTCCGCCACGTGCTGTAAAGGATAATAGCGTGGCACCCTTCACCTACCCGTCGTACTCTTCCTCCGCGTCCGCCTCCGCTGCCTCTATCAGCTCCCGAAACCCCTTCAAAGCGTCAAAAGCAGCAAACTGCTTCGCACGCACGCTGTAATCTGCATTATCCTCGGCTGCAGCCTTAAACGGATTATGCACCGCCTGGCGCCTGCCGCCCTTGCGAAAACACTTATCATCATTCACCATTATGACCTCCAATCAACGTATTCCTCAGCTTGCCCGTCGCCTTTTCCCGATAGCTGATTCCGCGCAGGATAGCATTCTTGCCATACTTACCCTTAATATCCAGCAGCGCCTGCTGCACGTCCCTGTCCTTGTCCTCATCAACATCATACGGCGCAAACAGCGATTGCTCCTCGCTGCCCAGCCAGGCAAGATTATCCGCGCAAACCGTCAGCTTCCTGATTGGTTGATTTTGCAGCGTCTTTTCCTTATACAGTGCAACAAAAAAATCCTCCAGCACCTGAAACGAATCTGTTGGCTGCGGCAAACGCCTGCTGCCGCCGGTCGGTGCATAGCACTCCTTGCTATAGCCTATCTGCAGGCTTATAACATTGCACAGCATCTGCTTTTCCACCAGCTTCAGCGCCAAAAGCTCCACCATCTCCACCAGCACAATCAGCGCGTCCTCATAAGCATAATCCTCAAAAAGAATCTGGCTGTTGGAAATACTGTGCGACTTGGGCCGGTACGCCTTAAGCTGCTGCATCGTGCAGCGTTCCCGTCCCCAGGCGTGGTCGATCAAATACTCCGCATTCACGCCGAATTCCTTATAAAGCCATTTTTTGTCCGCCTGGCAAATGCCGTAAAGGTCGCAGATGCCATGACGCTCCAGTCTTCTGGCAATCCCCTTGCCGATGTTCCAGATATCAGTCAGCGGCTGGTGATGCCACATCGTCTGCTTAAAAAGCTCTTCGTCAAGATACGCTATATTATCCGGCTTGTGCTTGGCCTGCACGTCCAGCGCCACCTTCGCCAAAAACATATTTGTGCCCACGCCGCCGGTAGCACAAATACCAAATTTAGTATATATAGAATCCATCAGCAGCTTCGTAAACTCCAGCGGGGATTTTTTGTAGAGCCGCAAATAGGGTGAAAGATAAAGAAAGCATTCGTCAATAGAATATACGTGAATATCCTCCGGACTGAGGTAATCCAAATAGTTGCGGTAAATGGCAGTGGAATATTCCATATACTTTTTCATGCGTGGCTTGGCTATCGTGTACTTAATCCACGAGGGGATTTCATACAGCCTGCACCTGTTGCGCACGCCCAGCTGCTTCAGCGCCGGGGAGATGGCCAGGCAGATTGCGCCGCGTCCGCGCGCAGCATCAGCTACCACCAGATTCGCCTCGAAGGGATCAAGCCCGCGCTCCACGCATTCTACGGAAGCAAAAAAGCTCTTCAAATCTATACAGGCATAGTATTTTTCTGTTTTCTGCTTATTGGCTTCCATGACAAATTCCTCCCGCGCTAAGCGAACATTCGTTGTGTTTTTGTAATGTTATTATAGCACTTTACGAACATAATTTCAATATAAAAAGCTTTAGTCAGTGTAGCAGCTGCCAACGAAAAAAAACTGACGCCTTGCGTAAATGCGAAGCGTCAGCCTGTGTTATATGCTATGAATTATGGTAAAAGACATTGGCAAGGTGCGGATTTCTGCTCACTCCTCAGTTCTATTCTACTCATATTCTAACCATTCTAACCATATTCTAATCATTCTGCTCATATTCTAACCATAATTGTCAATCACACTGCTTAGAATAATGAGTAGCATGGGCATCAACAAGAGCAGCATGTGTCCTAAATTTTATATATTATTCGGGACACTTGGCACAAATTATCAGCTGCCAACGAAAAAAACTGACGCCTTGCGTAAATGCGAAGCGTCAGCCTGTGTTGCTCTCTCTAACAAAATCAATGCGCACCTTTTTTCCACGATTACCTCGTTATTATATGCTATGCTTTGTTCATCAGCTGAACACCGACATGTTCCAAAAAATCAAGCCTACTTAATTACTGACCACGTAATCCAGTAGGCTTTTTTATGCTTTAAAGATTTTCATTTAGCAATCCGCTCTATGCTGCAGCTATGCTCCTTCGTCTTCTTATCATAGTTAATCCCTACTAAAAGAACACTGCCAGCATACTCCCTAAGCGATTCCGCATAGCGCTTCTCTTTAATCTGCTGCAATGCTGTCTCAGCACCCCTGTTCCATTTCAGCTCAACCACCAGCGCAGGATAATCCTCTCTGTACGCTGGCTTGGGAAGATATACAAAATCTGCAAAGCCTCTCCCGGTCGGTAGCTCTCTGATCGGCTTGAAATAATAATCCATCGCAGCTAAAAAAGCAATAGTCAGCACACCACTCAAAGAATTTTCATCGTTATACTGAATGACAGAGGTGTACTGATTATGAATGCTTTCCATCATCTCCGCAACAGCTTCTGTATCCTCATCCAATACAGCTTCCAGCAAAGCACGTGACTCCTTCTGAAAGCTGATCAGCTCACTCCACTTATTTACCTTCGTTGCCATTGCAAACTCAAAACGTATTTCCTCATTAGGTATAAACGCCTGATTCTTTTTCTGATTATAAGCAAGATACCCTAAATGTATGAGCAACGTCAAGACATCGTCCTTGTCTCTAAAGCTTACCATATCATTTTGGAAAAAATACGGTATAACTACCACAGCGTCGCCTGCTAACATATCAATAATAGCAGACCTCAAGCCATCAAAATCCATATTGATCAGCGGCAGAATGGATTCATACGTTCCCGTCTGCGTCCAATAGCTCTGGAAGGTCCCCTGCAGCATCAGACTAACAACGGCACGCGGATTATACACATGATAATCTTCTAATTGATAACCATCATACCAACGCTTAACCTCAGCAAAGTCCTTTTGATATTTTTCACATAAGACCTTGACCTCACCTTCAGTAAAGCCAATCCAGGGCGCCATCAGTCCTGGTCCTATCATCGTATATTCATCAAAATTATTCAATGCCGACTGAGTTTTATACTTCTTTATGGGCAAGATGCCTGTAATATAGGCCAGTGCGATAAATTTAGTAGGCTCTACACCTTTGAACAGGTTACGCAGAAAGTCAATATACTCATCCTGCACCGCCTTATTGGTCGCCTCATCTCTGATAAGCACATCCCACTCATCAATAATTATCACAAATTTATTGCCGGTTGCTGCGCTAATATAAGACAAAGCACCGGAAACCTTATCTACATTTTCAGGAATAACAGCTCCATAGATAGCACGCAATTCTGCTAAGATAGTCTGCGTAATAAAGCTGACAGTTTTTTCCGCACTACCAGCTTCTTTAAAACACCACTGCACATCAAAATGAATAACATCAAATTTATTGAGATACTTTTCATAGCTGGCATTCTTTTCAATCTGCAGTCCCTTAAAAAGCTCTCTGGAATCGCACCCCTTGCTATAATAAGCTGCCAGCATATTGGCAGCCATAGACTTACCAAAACGACGCGGACGTGTGTTGCATATAAATTCCTGTGGCGTACCAAGAAATCTGTTGGTCAGTTCTATCAATCCGCTCTTATCTATATATATTTCTCCATTAACCGCATTTTGAAAAGCGCTGTTATCAGGATTAACAAACCTGCCCATCTGCTTTAACCTCCTCGCATTTCACGTTACCTATATATAAAATTATAGCAGAAAGGACTATTGCAGTATATAATAAACAGCATTGAAAAAATACTTCATTCTTGTTTCTGAAGTTCTTGAATGCCGCATCTCAAAGCAAAGCTGGCTTGCCTCTTAACATTCCCCCAGCCTACTCTAAATTATTATAGCGATTATAACTATCAGTCCAGGTCCACGGTAACGACAGCAGGCTCAGCTCCGCTTCCTTCCAGGGATACTCCGGCTCCTCCTCCTGCTTCTCGTAGCTTTCACATATTTCCTCATTATACTGATCGAACACAAGATAAATCATTCTCTGTGTCTGCAGCCAAAATACCCGCATAACAACAAAATGCAGGAAAATAAACAAAGGCAGCACATAATCACCCCGGTATAATTGGTGTCTGATGGGCAACCCCAGAATAAAGATGGTCGCAACCAGTACTAAGAAGGAGCCACGTTTTCCCAGGATTGTTTCGCCCGTCTCCTCCAGCACAGGTACCACATAATCACAAAACGTCCACTGTATTTCAAACTTGCGCATCGCCAAAATCATGTTAATACAGCCTAAGGCACCTAAAAGATATTCGCCAAAATTTTCCACGCTATAACCCACTTTCTTTTCCACTCCGCCAGCAGGAATAATCTATTCTATCCCGACACTCCTGCATATAAAATCATTTTCAAACAAAAACAGAGAATAGTGCTGTTATACACTATCCTCTGTTTTTTATTCCACCAATCAACTGTCACGATTGGACTAATTCTGGTGGAGATGAGGGGAGTCGAACCCCTGTCCGAAAATATTGCCATACAACTTTCTCCGAGCGCAGACGTCATACTTTGTTTCGCGCTGCGACTGCCTGACGACGGGCCTTCACATTGCTATCCTAAAGAGTTTCCCTTAAAGCCTATAGGAATCAGCCTTAAGGTATCCCACTATTGACTGTCATTCCTCACCCGCGGGAGGAGGCTTGGAGACAGTTAGCAGATTAAGCTGCTAAAGCGTATTCTTGTTCAGCGTTTATATTTAAACGTGCCCACCGATTATCGTGCAGATGGAACCACGGCTCGCTTATCATACCGCACCTACCCCCGTCGAAACCAGTACATCCCCAAATTGGAATATATCGGTGAAAGAGCCGATACGCTACAATGATATTGTACTATGCTTTAGTCAAAAAGTCAAATAGCATATTATGAATAAATTGTGACGGCTTTTACAATAAATTCAGCAGCTCTTCTTTAGACATCGTAAAGATGCTATTGCGTCCATCAACAGACAAAATGCTTTCAGCCAAATTCTGTTTATCGTTCTGCATCTTTAAGATTTTTTCTTCAATAGAGTTTTTCGCCACTAGCTTATAAACAGAAACAACCTTTTCCTGCCCAATGCGATGCGCTCTATCTGTCGCCTGATTTTGTGCTGCAACGTTCCACCACGGATCATAATGAATCACCACATCTGCTCCGGTCAGGTTCAAACCGGTACCACCAGCCTTAAGCGAAATAAGAAATACAGGTGTAGCATCATTATTAAAGGCACGCACCAGTTCAAGCCTTTTCTCCTTAGGCGTTGCACCGGTAATCGTATAGTAGCCAATGCCTTCTCGCTGCAAATCATCAGCCAAAAGCTCCAGCATAGATTTAAACTGAGAAAAAATTAGTACCTTATGCTCGCCTGCAATCGCACTTTGCACCATCTCCAGGCACAGTTCCCGCTTAGCAGAAGCACCTTCATAATTACTGAACGCCAAGCCAGGATCACAGCAAATCTGGCGCAAACGCATCAGCTCTGCCAAAATCTGTATTTTGCTCTTAGAAAGCTCTTCTTCACTCTGCGACTGCACCAATTTGAGCGTTTTCACAACCTGCCCATCATAAAGCGCCTGTTGCTTGGCATCAAAGCATGCGATACGCACCTCTTCGATTTTTTCCGGCAGTTCGTTTAAAACATCCTTCTTTAAACGTCGCAAAATAAAGGGAGCTATTAATTGCTTTAAGCGCTTGGCAGCAGCTTCACCATTGCTTTTAACAATAGGCTGCTCAAGCTCCTTTTTAAAACAACTATATTCATACAAATAGCCCGGCATCAGATAATCAAAAATGCTCCAGAGTTCACTTAAGCGATTCTCGATAGGTGTGCCCGTAAGTGCAAAGCGGTGCTTACTTTTAATCAGCTTAACCGATTTTGCTGCAGCCGTAGTATGATTTTTTATAAATTGGGCTTCGTCGATAAATTCATAATTAAAGGTCTTGCCCTCATAAGCAGATATATCACGCTTCAATAAATCATAAGAGGTAATAGCTACATCATAACCGGTAAGCTGAGCAATTTTTTCTTCCCGCTCTTTTTGTGTCCCAACAATTAAAATAATCTTTAAAGCTGGTGCAAAACGTGTAAATTCCTCCTGCCAATTATAAATAAGCGAAGCAGGACAAACTATCAGCGATGTTCCCTCTTCACCTGCTTCTTTAGCAGCTGCTAAAACAGCTATGCTTTGCAGGGTTTTGCCAAGCCCCATGTCATCTGCCAAAACACCGCCAAAACCATAAGCTGCCAAAGTTCGTAGCCATTTATAACCATATTCCTGATAATTGCGCATTATTTTAGCTAAAGATGGCGGCACTTCAAAGTCAGATTCATTGATAACCTTGAATTCCTTAATAAGCCTGCGAAAATTGCTGTCACGCTCTGTATATAAATATGCATTTTGCTCCAGCATTTTATCCAAATAAAATGCCCTGTAAGCAGGCAGCTGCATATTTCCTTTGACAAAATCCTTGGGGGCAATCCGCATAGCCGTAAACATATCTGCTAATTCTTCAACAGCTTTATTAGTAATATTGACAAAGTCACCATTACGCAGGCGATGATATTTTTTCTTGTTTTTATAACTGCCTATGATAGCCAACAAATCCTCCAGCGAAATTTCCCTGGTGCTCAGCGACAAATCCATTAAGCCGCTGTCAATGCTTACACCCACACTGACATTAACTTTGTTGTGGATTTTAATCCGCTGAAAAGCATCCGTGGTGTTCACGTCACCTAACTCCATAAGCTGGGCAACACCATTTTCCAGGAACTGCCACATGACGTCTTCATCTTTATCAATAACAAAAGCAAGCTCAGTCATATCAACGTCATTAAAATAATAGTGAAGCAGTTCTACAAGCTGCTTTTCCTTATCTTCGTCTCTGCTGGTAGCAATCATGTTACCAGCTAAAGCATCCAGCAGATTATATTGCTCTTCACCATAGCAGGCTTTGGCCACACAAAAAATTTTGCCTTGCTGATAATCCAAAAAGAAGGAAAATTTTACCTCCGGCTGCAGATATTTTTCAATAACAGCCGCATCATGTTCAATTATCTGTGCACAGCTTCCCAGCTCCGGCAATACCTGATAATAAAACCTGTTCAAATCCTTATGACCTATTTTCAGACTAACCTTACCATTTTCACTATGTTTAAGCAAAGGCTGTAATTTATTAAAAAGAGCAATATCCATACGGTTCAAATAATAATCATCAGCAAAGTAAGCAAATTTAGAACCCGGATACACCTTAGGCAGTTTGCCCTCCACATTGATTCCTTTAAATACACCCTTCTTATTCATATCAGGAGAAAGAATAAGGTTTACATCCAGATTCTTATCACGAAGGCTTAAGATAAGCTTTTTGCTACTGTCGCCAAGCTTACATGTTGCTTCAATTTTTGTACCGCTCGCCAGCTCATAAAAACTGTCTAACGTCTTGCCAAACAGCAAAATACTGTTTCCTGAAGCAATGCTTTTAACCGGTACGCCATAACTGCGATATTTCATATTTTCGTCATTGCGAAAATTATCTTCTTCCACAACCTCCCTAAGCAGGGTGTAATACTTATCTGCAGCTTCCGTAAATTTCTCTATACTGAAATTAATACTGTCCTTGCTGCCCAAAGCATGTTCTGCGCTAAAGCTATACTCCTTTACTAACAAGGGGATATTTTTGACAACGAACAGCTTGTCCCTGCCAATTTTAAAGGAAAGATTTAACGCATCCTCACTAAGCTCCAACCGAGGTACAAGCTGCACCATGCTTGCATTACTATGCTTTTGCATAACAGGAATTAAAGATTTCGGCTTGCTGCTATAAAGCTCCAGCAATTCCCTTCCGGCAGTGCTGGTGTAATCGCCAGGATTATGTTCTTTAATGTAAGCATCAATCAAAAAAAGAAAAGCCATAAGGTAGGCATTAAATTTAAACCTCTTAGCTTCCGATGACCAATGCGCAAAATAACTAAACTGTGCTCGCGGCACGCTGCATTCTATAGCTAAAATATCATCTTCTGAAAAAACAATCTTTAACGGATAACGTCCATTGCTAAAGAAGGCATATCCTTCTATACGGGCTGTTAAGATTTTTTTCGAACCAGGCGAATAGAAATTATTTTCTTCTGTATCACAAGCTGTCAAAACAACTTCCTGCTGCTGCACCAGTTTTTTAGCTTTTTCATAAGCTTCTTCAGTGCAACAAACTTTGCTGGTTATTTCTGCCAGATTAAAAATGCATTCATCATAATCGCTGGCAGAAAAAAACTGCTTAATGAATGTCTTATCATTTTTACCCAAAAGTTCATTAATGCGCTCATCATCAAAAAAGCCTTCCTGCTCTGCTAGAAATAAGGCAGCAGCCAGATGCTTACATGGTCCTGTAGCATTATATTGACAAGAGCAGTCCATAGCAAGCTTATGGTTTTCAGTTATTTTTGCATGCACATGATATAACTCTCTGCCAAATACATAGGCCTCCAAGGACAAGCCATCGATAATAAGATCATCAATATTGCCTGCACAATAATATTCTCTGCCTCTTTGTAATATTTTCCAAGGAAAATAATTCTGCCACTTCACTATCGCAACACTCCTGTACCCTTCATGCAAAAAGCTCTCTTAAGCACACCAATACACTTCCGGCGCACTCAAGAGAGCTACCTGTTTTACCTGTTCCTGTCCTTCAGCGCGCGCTCCATCTCGCGCTTTGCGTCGCGCTTGGCCATGTCCTGACGCTTATCGTACAGCTTCTTGCCTACTGCTAGCGCCAGCTCCATCTTCACCAGACCATGCTTAAAGTACAGCTTGAGCGGTACAAGCGCATAGCCCTTTTCCTTCACCTTGCCGATGAGCTTGTTAATCTCCGCACGGTGCAGCAAAAGGCGACGGCTGCGCAGCGGGTCATGGTTAAAGATATTGCCATGGTCGTAGGGGCTGATGTGCAGATTATACACAAAGACCTCCGCCTGACGCGTTACCTGCGCATAGCTGTCCTTCATATTCGCCTTGCCTGCACGCAGGGACTTTACCTCCGTACCGGTCAGCGCAATGCCTGCCTCAAAGGTTTCGTAAATGGTAAAGTCATGGCGTGCCTTACGATTTTCTGCTATAATTTTAATCTTTTGTTCTGCCATAATTATCTGCTTTTCCTATTCTTTTTTCTGCTCTTTTTACCGGACTTGCTGCCACCTTTGGAACTGCTCTTCGGTGCAGGCTTGCCGTGCTTAGCGCTGCGGCGTCCGGCCTCTTTATTCTTCGCACCCTTGTGCTTTTTCTTCTGCGTTTCCGCACTCAGAGCGATGCTCTGCGTGCTGCGTCCGCTGCTCGGCTTCTGCTTCATCAGCAGCTGCTGGCGGATGTGCTCACGCACGCCTGCGTTCTCCCCTGCCATGATGAAGTCGATGCTTACATCGCTAATATTTACCTGCAGCACCTCAATGCGCACCTTATCGCCCAGGCGATAGGTGTGACCGCTGTGCGTGCCGACAAGGGCATAACGCTCCTCGTAATATTCGTAGTAATCGTCCATCAGGCTGGAAATATGCACCAGGCCCTCGACGCCGTTTTCCAGCTCAACGAACATGCCAAAGGCCGTCACGCCGGAAATTACGCCGTCAAATTCTTCACCGATATGGTCTGCCATATATTCGCACATTTTGAGGTCGACGGTAGCACGCTCGGCGTCCGCTGCTGCACGCTCGCGAATGGAGGAATGGTCAGCAATAATATCCAGCTTATCGCCCAGCTTTTCAGCATCTGCTTCCTTCAGCGTGGGCTTGGCCATCCAGGCACGCAGCAGGCGGTGCACAATCAGGTCAGGATAACGGCGGATTGGCGAGGTAAAGTGCGTGTAGTACTTCGCCGCCAGGCCAAAGTGACCGATGTTATCCGTCTGGTAAACTGCCTGCTTCATGGAGCGCAGCGCTACTGTTGTTACCAGGCGTTCCTCCGGACGGCCGGCGATTTCCTTCACAGCCTGCTGAATATCCCTCGGTTCCGTTTCTTCCTTGGGAATGAACTTAATATTAAAGTTTGCCAACAGCTTGGCGAATTCCTGCATCTTTTCCTCGTTCGGAATATCATGCACGCGATAGATAAACGGCCAGTGCTGGTTAAACATATGCTGCGCAACGGTTTCGTTGGCCGCCAGCATGAACTCCTCGATAATCGACTCCGCATTGCCGTGGATACGCTGCACAATCTCAATCGGGTGCAGCTTTTCATCCAGAATAACCTTCTGCTCCGGCAAATCAAAGTCCACTGCACCACGACGCGCACGCTTGTCATGCAAAATCTGGCGCAGAATATCCATGCGGGCAATCATCGGCAAAATATCCTCATACTTGTCGCACATTTCCTTGTCGCCTGCCAAAATCGCACGCACAATATTATAGCTCAGGCGATGACGGACATTGATAACCGCCGGGAAAATCTCGTAGCCAAGAACCTTGCCCATTTTGTCGATGTGCATCTCGCAGGCCATGGACAAGCGGTCCTCACCGGCATTCAGGCTGCAAATACCGTTCGACAGACGCTCCGGCAGCATCGGCAGTACGCGATCGACAAGATAAACGCTTGTGCCGCGCTCTCTTGCTTCCTTATCCAATACGCTGTCTTCCGTAACATAATAGCTGACATCCGCAATATAAACGCCCAGCAGGTATTCATTATCGCTTATCTGCTCTACGTAAACAGCATCGTCCAAGTCCTTGGCATCCTCGCCGTCGACGGTTACGACAGTGCGCTCACGCAGGTCACGGCGTCCTGCCAGCTCGCTCTTTTTAATAGACTTCGGCACCTTGCGCGAAGCCTCCAGCACCTCCTCCGGGAAGGTCAATGGCAGGTCATTCTGCTTGATAATCGACAGAATCTCCAGGCCTACATCACCGATGTTGCCCAAAACCTCGGTAACCTTGCCCTCGGCCTTGCGGTGCTCCTGTGGCCATTCGGTAATTTCTACTACTACCTTCTGTCCTTCCTTGGCTCCGTTAAAATGCTTGCGCATAACATATACGTCCTGACCGATGCGCTTGTCGTCAGGCGTTACAAAGGCGAAATCACCGGTCTGGTGAAAAACGCCTACCACCTTATTATTAGCATGCGTGATGATACGCAGGATTTCGCCCTCAGGCTTTTTGCCCTGCGCCGCATTGTTCACACGCGCCAGCACGCGGTCATTGTTCATCGCACCATGCAAAGCGCGCGGTGGAATGAACACGTCCGGTCTGTCGCCCTTGTTATCCGGGATGACAAAGCCGAAGCCCTTGCTCGTCAGCTGAAAGCGTCCTGCAACCAGGCCCATTTTCTCCGGCAGGCCGTATGTTTCAAAGCGTGTTTTGATAATCTCACCGTTCTGCTCCAGCGCCAGCAGCTCATCCCAAAACTTATTGGGATTAACATCATGCCCCAGTGCATCCACCAGCTCCTCCGAGGTCATCGGCGCATAGCTGCCATCACGCATCAGGCTTAAAATTTTTTCTCGTACGTCCTTCGTCTGCATAATATTTACCTCTATTCTTCTTCACCCTCGCCTGCGGCGAGCTTACGCGACGGTTGCGGCGTTTCGTCCACAATCATCATCTTCGACAGACATTCTGCTAAAAGCGTACCATCCTTCTTGCAGATTGTACCCTGCATTTCCACCATGCGTCCCTTGCGCTTCAGCTCGCGCCCGGTGCAGATAACCTCTTCGCCAATCGCCAGTGGCTGACGGTAGCGGATTTCAATTTTTGCCGTATAGGAAGGCTTGCCCTCCTTGGCAAAAAGATAATTGCCTGTCACCTCGTCCAGCAGCACTGCCACCAGGCCGCCATGCATGCGACCGGGATAGCTTTGGTGCTCCCTGCGCGGCGTAAAGTACGCTGTGCACTTGTCGTCATCAATTTCAAAACGCATATGTAAACCGCTGGGATTATCCTTGCCACAGGCAAAGCACCAGCTATATTCGTTATTGTTTAATATTGACTTATCCATATTTCTTCGTTTACCCCTCAATATCCTTTTCTTCTGCAAAAAAATCGGCGATTGCCTTAAAAACTGCCTCATGCTCGCGGTCCAGTGTCAGAATGTGCCCGCTGCGCTCAAACCAGACTAATCTTCTGCTGGCGGCTGCGGCTAATTTATTATAGATGTATTCAGCACTGCGCGGCTGCACCGTATGCTCTGTTTTGGACTGCAAAACCAGGCAGGGGATTTTGATTTCCGCCAACAGCTTGTTCTTGCATTCGTTAAGCATTTTAAAAAGACTCATCAACGGCTTCGTCGGCATTTTGGCATAAGATATGCAATACTTCTGCAGCTCCTGGTAATTCTTCTTGTGCTTGGGCAAGTAGTGGATGAAAAAGCGCAAAAACGCCAACAGCGGCGCACGCTTATCCTGCACAAAAATAGGTGCCGAAATAAAGGCAGCCTTCTTCACCGGCAGCTTTGCTGCCAGCTTGATAGCCAGCAGTCCGCCCATTGAAAGGCCTGCCACATAAACGCTGTCAAAGCGCTCCAGCAGCTCTTGGCAGGCCGCTTCGGCAGCACCATACCAATCCGTCGCGGTGGTTGCCTCCAGGTCCTTGATGCTCGTGCCGTGGCCAGGAAGGCGCACGCAGCTCACAGTGTAGCCAAGCGCATGCAGGTAATCTCCCAGCGGTCGCATTTCCGACGGCGCACCGGTGTAACCATGCAAAAGCAAAACCGCCTTATTATTTTTCCCTTCCAGCAGAAATGATTCTGCACCTTCAATTATCTGCACAAGCTTCACCTCAAAATTATTCTATACTAGTTTATATTATATCATAAAAAAAGCATACTGATTACAGCATGCTTTGATTTTGCAAGAACTTCATACATTGTGATGTAGAAAAAGACGTTTTTTGGCCAACTTCATACATTGCGATGTAGAAAAAGATGTTTTTGGTCAACTTCATACATTGCGATGTAGAAAAAAGCTGTTTTTGGTCAACTTCATACATTGCGATGTAGAAAAAAGCTGTTTTTGGTCAACTTCATACATTGCGATGTAGAAAAAAGAGGACGGTGCGCACCGTCCTCATATATTTTTACAACCCAAGCTGCGCTCTAAGTGCGCTTTGCAGTAACTGAGAAAAGTTAATCTTTTTCTTTTCTGCCAATTCGTTCAGATACCAGGGAATCGAGAGAGTTTTCTTAACGGAACGGTTATCCATCTTTGCACGTATCCCAAACATATTCACATCAATAAAGCAGATGGTTTCATTGGCTGCAATATGCATATCTCTATATTCAGGAACCGGAATAACCTCATCATCCTGCTCCATTCCCCAAAGATGCAATTCCAAGGCACCCTTAGCCTGATTAACAGCTTGAGGAATATCCTCCCCCGAGGCAACACAGCCCGGTAAATCAGGAAAATATATATTGTAGTTTTTTTCATTTTTTTCTATAATGGCAGGAAAAATATAATTGTCCGGGTAGTTTTTGTACATAGAAATGCCTCCTTGTAATTTACCTTAATCCGGCTTGCTTCAAAATACTTGCCTCTGTTTTCAGGCTTATGTCATCACTTATTTTATGCGCAGCAATAGTTACGCGACCAGGTTTGGTAGGATGCTTGTACTGCCTGTGACTGCCAACCTGAGCCACCAACACCCAACCATCCTTTTCAATGAGCTTGATAATGTCTTTAAACTTGCGTGGCATGTCATCACTCCTTGGCTTTATTATATCACACGTACTGAATACGTACAAGCCTTAGATACGCAAAAAGAGGACGGTGCGCACCGTCCTCTCTCTTGGCATTATTAAAATCAGCAGAAATATCTCACTTGTCCAAAATAATCTTGCCACTTATTTACAACACTTTGACTTCTTGCTTCGATAATAGACATAATGTTTTTCAAAACTCGCTCAGGAATATGTGAATTATTGTGGCACAAATAACACTTTCCAGCCCTTGTAATCCAAATTTTTGTAGCATTAGCTCTAGGCGAACCCTGAGAGACATGCACATGTATAGGCTCTAATGGTTCATTTTCGTTGGTCCAAAAATAAACCCAGTAAGAACCTATCTTAAAAACCTGAGGCATTATCGAACCCACCCTCTTGAGAGAATTGCATGATTAAATGTGCCGTTGATTCAATAATTTCCTGATACTTATCTATTTCTTCTTGTGAAAAACCAAATATATCTTCCCACTTATAATCCGGTAAATAGCACGTAGCATGATGAAAGCAATCCTTGGCATCAGGCTTTTCAATGTAAACTTTTACAGTTCCATCACTGCGCATCTCAGAATGTACAATTTCTGTATTATCGTCTAAGGTTAAAAACGGATACATCAAAGTAATCCCCTCCTTTTAGTCTAAGTGTACACAAAAGCGTATCAAAAAGCAAGAGAGTTATTCTTTTATCACTGCCAAAAGATACTCTTACCAACAAAAACGATTATCTCCGGCTTTTTATTTAACTCTTTCGCTGTAGCGTCCATGATTATATCTCCCACATACCTGAGTTTTACTACCATCACTACCAATTACACAAATACTCTGCGTTTCCCTATCATATGTAAAAATAGGCACATCCATAGCACGCTTCTTTTCTAAAGCAATTTTTACGGCACAATTAGCACGTTTCACAACCTGCTCGTCAGAAATATATTTTTGTTGACTCATAAGACACCAACCTTTCTAAACACACTATCCTACTTACATAGTACTGTATTTCAGCAAAAAGTCAAAATCTATCTTGCCCACTGCAAAAAGAGGACGATACGCACCGTCCTCATACTTTAATAAAATTATCTATGCTTTCGCTGTAACTTACTCCCTTGGGCTTTTCCAAAGAAATTCTATCAGGTATAGATTCAAAATGACCAGTTAGCATCTTACACCTCGAAAAAAAGACTTCACTCAATACGAATGAAGTCTTTAACATTTGAACTTGACTATATTTTAGTTGCATGTCAAGCAGCAACAAACATTTGAACTTGACTATATTTTAGTTGCATGTCAAGCAGCAACAAACAGGACTATGCCTTTATCTATAGTATAAAGGCAAATCTTTAATCTGTCAAGAAACCTTTCTTCCCCAACGCACTGCAAAAAGAGGACGGTGCGCACCGTCCTCTCTTCATTTATGCATATGCGATTTTTTGCTTTTCAGCGGATTGACGTAAAGTCAGATTAGAAGCTGAATACTACTTGGCTCCACAGAGTTTGAGCGTCGGTATCTTTGCCTGCTTCTTTGGTTTCCAGATCATAGTAGGTTACACCTGCTACGATGTTTTTAGCCAGTGCATAGTTAGCGCTTACGCTGTAGCCTTTGAAGCCTTCATCGAAGTATACGCCATCCATGGTGTGAGCAACAAAGGTGCCCATGCCTTGATCATAATAGGTAGCGCTCAGGCCCCAGGAACCAGCTTGAGCAGCTTTAGCGCCTTTGTAAGCCAAGGTTGCTACATAGCCGTCATCGTCAACGCCGGCTTTGTCATAGTCGGATTTAATGTAGTTGCCGGACAATTTCAGGTCTTTAGCCAGGTCAAAGCCCAGGCCTACAGTCCAGATTTTATCGTCGTCAGCAGTTTTAGCAACGTTATCGAATCTGTAGTAAGCTGCATTTGCATCAACAGCACCCAGTTTAGCAGCCAATTCTGCATAAGCAAAGTCTTTGTTTTCGTTAGCCAGCGCTTCAACGCCAGTTGCTTTGCCGTAGCCAGCAGTCATTTTAACGTCTTTGCCATAGGAAACTTGAACACCGTCCATACGGTTATCATGGATGTTACCGCCGGTGATATCGGTTTTGTTGTAACGGCCAGCTTGAACAGCCAAACCACCCAATTTACCATTTACATAAGCACGTTGGAAGTTAATGTCCTCTTCGCCTTTGTTGGCTTTATCATTGGTGAAGAATTCTTGACCACGGAACATAGCGGTGTAAGTCCAGTCATCGTTTACTTGACCAGTTACCCAAATATCGGAACGCAGACGGCCTTGATGGTTGGTGGTGTTACCTTCGCCCAGTTTGTCTCCATCATAGGAAGCATAGGAAGCTTTGATGGTACCGGTGATTTTAACGTTGTCAGCTTTTTTCTCCAGGTTAGCTACGCGAACGCCCAGGTTGTCCAATTCGTCAGCGAATTCAGCAGCCAGTTTGTCAACGTTAGCGCCTTTTGCCATTGCTTTTGCAACGATTTGAGCCATTTCATAACGAGTCATCAGCTTGTCGCCACCGAAGGTGGTGTCGCCGTAGCCTTCAACTACGCCAGCAGCAGCCAGCTTGTTGATGCTGTCATATGCCCAGTGGCCAGCAGGTACATCAGAGAACGGATTTGCAGCATAAGCAGAAGCGGTTACGCCCAGTGCCATAGCCATAGCGAGTACTAAGGATTTTTTCATTGTTGTTTCCTCCTCAGGAAGTAGCAGTATTATCAAACTGCTCATAATTTATTTTTACAAATCATCTTCCGGAGCCGCCAACAAATTCCGCTCAAGAGTTGCCTTGTTTCCTCTGTCATCCTTTGCCGGTTTTTCCTTCGCAATGATTTATAAAGCATGTTAACGGCAAGTAAAGTATCTAAATTTACTTGCCAATGATTGCATTATACCATACAACAACGCAGAGCGCAAATGTTTTTATTGTTTTTTCTTAACACTATTCCCATATCATTCTGTTCTACATGTATACTCTTAGGCTTCTTTTGTTATTCTACAGTAGCACGTATTAGTTGTATTGCTTTAAAAGAATATTTACCTAAATCAGTTTCTGATGTATTTATCAGCTTCTCCATTTCTGTGTAAATAAAAAAAGCATTAGAATACTAAATGAATTTTAGCCTTGCAATGCTTATAAAAATGAGAGCTGCCCAAAAGGACAGCTCTGCACCATTTTACAATTTGCAAATGTAATTATGTGTTAAATTAGAATTTAAATACTACAGAAGACCACAAAGTCTTATCGGTTTTTTCTTCTTGAGTTTTATCTTTCAGATCGTAGTATTCTACGCTACCAATAATGTTTTTAGCAAGAGTTACATCCAAGCCAACGCCATAACCTTTGAAACCATCGGTTAAGTAGCTTCCGCTAGCATTACCGTTCATGGTATGAGCGATTACAGTACCAGCTGCTTGATCATAATATTTAGCCCAAACACCATAGGAGCCAGCTTGTTTAGCTTTTGCGCCTTTGAAGTTCAAACCAACAACATAACCATCGTCATCAATAGAGGTGCGACCTACTTTATCCAGGTCAGATTTCAGATACAAGCCAGACAAGGTCAGATCTTGTGCAAGCGGGAATGCTACACCTGCAGTCCATACATTAGTATCGTTATAGCTCAGGTTTTTTACATCTTCAACTTTGTAGTAACCAACATGTGCATTTACTACACCAATTTTGCTGGACAGAACGCCATAAGTCATGGTATCAGCAGCAGAAGTACCTGCAGAAGTACCACTAGTAGCTTTATTGGAAACCTTTGCATAGCCGGCGGTCAGTTTTACGTCCTTGCCATAGGAAGCAACAACGCCATCAGCACGACCATCGAAGAAGTTACCATCTTCAAGGAATTCTGCATAACGACCAGCAGTTACATTTACACCGCCCAGTTTACCAGTTACAAATGCACGTTGGAAAGAGGTATCCTCTTCACCAGCATTGTTATGGCTGAACTTTTGGAGATTTTCCAACATACCGGTATAAGACCAGTCATCATTAATAGCGCCATTAATGAAGATACGAGAACGCATTTGGGAACTATTATTGCCATTATCAGCTTTTTTGTCACCGCTATATTCAAAATGACGGAAACGAACTTCGCCGGTGATTTTAACGTTGTCAGCTTTTTTCTCCAGGTTAGCTACGCGAACGCCCAGGTTGTCCAATTCGTCAGCGAATTCAGCAGCCAGTTTGTCAACGTTAGCGCCTTTTGCCATTGCTTTTGCAACGATTTGAGCCATTTCATAACGAGTCATCAGCTTGTCGCCACCGAAGGTGGTGTCGCCGTAGCCTTCAACTACGCCAGCAGCAGCCAGCTTGTTGATGCTGTCATATGCCCAGTGGCCAGCAGGTACATCAGAGAACGGATTTGCAGCATAAGCAGAAGCGGTTACGCCCAGTGCCATAGCCATAGCGAGTACTAAGGATTTTTTCATTGTTGTTTCCTCCTCAGGAAGTAGCAGTATTATCAAACTGCTCATAATTTATTTTTACAAATCATCTTCCGGAGCCGCCAACAAATTCCGCTCAAGAGTTGCCTTGTTTCCTCTGTCATCCTTTGCCGGTTTTTCCTTCGCAATGATTTATAAAGCAATATGTATCAGTAAGAGTATATGCTCATTCATTACCGATAGTTGAATTATACCATGTGCCAAATCAGAGCGCAAGCTTTTTTTGTTAATCACTTATTGTTTTTACGTGCATTTTACTCTATTATTACACTTAGCTTTTAGATGTAAACATTACTGTTTTCCAAGTGTATATAATTTTCGAAAAAGTATAATTACATTTTGCATAAGTTGGCTTCAGCGCAACAAAAAAGCTGCTGCAGCTAATGCTGCAGCAGCGTGGATTATAGCTTAACTATAAAATTATTTGAACAGGCCAAGCAGGATACCGCCATTTGCTGCTAGTACAGGAGCAAATACCAGGGATACAATGGTCATCAGTTTGATCAGGATGTTCATTGCAGGTCCGGAAGTATCTTTGAACGGGTCACCTACGGTATCGCCTACAACGGTTGCGTCATGCACCGGAGTGTGTTTACGGCCGGAAGCTTCTACGAACTTCTTAGCGTTATCCCATGCACCGCCGGCGTTAGCCATCAGGATTGCAACCAGTACGCCGGAAGCCAGAGAGCCGCCAATCAGGCCGCCCAGAGCTTCAGTACCGAACAGGAAGCCAACCAGCAAAGGAGCAACGATAGCGATTACACCAGGCATAATCATCTCGTGCAGAGCAGCTGCGGTGGAGATGTCTACGCATTTTTGGTAGTCAGCTTTAGCTTTGCCTTCCAGCAGGCCGGGGATTTCGTGGAATTGACGACGAACTTCCTCGATCATCTGGTAAGCAGCTTTACCAACAGATTCCATGGTCATAGCACCGAATACGAACGGCAGGGTTGCACCGATGAACAGACCAATCAGGGTTACAGGGTTCAGCAGGTCGATTGCTTTCAGGCCTACAGTGTGTGCATAAGCAGAGAACAGAGCCAGAGCAGTCAGAGCAGCGGAACCGATAGCGAAGCCTTTACCGATAGCAGCGGTGGTGTTACCAACGGAGTCCAGGGTATCGGTGATTTCACGTACTTCAGGAGGCAGCTCGGACATTTCTGCGATACCACCAGCGTTATCAGCGATAGGACCATAAGCGTCAACTGCTACGGTCAGACCGGTGGTGGACAGCATACCAACTGCAGCCAGGGAGATACCGAACAGGCCCATGCCTGCATCTTTAGCACCACCCATGGTGAAGAATGCCAGGATTACACCAACGCAGATGAAGATCATCGGCAGGAAGGTGGAATACATGCCAACAGCCAGACCGGAGATGATGGTGGTTGCCGGACCGGTTTCGGATTGCTCAGCAATCTTCTTAACGGAAGCATAATCAGCAGAGGTGTAGATTTCGGTGATTTTACCGATTAACAGGCCAACTACCAGACCGGAAGCAATAGCTACGAATGCAGCAGTGTTACCGAAGATGGAAGTGGACAGGTAGTAAGCAGCAGCAATTACGATTACGCCGCCAACATAGGTACCATGGTTCAGAGCAGCCTGCGGGTTGGTGGATTTGCTGCTGCGAGCATAGAATACACCGATTAGGGAAGCAATGATACCAGCGAAAGCCAGCTCGAATACGAACATAATGCCTTCGCCACCCGGATATGCAACAGCACCCAGGGTAATAGCGGAGATGATAGCACCTACATAGGATTCGAACAAGTCTGCGCCCATGCCTGCAACGTCGCCTACGTTATCGCCTACGTTATCAGCGATGGTAGCCGGGTTACGCGGGTCATCTTCAGGCAGACCTTCTTCAACTTTACCTACCAGGTCAGCGCCAACGTCAGCAGCTTTGGTGTAGATACCGCCGCCAACACGAGCGAACAATGCAATGGAGCTTGCGCCCAGACCGAAGCCGGTAACGATATCAATGTTGCCGAACAGCATGTAAGCAGCAGCAACACCAACGATACCCAGACCAACAACGCCCAGACCCATAACAGCACCGCCGGAGAAAGCAATTTTCAGAGCTTCCGGCATACCGCCATGTTGAGCAGCTGCAGCAGTACGAACGTTAGCTTTGGTAGCAACGGTCATACCAATGTAGCCAGCACATACGGAGAATACTGCACCTGCAACGAAGCATACTGCAGTAAGCGGAGATAAGAACATAGAAATTACGATAGCAACTACGATTACGAAAGCAGACAGTGCTTTGTATTCGCGGAACAGGAACGCCATAGCGCCCTCATGGATGTAACCGGCAATTTCCTGCATACGTGCTGTACCAGCAGGAGCCTTACCGATTGCGCTGCTCAGCATCAGTGCAACTGCGAGTGCAATGAGGCCGACAACAATGGAGATCATTAAGAAATTCAAGACCCAAACCCCTTTCTTTTTATAAAAAAATTTAAAATTTTAAGAGTGCAGTTGCACTCTTGGTAACATGATGAGTGCGACAAACAGGAAAATCCCGTCAGTCTTAAGCGTTGATTTTTGCCAGCGCCAAAGTAATAACAGCAAATGCAACACCCAAAACAATCGTAGCCTTCGCCATGACTGTATCAAGATCATTGCCCTTGCCAAAAAAAGCACCGTCACTGCCGCCGAAAGTACTGCCCATACCGCCGCCTTTTCCGGACTGCAGCAGAACTGCGCCAATGAGTGCTATGCAAACGATAACTTCAAGAACCATCAAGACAGTTTCAATCACAGAGCTTACCTCCTCATATTTTTGTACCATAGTATTTTACCATAAAGCCAATTATAAAGCTAGTATTTTTTTCACAGATTATTTTATATTATATTTGCTACTACTCTTTCCAGCGAGAAAATGGTAAATTATGGCAGAATTTGCTCAATCTCTTATTCTTTCTGCTATGGCAGGTATAATCAGCTATTATATTTGCAAATGGTTAGACCGAAAATAGCGCACAGTCAGCTTAAAATGAAAAACCCCGAGGCGCAATCCCGGGGCTTTTCTTTTTGCGTGCGAACTATGACATTTGCACAATCTCTTGTCGAGTTAACTATAGCGCAATTATATTGCTTTGTCAAATTTTATTTAATATTGTAGAAAACCTTCATGCCGTTATATTTTGCAGCCTTGCCCAGATCCTCTTCAATGCGCAGCAGCTGGTTGTATTTGGCAACACGGTCGGTACGGGCCGGAGCACCGGTCTTAATCTGGCCAGCGTTTACAGCAACAGCAATGTCTGCCAGAGTGGTGTCTTCAGTTTCACCGCTGCGGTGAGAGATGATGCAGGTGTAGCCTGCACGTTTAGCAGTTTCGATAGCATTGAAGGTTTCGGTCAAGGTACCGATTTGGTTTACCTTAATCAGAATAGCGTTTGCTACGCCCTTTTCAATGCCCTGAACCAGACGCTCTTCGTTGGTAACAAACAGGTCATCGCCAACCAGCTGAACTTTTTTGCCCAGCTTTTTGGTGAGCTTCTTCCAGCCGTCCCAGTCATCCTCAGCCATACCGTCTTCGATGGAGATGATAGGATATTTAGCGCACAGGTCAGCAAGATAATCAACCATTTCTTCGCTGGTCATTTCTACGCCTTCGCCGGTCATTTGGTATTTGCCGTCTACATAGAATTCGCTGGAAGCAACGTCCATCGCCATAACGATGTCCTTGCCCGGTTTGTAGCCAGCACGCTCAGTTGCTTCGAGAATAACCTCAATAGCCTCTGCATTGCATTTCAGGTTCGGTGCAAAGCCACCCTCATCACCCAAAGCAGTGCTCAGACCTTTTTCCTTCAGCAGAGCCTTCAGGTTATGATAAATCTCAGCGTTCATGCGCAGTGCTTCGCTGAAGGATTTAGCGCCAACCGGCATAATCATGAATTCTTGGATATCAACGTTGTTGTCTGCATGCTCGCCGCCGTTTAAGATATTCATCATCGGAACAGGCAGCTCTTTGGCAGCAACACCGCCTAAGTACAGGTACAGCGGCAGGCCTACAGAAGCAGCAGCAGCCTTAGCTACAGCCATGGAAACGCCGAGGATAGCGTTAGCGCCGAGGCGGCCTTTGTTCAGAGTGCCGTCCAGACGAACCAGCAGCTCATCAATTTCGGTTTGGCGGGTTGCGTCCAGGCCGATAATTGCTTCAGCAATAATGTCATTAACATTATCAACTGCTTTGGTAACGCCTTTGCCCAGGTAACGCTCTTTGTCGCCGTCACGCAGCTCTACAGCTTCATGTACACCGGTAGATGCGCCGGAAGGAACTGCAGCGCGTCCCATTGCGCCGTCTTCCAGGCATACTTCAACTTCTACGGTCGGATTGCCGCGGGAATCCAGAATCTCGCGAGCGTAAACTTCAGTAATCATTGCCATTTTTTATCACCTCATGATTAGTCTATCAAAGTTTTACCTGTCATAGCGGCAGGCTGTTTAATATCAAGCAGCTGCAGCAGCGTCGGTGCAATATCGGCCAAAATGCCGTTATGCAGCTTATGCTGCTCCTTGCTTACTAAAATAAACGGTACAGGGTTGGTAGTGTGCGCAGTGTTCGGAGAACCGTCGCTTTCGGCCATCTTCTCCAGATTGCCATGGTCCGCAGTAATGCACACGCTGCCGCCAAGTGACAGCACCTTGCGCACAATGCGTCCGGCACAGTCATCCACCTTTTCCATCGCAGTAATCGCAGCGCTGAGCACACCGGTATGGCCAACCATATCCGGGTTAGCAAAGTTCAGGATAATGGCGTCGAATTTGTCCTTATCCAGCTCTGCCAGCAGTGCCTGCGTAACCTCCTCCGCGCTCATTTCCGGCTGCAAATCGTAGGTTGCAACCTTCGGCGAAGGAATCAGAATACGCTCCTCATTAGCATTCGGAGCTTCTACACCACCGTTGAAGAAGAAGGTTACATGCGCATATTTTTCGGTTTCCGCAATGCGCAGCTGGTGCAGTCCATGCTGTGCCAGTACTTCACCCAGAGTATCCTTAATCTCCTCCGGAGGAAAGGCTACCGGTGCGGTAATTGTTGCATCATATTGCGTCATGCACACATAATTTACAGGGCGTGCGCCCTCGGGACGTGCAAAATACGGAAAGTCCTCATCATGCAGTGCACGGGTAATTTCACGCGCTCTGTCAGGACGGAAGTTGAAGAAAATCACACCGTCACCGGCAGTGATTTGGCCATCTACGCCGTCAACAGTGAAGGGCTCAACGAACTCGTCTGTTACGCCTGCAGCATAGGATGCTTCTACGCCGGCAGCAGCGCTTGCAGCTTTGCCGCCCTCGCCCAGCACCAGCGCTTTATAGGCACGCTCCACGCGCTCCCAGCGCTTGTCGCGGTCCATTGCGTAATAACGTCCGCTGACGGTAGCAATCTTGCCTACACCAATCTGCGCCATGCCATCTTCCAGCTCATGGATATATTCCAGTGCTGTTTTCGGACCGACATCACGTCCGTCCAGGAAGGCATGCACATAAACCTTAGTCAGGCCTTTAACCTTTGCCATGCATATAAGTGCCAGAAGATGCTCAATGTGGCTGTGTACGCCGCCGTCGGATAACAATCCCAGAAGATGCAGCGCCTTGCCTGCCTGCTTCGTTTCGTCCATCACCCTGCTGAGCTCTTTGTTCTTATACAAATCGCCATCCTCAATCGCCTTGTCAATGCGTGTCAGGCTCTGGTAGATAATACGGCCGGCACCGATATTCAGATGACCTACCTCAGAATTACCGATCTGGCCTGCAGGCAGACCTACAGCCTTGCCGCTGGCTTCCAAGGTTGTATGAGGATAATTTGCAAAATAACTGTCCAGGTTAGGGGTTTTTGCCATCGCCGCAGCATTGGTTTTGTCTGCGGGAGCAATGCCCCAACCATCAAGAATCATTAGTAAAACTGGTTTTTTCATTATCAAATTCCTAAAGACGAAGGAGAAAGCAACAGGTGCTTTCTCCGAGGTCTTATTAAAAGCTTCTTACGATTGCGGCAAAGGTGTCAGCCTTCAGGCTTGCACCGCCTACCAGCACACCGTCAATACCGCTGAGGTTGAAGGAAGCAGCGTTCTTTTCATTAACACTGCCGCCGTAAAGAATACGAACCTTACGGGCAATATCAGGTGTAAAGATTTTGCTGATTTTTTCACGAATCAGAGTGCATACTTCCAAAGCGTCCTCCGGAGTAGCAGCCTTACCGCTGCCGATAGCCCAGATAGGCTCATAAGCAACAACAAGGTTTTCTGCATCCTCTGCAGTAATTACACGCAGAGCGCTCTTCAGCTGCATGTTGATTTTGCGGGCAGTTTTGCCTGCTTCACGCTCAGCCAGGTTTTCACCAACGCACAGCAACGGCTTCAGGCCATTGCGGTAAGCAGCAATAATCTTGCTGGCAACAATTTTTTCGTTTTCACCGAAAATAGTACGGCGTTCGCTGTGACCAACGAGAACATATTCAGCGCAGATGTCAGCAATCATCGCACCGGAAACAGCGCCGGTGAAGGCACCCTTGTCTTCCCAATGCAAATCCTGTGCACCGTAGCCTACATGCTTGCCGTCAATAGCATCTGCAACAGTTTCCAGTGCGGTGAACGGCGGGAAAATAACAACCTCATTCAAGGTACCGTTAGTTTCCATAACAATTTCTTCAGCAAGGTCTACAGCCTCGCTTACGGTTTTGTGCATCTTCCAGTTGCCGGCAATCATTTTACGACGCAGGTCATCAAGTGCAGCAACGCCGGGCAGTACCTTGCCTTCCAGATATTCCAGAGAAGCACCGCCACCGGTGGAAATGTGGGTAATGCGTTTAGCCAGGCCCAGCTTTTCGATAGCAGCAACGCTGTCGCCGCCGCCGACAATGCTGGTAGCACGGCTCTTGGCTACAGCCTTCGCTACAGCCTCAGTACCCTTGCAGAAGGCGTCCATTTCAAAAACGCCCATCGGTCCGTTCCAGACAATCATCTTAGCGTCAGCCAGAGCTTCGGCATAAGCCTTGCTGGTTTCCGCACCGATATCCAGAGCCATGTAAGCCTGGTTTAGGTTTTTCACCTTTTCGGTTACATGCTCAGCGTCGGGAGCAAATGCAGCAGCCATTACCAGATCGGTAGGCAGCAGCATATTTACTTTATTTTTCTTAGCCTTAGCCAAAAGCTCTTTAGCCAGGTCCAGTTTATCCTCTTCTACCAGGGATTTGCCCATTTTGTAGCCCTGTGCAGCCAGGAAGGTGTTAGCCATACCGCCGCCGATAAGCAGGGTATCAACCTTATCGAGCAGGTTGCTGATAACGCCGATTTTGTCGCTTACCTTAGCGCCGCCGATAATAGCAACGAAGGGATGCAGCGGATTGCTTACAGCCTGACCTACATACTGGATTTCCTTTTCCAACAGGAAGCCTGCAGCTGCAGGCAGGAAGTGGGTTACGCCTTCTACAGAAGCGTGTGCGCGGTGAGATACACCGAAGCCATCGTTGACATACAGATCTGCCAGAGAAGCCAGCTTCTCAGCAAAGTCCATATCGTTCTTTTCTTCTTCCTTATGGAAACGCAGGTTTTCCAGCAGCAGGATGTGGCCCGCTTTCAGCTTGCTGGCAGCAGCCTGTGCAGCTTCGCCTACGCAATCCGGTGCAAACAAAATCTTTTTGCCCAGCAGCTTGCCCAAATGCTTAGCTACGGGAGCCAAAGACAGTTCCGGCTTAACCTGTCCTTTAGGACGGCCAAGATGCGCCATTAAAATAACAGCAGCCTTTTGCTCCAGCAAATATTGAATTGTCGGTAAAGATGCGGTGATACGGGTATCATCGGTAATCTCGCCTTTATCATTCAGAGGAACGTTAAAATCTACGCGTACCAGTACTTTTTTACCGGCAACGTCTAAATCACGTACAGTTTTTTTATCCACTGATAAGAATCTCCTTTATTACAGACCTTTTTTAGCAATATATGCAGCCAGGTCAACTACGCGGTTGGAATAACCCCATTCATTGTCGTACCAGCTTACAACCTTAGCCATACGCGGGCCAACCATCATGGTGGACAGGCCGTCGATGATGGAGCTCAGCGGGCAACCGTTGTAATCGCGGGATACCAGCGGTTCGTCGCTGTAGCCCATGATGCCTTTGAGTTCGCCTTCAGCAGCTTCCTTCAGCACTGCGTTGATTTCTTCAGCAGTGGTGTCTTTTTGCAGCAGTACGGTCAGGTCGGTGATGGAAACGTTCGGAGTCGGAACGCGCATTGCAAAGCCGTTCAGTTTGCCTTTCAGTTCCGGCAGAACCAGAGCAACTGCTTTTGCAGCACCGGTAGTAGTCGGGATGATGGAGCAAGCAGCAGCACGAGCACGACGCAGGTCTTTATGCGGCAGGTCCAGGATTCTCTGGTCATTGGTGTAGGAGTGAACAGTGGTCATCAGACCGCTTTCAATACCGAATTTGTTCAGCAATACTTTGGTGAACGGAGCCAGGCAGTTGGTGGTGCAGGAAGCGTTGGAAATGATGTTGTGTTTTGCAGGATCATATTTGTCTTCGTTAACACCCATAACGATGGTGATGTCTTCGCCTTTTGCAGGAGCGGAGATAATAACCTTTTTAACAGTGTCATGCAGATGAGCTGCAGCCTTTGCAGCTTCGGTGAAACGGCCGGTGGATTCTACAACAATTTCAGCACCAGCTTCGCCCCAAGGAATCTGTGCAGGATCCAGGCAAGCGAATACTTCGATTTTGCGGTCGTCAACAATAATGTAGTTGCCTTCGATGCTGACTTCATGGTTGAAGGTGCCATGGATAGAGTCATATTTCAACAGGTGAGCCAAAGCGGTGATGTCGCCAGGATCGTTGACAGCAACAACCTCTACCTCAGGATTGTTGAATGCTACACGGAAAACCTCGCGGCCGATACGGCCAAAACCATTAATACCTACTTTTGTCATAATAATTTCCTCCTTAATTCTGAGAGAATCTAAATTTTGCACAAATGTGCTTAGTAACAAATTAATAAAGCGCAGCTTTCTGCTTATTGCTCTTTGGCCATTTTGAGAATCTCATGCGCTGCGGCCTCGTCGGTAATCAAAATATCCTGTCTGGAAGCACGAATAACCGACAAAATTGCGGCAGCCTTCGATTTGCCTCCGGCAATACCGATGATTGTGCCGATGTGCTGCAAATCCTGCAGCATCAGGCCGGCATTATTAGTCATATAAACCTGTCTGCCGTCTAAAGCGCAATACTGGCCAAACGCCTCGCCTACAGCACCATTTGCCTCCAGCTTGGCAATTACCTCGCTGCCTAAGCGTCTGTGTCTTGCCATAACACTGGCACGGCCTACACCGTGAACAAGAATGTCCGCCTGCTTGATAATATCAACGACAGCGCGTACACCGATATCCTCTTTAAGAATACTGTTTAAGATATCCTCGCTTACACAGTCAGGAACATAAAGCTGACGATAGGATGCTCCGAGCTTTTGTGCCAAAACAGTTGCAATCGTATTGGCCTGCAGTTCCACATTATCACCCAAACCGCCGCGGGCCGGTACAACCACCGTATTAGGCTGAGAGCCGGAAACATTGGCTGCCATAGCCGCCATAGTAGTACCGCCGCTGACAGCAACGATATGCTTATTGCCATCGCTCAGCAGCTTACTAAGGATATGCGCTGCAGTACGGCCGATTTCACGCTTGACAACATCCTCCTGGTCAGAATCACCAGGAAGAATGACAACCTTGCCAATCTTCAGCGTATCACTGAGAGCATTTTCCAAGAACGAAATATCCTGCAGCTTGCGTACATAATCCGCCAGCTCCTTAAGAATATCCGCACCCTCATCTGTTACGCTCATGCCACTGGAAGAAAAATCCAGCAGGCCGCTTTTCTTCAGAAAATCAACCTGAGCACGCAGCACTCTTTCGCTGAGTCCCAGTCTTGCGGCCAGTGCACGCCTGCCTATCGGCGCTTCATGGCTCACCTGACGCAGAATCTGGTAACGCTGTACGAGCAGATCTGTCAGCTCCGGCACAATTTTCTTTTGCAGATTAATAATACTATCCATAACCAGTTACATCCCTTGACGTGTTTTGTCCCTCGTGGTACTTTTCGTGTCCCACAGATTCAATACAAATAAGTGAATTATTTGTCTATAGCTCATTATAGCATACTCTAATTAAGAAATAAAGTGCTGTATTAGTGTTTATCGAAAAATTTTTGTTAAAACCGCCCTTTGGTTAGCCTTGGCTGACTTATGCTGCCTAAAAAGTTTTTTATCTTCTTAATTATACTGCGTGCGCAAAAAAAAGAGCTGCCGCATTACGCAGCAGCTCCAGATTTTTATCTGTTATTAACTGTTTCGGGATACATATCATGCATGAAAAGACGCTTCTTTGCAGCCTGCTCCCATTCGGTTCCCGGCTTGCCGTAGTTGGCATACGGATCGATGGACAGACCACCACGCGGCAGGAATTTGCCCCAAACCTCAATATATTTAGGCTCCATCAGCTTGATAAGATCCTTCATAATGATATTTACGCAGTCTTCATGGAAATCACCGTGATTACGGAAGCTGAACAGATACAGCTTCAGGGATTTGCTTTCCACCAGGCGTTCATCCGGCACATAAGAAATGTAGATAGTCGCAAAATCAGGCTGTCCCGTCATCGGACAAAGGCTGGTGAATTCCGGGCAATTAAATTTAACCCAATAATCGTTTTGCGGATGCTTATTCGGGAAGGACTCCAGAACCTCCGGTGCATAATCGCTTTTATAAGCAGTCTTATTGCCTAACAGGCTTACGCCCTGCAATTCTTCTTTACTTCTGCCACTTGTCATTATTGCTTACCTCCATCAAATGCAAACAGCTTGCCTGCTCCCACACGTTCCAAAGCGGTAACAAGCATTACACTCGCAATACCGCAGATGCACTGACCAATCAGCAGACTGCTTGCCAGCACCAGATAAGGAATATCCAGCAGTACGCTCAGCCATACAGGAACACCAAGTCCTGGTACAAAGGTAACTGCCGCCCAAATAATCCAGTTGCCGCAGCCACGACGCTTAGCCAAAACAATAATACCAGTTGTTACAATTCCTACAATAAAGCCGCCGATAATATCCGGCAGACCAAGACCGCCCATCACCGTATTGCTGACAACGTTGGCCAGGCCAAACGGTAAAATCAAAAACGGGAAAATAGCGCTCAGTCCATACAGCGCAGTAGCAATACGAATCTGATACTGACCAAAAGCAAAGCTTTGGGTGCACATCATCACAACAATATATAAAGCAATGCACAACGCGGAAAATACTAATTTTTGGTTACTTAAGCTCTTCATTATCCTTACCTCCTTCAAGCCTCTGCTAAGGGATCAACAACACCGTTGGCAGCAAAGGCAGCCTCACGGTCAATGCAGGTACCACACTTGTGACAGGGCTTTGCGCCACCATCATAACAGCTCCAGGTCAGCTCATAGGGAACACCTAAGCGCAAGCCCTCAGCAACGATATCCTTCTTCGTTTTATCAACAAACGGAGCAACCAGACGCACCTTGCGGCCGCTTCCCAAATATACTGCCAAATTCATCGACTCATTAAATTCAACACTGCAATCGGGATAAGCATTGCCTGCAGCATCATCGGCATGGGGACCGTAGTAAATCTCATTGCATTCATATTCCAAGGCAATGCTTGCCGCAGCAGCCAGGAACAGGCCATTACGGAAAGGCACATATGTGCTTACAGGCTCACCCTTACTTTCCTTCAGCTGCTCTGCATAGGATGCGTGCGGAACACTTTCATCCGAGCCCTGCAGCAGGGAGCATTTGCTGTGAGCGAAAATCTTCGACAAATCCATATGCAGCAGCTCCACATGATAATAATCGGCAATCGCCTGCGCTGCTGCAAGCTCCTTGGCATGCTTCTGACCATAAGACATCGACAAAGCCAGAACATTATCGCCGTATTTTTCTTTTGCCAGTGCCAGACAGGTTGAGCTGTCTACGCCACCGCTTAATAATACTAAAACCTTCATTTCTCCTCCCAATTAATGAGCGGGCAAAGTCCACAAAATATAAAAGGATTCCGTCATCTACAGACGAAATCCTTGCATACATAAAAAATACCGGCCGGCGCCAGTACATCGCCCGTAGTTTTATTTATAGACAGGATGGTTACGAACTGTCTGTTATGAACTTCTAAGATATTATACAGCATATCGCGTTATTTGTCCAGCATAAGAAAATAGCATAATCAAAAACAGACACCGCCGACACACTTAAAGCATATCGAGATGTCTGTCTTAAAAGCGTTATAGCTTATCTATTATTATACAATCGCTTTATCAGGTTTTACAAAGAACCAAGCAATAGCACCGCAGATACCGGTTACAGCAGTTGCTGCCAAAGCAGCCTGCCAGCCATAGTTTGTTGCAAACCAGGCAGTAACGGTCGGAGCAAGTACGCCGCCGATATTGCCCCAGAAGTTCATCCAACCGGATACGGAACCGGCAAATTTACCGCCCATGCTGATAACGCTGGACCAGGAAGCACTCATGGTCAGACCGAGGGAACCTAAGGATACGGAAAGCCAGAGAACATTCATCATCGGATCGGCAGTACGAGTGGAAATGTACAACGCACCTGCACAAAGAAGAATACCTGCAGCACCGGTTGCAGTCTTAACGATGTTCTGAGACATGCCGCTGCGCAGCAGTTTATCGGAATAGTGACCGCAAAGAGTAACTACAGCCATCAGAGAAATCCAGGGAGCAGCTGCCCAGATACCCATTTTTGCTAAGGAGAATTTGTGCACCTCCATGAGGTACATCGGCAGCCAAGCCAGGAATACGTACATGATATAGTCAGTAATCAAAAACTGAATGCCCAAAGCCCAGAATTGGGTAGAACGCAGCAGCTTGCCCCAAGGAGCAATCTGCTTTTCACCGGTTGCTTCCACGCGGCCTTCGTTAATGTGAGCAAGTTCTGCTTCATTAACGTAAGGACTGTCCTTCGGATCATCTGTAACATATTTATGCCAAGCCCAAGCCAGCAGCAGACCAACTACACCAAAGCTGAGGAATACATGATGCCAGCCAAAGGTAGTCATCAGCCATACTACAACAGCAGGACCGACTACAGGACCAAAGAAGCAGCCATTGAGAATAAAGGAGCTTGCCTTGCCCTTTTCATCTTTATTAAACCATTTGTGTTCTGCCATAGCAAACGCAGGATAAATCGGTGCTTCGCCCAGGCCAAACATCAAACGTACAATGGCAAAGGTATACTTACCGCTTGCTATAGCAGTTAAAGCAGTAAAGATTGACCACCATGCGCAGGCAATAGAACCGGTAAAGCGATGGCCGAATTTTTCAGCAAGCATACCGCCGGGAACCTGCATCAAAGCATAACCGGCGAAGAAGAAGGATTGAATAAGGCCCATATCTATTTTAGTAAAGCCAAATTCCTTCATGATTACGGGTGTTGCAACAGAAAGGTTAACGCGGTCCATGTAGGATACAAAGCTGATAGCAAAAATCAGCCACGCTACCTTCCATCTGAAGTTTGTCATTTTCATAGTACTCTTTCCCTTCATAAAAAAACAAATTCTGTTCATTTATATATTTTCTGCCGAACAGTTAACAACAATGATACTATTTCTTCTTAAAACTGTCAATATTTTTTTGCCGTTTGATTTGTGCGAATATTTGTCTATTGTATAAGGATTTTTGAGTTTTATTGAGTTTTATAAGGAAATGGAAGAAGTGCGTCATAATAGTATATTGCAGCAATGTAAATCGAAGAAGCGAGTCCGCAGGACGACGCTGATTGGCTGTCACACATAGAACTCTGGTAAATTGAGCGATGGGTATATCGTGCAAGGAATAGCAATTTTAGCAAATGAGTGTCTGGAATCATAGAAGTGTCGCATTCTTGCGTGCGCATCCAAGAAGCTAGTCCACAGGACAACGCTGATTGGCTGTCACACATAGAACTCTGGTAAATTGAGCGAGAGGTATATCGTGCAAGGAATAGCAATTTTAGCAAATGAGCATTTGGAACCATAGAAGTGTCGCAATTGTTTGAGCGCTAAACTTAACTTATATTGAAGAATTTTTTAGCTTCGCGCGAGTTTTGCGGCACTTCGTCCTGGTTCCATGCGAAATTTGCGTTAAGAAATTGCTGCTGACTGAAACGATATACCTCTCGCGAATAGAGAAAGTATGGGAGTAAGCTAAGTTAGTCCGCAGCTATCTATCCTCAGTCGTAAGTAAGCAAAGCTT
>NZ_CALDXR010000012.1 GCF_937920985.1 uncultured Phascolarctobacterium sp.
TAGATACACAACAACATATAATTGCTCAGAAAGAGCAGGAGCAAGCTTCCAAACGCGCTGAACAGGATTTGCAGCATCGCGTTAGTCAGTCTATGGCTAAATCGCAGCAGCAAAGCAGCCGTTTGGAGGCTTTTATTTTACCTGAGGAAGAGAATAGTTTTAAAATTAAACAGTTTGTACTTTCTGCGCCTGAGTATGGATATAAATTTACTTGGATAGATGAATATCTGGCACAGTTTAATGGTCAGAGAATCGGCGTGAACGGCATCAATGAATTGCTGAAACGAATCAACCAGGAAATCATTAACCGCGGATATGTAACAACGCGAGCTTATGTTGGGGAACAGGATTTATCAAAAGGTAAATTTGTCTTTTCATTAGTTCCTGGTATTGTGGGGGATATTAAATTCAGAAATGAAAATACCTGGGGAACTTGGCATAATGCAGTTTGCATGAAGCGAGGTTCAATACTTAATATACGTGATATAGAACAGACCATAGATAATTTTAACAATGTGCCTTCGCAGAGTGCAGATATAAAGATTGAGCCGGGCAGTAAAGAAGGTGAAAGTAATCTTGTTATAGATATTAAGCGCACAAAGCCCTGGACTTTAATGACTTCATTAGACAACAGTGGCACTAAGACAACAGGCAGGGCACAGATGAGCGCAACATTGCAGCTGTTGCAGCCTTTTTCAGCGAACGATGTATTTTACGCAAGCTGGAATGAAGATGCTACGCAATCAGGTGAACGCAAGGGAACAAGGGCGAACAGCTTGTACTACAGTGTCCCGTTCGGTAAGGAGCGGTTTACTTTCAGCCACAGCAAGAATGATTACCACCAGACTGTTGAATATGCAGTAAACCCTTTTGTTTCCAGCGGTAAATTTACAAGTGACAGCATCAGCTGGAATCATTTGCTGCAGCGTGACCAAAAGAGTAAGACTGATTTTGAGCTTGGTCTTGTACATAAAACTCGTCACAGCTATATAGACGGCACAGAAATAGAGGTGCAACGCCAAAAGACAACGGCAATGCAGGTTGGTGTCAATCACAGGCAGTACCTTGGCGCAAGCGTATTAGATGCCTCGCTGAAATGGCAGAAGGGCTTGCCGTGGTATGCAGATGCAGGACCTACTGACGGTATGACGGATGAAGCAACAACGCAGTACAATATGTATCTGTTCAGCGCTAATTATACTGCTCCGGTGCCTTTTGGAAACGGGTATGATGCGCAGTATAATGTTTCCATGCGTGGGCAAAAGGCAGACCAGAGAATATATGGCAGTGAATTCTTTTCTATAGGAGGCTGGTACAGTGTACGTGGCTTTGATGGAGAGCAGACGCTTTCAGCAGAAGATGGCCTTGTAGTACGCAATGAGCTTCGTTTTCCGATAGATGATTTACCGCATCAGCTATATCTGGCATTGGATTATGGCAAGGTATCAGGACCATCTGCCGAATATTTATTAGGGACGGAATTAGTAGGCAGTGCAATCGGTATGCGCGGAAGAATAGGGGCTTTCAGCTATGATGCATTTGTTGGTTATCCGGTCAAGAAGCCGGAAGGCTTTAAGACTGCTAGCAGAACGTATGGCCTGATGCTTACAGCACAGATTTAAAGATATCGGTATAAGCCTTAGGATGGAGGGCTATTATGGGGAATTTGGGTAAGAACAGAAAGAAATTTTTGGCTTTGGCTATTGCTTTATCATTGCAGATGCAGGCAGTTATGCCTTGTTATGCAGCGGTTACTGCAGAGGCAGGTGGAGCGAATGTAAACGGTAATATAATCAATATAGTGAAACCGGACAGTAATGGCCTATCACATAATAAATTTACTGATTTCAATGTGGCTGGCAATGGTATTGTCTTCAACAACCATACAGGAAGTGCGCAGTACAATTCCCACTTAGCAGGAGCATTGAACGCTAACGCCAATTTGCAGGGAAATGCAGCAAAGCTGATTCTTACTGAAGTAACTGGTACAGGCAAAACGAACCTGAATGGTATGCTGGAGATTGCCGGTACAAAAGCTGATTTAGTAATTGCCAATCCCAACGGCATTGTCGGCAAGGGTTTTGGCTTTATCAATGTAGGCAGAGCTACGCTTACTACAGGTATGCCTGATTGGGGTGCTGACGGTAAGTTAAATGGCTTTTCTGTTGCAAAAGGTACTATAGATATCCAGAATGCTGGCTTAACAGAAGAGCAACGCACAGATTACAGACCTGATAAATTAGATATTATGGCCCGTGCGATAAAAATTAATGATGAGCTTTGGGCAAATGAGGCGATAAATGTTGTAGCAGGCAGCAATGAGGTAAAATACAATACAGATGGCTCGTTAGAAGTCCATAAAACAACTGCGACTGCGGAAAAGCCACAGGTGGCACTTGATGTGGCTGCATTGGGTGGTATGTATGCCGGTAGGATTATGCTTGTAGGTACGGAAAAAGGACTGGGCATGAATATTGGCGGCAACCTGAAAGCGCAGGAGAATTTAAGCATTACCAATGACGGCAGGATTGTCTTTACTAAAAACGCTGGTAGCAATAATACTGCGGACGGATTATCGAATAAGGATTACACATCTCTTACCTCCGATGGCAACGTGATGATCAGCAGTACAGAAGACATTGAAAACAGCAGCGTTATAACGGCACAAAAGGATATGACGCTGACTGTTGGCGGCAAACTGACCAACAGTGGTACATTGGAAGCAGGTGCAGCTTACACTGCAGAAGAGGAAGAGGAAAATCCTAAATTTTTGCAGGACGCTGCAGCATTAAGGATTACTGCGGACGAAATTACAAACAGTGGCAATATTAATGCGTCCAAGATATTGGATGTAACCAGTACTAAAGCTATAAACAATAACGGATATATGCATAGCAGTGGCGAAGCAAGTATTTCTGCTGGTGGTATTCTTAGTGGCAGTGGTTCTATCGGCGCAGGAAGCAGCGTAAATGTTACAGCAGATAAGATTAGCTTAAACAAGAAGAATATTTATACTATCGGTGCAGATGGCAAAATTAATAATACTACTGGTGTAAGCATTACAGAGATTAATCCTGATAAACCGGTAATACCTGAGACGCCGGATCCTGAGGCACCGCGTGAGGCAGAAGATTTTAAAGCGCCTGCCTTGCCTGATATAGCGCAAGCTTCTGGTGTTGCGGCTACGGTGAAAAAGGATAAGATAAGTGACAATGATTTAGATTTAGTGGCAGATGCTAACGCCAATGGTAAATATAAACCAATTATTGACAAAGCTGCTAATGGTGTTGACCTGGTGCAGATTGCGGAAGTGAACGGCAACGGTGTTTCCCGTAATTTGTACAGTGATTTCAACATTAAATCCACAGGCCTGATTTTGAATAACGCAACCAAGTACACTAAAACTGAGCTTGGCGGTTACATTGACCGCAATATGTTCCTTGCAGGTAAAGGTGCGCGTGTAATCTTAAACGAGGTTACCAGCAGCAATGCCAGCACGCTTAACGGATATCTGGAGGTTGCAGGCAACAAAGCAAGTGTTGTTATTGCTAATGCCAATGGTATAAGTGTTAACGGACTTGGGTTTATCAACACAGATAATGTGGTTCTCTCTACAGGCGCAGTGACGAATTGGGCAGACGGTAATTTAAAGTTTGGAAACAACAAGGGTGATATACTTATCGCTGGTGATGGCCTGAATGCGCGCACTCCTAAACAGCTGGAGATCTTTACGAACAACCTGCAGGTAGATAAAAGTGAAGTATATACCAATGAACTGCATATCAGTGCAGATGGATTGCTGCAGAACACCGGTAAGATTGCTGCAACAGAAAATATGCGGGTAAATGCTGGAGCACTTAAAAATAGCAGCTTGGGTTACATTGAAGCACAGAAAAATTTAACAGCTACAGTAAGTGGTGATGTGGAGCAGGATAAGGCTACCTTGAAAGCAGGCGAAGCTCTTAAGGTTTCTGCTGCAAAATTATCTAATACTAATAACAGCTTGATTTCTGCCGGAAATGATGCGAATATCAATATTGCTGCGTCTATTAGTAATAATAAATCTATCATCTTAGCTGGCAATGATTTAGACGTGAGGGCAGCTGATTTCATCAATCAGGATACTGCCCTGGTTAACTATGGGCAAAATGGTACGCTTGCTGTTGCTAATAGATTTGCTAATGACGGTGCAACAATCAGTGCTGATGGCAGCAGCGCACTGACAAAAATTACGACGACGGATTTCAGCAATACTAATAAAGGCGCTTTTGTCAGTAAGGGCAGCCTGCAGTTAGAAGCAAGCAATACGTTGAATAATAATTATGCCAATATTTATGTTTCCGGCGATGGGAAAATAAAAGCAGGCATGCTACTGAACAGTAATCTGGCTAATTTACATACCGGCGGGGATGCGAAAATAACTGCTGACACAATGCGCAGCAGTAAAGCAAGCGTTGACGTACAAGGCAATCTGGAAGCAGATTTAGGCAGTTTTACGAATCAGGACAGTGCATATTTGGGTGTTGGTAAAAATGCTGTTATAAACACCTCAAACGATTTCACGAATAAAGACCTTGGTAATATTTTTGTCACTAAGAATCTGACAATCAACAGCATTGGCGATTTCCTGAACGAAGATGGTTTGGTGGCTGTTGGCGCTAGTGGCACAATTTCTGCCAACAATATTACAAATCAGAACAAAGCAGGCGTAAAGCAAGGCTCTTTAATTAATGCTGTAGGCGATTTGTCTTTAAATGCACAGGAAACAGTTATGAACTGTTCCTCTGATATAGAAAGTGAAGGCAATATCAGCATTAAGGCGAAGAATCTTGTCAACAAGAAAGAGATTTTTGAAACAAGCTTTAAAGAAAGCCATGAGGATATTTCCTACAAGATACCGCATTTGAACGCACCTAATTATTATGATGCAGTGCGCAAATTTGACAGGCAGATTTTGACTGCGCAGATTGATAAAGAGACTGCGGATGCAAATATTATTGCCAGCGGTAACATCAATATTGATTTGGACAAAGATCTGACCAACCATTACAGCAAAATAAAGGCAGGCAAAAATTTAACTGTCAATGCTG
>NZ_CALDXR010000013.1 GCF_937920985.1 uncultured Phascolarctobacterium sp.
AAGGTAGTCTCTATGTCTATCTTTTTGAATTGAATTTGCGCAACTTATTATACGTTATCAGGTATTTTGCTAGGTAACTTCTTTAGCATAATTATATTTTGCAAAATGAAAAAATAGCTTGTGAAAATAATCTAAGCATATGCAAAAAGACCTCCTGTAATCAGATATAAAAATCTGCTTGCGGGAGGTTTTTTTATGCGTAAAAAAACACAGCAGACACTGAATCTGCTGCGTATTAAAGATTGAATTTGATGTTGTTACAGATGCTTATTCCTGCCAGCCCTTGCATAAATCTACCCACCCCTGACAGTTGGCGCTGTACTGCTCCAGCTCGTCCGGAGTAAGCTCAATAGCGCTGTTGTGGCTGCCGCAGGCAGGGAAGAAGGTTACAAAGCGTTTGAGGGAAACGTCAAGATAAACCTTAACGCCGTCATTGATGCCGAAGGGGCAGACGCCGCCGATAGCGTGGCCGATATCCGGCTCCACTTCGTCAGCAGTCAGCATTTTGGCCTTGCAGCCGAAGAAATGCTTGTACTTGGCGTTATCTACCTTGGCATCGCCTGCTGTGACAATGAGGATAACGCTGTCATCATGCAGCTTAAAGGAAAGGGTTTTGGCAATGCGCGCAGGCTCACAACCTGCTGCCTGTGCTGCCAGCTCTACGGTAGCGCTGGAGGTTGCAAACTCTATGATACGATTATCTGCATTAAATTGTTTCAAATATGTACGAACCTTTTCTATAGACATGACAAAAGCCTCCCTTTAAAAATGCTTACTGAAAATTATCAGCTAAAAAATCACAGCAATCGTCCAGCTCTGCTACATGGCAGTCCGCCAGCTTGCCTGCATCGCAGGCTGCGGCCAAGGACGGGTTAATCGGCAGGCGGGCGAGCACCTTCAGACCATAGGCATCGGCAGTTTCTGCCAGATGGCTGGGGCCGAAGATTTCGTAATCCTTGCCGTTATCGGGGCAATGGAAGTAAGCGTAGTTTTCAATCAGACCGAGAATCGGAATGTTCATCATACGCGCCATTTTTACTGCCTTGGCAACAATCATAGAAACAAGCTCCTGCGGAGAGGTTACGATGATGATGCCGTCGACAGGCAGGGATTGGAAGACGGTCAGCGGTACGTCACCGGTTCCCGGCGGCATATCAACAAACATAAAGTCTATATCTGTCCAGATGGCATCGCTCCAAAATTGCTTTACCATGCCGGCTAGCAGAGGCCCGCGCCAAACAACAGGGTCAGAATCATTCTTCAAAAACATATTGGCAGAAAGCACCTCCAGACCGCAGGGAGCAGTCAGAGGCAGAATACCGATTTCGTTGGCTTTGGCCTTGCCGTTTACGCCAAGGTTATGTCCCATGGACGGACCGGTGATATCAGCATCCAAAACAGCACAGCGCTTACCGCGGCGCTGCATACTGCTTGCTAAAAGACCGGTGATGAGGGACTTGCCTACACCGCCCTTGCCGCTGACTACGGCGATAACCTTTTTGACGCTGCTCATCGGATTGAGCTGCGCACGGAAATCAGTTGCCTGTGTTTTTTCAGCTGCTGCGGAAGGACAGCCTTCACAGCTGCTGCGTTCGCAGGAAGATGCATTGCTGCATTGTTGTTCGTTAGACATAAATTACACCTTACTCTCTAATTGATTATGAATAAATTTATTAGTTAGCTTTTCTTACAGCCTTCAGCAGCAGGCCTACAGCGATACCGCCGAAGCAGGGAACAACCCAGCCGAAGCCGATGTCAAACAGCGGCAGGTTCTGCGCCAGAAAGTTATCCAATGCCATGAAGCGGATGTTGGCAACGCGCAGACCGTCGAAAACAGCGAAAATAGTTGTCAGTATCAGACAGATGCGGAAGGTCAGCTGATCATCATGGATAATTGCACGACCGATGTTGAGAATTACCAGAGCGATAATAATCGGATAGAGCATGCAGATGACAGGAATGGAGAACTTGATGATGTTTTCCAGACCGAAGTTTGCTACTACCAGGCTGAAAGCAGAGATGAAGAATACCAGTCGCTCGTATTGTATACGATTATTGCTAAGCTCGGAGAAATACCCGGAGATAGCGGTTGTCAGGCCGATGCTGGTGGTGAGGCAGGCAAAGAAAATAATCAAGGCCAATACAACCTGACCGCCGAAGCCCATGTAATAGGTGCAGATTTTGCTGAGCAGAGTAGCGCCGTTAGGAATAACACCGAAAACATTGATGCTCAGTGCGCCGGTGTAAGCCAGTGCTGCATAGATGATAGCAAGGAAGAAGGCTGCAATCAGACCGGCATAAGAGCAGAGCTTGGTCAGAACCTTTTTATCGGTAATGCCTTGAGCTTCAATAGCCTTGATAGTAATAGAACCGAACAGAATTGCTGCCAGAAGGTCCATGGTGTTGTAACCTTCCTGGAAGCCGCGGAAGAACGGAGATGCAGCGAAGTCCGGATTAGGCATTTTCAGGCTGCCGGTAGGATTTACGAAAACGCAGACCACGAGAACTGCCAGACAAATCAAAAGCATGGGGGACAAAAATTTACCGATATGACCGATAATTTTTGACGGATTAATAGAAAAGAAATAGGTCAGAACGAAAAAGAACACGGTGTATACCGGCAGGCCGATAGCTTCGCAGGAAGCAGGCAGCAGGCTGTGAATACCGGTGTCAAAGGAAACGGCAGCAGTACGCGGAATAGCGAACAGCGGGCCGATAGCCAACGCGCAGAGAATGGTAACAGCGCGGGCATACAGGGGATGCATAGGCATAGCAATGGAGTCCGGGTTATCGCTTTGCTTCATAGCCATAGCAAGTACGCCCAAAAGCGGGAAGCCGACGCCGCTCAGGCAGAAGCCGAGCATGCCCCAGCCAATGTTTTCGCCTGCCATTTGTCCCAGAACGGGCGGGAAGATTAAGTTACCGGCACCGAAGAAAAAGGAAAATAACATCAGGCCGATAGGGATGATTAATGAAAAGTTGATTTTATCGTTTTGCATTAAGAGCTCCTTATTACTACCTTAATTAAAAGAGTAGTCTGTATTTTGAAATCATAGAAAAAGCCACCTAGTCCGTCAGGAGCATAGATGGCTTTAAAAGGCTTATTTTACCAGCAGACGGAAATATTTCTTTTTACCCTTACGGATTAACAGGCTCTTATCTGCATCAAACATGTCTGCGCTCAGGCATGCTTCTGCATCCTGCAGGACAGTGTCTGCTACAGTCAGGCCGCCTTGGGCGATTAACTGACGAGCTTCGCGTTTGCTGCTGAAAACTTTAGCGGCAGTCAGTACATCGATAATCTTGGCAGTCATATCTTCCGGGGTAATTTCGATTGCCGGTACGTTGCTCATGTCTTTGGCATTGCCGCCGAAGAGTGCTTCGGTAGCTTCCTGCGCCTGACGCGCTGCTTCTTCGCCATGAACAAGCTTGGTAACCTCATAGGCCAGTACTTTTTTAGCTTCGTTAATAGCTGCATCCTTCAGTGCGCTCAGACGACGAACCTCATCCATCGGCAGGAATGTCAGCAGGGACAGGCAGTTTTCTACGTCGCTGTCTGCAACATTGCGCCAGTATTGATAGAAATCATACGGAGAAGTTTTTTCCGGGTCAAGCCACAGAGCACCCTTTTCGGTTTTGCCCATCTTGCGGCCATCGCTGGTGGTCAAAAGCTTGCAGGTCATGCAGTAAGCAGGTTTTTGATCCTTGCGGCGGATTAATTCTACGCCAGCAAGCATGTTGGACCATTGGTCATCGCCACCCAGCTCCATAATGCAGTTATGGTCATGGTGCAGCTTCCAGAAGTCGTAGCCCTGCATAATCATATAGTTGAATTCAAAGAAGGTCAGACCTTTTTCCCAACGTTTCTTGAAGCATTCGGCAGCCAGCATACGGTTAACGGTAAAGTGTACGCCAACCTCGCGCAGCAGCTGAACATAATTCAAGTCTAACAGCCAGTCAGCATTGTTGACAATAATAGCCTTGTCTTCACCGAAATCAATGAAACGGCTCATCTGCTTTTTGAAGCAGGCGATATTGTGAGCAATGAATTCCGGAGTGAGCATTTTGCGCATCTCGTCCTTGCCGCTCGGGTCGCCGACCATGCCGGTGCCGCCGCCCAAAAGTACGATAGGACGATGGCCTGCGCGTTGCATATGGCTCATCATCATCAGGGCGATGAAATGGCCTACATGCAGGCTGTCCGCGGTGGGGTCAAAACCGATATAAAAGGTGATTTTTTCCTTCTCCAATAATTCTTTAATCTCGTCTTCATGGGACATTTGCTTAATAAAGCCACGTTCCATAAGCACGTCATAAACAGACATCAGATAACCTCCTTAAAATTTAAGCTGTGAAAAACAGCCTAGGCGATATATATAATCTACATTATACAATATAAGCTTGTTTTTAGCAAATAAAAAAGACTTTATAAAAGTGAAAATGGCTGATATGCAGGAAAAAATCCCGAATATCAGCCGAAAGTGTAAACTGTTATTCCAAATGAGATGTGCAGTGCGGGCAACGGGTTGCGTCGTCGGCAATCTCGGATTTGCAGTAAGGGCACAGACGTGGTTCCGGTGCAGGCTCCGGTTCCGGAGTGAGCTTGTTGATCTGGCGAATCATCAGGAAGATGACAAAAGCGAGAATCAGAAAATCCAGTACGGAATTAATGAAGCTGCCGTAAGCGAGCACCGGTGCACCAGCCTTTTTTGCTGCCTCCAGTGTAGCATATTCCTTGCCGTTGAGGCTGATAAACAGATTGGAAAAATCCATCTTGCCAAGCGCCATACCTAAAGGCGGCATAACGACATCGTTTACCAGCGAGCTGACGATTTTGCCGAAAGCACCGCCGATAATAACGCCGACGGCCATATCCATAACATTACCGCGCATAGCAAATTTTTTAAAATCTTCTTTCATAGACATATATGAACACCCCTCGTCAAATGTATTGTTTATAGTATTCTCGTTTAATGCTAAATTTCCTGCTGCTTGACGAAAAAGTGCTTGTGACATATAATAAAAGGGAATAAATTCTGTGTTATGCAGGTTCATTTAGTTAGATATAGAGATGGAGGAAGAATTATGCGTGACGATTTAGTAGTACCTGGCGAAGGCGAGGAGAATTATGTCCTGGCCCGTGATGCCAGAGTTGTGACTGTACCGTTCTCTCCCTTGGAAGAACGTATGCAGAAGGAAAAACCGGAGGTTTTTGCACGTCTGCAAAAGCTGAAGGAAATTATCGGTGAGGAAACCTTCAAGCGCCTTGTAAGCAAGGTGCATAACATCAACTATGCTGATACCCGTATCATGCTTGTTGCTGAAAACGAGCTGCATCGTACCAACATTGAAAGAGAGATTTTACCGGCTATTGCTGAGGCTTTTGAGGTTACCAGCATCCGCGTTGTTACCCAAGGATAAAATTTTTCAAAAAAGTGTTGACAAAAGCTTAAAGATGCTTTATAATTACATTCGTTGCTGATGAACAGCAACAACAAATGTCGGGGCGTGGCGCAGTTTGGTAGCGCGCTTGTTTCGGGTACAAGAGGCCGTGAGTTCGAATCTCGCCGCCCCGACCAAATTTAAAACTTAGGAACCGCATGAAAATGCGGTTCTTTTCGTATTTCGTTGGCATTACGAATACGTTATATCTTACCAATGCAGGAAATTTATAATAACCTGAATCATAATTTCTTTTTCTTCTGGGCGTGATTCTGCAATCATAAGGGTGATGGCGACAAGAGCACTGTCGCTGATAATTTTATTACCATCGTTATATAGTGCGTTATTCTGGTTTAGAAAATATAAGAACAGAGCTGCTGCGATACGTTTGCAGCCATCATTAAATGGATGATCCTTTACTAAGAAGTAGAGCAGATTGGCTGCTTTTTCTTCTAGTGATGGATATGCATCTTGACCAAATGCACTTTGATAGATAGCAGATAAAATACCTTCTAATTTGCCAGGTTCTTTTTCCACGCCAAACACATCAGATGTCTGGCTAAATTCCATACTTTTTATAAGCTTCATGCATTCGCCATACTTAAGTAGATAAGAGGATTTAGAACCTTCAGGTATAGCAACGCATTGATGATCATAGGCATCAAGCAGTTCTAAAGAACGTGAATACTCATGAACTACTTTCAAAACATCTTCTGCATCAATACCAACAAGTCCACCTATAATATTAGACTGTATTTGCACTGTTTTATTCAACACAGCTAATCGTTTTTCATTAATTGCAAATCCTGCTGTTAAATATTGCTTAAGGATATTGGTTGCCCACTTGCGGAAAAGAACGCCGTGAGGAGATTTTACACGGTAGCCAACGGAGATAATGACATCTAAAGAATACATTGTTACAGGTTTGTCTGAATTTGCAATATGCAAAAAATGCATATTGCTTTTTTCGTCTAATTCTCTTTCTTTAAAAATATTTCTAATATGTCTTGCGATAACAGATTGGTCACGAGAAAATAAATCAACCATCTGCGCTTGTGTTAACCATACGGTATCTTCTTCAGGTGAAATATTAACTTCCAGTTCTAATTTGTCATCTTTAAAAGTAACTATATTAGTCATTAGTAAAACTCCTTTCCTAATTTCAACTTGTGACAATTTATCATGGTTTCACCGCCGTCAGCCTTGCGCTGGCGGTATTTTTCTTCAGCAATTCCATACACATCGTCAGACTTCCTTTAAAAAATATATCAATCTACATGTTTTGAATTGCGAAAAAATGTTTATATATTATAGTACCATTATAACTCTGTGTATTGCGTCGTGTCAATGTTAGCATGAAAATATATTTGAGTTTTAAAATTTGTAATAATATAAGATTAGGAACTACGTACTTCACAGATGATACGCTTAATATGCAAGTTCCAGATATCTCATCCCACTAATTTCCACCATAAAAAGGATTTTCCCTTCGTTTTGTAGAATTATAAAATATAACTGAAAATACTATTTGCAGAATGGAGGCTTTGCGATGAAAATAACTTTTTTAGGTGCAACGCGCACCGTTACCGGTTCCTGCTATCTGCTGGAGGTCAGCGGACATAAGTTTTTAGTAGACTGCGGCATGTTCCAAGGCTCCAAGCTGATAAAAGCGCTGAACGAAAAGGAATTTTTGTTTCATCCGGGAGAGATTGAGGCTGTTGTATTGACGCACGCCCATGTTGACCACAGCGGTCTGTTGCCGAAGCTGGTCAAGGAAGGCTTCCGCGGCCCCATCTATTGCACTAAATCGACAGAGGAGCTGTGCTCGATTTTGCTGCCGGACAGCGCGCACATTCAGGAGGGTGAGGCAGAATACGCCAACCGCAAAGGTATGCGTGCCGGCAAAAAAATTGTTGAGCCGCTGTTTACGGTTGATGATGCTGCCAGAGCCTTGCATTTGTTCAAGCTGCGCAGCTTTGGCGAAGCGTTTAATGTTGTTCCCGGCGTTACCGTAACCTTCCGCGTTGCGGGACACATTCTTGGTTCTGCTTTCGTAGAGATGTCTGTTAACGAAGGCGATAAAAAGACGCGCTTGATTTTTACCGGCGATATCGGTCAGCCGAATCAGCCGATTATTGAGGACCCGGCGGCAGCAGGCGGTGCGGATTTTATTATTACGGAATCCACCTACGGCAACCGCATCCATGAAGCCTACGATAAAGAGGGCGAGCTGGCGAATATTATCAACGATACTGTCGAGCGTGGCGGTAACGTTATCATTCCTGCGTTTGCTGTAGGGCGTACGCAGGTACTGCTGTACTATTTCCAAAAGCTGCAGGCGGAAGGCAAAATTCCGGAGATTCCTATTTACGTAGATAGTCCTATGGCCAACAGAGCTACGCAGATTACTATGACGAATCCCGAGGAATATGATGAGGAAGCGCGGGCACTTTACGCAATGCAGGGACGCAGGCTGGTGTCTATGCATAATTTGCGCTTTACTGCCACGGTGCAGGAATCCATGGCGATTAACGAAATTCCGGGCAGCAAGATTGTTATTTCGGCCAGTGGCATGGCAGACGCCGGTCGTATTCTGCATCACCTTAAGCATAATCTGTGGCGTGAGGACAGCAGCATAGTATTTGCCGGCTATCAGGCGGAGGGCACTATCGGACGCAGGCTGATAGAAGGTATTAAACGCATTAAGATTATGGGCGAGGATATCAGAGTCAACGCCAAAATTTACAATATGAAGGGCTTTTCTGCCCATGCGGACAAGCAGCAGCTTTTAGCCTGGTATAGCAGCATGAAGGAGGTTCCTAAGGCCTTTTTCGTTACGCACGGCGAGCTTGATGCAGCTATGGAGCTGGCAGATTCTTTGGGACGCAATCTGGGAACGGCAACCTACATCCCGCACTTTGGTGACTGTGCCGAAATCCATGGTACCGAGTGGCAGATGCATGAATCCGAAATGGTTCAGGTTGAGCCTGCTGCTATCGACCTGCGTGCTTACATGCGTGGTATGGAACACGATTATCTGCTGCAGCGCAGCAAAATCGAACAGATTGTGGCGCGTAACCCGGATAAGGCGGTTATGGTACGCAAGAAGCTGGAAAAGCTGCATAAATATATGGACGATATCCTGAAGGATTTGTAAGAAAAAATGATATACGCTTTGCGTAAATAAAAAATGCACCATTCCTTGACAGTAGGGAATGGTGCATTTTAGTTTTTAAATCGTTATAGCTTACAGTCTGTTGCTGCTGTTGAGTACGTCACGCATTTTGTGAGCTACCATGTCCTGGATAGCCTGACGTGCGGGTTTCAGGTATTGGCGAGGATCGAAGTCGCCGGGGTTTTCTACCAGGTGCTTACGGATGGAAGCGGTCATTGCCAGACGCAGGTCGGTATCGATGTTGATTTTGCAAACACCGAATTTGCCTGCTTGCAGCAGCATGTCTTCGGGTACGCCTTGAGCGCCGTCCAGCTTGCCGCCGTATTTGTTGCATTCTTCAACAAAGGACGGGATAACGGTGGAAGCACCGTGCAGAACCAGAGGATAACCAGGCAGCAAGTTGGTGATTTTTTCCAGACGTGCGAAGTCCAGTTCCGGTTTGCCTTTGAATTTGTAAGCGCCATGACTGGTGCCGATAGCGATAGCCAAGCTGTCGCAGCCGGTGCGTTCAACGAATTCTACAGCCTGATCGGGATCGGTGTAGGTAGCGTCCTTGGTGTTAACCTTAACAGCGTCTTCAACGCCTGCCAGGCGGCCAAGCTCTGCCTCAACTACAACGCCTCTTTCGTGTGCATATTCAACAACACGACGAGTCATTTCGATGTTTTCTTCAAAAGGATGCTTGCTGCCGTCAATCATAACGGAGGTGAAGCCGCCGTCGACGCAGGCTTTGCAGATGTCAAAATCTTCGCCGTGGTCCAGATGCAAGCAGATAGGCAGACCGGTGTCTTCGATTGCTGCTTCAACCAGCTTCATCAGGTAGATGTGGTTAGCGTATTTGCGGGCGCCGGCACTTACCTGCAGAATCAGCGGGGATTTTTCCTGTTGTGCTGCGGCAACGATACCTTGGATGATTTCCATGTTGTTGACGTTGAAGGCACCAACAGCATAGTGACCTTCGTAAGCTTTTTTGAACATTTCAGTAGATGTAACTAAGGGCATTTGTCTATTCCTCCTTATTCAGGGTAGCCTTACAGCTACTCTGTCTTTACATTAGTATACACTAATTATATCATGCTCTGCTTATTTAGTACAGAAGTTTCAGTAAATCATTTGGTAAAGAACGGGTAATTTCTAAAAATACATCGCTTACCGGATGCTTAAAGGCCAGACGATAGGCATGCAGCGCATGGCGCGCCTGGGGGCCGGGAGTGCCGTAAAGATTGTCGTTTACGAGCGGATGGCCGATGGAGGCAAGGTGTACGCGTATCTGGTGCGTGCGTCCGGTGAAAAGACGGACCTTGAGCAGCGTATGATTACTGTAAGACGCTAAAACCTCATAGGCCGTTTTGGCGTATTTGCCGCATTCGTAATCAACGCAGCGTTCGATGATACTGCCTTCCTTGCGGGCGATAGGTGCTTCGATAATACCTTCGCTGTGTTCAAAGCGTCCGCAGGCCAGTGCCAGATATTCCTTTTCAACCTGCTGCTGGCTCAGCCAGTGCTGTACAACAGGCTCCTTGGCGAAAATAACTAGGCCGGAGGTGTTGCGGTCCAGACGCGATACGGGATGTATACCGGCATCAATGCCGTTGGCTTCATAATATGCTTTGACGTAATCGTAAAGCGTAGTACCGCGCTCGCTGACGGTGGGGTGCACCAGCATGCCTGCAGGCTTATCGATAATCAGCAGAAAATCATCCTCGTAGGCAACCATGGATGGCGACAGGATAGCAGCCATCAGTGCAGCTGTTTTTTATCCGGCAGCTCGTCGACTACTTCGATGTTATCGAGCTGTGCCTTCAGCTGGCTGCGGATGTTTGCCAGATATTCCTTGTACAGCTCCTTTTGCTCTGCAAGCTCCTCCGGGGTCAGACCGGAGGTTTTCTTCTTTTTGGCTAATGCATTTATGCGGTTAATCATTGCATTGATTTCCATAATATTTCTACTCCTTTGTTATAACAAGCTTATTATTTTATTATACTATTATGAGCGCTTCTTAGCAACTTTCATTGACTACACTTCTGATTTGTGCTATTATGAGGGCGATATTATTAAGCTTTTTTTATCAGAGAGTTATATATATTGCCAAAGCCTTGGGCTTGGGCAATGTAAGATGAGTATGAGGTGATTAACATGTTCTTGAAAAAAATTGCTTGTGGTCTATTATGTGCGGCTATGCTGCTTGCTGCCGGTTGCGGCGGTGTAGGAACGCAGACTGGCGGTGACAAGGCTTATCTGCAGCTTACCGATGCTGCAGGCAGACAGGTTTCGCTTGCCAAAAAGCCTGAAAGAGTGGTAAGCCTCAGCCCTTCATATTTGAGTATGATTGAGGCTGTCGGCGGCACCGTAGTCGGTCGCGCCAGCTCCAAGGTAGGCAAGATCCCCGAATCTATGAAGTCTGTGCCGGAGGTAGGCATGGTCTACAATATTAATATGGAAGCGCTTGTGGGCCTGAAGCCTGATCTGGTTCTGGCCAGCAAAAATCAGCATGATAAATTTATTCCGATGCTGCAATCCAACAAAATCAACGTAGTGGAGTTTGATACCCAAACCTTTGAGGATGTCAAAGGTGCCATTAAAACCTTGGGCGATATTTATGGTACGCAGGATAAGGCCCAAAAGGAAAATGAGCTGTTGGATAAACAGGTTGCCGCCGTTACCAGTAAGCTTCCTAAGGAAAAGAAACGCATCGTTATTATGCATGCAACAGCCAGCGCCGTTACGGTAGAAGGCTCGCACAGCATTGCCGGCTGTGTAAGCGACATCCTGGGCTTTGAAAACGTTGCTGCTGCAGCGCTCAAGGGAAAATCCAATAAAACTCCTTACAGCATGGAAACACTGGTTGAGCAGAACCCGGAAATTATCTTTATTACCTCTATGGGTAAGCCTGAGGAAATTGAAAACCGTCTGCGCACCGACTTTAAAAATAACCCCGCATGGAACAGTCTGCCGGCTGTAAAAGCAGGCAGAGTATATGTGCTGCCGGAAAAGCTGTTTTTGATTAACCCCGGCCTGCGCTATCCTGAGGCTGTAAAGTTTATGGCACAGCAGGTTTATCCGGAGGTCTTTACTAATGGAAAATAAGCAGTCTGCAGAGCAGACGGAGCATTTTGGTATCGGCCGTACTAAATGGCGTATTACTATTCTTGTGATATTTTTGTTCTTGGCAGTATTGGGCAGCTTTTTGAGCTTAACAAAAGGCTCTAGCATTATCAGCATCAAGGAGATTACCGATATTCTGCTTAATCCCGGTGATGATCCGCGCAGTCAGATTATCTGGAACATCCGTATGCCGCGTACCATCGTCGGTGCCTTGGTCGGCATCAATCTGTCGCTTTCTGGTGCGATTCTGCAGGCGATTATGCGTAATCCGCTGGCAGACCCGCATATTATCGGCATCAGCTCCGGCGCAGGACTGGCAGGTGTTGTGATTATGATTTTGTTCCCGGCGATGGAATATCTGATTACGCCTGTTGCCTTCATCGGTGCGATGCTGGCTGCTGTCTGCATTTATATTCTGGCGTGGAAAAACGGCATCAAGCCGGTGCGTATTATTTTGGCCGGTGTTGCGGTATCTGCCTTTTTGGGTGCAGGTATCAGCGGCCTGATGATTTTTTACAGTGACAGAGTGCATGGCGCTTTAATGTGGATGGTAGGCGGTCTTGCCGCACGCAGCTGGCCGCATGTAAATATTATTCTGCCGTATGCTGTTATCGGCCTGATTTTGGCGCTTGCCAGTGCCGCTTATCTGAACATCCTTCAGCTGGGTGATGAGATGGCGCGCGGTCTTGGTGTCAATGTTGAGGTAACGCGCATTATCCTTACGGCTATTGCAGCCTTGCTCGCAGCCAGCGCTGTCAGCGTTGTCGGCCTGCTGGGCTTTGTAGGCCTTGTGGTGCCGCATGCTGCGCGACTGCTGATAGGCAGCGACTACCGCTTTCTGCTGCCTGCCTCCGCACTTTTGGGCATTGCCATTGTTACGCTCAGTGATACCTTTGCGCGTGTAATTTTTGCGCCGATTGAACTGCCTGTTGGTATTATTATGGCCTTTTTGGGCGCGCCCTTCTTCTTATTCCTGTTAAGGAGGGAAATTTGATGACACAAAATAATGCAGCGCCCTTTAAAGCTGTTTTAGAGGCAACGCATATTGATATAGCAATTAACAAAAAAACAATCATCCATGATTTGTCGCTGGCGATACCCGAGGGTAAGATTACCGCTATCATCGGCCCCAACGGCTGCGGCAAGAGCACAACGCTGAAGGCTATTGCCCGCATTCTGCCTTGTGCCAAGGGCAGCATCAGCTTCTTGGGTAAGGATATTCATAGCCTGTCGCACCGCGAGTTTGCCCGCTGCCTGGCGATTTTGACGCAGTCACCTGTTGCGCCTACGGATTTGACGGTGCAGGATTTGGTTGAAATGGGACGCTTCCCGCATCGTAGCTTCTTAGGGCGCGGTGATAAGGATGATGCACAGCACGTTGCCTGGGCACTGGAGCAGACCAACATGACCTCGATGAGCCATCGCCTTCTGCATACGCTGAGCGGCGGCGAGCGTCAGCGCTCCTGGATAGCGATGGCGCTGGCGCAAAGACCGCAGGTGCTGCTGCTCGATGAGCCTACGACATATCTTGATATCTGTCACCAGCTGGAGGTTATGCAGCTGCTTGATAAGCTCAATAAGGAGCTGGGGCTGACAGTTGTTATGGTTATCCATGATTTGAACCATGCCATTCAGTACGCTGATTATGTTGCCGTTATCAAGGCGGGACGCTTAGTAGTCAGCGGTGAGCCGAAGGAGATTGTTACGTCTAAGCTGCTGGCGGACGTATTCCGCGTGCAGGCGGATGAGTTTGCGTGCAGTAATGGGCTGCCCGCCCTTGTTCCTATTACAGTCTGTCGCTAAAGCTCCGTCTGCGTTATGGCGCATATTCAAATGCAAACTCCCGAAAGCATCGTGCTTGCGGGAGTTTATTATTCTGCAGTATTGATACGTAAAAATTTTCATATCTCTCTTGCCAAAATTTTTGATTGATGATATACTAATTATACTATAAATAGTAGATATTACTATTACACAGCTTTCGTCAGATAAAGAAAGCAAGACAATAAAAACTTAATATGCTTTGAGCAGAAGGAAAACCAGTGTGAATCTGGTACTGTACCGCAACTGTAATGTGAGCTTGGCAGCGCATATCCTCACAAGATGCTGCCCTGGCGATGAGCTTAGTCAGAGTGCCTATGCCCAAAAGTTTTTTCCGCAAGCTTGCGATGTACAGGTGAAAGGAAGGATGGTAAAACCATCTTTAGTATTCGAGTAGTGCTGCTTGCGTGAGCTAAATTATGACTGCAGCGTTACCGCCGCAGTTTTTTTATGAAACAAGGATTCCAAGCTATTTGCCGGTAGCACAGTTGAAGCAAGGTTTACGTTAAAAGTGTGCAGTATGTAGCAAAGAAGGGTGAGAAATGACTAAGCATCTTATTAACTATTGTCCGATTGATTGGTATGAAGATGAGCTGAAGCGTAAGGGGATGACCTTAGCCGGTTTAGTGCAGCAGTTGGGGGTCGATGGTATTGAACAGTTTGTTTACAGAGAGCCGGGAGCTTTCCCTGATTACAAGGAGCTGACGATTGGTGCACATTTGAATTATTGGCCGTACTGGATGGATTTCTGGCTGCGAAAGGCTAAACGCCTGCAGCAGCAGTTCCGCAGTATCCACGAACGCCAGACATATTTTAAGACAGCCATGAGCTGTGATGAATGGCTGGCGGTTATCCGCCGCAATATCTGCGCTGCTATTTCGCAGAAGCCGGAGTATTTGGTATGGCATGTAGCAGAGGCTGATACAGAAACAATCTTTACCTTTGATTTCCATTATGATGACCGTGAGGTATTGGCTGCTTCGGCAGATGTTTTCAATGCAGTGGCGGATGAGATTCCTGCCAATGTAACGGTGCTGTTTGAGAATTTGTGGTGGCCCGGTCTGCGCCTGACGGATGCGCGCAAGGTGAAGTTTTTCTTTGAGCGCATTGAGCGCAAAAACGTCGGCATTATGCTTGATACCGGTCATCTGATGAATACGAATCAGCGTCTGCGCACAGAGGCGGAGGCAGCGGATTTTGTCTGTCGCACGGTGGACAAGCTCGGACCGTATGCTGAGCTGATTAAGGGCGTGCATCTTTCCTGCTCGCTTTCCGGCAAGTATTTGCGCAGCTTTGAACGCAAGGTGCCGGCTGATTCAAGTGCGGAAGTTATTTGGCGTCATATTGCGGCGATTGACCAGCATAAGCCTTTTACTACCACGGCAGCTAAGCAGATTCTGCAGTGCGTTCAGCCGCAGTATGTAAATCATGAGCTGGCATATGAAACTATCGAGGAAATGATTCCGCTGATGCAGCAGCAGCTTTCTGTTGCCAGATAAATAAATGTGAAATTTTCGCAGCGTCCCGATGGCTATCGGGGCGCTGTTTTGCGCTTTTGAGTATGGTTTGAATTTTCTTATGCTTGCGTTTGTGGAGGCTTTGACGTTTTATCTTCTCTTTGATTTATGTTATAATAAGCTACAAGTATGTTTGCAGGAGGTTGGCCATGTTTGCTGTTAATGTTGCGATAAATTTACCGGTAAAAAATCTATTTCGTCAGTTTACATACAGTGTGCCGGAAGCGCTGCAGTTTATAGACAGCGGCTGGCGTGTAGTTGTTCCCTTCAGTGGGCAGAAGGTGGAGGGCTTTGTGGTGGAGCGTGTGCCATTGCCTGCTGACCTGAAGCTACGCGGTAAGCTGAAGCCTGTGGAGGCTGCCTTGGGCGATACTCCCTGGTTTGATAAGGAAATGCTTGCTACTGCCAAATGGATGGCAGATTATTATATTTGCTCGCTGGCAGAGGCTATGCGTCTTTTTGTGCCGGGGAAATCGAGTATTAAGCGGCGTGCCGTGCGTGATGCGCAGGGACGTTTGCTTTATTATGTTTATAATGAGCGCTTGCAGGAAAAAACTGTGTTGGCTTACCGCATCAATGTAGCAGGAAGGCAGGCGTTGGTTGATGGAACATTAGCAAGGCGTGCCAAAGGCCAGCATGCTGCCCTAGGCGTGCTGGCGCAGGCTGCGGGAGCGCTTAGCGTAAGCGAGCTGGCGCAGCAGGGAGTGAGCGCTGCGGTGGCGCGCGCATTAGCGCAGAACGGTTTGGCGGACGCAGTGCAGAAGCGTGTGCTGCGTAACAGCTACAATACGGTGCAGGAGCGTGGTGAAAGCCTGCAGCTGACGACGGAGCAGCAGGATGCTGCGGCAAAGATTAATCAGGCGATAGATGCGCAGCGTGCGCAGTCGTTCTTGTTGCAAGGAATTACCGGCAGCGGCAAGACGGAGGTTTATCTGCGCGCGGCGGCTCATGCTGTGGATGCAGGCTGGCAGGTGCTGATGCTGGTGCCGGAAATTGCGCTCACAGCACAGCTGGTGAAGCGCTTTCAGGCGTGGTTCGGCAGCGAAATTGCTGTAGCGCACAGTAAGCTTTCACAAAACGAAAGAGGCGACGTGTGGTACCGCATGCGCACAGGCAAGGCAAGGGTGCTGATTGGAGTGCGCAGTGCTGTGTTCGCTCCGTTTGAAAAGCTTGGCCTGGTGATTGTCGACGAGGAGCACGAGGGCAGCTATAAGGAGGAGGACCACCGCCCGCATTATAATGCACGTGATGTTGCCCGCACCCGCTGCCGCCTGACCGGCGCAGCTTTGGTGCTTGGCAGTGCTACGCCGGATTTATGCACGTATTATAGGGCACTGCAGGGCGAATGTACACATTTGCATCTTACGTCACGTCCTAATGGTGCTGCTTTGCCAAAGGTTGAGATCGTGGATATGCGCAAGGAGCTGGAGGCGCGCAATTTCAGCGTGCTGTCGCGCGCGCTGCAGCAGGCGCTGGTGATGACGGCGGCGGCGGGCGAGCAGGCGATTGTCCTCTTGAACCGCCGTGGCTATTCTACCTTTGTGATGTGCCGTGACTGCGGCCAGACGATTACCTGTCCGCATTGCGCAGTAGCAATGGTTTACCATAAGAAGAACGAGGATTTGCGCTGCCATTACTGCGGTAACACGATGCCGCTGCCACAGGAATGCCCAAATTGTCACAGCCGCCGCATCAAATATTTCGGCAGCGGTACGCAGAAGGCGGAAGAACAGTTGCAGCAGCTGCCGGAGGTGCGTGTGCTGCGTATGGATCAGGATTCGACTGTGGCGAAGTTTGCGCATGCTGATATCTTGCGGCGCTTTGCCGACGGTGCGGCCAATGTTTTGATAGGTACGCAGATGGTGGCGAAGGGACATGATATTCCCAATGTAACGCTGGTGGGAGTGCTGGCGGCGGACAGCACGCTGCATCTGCCGGATTACAGAGCGTCGGAGCGCGCTTTTTCACTGCTGACGCAGGCAGCGGGGCGTGCGGGACGCGGTGACAGGCCGGGGCATGTAATCTTCCAGACCTATGATCCGGATAACCCGATTCTGCAGCTGGCGGTGACGCAGGATTACGACACCTTTGCCAAGCGCGAGCTGCAGGAACGTCAGAACTATTTTTATCCGCCGTTCGCCCAGATGCTTAAGCTGCAGGTGGTGGATAAGGATGAGGGTGCAGGCCTGGCGCTGGCGCAGCAGGTTGTCTTCTATCTGCAGAGCTTAAAGCTGCAAGGAAAGCTGGAGGATTTGCTGATTGCAGGACCGTTCCCATCATTGGTAGCTAAGGCCTACGATCTGTACCGTTTCAACGTGCTGCTGAAGGCGCAGGACCTGAAGGAAACTAAGGAAGCATTGTTGAACAGTGAATTCAAGGAAAAGCCTAATCTTTACTTTAATATTGATCCTGTAAGTGTAATTTAACGTGGTAAATGATTGTATAAAAACAGAGTTTGTGTTACAATATAGAAGATTTAACACTGCTAATGCCGGTAGAATGTTGCAAAAAATCTGCTGGTGTCGGCAAATTGATTAATGGGAGTAATTGTTTATGAGCATGCAGATGGAATTTATCAAGGTGCTGCCGTCGCCGCAGGCCTTAATGGAGGATTATCCGGTAAGTAAGGCTTCTAAGCTGCTGAAGCTGCAGCGTGACGAGGCTATAAAGAATATTTTTACAGGCAAGGATGACCGCTTTTTGCTGGTTATCGGTCCCTGCTCCAGCGATAACGAGGACGCTGTGTTGGACTATGTTTATCGTCTGGCCAAGCTGCAGGAAAAGGTGCAGGATAAAATTTTTATCGTACCGCGTCTGTATACCAACAAGCCGCGTACTATCGGCGTAGGCTATAAGGGTATGCTGCACCAGCCTTCTCCCGAGGGTGAGGAGAATATGCTGGGCGGTATTATCGCTATCCGCAAAATGAACGTGCGCGTAGTAGAAGAAACAGGTCTGACCGGTGCAGAGGAAATTCTCTATCCTGAGGTTTTCCGCTATCTGTCAGATTTGTTGAGCTATGCCGCAGTTGGCGCGCGTTCCAGCGAGGATCAGCTGCACCGTATGATTGCCAGCGGCGTAGGCATTCCCGTAGGCATGAAGAATCCTACCAGCGGCGATTTGTCCGTTATGCTCAACAGTGTGGCGGCAGCGCAGCATGAGCAGGAATTTTTGTTCCGCGGCTGGGAGGTGCGCACCAAGGGCAACCCGCTGGCGCATTCCATTCTGCGCGGTTATGTTGATCCCATCGGCAACAGTTTCCCCAACTACCATTATGAGGTACTGAAAATCGTTATTGATATGTACGCAGAACGGCAGCTGCAGAATCCGGCAATTATTGTGGATACCAACCACGCTAACTCCGGCAAAAAATATCTGGAGCAAATCCGCATTGCCAAGGATATTGTGCATTCCCGTAAGCTGAACGCGGGCATCAACAGAATCGTCAAGGGCCTGATGATTGAAAGCTATATCGAGGACGGTGCTCAGGGCGTGCATGACGGCGTTTACGGCAAATCTATTACCGACCCCTGCCTGGGCTGGGAAAAAACGGAAAGATTGCTGCTTGACCTGGCGGAAGAATTGTAAACTGATAAGTATGAGCTGCTGCGGCGAAGGCTGCAGCAGCTTTTTTGCATGCAAAAAGACCGCCTGCTTCAGCAGGCGGCCTCTAAACTTTCTCAGCTATTAAAATGTTTCCAGCAGCTTGTAGCCACGACCGATAAGGAAGGTGGCAGTTTCCGGCTCGTTGGTTTTGAAAACTACTACTGGTTTAACATTGTCGCGGTTAAAGGAAATGTAAAGGTAAGAAATGTCGATGTTGGCACCGTGGATAGCGGAAAGAATTCCGTCCAGATAACCCGGAGTATCGTTCATCTCTACGGCAATAACCTTGTCCTGACGGCATTGGTAGCCTTCTGCCTTCAGCACCTCGATAGCAGTTTCTGCCTTGTCCACAATCAGGCGCACAATGCCGAATTCCGCACTGTCATTGGCCAGCATAGTGTAAATATTGATATTGGCTTTAGCGAGAATGGTAGTGATTTTGAACAAACCACCCTCGTTGTTTTCGGTGAATAAAGAAACCTGGTTCAGCATATGTAAAAATCCTCCCTAAATTATCATAAAGCGGGCTGTACTGTTGTCAGTTTTTGCTTGCTTAATAAAAGATTATAGCACAAACTTTGATGAGAAGAAAGAGGCTTTTGTAAAGTTATCTTTACCTGACGCAAGCTATTGTGAAGTGAAAGAGGACAAAAATAATATTTAGCTTTGATTTGAACGCGGAAAAACAGCTTTGATTTGTGATAAATATAATGCTTGCTGAGTCTTTTATTATTTAATGTTTACGTGGTTATTGAGTTTAGGGTAAAACAAACAAAAATTACAAATTGCTTGATTTTTCTTGTAAAAGTGTTACAATATTGTTGATAACATATGAGCAATTTTTGAAATGTTGCTCATATAAATAAGCGGAGGTTGATAGTATGGGTATGAAGAAATTGTTAGCAGTTTTATTCTCGGCTTTACTGCTTGTAGGCGTTGCAGGCTGCGGCGGCAACAATGCGCAACAGGGCGCGGTAACACAAAAGGTTATGAACGCCAAAACTAAGCAGGATTTTGAGCCTGTAACAGAAATTAAGGAAGGACGCAAAAACGTTTATGCCGTACTTAAGGTTATGAAGGGCAACTATTGGGAAGAGGTTATCCGCGGCATTAAAGACGGAGCAGCTAAGGCTGACGTTAACGTTTATGTAGGCGGCGTTATGAAGGACGGCGACTGGGAGCTGCAACGCGATATGGTCAAAGAGCTTCCCGGCAAAAAAGCGGACGCAGTAATTCTTGCTCCGGCGGACAGCTCCAATATGACGGCAAGTGCGAAAACTCTGCGCGAGCAGAAGCTGCCGGTATTTTTGGTTGATACCGCATTGAGCAGCAATGATTACGATGCAGCTTTCCTTACCAACAACCTGGAGGCAGGTGCCGAGGTTTGCCAACAGATGGTAGAGCAGATGAAGGCTAACGGCGTTAAGGAATCCGAGGAGGCAACAGTTTTGGTACATGTCAGCACCTTGGCTAGCACTACGATTGCCGACCGCTTGAACAGCATTATGGCAAACTGGGGTAAATTTGCTCCTGCAAGCTGGAAAATCGAACATGATTATATTATTAACTATGGTGATGATGCAGGCGCTGCCAAGCTGGTTGCCGAAAAAATCAAAAATACTCATAATGTTAAAGGCATTATTGCCTGCAACAACGGCTCCACCAATGCGACCGTTGAGGCTGTAATGGCTGCAGGCCGTAAGGATATTGCCATTACCGGCTTTGACCTTGGCAAAAAGACTTTACTGGGCTTGGAGGACAAGAACTATAGTATTGCCGTTGCCGTACAGAATCAGTACAAAATGGGCTACGAGGCTGTGATGGCTGCCGCTGCTGCAGCAAAAGATGGCAGCAAGCCGGCACAGAAGCTGGTGAATACCGGTATCCGTATGGTAGATAAAAACAATTATAAAAAATAAATAACTAAAAAGCTTCAAAGCCTTCTGACGTTGACGGGAAAAATCCGCCTGACGCAGAAGGCTTTTGCTGTTTGGGCATAAATATATGAGGAAGCCTGCACAGAGAATTTGTTTTTTTCTGTAGTAATGTGTTATAATGAACTATTGGAATAGCTACAAGGAGGAACAAAAATGGCTAAGTTAAAAATAGTGGTTGCTGGCGCACCGGTGCTGCGTGAGGTAGCTCAACCGGTAGAGCGTATAGATAAAAAATTGCAGCGTCTGCTGCGTGATATGGCAGAAACAATGTATGCGGCCGACGGTGTAGGCCTGGCAGCACCGCAGGTGGGTGTAAGCAAGCGCGTAGTAGTTATTGACGTAGGCGAAGGCCTGTACGAGCTGATTAACCCTGAAATCGTTAAACGCGAAGGCAAGGTGCTGGGCAGTGAGGGCTGTCTTTCCGTGCCTGATTACGAGGGCGAGGTAGAGCGCTCCGAATATGTGGAATGCGAATTTACCGACAAAACCGGTCAACGCATGCTGCTTTCCGCAAGTGGTCTGCTGGCTATCTGCATTCAGCATGAGCTGGACCATCTGGACGGTATTCTGTTCATCGACAAGGCTAAAACCATTTCGCCTAAGCAGAAGGAAAATCCCGAGGATGCTGTAAGATAAATCCTGAGTGGGATATGAAAAAAAGATATACGGAGGAAAACAAATGCGTATAGTATTTATGGGAACACCGGATTTCGCAGTCGGCAGCCTGCAGGCGCTGTGCGAAAGCGGTAAGCATGAAATTCTGGCGGTAGTAACTCAACCGGATCGTCCGAAGGGACGCGGCAACAAGCTGCTGCAAACACCGGTTAAAGAATATGCGCTGGCGCAGGGATTGACTGTTTACCAGCCGCAAAAGGTAAAAACCCCTGAATTTGTTGAGCTGCTGCACGAGCTGCAGTCGGAGCTGATTGTAGTAGCTGCCTTCGGCCAGTTCTTGAGCAAGGAAATTCTGGAGCTGCCGAAATACGGCTGCATCAACGTACACGCTTCCCTGCTGCCGAAGTATCGCGGTGCGGCGCCGATTCAGTATGCCATCATCAAGGGCGAAAAGGAATCGGGTGTAACGATTATGCAGATGGATATCGGTATGGATACTGGCGCTATGCTGGACAAGGTAGTAGTGCCTATTGCAGAAAATACCACGATGGGTGAGCTGCATGACGTTCTGCGTGAGCAGGGTGCAGCGCTGCTGCTGCAGGTTATCGACAAGATTGCGGCAGGTACTGCCGTTGCGGAACCGCAGGATAACGAGCAGGCCACCTATGCAACACTTCTCGACCGTAGCATGGAGCATATCGACTGGAGCAAAACGGCGCAGGAGGTGCACAACCTCATCCGTGGCTTCAACCCTGCACCCAGCACCTTTACCAAGCTGCCGAACGGCAAGAGCCTGAAAATCTGGGGCAGCAAAATGACCGGCAAAAGCAGCACTGCTGCTGCCGGTACCGTTATCGAAACTGGCAAGCACAGCTTCTTTGTTGCTTGCGGTGAGGGCGTACTGGAAATCACCGAGGTACAGCCCGAATCCAAAAAACGTATGCCGGCGCAGGTTTTCCTGAACGGCCGCGGTGTACAGGAGGGCGACCTGCTTGCCTGAAGCAGGCTGTAAATTGAAGGAGTAATCTTTTAATGAACGAAGATAGTGTATTTAAGCCCAAAAAACGTATATTTATGGCTCTGACCTCCATCAGCGCCGTATTAGGTGCGTTGATGTTTTATGTTGTCTGGAAGGTAACCTTTCCGGGGCTTTATGAAATCAGCCGGTTTTTGCCGATAGTCGTTGGTTTTTTTGGCGTGCTTATAGTGTTGGCGATGCTCAGCGGCGTGCTAGGAATTGTTATGGCGCTGTTGGGAATACCGGTACTCAAGATTTTGTATTTTTGGGCGTGGAAGGCGATTAATATTCTTTTCCCCTTTGCGGTAGTACTGGGACGCTTGTTCAACATTCCCCGTGACCGCATCGAGCAGTCCTTTATCGAGGTCAGCAATAATCTGGTACTGCAGCATAAGGTGAAGGTGCCTGCCAATCGAATTATGATTTTAACACCGCATTGTATCCAGCTGGATACCTGCGTACATAAGATAACCCGTAACGTAGAGAACTGCCGTCAGTGCGGACGCTGCAGCGTAGGCGCTATGCTTGGACTGGCGCACAAATATGGCTGCCATTTTGCCGTAGCTACCGGCGGTACCCTGGCAAGGCAGATGGTAAAGCAGGCAAGACCAAAGGCTATTGTGGCTGTGGCCTGCGAGCGTGATCTGACCAGCGGCATTCAGGACGTGTTCCCGCTGCCGGTGCTGGGCGTTTTAAACGAGCGTCCCTTCGGTCCCTGCTTTAATACGCGGGTAGATATTGATAAGCTGGAAGCAGCAATTTTAGCATTTATGGAAGATGATGAGGAAGAAACAAAGCATGCGGAAGGAACAAAAAGCAAATTATCCTGAGAGCGCCCGCGGAGCAGCGGCGCTTTTGGTGCGTATGGTGCTGGAGGACGGCGCTTATACGAATATCGCGCTGAACCAGTACCTGCGCGGCAGCAGATTGAGCGACCTTGACAGAAGGCTGGCAACGGAGCTGGTATACGGTACGGTGAAGGCCAGCGGTACGCTTGACTGGTATCTGGCGCAGTGCGTCAGCCGTCCGCTGGACAAGGTGGCCGGTGATATTCTGGCGATACTGCGCATCAGCACCTACCAGCTGCTGTATATGACGCGCATTCCTGCGTCGGCGGCAGTAAATGAGGCGGTGAAGCTGGCACGCTCGGTGAGCCATGAGGGCAGCGCCAAGTTCGTCAACGGCGTTCTGCGCGGTCTGCTGCGTAAGCAGGAGGCGGGCGCGTTTGTCCTGCCTGATGCCGAAAAGCAGGATGCAGATTATCTGTCATTGAAGTATTACCATCCGCGCTGGCTGGTGAAGCGCTGGCTGGGACCGTGGGGCCGCGGCGGCACCGAACGCCTGCTGGAATTTGATAACACAGCTGCGCCGGTGTGCCTGCGTGCCAATACGCTGGTGACTACGCGCGACAAGCTGTTGGCTGATTTGACGGAAATGGGTGCGCAGGTGCGTGCTTCCGAATGGAGTCCCTATGGCATTGTGGCAGAGCATCTGCCGTCGCTGCATACACTTCTGGCGGCACTGCCGCAGCATTTTTACATTCAGGACGAAAGCTCTATGCTGGTAGCGCCGGTGCTGGCGCCGCAGCCCGGAATGCGCGTGCTGGATATGTGCAGTGCTCCCGGCGGCAAGGCAACACACGTGGCACAGCTTATGCAGGATAAGGGCGAGGTTATCGCCTGCGACATCCACGAGCATAAGCTGGAGCTGATTGCCGAAAATGCTGCCCGTCTGGGCATGAAGAGCGTCAAAGCACTGCAGAACGATGCTCTGCAGCTGCGCAGCGAATGGTTGGGCGCGTTTGACAGAGTTTTGGTTGATGCACCCTGCTCCGGTCTGGGTGTGCTGCGCCGCCGTGCGGAAGCACGTTGGCGCAAGCAGCGCAAGGATTTGAAGCTGTTCCCGCCGCTGCAGCTGGCAATTTTAAAGAATGCCGCACAGTACGTGAAGGATGGCGGTACCATGGTTTACAGCACCTGCACGATTGAGCAGAGTGAAAACCATTATCTGGTGGAAGAGTTTTTAACGCAGCATCCCGAATGGCAGCGTGTGGAGTTTACGCATCCACTGACGGGTGAGCAGGTACAGGAGCTGCAGCTTCTGCCGCAGAATGACGGCATTGACGGCTTTTATATCTGTAAGCTGATGAAAAAGCAGTAATATAGAGGTAAGAAAATGCAAGATATCTTTGCTTTACCAATAGAAGAATTACAGGATTTATTTGTGGCGGCAGGCCTGAAAAAGTTCCGTGCCAAGCAGGTATTTCAATGGCTGTACCAAAAGTCGATCTTTGATTTTGCCGCTATGCACAACCTGAGCAAGGCCGATATTGCCGTACTGCAGGAAAAATTTACCGTGCTGCCGCGCAGTCTGAAAATTTTGCGTGAGCAGAATTCCTCCGACGGCATGACGAGCAAGCTGCTTTTGGCCTTGCCTGACGGCAATTCGGTAGAAACGGTTCTGATGCACCATGATTACGGCTACAGCGTGTGTGTTTCCAGTCAGGTCGGCTGCGATATGCACTGTGCCTTCTGCGCCAGCGGCCTGAAGGGCGCTGTACGCAATCTGACGGCGGCAGAAATCGTGGCTCAGGTTTACCTGTTCAACGAGCGCCTGCGTGAGCAGGGCGCGATGGTGAGCAGAGTGGTGGTTATGGGCAGCGGTGAGCCGATGCTGAACTTTGACAGCGTTTTGCAGGCGCTGGACTTTTTGCACCGCAAGGACACCTGCAACATGAGCTACCGCAATATGACGCTTTCTACCTGCGGCATCATTCCGGGCATCAAGCGTCTGGAGGAGCAGGGCAAGCCGATAAATCTGGCAATTTCACTGCACGCGGTAAAAAACGAGCTGCGTACGGTGCTGATGCCTGTCAACAAGGGCTATCCTTTCGTGGATGTGCTGACAGCTGCCGAAAGCTACAGCAAGGCCAGCGGCAGGCAGATAACATATGAATATATTCTTTTGAAGGGAAAAAATGACAGTCCGCAGGACGCGGAGCTTTTGAGCAATTACCTGCGCTATAAGCAGGCATCCGTTAATCTGATACCGGCTAACCCGGTACCGGAGCAGGGCTTTGAGCGTCCGTCCAAGGCGGCAGTAGAACGCTTTTTGCGCATCCTGCAGAAAAACAGGATTAACGCTACCGTTCGTAAGGAGATGGGCAAGGATATTGATGCAGCCTGCGGTCAGCTGCGGGCTAAATTTGCCAAGGAACAGGAGCAAAAATAATGCAGGTAATCAGCAGAACCCATGTGGGCCTGGTCAGAGAAAATAATGAAGATGCGCTGCTGGTGCGCGAGCCGTATCTTTTTGCTGTAGCAGATGGTATGGGTGGCTATGCGGCAGGCGAAATCGCCAGCAGGTCTACTATCAAAGCCTTTGAGGCTGCAACACACAGCCTGCGCCATGAGCAGGAGGAACAGAATATCCGTAAGGTTATGCTGGAGGCCTTTGACAAGGCCAATACGCATGTTTTCAAAATGGCGGTGAGCAATGAAAGCTATTCCGGCATGGGAACGACGATGACGGCGCTTTATCTGCCGGGGGACGGGCACGGCTACTGCTGCCATGTAGGCGACAGCAGACTGTATCTGTTCCGCAACGACAAGCTGGAGCAGCTGACGCATGACCATACACTGGTAGCAGATTTAAAGGAACAGGGAAAAATCACGGACGAGGAAGCCTTTGTACATCCGCAGCGCAATATTTTGCTGCAAGCCCTGGGGGTAGAGGAAACAGTGCAGGCTGACTTCTTCAGCTTCAGCCTGCAGGATGGTGACAGACTGCTGCTTTGCAGTGATGGACTGTCGGATATGCTGCGTGCTGCTGAAATCAGTCAGCTTATAGGCTGCAGTGATTTGGAGCAGGCGGCGGATAAGCTGCTGGAGCAAAGCCTGGACAACGGCGGACGCGATAATGTGTCCCTGATTCTGATTGATTTAACTACGCAGGGGGAGGAAAGCTGTAATGGATAAAAATGGCAAGACCATCTTGAACGGACGCTATGAGATTATTCGTCCGATTGGCTATGGCGGTATGGCCGAAGTCTTTTTGGCCCACGACCAGCTTTTAGACCGTAATGTGGCTGTAAAGATGCTGCGCGACCAGTTCTTGGAGGATAACGAGCTGCTGGAGCAGTTCCGTAGAGAAGCAAAATCCGCGGCGCGTCTGGTGCATCCGTATATCATCAATATTTATGATGTTGTGTCGGAGGGCAGCAACCAGTATATAGTTATGGAATATGTTGACGGTGTGACGCTGAAGGAATACATGCAGGAGCACAAGCTGAGCCTGAACACGGTATTGGAAATTGCTGTGCGACTTGCCGATGCACTGCAGCATGCTCATAGCCATAATATTATTCACTGTGACATCAAGCCGCAGAATATTTTGATTGACAAAAATATGAATCCGAAAATCGCCGATTTCGGCATTGCCAAAATGGTCACCAACCAGACAATGGTTTATTCCAAATCGGTGATGGGTTCAGTGCATTATATTTCACCGGAGCAGGCCTGTGGCGGTAAGATTACTGCCAGCAGCGATGTCTATTCCTTGGGCATAGTGCTCTTCGAAATGCTTACGGGTGAGGTTCCTTACGTTGGTACAACGGCTGTTTCTGTTGCTATGATGCATGTAGAAAAGCCTGTGCCGCAGCTGAAGGACTACATGGATAATGTTCCCGAGGGCATGCAGGAGATTATGAACAAGGCGCTGGCGAAGCGCTGTGAGGACAGATACGCTAACGCCGGACAGATGCGACGCGATTTGCTGAACCTGAAGATGAAGCTCTTCCCGTTCAGCAGCGAGGACTATCATCAGGAGCTGGGCGCGGTGAAGTCCAACGGCAATGTTGTCGATAGCCCTGATGACGGTGCTACGGTGATTATGAAGCCGGTGCGCAGTGAGCTGCCGCCGAAGCAGGTAACTCCGGTTGTAACACAAGAGCCGGAAAAAATTCAGGAAAAGCAGGAAGCAATGCCTTCCGAAAAAACAGGGGATGAAAAACCGGTGGTTAAGAAAAAGCTGAATTATACCAAACTGATAGTAATGATTACTGCTGCGGTAGTAGCAATTTCGCTGGTAGCGCACTTTATCTTCAACCGCAATTTGGCGGAGATCGAGGTGCCTAACGTTACCAATATGACGGTAGTTGAAGCACAGAAGCTGCTGGAGGAAAAACAGTTTAAGGTAGGGCTGGAGGAAAAATACGGCGATCCTGATAAGTTTAAGCCCGGTACTGTTATGGAGCAGTCTCCAAAGGCCGGCGAAAAACGTAAGCAGGGCAGCCTTATTATCCTGACCATCTGCAAGGGTGCAGAGCTGAAGGCTGTGCCTGATGTTACAGGCATGTCGCTCTCAAAGGCGGAGCAGCAGCTGGCGGATGCAGGCTTTAAGGTCGGCAAGGTGACGCGCAAGCATGTGGACGGCGGCAAAATCGGCGCTGTTCTCAGCCAGTCGCCGAAGGGCTTGGACAAGGCTCCTAAGGGAACTGGCATCGACTTGGTAATTAACGAAGGCGATAAGCCGGTACCGGATATTATCGGCAAATCTGTTGACGAAGCTAAGGGTATGCTGGAGCAGGCAGGCCTGAAGCTGGGCGAAATCAAAAAGGTTCAGGATGCCAGTGCCAAGAAGAATGTTGTTTTGGCCTGCAACCCGGGTGTAGGCAGTAATCTTAACGATGGCGCGGCCGTAGCGATTACGGTGGCTGCCGGCGGCGAGAAGAAGAGCGCCTACGTTGACTTTGTCGTACCGAGCGGCAAGCCTGCCAACGTGCGTATTGTGCTGACGGATGACAATGGCACGGCAACACTGTACAGCGGTACACAAAACGGCAGCGTGCGTCTGCGTCAGAAGGTGGAATATGCAGGCAATGCCAAGGTTCAGTTCTTCTGTGACGGCAAGCTCATTTCTGAAAGGAATCTGTAAGCATGGCAGAGCTACAGGGCAGAGTCCTGAAAAATTATAATGGCTATTATTACCTTAAGGTAGAAGGCGAAAGCGAGCCCTATACCTGCAAGGTAAAGGGGAAAATGAAGAAAAACCGTTTTTCGCTGGCAACAGGCGATATTGCCGGCTTTGAGGTAAGCAGCAGCGAAAAGCGCGAGGGGATGATTACCGGTGTGCTGCCGCGTAGAAATTTTCTGCCGCGTCCTACGCTGGCTAATCTGGATTTATTTGTAGCAGCCTTTGCCTGTGCTGCGCCGGATTTCAGCTTTCTGCTGGCAGATAAGCTGCTGGCGTTGGCAGAGCTGGCGAAAATTCCTGCAATTTTGGTGCTCAACAAGGAGGATAACGCTCCTGCGGGCCTGATTGAGCAGGTGAAGGCAGTTTATGAGCCTATCGGCTACGAGGTTTATACTCTGTCGGCGCAGAACGGTACCGGTGTGGAGGCTTTGCGAGAGCGGCTGCGTGGTAAAATCTGCGCTTTTGGCGGACCTTCGGGCGTAGGCAAATCTTCTACAATTAATGCTATCGACAGCAGTGTAGACCTGCGCACTGGCGAGGTAAGCGAAAAAATCGGCCGCGGCAAGCATACTACACGCTATGCGCAGCTGCTGCCGTTTGATGAAGGCTACATTGCGGATACGCCGGGCTTCGGCAACCTGCTGCTGGAGGGCCTGAACGCCGAGATGGTGCTGGCCTCCTTCCGCGAGTTTGCCGATTATGAGGCAGGATGCAGGTTCTGTCCTTGTACGCATACACACGAACCTGTCTGCGGTGTAAAGGATGCTGTGGCTGCAGGAAAGATTTCTGCCAGCCGTTATGAATCATATTTGACAATGTTAGCAGAGGTGAAACTGCTGCAAGAGAAAGAGGGAAGAAAATGATGATTAAAGTTGCTCCATCAATTTTATCTGCCGATTTTGCTTATCTGGCGGATGAAATCAAAAAAATTGAAGCTGCCGGTGCCGACTGGGTACACATCGATGTTATGGACGGCCAGTTTGTACCTAACCTGACCTTCGGTGCTCCTGTAGTGAAAAAAATCCGTAAGGTAACCGATCTGTTTTTCGACTGCCATCTGATGGTAGAAAATCCGGAAAAATACGTTGCTGATTTCAAGGCTGCCGGTGCCGACCAAATTGTTGTGCATGTAGAAACCACCAAGCACCTGCACCGCTGCATTCAGCAGATCAAGGCTGAGGGCATGAAGGCCGGCGTTGCACTGAACCCTGCTACCAGCCTGAGTACGGTAGAAGAAATTCTGCCTTACGTTGACATGGTACTGCTGATGACAGTTAACCCCGGCTTCGGTGGCCAAAGCTTTATTGAAGGCGTAGTGCCGAAGATTGAGCACCTGCATGCGATGATTACCGAGCGTGGCCTGAACGTAGATATTCAGGTTGACGGCGGCGTTAATGCCGAAACCTCCAAGCTGGTGAAGGCTGCCGGTGCCAACGTATTGGTAGCAGGCTCCTATGTTTATGGCGCTGAGGATACTGCTGCTGCTATTGCCAGCCTGAAATAGTATTCAGTGATTAGTGAACAGTAAATAGTGTTCGGAGAATAAGAAAAACCGTCCTTTCCCGTTATCTGCATGATCGCAGACTGGGAAGGACGGTTTTGTTTTTAGCGTTATTTTTTTTCGGAATCGTTGGCTTTTTGCCAAATGTACCACACTGCGAGCGAGCGCCAGGGACGCCAGCTTTCTGTTAGTGTATTGATTTTGCCGCGTTTAGGAATTTCGCTCAGATTGAGCATTTTTTGCAGCTCCTTTTTGAAGATGAAGTCAGCGCTGGGAACAACGTCCGTGCGGCACAGAGCCAGCAGCAGAAACATTTCAATGGTCCATTGACCGAGACCGCGGATTTGCATCAGCTGTTTGGTAATCTGGCTGTCGGTCATATCATCGAACTTATCCATGGTTACGCTGCCATTGATGACTGCTTCAGCAAAGCTGCGCACGTAATCTATTTTTTGCTTTACAAGACCGATTTCGAGCAGAGCATCAATCGGGGTTGCCAGTACTGCCTGCGGTGTAATGGGATTGCCGGTGAGTGCTTCCAGCTTTTTCATCAGCTCCTGACTGACATTTGGCGGCAGCTGTTGGGCAATTATACCGGTTAATAATGTAGTAAAATAAACCTCTTTAGATTTTGGGGTTAACGGACATGGCGAATAACGTGTAACTAACGGGGCGAGCTCTGGAACGTTTTCACGCAGATAGCGGTCACCAATAGACCAATCTGGGGCTTGGCACATAAGCATCCTCCTTTATGTTTACTTTATTACAATATTATAATACGAAATTGACGGTTAGACAAACGAAAAAAATGCGAAATAATAGCAATAAAAGACGTTTTCTATGAACGAAGCCGTTCAGAAATGTTTTTTCTTTGAATCATGAAGAAAAATAAAAGCAGACGACAAGACAGATTAATATTTGCACTTTTTTCAGTAAAGCTGTATAATTAATCTGGTTGACAATCTATATTTGTAATTAAAATGTAAGGAGACGATGAAATGTCTGAAGTCAGAGTAAGATTTGCTCCCAGTCCTACTGGGTATTTACATATTGGTGGTGCGCGTACTGCGCTGTTTAACTGGCTGTTTGCCCGCAAAATGGGCGGCAAGCTGATTCTGCGTATCGAGGATACCGATATTGAACGTCTGAAAGAGGATTCCGTGAGCCAAATCCTTACCAGCCTGAAATGGTTGGGCATCAACTGGGATGAAGGCCCGGAGGCCGGCGGCGAATACGGTCCTTACTATCAGTCCGAGCGCTTTGATATTTACAAAAAATATGCTCAGCAGCTGCTGGACGAAGGCAAAGCATACTACTGCTTCTGCACTACCGAGGATCTGGCTGCACAACGTGAAAAACAACGCGCTGCTAAGCAACCGTTCCGCTATGCACGTACCTGCCGCGATATTCCGGCAGAAGAGGCTAAAGCACGTATCGCTGCAGGCGAACCGTATTCTATCCGTATCAAGATTCCTGCTGAAGGCACCATTACCGTACATGACCTGATTCATGGCGAGGTTACCTTTAACATGGATCAGTTCGATGATTTCGTAATTGTAAAATCTAACGGTATTCCTACCTATAACTTTGCTGTTTGTGTCGATGACCATCTGATGGGCATGACTCACGTACTGCGCGCCGAGGAACATCTTTCCAACACTCCGAAGCAGCTGCTGGTTTACGAAGCACTGGGCTGGGAGCCGCCTAAGTTCGGTCATATGCCGATGATTCTGGCTATGGACCGTTCCAAGCTTAGCAAACGCCACGGTGCAACCTCCGTTGAAGAATTCCGCAGCCAAGGCTACCTGCCGGAAGCTATCATCAACTATCTGACTCTTCTGGGCTGGGGCCCCGGCGATGAGCGCGAAATCTTCACTCTGGAGGAAACCGTTAAGCTGTTTGAGCTGGAGCAGATGAGCAAAAAGGCTGCTATTTACGACACCAAAAAGCTCACCTGGATGAACGGCCAATATCTGTCCGAGCTGCCGCTGGCAAAAATTCTGCCGGATGCTAAGCCTTTCTTCGTGAAAGATGGCCTGGTAACCGAAGAATGGTTCAACGATGCTGCCAACGAAGCATACTTTGAAAAGCTCGTAGACGTTGTACGTGTACGTGTTAAAACTCTGCAGGAGGTTGCTGATGCCTCCACCTACTTCTTCAAGGATGTTGAAGAGTATGATGAAAAGGGTGTGGCTAAGCACTTCAAGGCAGAAAATATTCCTGTACTGGAGCAATGTATTGCAGCAATTAAGGCTGATGATGTTTATGATCTTGCTTCTACCGAAGCAGCTTATAATAAGATTGCTGCCGATAACGGTCTGGCTCTGGGCAAGGTTATCCATCCGACTCGTCTGGCTCTTACCGGACGTACCGTAAGCCCCGGTATGTTTGACGTTATGGTACTGCTGGGCAAGGAGAGAACTCTGGCACGTCTGGAAAAGGCTGTGGAGTACATTAAAAGTTTATGATTGTAAAATAGCGATTAGCGGCTAAATTTAACGCGATGGCTTTAATTAAGCAGGAGGGATTTCTTCCTGCTTAATTTTTACAGGGCATATTGAAGCTTAATATGTCCCGGGAAATGTTTTTTGAAAAGGAGCTGCAGGCTATGAAAATCCTGTTGACAACATTATTATGCTTATGTTTATCGCTGCCGGTATTGGCAGACCAGCAGACAACGGTGCTTACCGAACAGACCTCTGTCGGCAAGGCAGCGGCAACGCTGCCCTACATCGATGGCAGTAATTCCGCAGAGCTGGAAAAACAGGCCAACGCTTTGGTGCGCGACGCTGCAGCTAAGCTGGTAAAAGAGGTAGGCGGTCAGGGCAGTGTAACCTATAAGGTGATGCTGAACCGTCCGAGTATGGTGAGCCTTTTATTGGAGGCAGACAACGGCGGACGCAAGGCATATGCCGGACTGAATCTTGATTTGACCACCGGCAAGGAGTTCGAGGTTACGGATTTCTTTGTCGATAATGATAACGTAAAGGCAGCTTTGGGTAATTATGATAATGTGCTCTTTGGTGAAGAGGGCTTGTTTGTGCGCAGCAAGAAGAACGCAGCGTATAGCAGCTTTGTGCCCTACAGGGATGTAGTTACCTCCCTGCGTATCGGCGAAGCGGGACGCTTGCTGCAGCTGGCGAAAATTACCGATAAGGCTGCAGGCAAAACATTGCGTCTGCCTGCAAGCGGACTGATGGCGCTGAAGCTGGACAGCAATCCTTCCACCGGCTACGGCTGGCAATTTGCCTGCAGCTCGCCGGCAGTAAGCAAGGTAGGCAGCTCGTTCACCATTCCGCGCGGTGACGAGGAAAGAATGGGTGTGCCCGGCGTTGAAATTCTGGTGCTGGCAGTTACCAAGCCTGGTACCTATAATATCCGCATGGATTACAAGCGTTCCTGGGAAAAGCTGAGCCTGCAAAGCTTTAATTTTACCGTTATCGCAGAATAAGCTAGAGGATGTGTTTATGGAGAAAGCATCAGTTTCTGTAAAAATATATAATAGTACCTATGCATTAACGACCTCTGCCTCCGAAGAGCAGGTACTGAAAATAGCAGCAGAGGTAGACAGAAGAATGCAGGAGCTGGCAGAAAGCAAAAAGCTGCTGCAGACGGATAAGCTGGCTATTTGGACTGCGCTTGACCTGGCGGCTGAAAAATTGGAGATGCAGGAAAAATGTGCTGCCTTGAAGCAGGAGCTGCAGGAAAAGTGTACTGCTATGGAGCAGGAAATGCAGCAAAAATGTATAGCGGCAGAGCAGCAGATGCAGGAGAAATATACTGCCATGGAACAGCAAATGCAGCAAAGAAATGCTGCTCTGGTACAAGAGCTGCAAGAGCTGCAGGCCAGATATGAAAGACTGCAGGCAGCAGTGCGTGAAAGGTAGATAATATATGGAAAAGAAAACAATAGAACTGCTTGCTCCCGCAGGCAGCTGGGAAGCATTGGAGGCAGCGGTAAACGCCGGCGCCGATGCTGTATATATGGGCGGTAAAGCCTTTGGCGCACGTGCCTATGCCAGCAATTTTGATGAAGAGGAAATGGCGAAGGCGGTGTATTTTGCGCATATGCACCATGTGCGCCTGTATATTACCGTCAATACTTTGGTTGATGACAGCGAGCTGGAGGCCTTGTCCGCTTACCTGCTGTTTTTGAATAACGTGGGCGTAGACGGACTGATTGTACAGGATTTGGGTGTTATCCGTCTGGCGCAGAAAATTGTGCCGGAGTTGCCGCTGCATGCCAGCACGCAGATGAGCATTACCAACAGCAGCGGTGTAGACTTCGCTATGGGCGCAGGTATGGAGCGCAGCGTATTGGCGCGCGAGCTGAGCTTGAAGGAAATCGGCGCAGCCTGCAGTCGTGGCAGTGAGATTGAAACCTTTATTCATGGCGCTTTGTGCGTCTGCTACAGTGGACAATGCCTGATGAGCAGTCTTATCGGCGGCCGCAGCGGCAACCGCGGACGCTGTGCCCAGCCTTGCCGTTTGCCGTATAAGCTGCTCAACGCGAAGGATGAGGATATGCTGCAGGGCAAGGATGCAGGCCAGTATCTGCTGAGCCCCAAGGATATGAATACCTTGAGCATTTTGCCGCGGCTGATTGACGCAGGCGTTGTGTCCTACAAAATCGAAGGACGCATGAAGCGCCCCGAATATGTTGCGGTAGTAGTAGATGCTTACCGCCGTGCGATTGACAGCTATCTTGCCGGTGACTACAACGTGCCGGAGGAGGATTTGACGAATATCGAGCAAATCTTCAACCGTGACTTTACCACCGCTTATCTGGAGCGCCGTCCCGGACGCACAATGATGAGCGACCGCCGTCCTAACAACCGCGGTGTGCTGATTGGTCGTGTAGCGAAGTTGGACAAAAACCGCAATAAGGCAGTTATCAAGCTGGATAAGGAGCTGCATCTGGGCGACGGACTGGAATTTTGGGTAAGCGTCGGCGGACGTGTGGGCACCACTGTTACTGAAATGCTGTGCGGCGGCAATAGCGTGCAGAGCGCTGCCCACGGACAGCAGGTAACGATTGACGTGCCTAACGGAGTACGCTTGAATGACCGCGTTTTCCGTACGCTCGACAGCAGACTGATGAGCTATGCGCAGCAGTTCTTCGGACCGGACGCCAAAAAGCGTATTCCGGTAGATGCTGTAGTTACTGCGCGTCTGGGCGAGCCGATGACCGTTACATTGACAGATGATGAAGGCAATGTAGGCTACGGCGAAACAGATTTTATCGTCGAGGCAGCACGCAAGCGTGCGCTGGACGAGGCCGGTGTGCGCAAGCAGCTGGACCGCCTCGGTACGACAGAATATTTCCTGAACAGCCTGCTCTTTGAGCATGATGAAAATGTTATGGTGCCGATGAGCGAAATGAACGAAGCACGCCGTATGGCGTGCGAAGCATTGGACGCTGCGCGTCTGAATGCCTTCGCACCGGCGCGCACAGCGGTGCACAGCTTCAGCGAGCAATTAGTGCCACATGCACATAAGGCTAAACAGCATGAATCCGTTCTGGTAGTGCATTGCGACAGCGTTGACAAGGTCAACGCTGCGCTGCAGGCAGGTGCGGAGCGTATTCTCTTCGGCGGTGACTGCTTCAACCATCAGCTGCCGTCTGAGGCGGATTATGCCAAGGCTGCCAAGCTGGTGCGCAAGGCTGGTCGTCAGCTGGCCTTTGCTACACCGCGTATCATCAAGGAAGCACAGCTGGCATATTTCGATAAGCTCTTCAAATTGTGGGAAGAGCTGCAGCCGGATTTTGTTTATATCAACAACAACGGTTTGTGGCCCTTGGCGAAGAAGTACGTCGGTCTCAACCTGGTGGCAGACATGTCTTTGAACATCTTCAACAGCCAGACGCTGCAGTTCTGGCAGGAGCAGGGCGCTGTAGGTGCAGTGCTCAGTCCGGAGCTGACTATGGCGCAGGTTGAGCATCTTGTAAGCGTCAGCCCGCTGCCGTTGGAGTGCATGATTCAGGGACGTTTGGAGATGATGGTTTCCGAATACTGCGTAGGCGGCAGCTTCCTGGGTGCGCTGGATAAGGGGGCCTGCAAGTTTAACTGCGCAGAGCCTTTGTTCCTGGGTGACCGCAAGGATGCACGCTTCCCGATTGTGACGGACCAGTTCTGCCGTATGCATATTCTGAACGCGCATGAGCTTTCGATGACTGCCAATGTACAGCATATGGCGGAAGCAGGCGTGGCAGTGCTTCGAATTGACGGACGTGATTACGATGCAGCACGCTTGGGCGAGCTTGTGGCGCTGTACCGCAAGATTATCGGCGGTGCGGTGGAAGCACCGGAAAATCTGCCCGGTACTACAAGAGGCCACTATTTTAGAGGCGTAATGTAAAAGTAAATATAAGCCGAATAGGCTGAATAAGCCAAGGCCCCTGCCGGCAATTGCCGACAGGGGCTTTTTGGCGCTGTTGCGCCTTGGCTTTGTAAGCTGTGTTATTACAGCCTTAGCCATCACAAGCAGGGATATTTTTCAGGCTGATGCAATTATTTTGGCTGGAAAAACTTTACAGCATCTTTCCGTTCCTGCCTGATTTATGATATAATACTAAAGTTATAAAGAAAAAAGGCCATAAGGTCTGAAGATAAATTTATAAGGAAAAGAGGAATGTGAAATGACAAATGGATTTGCAGCCTTAAAGGTTTGTGCGCACACTGTAGAGCAGCTCCAGAAAATGGGCATCAAAAAGCCGATGCCGGTACAGGAGCAGGCTATCCCGGCGCTGTTTGCCGGACGTGACGTAATCGCCCGTGCGCAGACTGGCACAGGCAAGACACTGGCGTTTTTGGTACCGCTGGCAGAAAAAATCGACATTGCCAAAAGCTACGTGCAGGCACTGGTAATTACGCCGACACGCGAGCTGGCACAGCAGATTGCCACCGAAATGAAAAAAATCCTGGGCGAAAGCGATATTAAGGTGCTGGCTGTTACCGGCGGACGTGATTTTGAAACGCAGAAATATAAGCTAGAGGGACGCAGCCATGTGCTGATTGGTACTCCTGGCCGTCTGCTGGACCATATCCGCAAGGGTAATACTGACCTTGGCGGCGTGCGTTACCTGGTATTGGACGAAGTAGACGAAATGCTGCAGCAGGGCTTTATGGATGAAGCGCTGGAGCTGATTGCTATGACTGCGCCGGAGCATCAGACGATGCTTTGTTCAGCAACACTGTCGGAAGAGGTGCGCAAGCTGGGACGCAAGCTGACGAAAAACTGCGCGTTGATTGATATTAACCCCGACAAGGCTACCGTTGACAAAATCAAGCAGGTTTGCCTGAAAACAACCGATGAATATAAGAATAAGGCTGTGGCAGCGCTCATTGACCGCCTGAACCCGTATCTGATGATTGTCTTCTGCATGAGCAAGGAGCGTACTAAGGAGCTGGGCGACTGGCTGGGCATGCAGGGCTATAATGTTGACGTGCTGCATGGCGAAATGTCTCCTGCCAAACGCAAAACTGTTATGAAGGCCTTCCGTGATGCCAAAATCCAGATTCTTGTTGCCAGCGACCTGGCTGCCCGCGGATTGGACGTTGAAGGTGTAACCCATGTGGTGAACTATGATATTCCGCATGATGTTGACTGGTATGTTCATCGCATCGGCCGTACCGGACGCGCAGGCAATGAGGGCGAAGCAATTACGCTTTATACTGCCGACGAGGTTAAATGGCTGCGTAATATTGAAAATAAGCTGGGCATTCTGATGGAACGCCAAAACCTGGAAGGTGAGGTTGTAGCACGCCGCGTCGCTGTGGCTGCCAAAAAGAAGAAGCCTGCTGCACCTAAGCGCGGACGCAATGCTGTTGCTGATAAGCGCAAGGCTCCCAAAACAGGCAGCAACCGCCGTCAAGGTGTGAAAAAAAAGTAAGTTCGTTCTGTATTACTTGCAAAAGCTAGTCTTTTGTGATATATTGAACATAGAAAGACAACCGCCCACAGAGGTGGGTTGCCTTAAGTAAGTGGTTTAGAAAAATCCGCTCCGCTAACCGGCAAAGTTTTGGGGCGGTTTTTCTATGCACGCATTATTTACAAAACAGAAAAATAAAGGTCAGCAATGCCAAAATGAACATTCCAAAAGCCATTAGGTCCTGAAAAGTGAAATGCTTCATAGACATCACCTCCATTCTATTTAAGAATGGGGCAACGCCACCCTGCAACACGGTTGTCTTCTGTTTGTGAGTATAACACATAAACAAATTTTTAGCAATATCTCTTTTTGTTTTTAGTATTTCTTGCCGGTTGCTCTTGACAAATAGCGCAGCATTTTATATACTAACAGTTAAGCTAAGAAGAAGAGTAGTAGTCTGCAAACTTAGCGAGCCGTGACAGTGCAAGGCGGCAAAGGCAGATGAAGGCACTTTGGAGCTGCAAAAGAAAATTGATTGAGGCGGGCTGCAGATAATTGCAGTCAAGCAGGGTGGAACCGCGGAGTTTGAGCTGTAAGCACTCCGTCCCTGTAACATTTATGTTACGGGGACGCGGGTGCTTTTTGCTTTTCGGACAAAGCTGCTGCCATTGCCGTCTTTGTAACAAATATAGGAGGTAAAACATGGATTTTCAGACAATTATTTTGAAGCTGCAAAAATTCTGGGCAGGCCAAAACTGCATTATGGCACAGCCCTATGACATCGAAAAAGGCGCAGGCACTATGAACCCGTCTACCTTTTTACGCGTACTCGGACCTGAACCCTGGCGTGTGGCTTACGTAGAGCCTTCCCGCCGTCCGGCAGACGGCCGTTATGGTGATAACCCGAACCGCCTGTTCCAGCATCATCAGTTCCAGGTTATCGTAAAGCCCTCTCCGGAAAACATTCAGGAGCTGTATCTGCAGAGCCTGGCTGAGCTCGGCATTCATCAGGAGGAGCATGATATCCGCTTTGTAGAGGATAACTGGGAATCTCCGACTCTGGGCGCTTGGGGCCTGGGCTGGGAGGTTTGGCTGGATGGTATGGAAATCACCCAGTTCACCTACTTCCAACAGGTAGGCAGCATTGACGTTAAGCCTGTAACTGTTGAAATCACGTACGGCCTGGAGCGTCTGGCTATGTATATCCAGGGCGTAGAAAACGTATTCGATATCCAATGGGTTGGCGATGTTACCTACGGTGACGTTTTCCACACCAACGAGGTAGAACAATCCTTCTACAACTTCCAGGTAGCAGACACCGCGCTGCTGTTTGACCTGTTCGACAAATATGAAGCAGAAGCTAAGCGCGTTATCGAGCTTGGTTATATCCGTCCTGCTTATGATTACGTTCTGAAATGCTCCCATGCATTCAACCTGCTGGATTCCCGCGGAGCAATCAGCGTAAGTGAACGTACTGCCTACATCGGCCGTGTACGTGCGATGGCCCGCCTGTGTGCAAAGGCTTATGTAGCACAACGTGAAGAAATGGGCTTCCCGCTGCTCAAGAAAGGGGAGAATAAATAATGGAAAAATTACTTTTTGAAATCGGTACAGAAGAGATTCCTGCGAAATTTATGCCTGCCATTCTGGCACAATTAAAGGATTTGGCAGAAAAGAAAATGACTGAGCTACGCATTCCCTTCGAAGCAGTTAAAACCTATGGCACTCCCCGTCGTATGACCTTCATTGCCAGCGGCGTTGCCGAGGCTCAGGAGGACAGCACTGTTGAGGCTAAAGGTCCTTCCGCAAAAATCGCTTTCGTAAGCGGCGCTCCTTCCAAAGCAGCTATCGGCTTTGCTCGCGGCCAAGGCGTTGACGTAAAAGAGCTCGTTGTCCGTGATGAATATGTATATGCTGTTAAGCATCTGGCAGGCCAACCGGTTAAGGATTTGCTGCCTGGCTTATTAATGGATATCCTGACCAGCCTGAACTTCCCGAAAAACATGCGTTGGGCAGACCATGAATTCAAATTTGTCCGTCCTATCCGCTGGCTGGTTGCACTGTTCGGTGATGAAGTTATCCCTGTTGAAATCACCGGCGTAAAATCTGGCAAATTCAGCCGCGGTCATCGCTTCCTGCGTCCTTCCGCTCTGGATAATGCTAAAGCTCATGAGTCCATCGGCGATGCTGCCAAGGCTCTGTTCGACACTGTAAAGAGTAAGGCTAAGAACGCAGTAGCTTCCGCTGCTATCGGCACAATCGGCGCTGTAGAAATCCCTTATGCTGATTCCTATGAAAAGGTTATGTATGACAACTATGTTATGGTTGACCAGGACGCTCGCCGTGAACTGATTCGTCAACAGGTTACCGACCTGGCAATTGCTGAAGGCGGTCATGCAGAAATCAATGAAGACCTGCTGGAGGAAGTAAACTATCTGGTAGAATGGCCGACTGCTCTGTGCGGCAAATTCGAAGAAAAATTCCTCACCCTGCCGAAGGAATGCATCATCACCCCGATGCGCGAGCATCAGCGTTACTTCCCGGTACTGGCAGAGGATGGCTCCCTGTTGAACAAGTTCATCACCGTCCGCAATGGTGGTAAGGAGCATCTGGAAATTGTAGCTCACGGTAACGAGCGCGTACTGCGTGCACGTCTGAGCGACGCTGAATTCTTCTTCAATGAAGATAGAAAACAATCTTTGGCTGACCGTCTGGAAAAACTCAAAACCGTTTCCTTCCAGGAAGGCTTGGGCAATATGAATGATAAGAGCAACCGTCTGGTACAGGCTGTTGATATGCTGGCTATGGCTATCAATGCCAAGGTTGATAAAGAAAAGCTGGAGCGCACTGCACTGTTGTGCAAATGCGACCTGGTAACCGGCATGGTTATCGAATTCACTGAGCTGCAGGGCGTTATGGGCCGTGAATATGCTAAGCTCGACGGTGAAGCACCTGAGGTTGCACTGGGTATTTACGAGCATTATCTGCCGCGCTTTGCCGGTGACGAGCTGCCGAAGACTGATATCGGCCGTCTGACCGGTATTGCTGATAAGCTGGACAACATCTGCGCTACCTTCAGCCGCGGTCTGGCTCCGACCGGCTCTCAGGATCCGTATGCACTGCGCCGTCAGGCTCTGGGCATCATCAACATTCTGCTGGACGGCAACTATCATCTGTCCCTGTACAAGATTATTGCCGGCGCTCTGTACCTGCTGAACATCCCGGCAGAGGATACCAAAAAGCTCGTACCGCAGATTGCTGAGTTCATGAAACAGCGCCTGCGCAACATGCTGATGGATCAGGGCATCCGTTACGACGTAGTTGATGCAGTTCTGGCTGACCAGATGAACGATGACTTCACCGATCTCGTTGCCCGTGCTAAGGCTCTGAACAGCTTCGTTGCTTCCGCAGAGGCTCCGGCACTGATTCAGGCTGCAACCCGTGTTGCTAACCTGTGCAAGAAGATTGAAGAGGAATCCGCTATCAACCCGCAGCTCTTCGCTGTAGAGGCTGAAGGCGCTCTGCACAATGCTGCTATGGCAGCCAGCAAGGAAGTGCTGGTTGCAGCAACCAAGTATGACTATGCTGCAGTTCTGGCTGAAGCAGTTAAGCTGGTTGACCCGATCAACAAATTCTTCGAAGACGTTATGGTTATGGACGAGGACGTTCGCGTGAAGAACAACCGTCTGGCACTGTTGGCAGCAGTTAAGGATATTACCCATGCTGTAGGTGACCTGAGCGTTATCGTACAATAATAAAAGCTAAGGAGATTTAGTCTAATGGAACAATTTAATGCAGAAGCAAAAGCACTTGTAGAAATGCAAAACGAATACGTTTTACTGACCAGCAAAAACCCCAGCGAAATGTGCCACGATGATTTCATCCGTGCAGAAGAGCTGAACGTACAGATTAAAGACGCAACCAAGGTTATGGCTGCGCTGGCAATCGAATTTGCCGGCTACAAAAAAGACGAAAAGGGCTTGTGGGTAGAAAAATAATTCTTCCACTGTGCTTTTTGGACAAGCCTTGAGGTTTAACGTTATAAACCTCGTGTGATTGTTTTTGTAATTTAACCGGTCTCCGGTATGCTATTGAAGATAGCATTATCGGAGGCTGGTTTTATTTTTGCCAGAAATAAAATAAGTGCCGGAAGTCTTGAGCCAGGTTAAAGCAAATCAAGATTCCGACACTTATCAGAGGCATATTTTGTTAGTGTAAGGCATTAGCTGTTACAGCTTTGCTGCCCACAGTCCGTGCAGGTTGCAATATGCATAAGCAGCAATCGGAGCTGCATCGCCGGCAAGTGCAAAGACCGCCTCCGGCTTGTCACCGGGCTTTAAAATATAGCGCTGACCGCCATGGGTTGTCTGCAGATAAATCCATTGGATGTAGTGCTTTTCAATCATGGGATGCTCCACGCTGCCTACAGCAACACGTACTGTGCTGCCGCTGGTGGTAATAACCGGCACGTGCTTTTCCTGCGCTGCGTCTTCTGTGTTGGCAACAAGCTCCTGCATCGGCTTACCGCAGCAGACAAGCTCGCCGCCACCGTCCTGAATCAGGCCAACGATATTACCGCAAATAGAACATTTCAAAAATTTTACTGCCATTGTGCATCGCTCCTTTCGCAAAATGAAACATTTTTAGACCTGGAAACTCAATGTCCCTAACTTAATTATAGCTTATGTTATATGCAAAGTATATAGTTTTGTGGAAAATGTTGCACACTTATCACAATCACCGGAAAGATGCAAAGCGTTATTTAGGACGTAAGATAAGCGTTTGTATTGATGCATAGCATTATCTTAGTGTGCTGCTGTTTCTTTGCAGACTGTTTTTGTGATATAATTAGATATATATGCAATAAAATCGAAAAGGTCAGGTGGAAATATATGAAGCAGATAATTCCCGTAAAACTGGGTGATAATATTACATTAACGATTAATGGTCTTGGCAGCAGCGGTGAGGGCGTAGGCAAGTACGAGGGCTTTACGGTTTTCGTTAAGGGAGCACTGCCTGAGGAAGAGGTGCGCGTAAAAATTACCTTGGTAAAGAAAAGCTATGCAGTTGGTGCACTGGAGGAGATTGTCAAAGCGTCTGCCGAGCGTGTGGAGCCTGCGTGCCCGGTATACAAGGAATGCGGTGGCTGCCAACTGCAGCATTTGAGCTATAAGGGACAGCTGGCGTGCAAGCGTCAGCAGGTGCAGGATGCGCTTACCCGTATCGGACATCTGGAGTTGGAGGCATTGCCGGTGTTGGGGGCGGCGGAGCCATGGAGCTACCGCAACAAGATGCAGTTCCCGGCGGCAGCGGACGCTGAAGGCGTGCTGCAGATAGGCTGCTATGCAGCGGCAACGCACAGCGTTGTAGATACGGATGCCTGCATGATTTCCAAAGAGGCGAACAATGCGATTATGAAAACGGTGCGCACCTGGATGCAGCATTATAACATCAGCGCCTACGACGAAAAGACAGGCAAGGGACTCGTGCGCCATATTATGGGACGCGTGGGCGTGCACAGCGGCGAGGTGATGGCGGTTATCATTACCTCCGGCTATGATATTCCGCACCGCGGCGTACTCATTGAATGGCTGAAGCGCCATGTTCCGGGCCTTGTGAGCGTAGTGCAGAACATCAACAAAAAGCAGACGAACGTGGTCATGGGCAGCAAGACGCGTGTGCTGTACGGACCGGAATCGATTAAGGACAGCCTGGGCAGCCTGAGCTTCCATATTTCTGCGCAGGCCTTCTTCCAGGTGAACAGCGAGCAGGCAGAAAAGCTATATAATAAGGCGCTGGAGTTTGCGGCGCTGAGCGGTAAGGAAACCGTGGTGGACGTTTATTGCGGTACCGGTACGATTTCTCTGTATCTTGCGCGTCACGCCAAACAGGTTTATGGTATTGAGATTGTGACGCCTGCGATTGAGAATGCGAAGAAGAACGCCGAAGAGAATAAATGCGCTAATGCGGAATTTATCTGCGGTGATGCAGCGGTAGAGCTGCCGAAGCTGTTGGCTGGCGGCGTGCGTCCTGACGTTGTGGTAGTTGATCCTCCGCGTGCGGGCTGCGAGCAGAAGGTGCTGGCGGCGATTGCGGATGTACAGCCTGAGCGTGTTGTTTATGTGTCCTGTAACCCTGCATCCTTGGCGCGTGATTTGGCGTTTATGGAGCAGCATGGGTATAAGGCGATTGTGGCGCAGCCGGTGGATATGTTCCCGATGACGAGCCATGTGGAAACTGTGGTGCTGTTAAACCGCATGAATACGGCATTTTAAGGGTTTCGGAAGGGTGAAATTTGTGCGCATGTGCGCATTTTGTGCGCAATTCGTATATCAATATCTTTTGCAACTTTATAGAAGGAGCCTTGCGTAAGCTGGTGGCTTAAGGAAAGCTTAAGCGTGAGGGTTTATATGAAGACATCCTTTCAATACTTCCCGAATAGCTTCAGAAGGGAGCGTGTTATATAATGACTAAGCAATTAAAGCTGCCTGTAGGCATAGACAGCTTTGAAGAAATCCGCAAAAGTGAATTTTATTATGTTGATAAAACAAGGCTTGTTGAGCAGCTTTTGGAGAACTGGGGCGCAGTAAATCTGTTTACCAGACCGCGTCGCTTTGGCAAGACTCTAAATATGAGCATGCTCAAGTGCTTTTTTGAAATAGGTACGGACAGAACTCTGTTTGATGGACTTTATATAGCTGAAAAGCAGCCGCTTTGCGAGCAGTATCTTGGAAAATTCCCTGTGCTGTTTATTTCGCTCAAGGGAGTTGACGGCGAGAGCTTTGAGCAAGCAAGCTATGCATTTACTAACATAGTTGCTAATGAAGCCAGACGCTTTGCTTTTTTGCTTGCTAGTGACAAGCTTACCGAAAAGGATAAGGATGAATACCGTGCGCTGATTGCTATGCGTGAGGGAATATACACTATGGATGAAAAAATCCTTGCCACCTCTTTGCAAAAGCTTTCAGAACTTTTGTGTAAGCATTATGATAAGCAGGCTATCATTCTTATTGATGAATACGATGTTCCTTTGGATAAGGCCTTTCAAAATGGCTATTACCGAGAAATGGTTACGCTGCTCAGAGGCATATTTGGCAACGCGTTAAAAAGCAATCCTTTTCTGAAGTTTGCTGTTTTGACAGGCTGTCTGCGCGTATCGAAGGAAAGCATTTTTACCGGCATGAATAATTTTAAGGTGCTTTCTATAACTGATCCGCGTTTTGATGAACAGTTTGGTTTTACTGAAGATGAGGTGAGCCAGCTGCTTGCTGCCTATCATTTGGAGGAGCATTTACCGGAAATCAAGGAATGGTATGACGGTTACCGCTTTGGCGATGCCGATGTATATTGTCCTTGGGATGTAATCAATTACGTGGATTTGCTGCGCTATGATGCTCAGGCAAAGCCGCAGGCTTACTGGATTAACACCAGCAGCAATGCTTTAGTGAAGCGTTTTGTGGATAAGGCAGATAAATCCACGAGGGATGAGCTGGAGCGTCTTGTTGCAGGTGAGCAGATAGAAAAGCATTTGCGTCTTGATTTGACCTATGATGAGATTGATAATAGTATCGAGAACCTTTGGAGCGTTTTGTTTACGACTGGTTATCTGACTCAGGCAGGCATGACGGAGGATGGTGCTTATAAGCTTATTATCCCTAACGCGGAGGTTAGAGAGGTTTATAAGCTGCAAATACAGGATTGGTTTAAGCGCATTGTTTTTGCCAATACGGAGCAGCTGGAGCTTTTTTGGCAGGCTTTAGCAAAAGGTGATGCCAAGGCAGCAGAAAGATATTTAAACAAGACTTTGAGTAATAATATCAGCCTTTTTGATATCAAGGGACAAGCAAAGGATAGGGAAAACAGCTATCACTTATTTTTGGCAGGCTTGCTTATCGGTAATGCTGAGTGGCTGGTGCGTTCTAATAGGGAAGCAGGCGATGGCTTTGCTGATATAATAGTGGAAACCGATGATCCTGATGCCGGACTTGTTATTGAGCTGAAGAGCGTTAGCGGGATTACGGAGCTGGACGGCGCGTGCGCGAAAGCTTTGCAGCAGATACATGAGCGTCATTATGACGAATATTTGCGTGATGAGGGACGTGAGGATATTTGGGCGTATGGCATTGCCTTTTATAAGAAAAGGTGCAGGGTTATGGCAGAGAGAATATAAGCTATGGTTCCCATAAAATTAAAGGATTCCGCAGCTTACCTGATGCAGGTAGTCTGGCGGAATCCTTTTTTACAACTTACCCTTTTTATTTTTCAAAAGTACCTTTTACAAGCGCTTCACCTGCTGCCACCATAATCTGACCTTTGGCAATTACAGTGTCAACGTCATATGTATTGCTGTAAATAATCAGGTCGGCATCACTGTCAGGCTGCAGGCAGCCCTTTTGCGGATATAAGCCGTTCGCCTGCGCAGGATTACTGCTGACAACCTTTGCTACAACATCCGTGGGAACGCCTGCAAGCAGAGCCTCCTTAACCTCCTCCTGGAAGGAATCCGGCGATACAGCAAGCTGCTTTCGCCTGCCGTCCGGAAGCGTTACGCTCATGCAGCCGTTGGCATCTGAGCTCATGGTGATTCTGTCCAGCGGCACGCCCTCTTCGTAAAGAATTTTGATAGCGTCACTGGGCTTGACGCAGGCAGGGAAGCCATCCTGTTCCCTGATGCCGGAGGTGATATCCACATAACCGCCTAAGCGGGCAAATTCCTTGGCCTGCTCAAAAAGATGGAAGGCACGGTTAACGTGGGTGGGGATAAAATGACGGGCGGGGATTTCTGTTTCCTTGACAATCGCCAGCAGGACGTCCATGCCACGCTTGCCCACGCCCATGTGGAACTGCACGACGCCGGCCTTGCCGGAAAGCATGCCGCCCAGACGAGCCTGAGTAAGCACCTTTTCCAGCTCCTCGCGTGTAGGCTGCGAGCTTCTGTGGTCGGATAGAGCAACTTCGCCGATGCCAAGGCATTCGTTAATCAGGATGATGTCGCGGCGTACATCGCCGGTCATATTGTGCAGGGGGATTTCGTAGGAGCCGGTGAGCATGTACGCGGTGATGCCTTCATGCGTCAGACCTCTGGCCTTGGCCAGCAGGCTTTCGTTATGCCTTGAGGTGCCGTCGGTGCCTAATACGCCGACTACGGTAGTAATGCCAACCTTTGTCAGCTCGCTGAGGTTGATTTCCGGCGTGCGGCTGTAGGGGCCGGATTCACCGCCGCCACCGATGATGTGCACGTGCTGGTCAACATAACCGGGGACTACCTTGCGCTCTTGGGCGTCAAGGATTTGGCAGTCCAGGCCTTGGGGAGCGGTGAGCTGTTGGCCTATTTTGGCGATTTTGTCGTTGATGATCAGGAGGTCGACGATTCCGAGGGGCTGCGGAGCATAGACATCCGCGTTTTTAATCAGTAAGCAGTTCATGTGAGGATTCTCCGTTTCTGAATTTATTTATGCTTTAATTATACACTGAATTGTTGAAAATAGCACTTGGGAGAAGAAAGTTTTCGGGGGATTATGGTATAATAGAGATAATATATAGCTGAAACGTTTGCAGGAGCTTGATGAGGCATAAGAATTTACCTTTCCTCCCCAAAAATTCCCCCTCGCCCTACCCGAATTCGCGCTTTCGGGTAGGGCGCTTTTCTTCTTTTCACGCTACAATATAATCAGGAAAATAACTGCCAGTAACGCAGATGGCAGGAATAGGAGGGATGGATATGCAAAAGAAAATATTCTTAAGCGCAGCGCTTGGTCTGGCAATATTTGCCAACACTGCCTTTGCTGAAGTTAACACAGCTTATTTGGCCAACGAGCTCAGGTCTTATCCCGGCTGGCCGCTGGAGGTATATTGCAACGCAACTGATGTTAATGTCAGAACACAGCCTAACACCGATTGTGATGTTATCACCATGCTGCAAAGGGGAGATAAATTTTATGTAAGCAGAGTTGTGGATGTAGTAAAAAGTGAATATAAATGGCTTCTTGGTACTACTGAAAAGGGCCATGTTGGTTTTATGGCAAGCAAATATCTTGATACAACCCCGCAAGCTGCCAGCGCAGCAGGACGCTTTAATGCTGCCCTGGAGGCAGATTGGATTATGGATCCCGAGATTTTTGCTTCAGGTGCCTATTACCCGGGGCCTGTGGAGCAGAATACGGATGATACTATCTCCTATGCCGATAAGAAGCTGCAGGTCGGACCGCGCTTGTTCTATATAGATTCGTCAAAAAACAGAGTTAGTGAGGTGAAAATCAATAAGCTTCATGGCATGATGGCAGGCTATGCTGTCGGCCAGCTGCTTAATACTGACAGCCAGATTCGTTTGGACGGTTACCTGAAAATGAACGGCTGGGAGGATGATTATATGGGCGGAGGCCGTTCTGATACGCATTATATGATCGGCTGGTTGAAATATGCCTATAACGCAAGAGGGCAAAAATTCCTGCACAAGAGCTTTTATGTGAAATTGGATTCTAAAGATGTGATTTCGGAAATTATTTACTGCGAGCATGACGTTCATTAAGCAAAGTAAAGGACAAAGCAATTTTTGCTAAAACATCTTTTGACAGGAGGTGGCGTAATGAAGCGGAAGCTGTTTAAGAGCATGTGCCTGGCAATGCTTCTGGCGGCATTTGCCGGTTACGGCACAGAAAAAAATGCCGTATTGCCGCAGATGGATTTGCCTAAGGCGGAGGCCGCTGCCAAAGCAGCGCCGGTCTATGAGCAGGAATATGCGAAGGTTGTAGACAGCGTTTATGAATTTATCTCTGACGGTACGAGTGATAACCTGCCGGAGCAGGGAAGAACAGGCATCTGCGAGGTGCGGGATTTCGCCAGCCGGGAGGCAGCCCTGCAGCAGCTTGGCTACACGCTGCAGGATATCAGCGGCGACGGTGTTCCGGAGTTGCTTATCGGTTGGATTAGCCAAAAACGCGGCGTGGGGCATTACGGTAAGGAGATTTATGCGATTTACACCTTTGCGGACGACAGAGTGAAATACGTTGCGGAGGGCTGGAGCCGCAGCAGTTTGCAGCTTATGGCAAATGACAATCTGGTGACACGAGGCGGCACCGGCATTTCGCATCAGGTGCTTGCTGTGGAGCATTTGCAGCCTGACGGCAACCTCGGATGCTATGAGCTTTATTTTACCTGGCCGAAGGATGACGGCCTTTGCGTTTACCGTAACATGAACTGTAGAAGTGAGGCAGATGCTGCGCAGGAAACAGATATGACTGTGGAAGAGTTCAATGAAATGAGGTCTGAATACGCTAATAACAGTGTTGAAATTGAATATTTGCCGTTGAAGGACTTCAAAAAGCAGGGCTTTAAGGGTCTGATGAGGCAGTATCTTTCTGCAGGAAGGTGAATAAAAGGGCTGATGTGCAGAGCCGGAAATATGATGGCAGTCGGCATTTAACCGGCTGCCGTTTTTTTTGAGGTGAAATAAACAGCGATATATAGTATAATATACATAACTGTAACTGATATACGCTTATAACGGCTTTATATCAAAAATTTTTATGAGGTGAATTAATAATGAGCAATGAATTAACCGGACGTAATGTAGGAAAAACCTGTCGCGTACACTATAAAGGTACCTTTAATGACGGCAAGCAATTTGATTCCTCCTATGACCGTGGCGAGCCGCTGGAATTTGTTTGCGGCGCAGGCCAGATGATCAAAGGCTTTGACGCAGCTGTTGCTGACCTGGAGGTTGGTGCTGAGGTTGATATCCATCTGCTGCCGGCAGAAGCATATGGCGAGGCTGATCCGCAGGCTATCTTCACCATGCCGATTGCCCAGCTGCCGGGTTCCGAAAACCTGACCGTCGGCCAGAGAGTTTATCTGCAGAATCAATTTGGTCAGCCGGTACCTGTACTGGTAACTGAAAAGGACGATACCAACATAACCTTTGATGCTAACCATGAAATGGCTGGTAAGGAATTGAACTTCCATATTGAGCTGGTAGAGGTAAAATAAAGCTTCAGTCTTGTTTGCGATAAAATATTACTTGCTCTTATAGTCTATGGAATTTACTATATGAATATGTTATAATAACATATGTACAATAGCATATTATAGGTGCAACTAATATTTGGGAGTGTATATTTTGGAATATAAAATTGTTATGCCCAGCGGTATTGTTTTTGACTTCAACAATATGGTTGGAGCGGGCAGACTGCAAGCGCAGGAAGTGGAGCAGGCACTGCAGCAGCAGGGAGCCGCAGCCGAAAAGGCTGTGTGCGAGCTGCGAAGTACCGGTTTTTCCAAGAATCATTTATCTAAGGATGGCACGCCGGAGCATGTTTACTTTCCGCGGATGCCATATATTGCTGACGGCAACCCCAATACAGAGCAGTCGATTATTAAGCTGATGCGCTACAGCAAGCATTTGCGCAGCAAGGATGTAGTGATCTTTTTGGGTGTTGGTGGCTCCTACCTGGGCAACAAGGTTTTGTTTGATGCCTTTGGCGGTTATCATTGGAACACCAGTGCGACACTGCGCCAAGGCCAGCCCTGCATTTATTTTTCCGGCAACAATCTTGACCCGGTGGACTGTAATTCGCTGCTGTTCAAGATGCGCCGTATGGCTGGAGTAAGTGCGCAGGAAGGCAAAAAGCTGAAGATTATGCTGGTGCCGATTTCCAAATCCGGTACTACACTGGAAACTATTTCGGCCTTTACGTATTTTTATGCTAATTTGTCTCAAAATGCTGATATCGACCTTGACTGCACGGTAGTTACCGATTTAAAGGCTCCGGTGGAAACTGCGCCGCTGTTGCAGCTGGCGGAAAAATTTGGCTGGGAGCGCTTTGATATCAAGGAGGGCATTGGCGGCCGCTTCTGCATTATGACTGACCCGGGACTCGTGACGATGGCTGCCCTGGGCGGTGATATCGAGGAGTTTTTGCGCGGTGCGCGTGATATGGATATCTATTGCCAGCAGGCGGAGCCTGCGGAGAACCCGGCACTGCTCAATGCTTTACTGAAATTCATGGCCTATGAGCGCGGACGCGATATTGAGGTGTTCATGCCATACAGCATGCGCCTGAAATCGTTGAGCGAATGGTACGTGCAGCTGTTGGCGGAATCGTTGGGCAAGCGCCGCAACCGTGAGGGTGAGGTAGTTTACTACGGTAGAACGCCGATTGTTGCGGTTGGTACGACGGATATGCATGCGCAGACACAGCAGCATCAGGATGGCCGTCTGAATAAGGTGGTGCAGTTCCTGGAGGTTGCCAATCCTGAGGTGGAGGCAGTTTTGCATAATCCCTTTGCCGATGTACCGTTCTTCGATAAATACGAGGGCCTGGATATGGCGAAGGCGCTCAAGGCGGCGCTGAATGCCAATGAAGCGGCGCTGACGGGTGATAACCGTTACAATGCGCGCTTTACACTGCCAAAGCTGAATGAGTATTATCTTGGTCAGCTGATGTACTTTTTGATGCTGACGATTGCCTACGAGGGAGAGCTGGCGGATGTGGATGCATTTGACCAGCCCGGCGTTGAGGTATATAAGAAATTAATGAAGGCTCAACTGTAAATTTTAAAAGAAAAAATTAGACGTTGTGTGCTGAAAAGCACGCAACGTCTTTTTGCTTTGTATTGAATTCACCGTTTACCTGTGAACAGCAGCTTTGCCGTACTGCATTTTTCAAATGCTTTCGTCAGCAGAATGCTGAGCGCCAACGAGCCGAGCACCAGTAATACGTAGGAGAGGGCTACTTTTTTAACGGTCATGATAATGCTGAAATGGTTGTAGGCACTGCTGAGCCAGTCCAAGAGCAGCGGATGCACAAAGTAGATGAGCATGGAGTAGGCGGAGAGAATGCTGATGGCTTTATAGAGAAGGTTGGCGAGGGAACCCCTCTCAGTCACCTTACGGTGACAGCTCCCCGACGCTAAGACCCAGCTTGTCGTGAGCTTGCGCGGCGACAAGCTGTTGGTCGTGCTAATGTCGCTTGCGACGACAAGGGGAGCCTCCTTTGTATGCGATGCTGCTTGAGGGATAGATTGCAGTGCATTGGGAGCCTCTGTATGTGCTTTTGCCTGCGCTCTGCGCTCCAGCCAGTCCAGTGCCAGGCAGAAGAAGAGCAACGAGCCGACGGTGTAGCAGAGCCCCTGCGGGCTGAGCTGGTGATAGGTATTGGCCAGATCAATCAGCGTGTAGCCTTTGACCGTAACTGCTTCGTAGCAGCTTTGCACGTCCCAGGCAACGCTTGCAGCAAAAATTACGCATACCATTGCGCTGTAGCTGCGCAGAAGGGTGATGAATTTTTGCCAATAGCAGGCTGCCAGGCCGCCGCTCATAAAAATAAGCAGATAATGCAAGGGGAGATAGTTGAGGCGATAATCAAAGAAATTTTTAGCCAGAACACTCCAACCAGCTGTATTCAAGCCCGGATGCGTTGTCCACCAGTTGAAAGCAAGCTGAAAAATGAATAAAAGCAATAGCATAAACGGTATGCTTTGATGTATAATTATACGCAGAAGCCGACGCCAGAGCGGATAGCTTGCATAAAACCACAGCAGGATGACCATAAAATACAAATGGTAGCAGCCAAGGCCGAAGAATAATACATAGGCCACATGCAGCGGATTCCAGCTGACGAAGCCCGGTGGCAGAATCAGCCAGAAGTAGAACATGTAAAAAAGCGACCAGCTGAGGTAGGGCAGGCCTGCTCCCCGCAGACGCTTCTTCATAAAGTCGATATAGTTCAGCCGGCTGCCGCTTAATAGGCCTTTATCCGTACAGGCCAGGCCGTAGCCGGAGATAAAGAAAAAGGAGGGGACGCTGTAACGGCTTAAAATCTCCAGTAATAAGTAAAGAGTAAAGTTGTTGGGGGCAAGTGCCAGGCTGCCGATATGAATACCGATGACGCCAAGCATGCAGATGCCACGCAGATTATCTATAATAGTGTTTCGCATAATTACCTCGCAATTTTTTAATCTTCTTTATTATACTATACCTGAAAAATTCCTGCCAAGATTTTACCTCGAAATATTTGACGTATTCTTCATTAAGGTGTAAAATATATACAATCAATTTGCACCTTTAAATTGGTCCTGTGAGACTGCAAGGTATAAGTTATTATGAAACCTAAGGCCTTTTTGCACCATCATGGGACGAGAAGGCCTTTTATTATGCAATTTTATTATAAAAAACAGGAGGTAAAGCTAATGGCTAAATCAAATGTATCTCTGGGTGGCAGAGATATACTGGATCTGGAAAGCCTCAGCGTTGAGGAAATCGAGCTGGTTTTGAAAACAGCTGAGGAAATGAAGAAGATTATGAAGAGAGATATCAAAAAGGTGCCCTCACTGCGCGGTAAATCTATCATCAATCTGTTCTATGAGCCCAGTACACGTACCCGTACATCCTTCGAGCTGGCAGGCAAATATCTGGGAGCCGATGTAGTAAACATCACTACATCCTCCTCCAGTGTTGTCAAAGGTGAATGCCTGCGCGACACCATCCTGACTGTACAATCCATGGCTTGCGATGCGATTGTTATGCGTCACCCCATTGAAGGCGCTGCAGCTTATGCTGCTAAGGTTGCTGATCCTGTAATCATCAACGCAGGCGATGGCGCACACGCACATCCTTCTCAAGGCTTCCTGGATATGTTTACTATCCGTGAGCAGGGTAAAAACCTGAAGGGCTTGAAAATGGCAATTATCGGCGATATTCTCTACAGCCGTGTTGCCCGCACCAATATTGCTGCCTGGACCAAAATGGGCGCTGAGGTACACGTTGCAGGTCCTATGACTCTGCTGCCGCACGACATCGCTTCTCTGGGCGTTACTGTACACAAACGCGTTGAAGAAGCAATCGAAGGCGCTGACGTAATCGATATCCTGCGTATCCAGCTGGAGCGTCAGCAAAAGGGCCTGTTCCCGTCTCCGCGTGAATATGCACGTATCTTCGGTATTAATGAAAACCGCCTGAAGCTGGCTAAGCCTGACGTAACCGTGCTGCATCCCGGCCCGATGAACCGTGGTCTGGAAATCTCCTGGGAGGTTGGTTACTGCGATAACGCCGCAATCCGTACTGAGGTACAAAACGGCGTAGCTGTACGTATGGCACTCTTATTCTTGACTTTGACAGGAGGTAAACACATTGAAAACGTTGATTAAAAACGGCAGGGTAGTAGACCCCAGCCAAAAATTAGATGCTGTAATGGATATCCTCGTTGAGGATGGCAAAATTAAAGCTTTGGGCAAGGATATTGCCGAAGCTGCTGACGAGGTTTTTGATGCAACCGGCCTCGTAGTAACTCCTGGTCTGATTGACGTACACACTCATATGCGTGAGCCCGGCCTGGAAGCTAAAGAAGATATTATCAGCGGTACCAAGGCTGCTGCTGCCGGCGGTGTAACCACCGTTGCTTGCATGCCGAATACCAAGCCTGTTATTGATACCTCCATCGTAGTAAGCGGTATCAAAGAACGCGCTCGCGAGGAAAGCTACGCTAACGTTGAAGTTATCGGCGCAATCAGCAAGGGCGAAAAGGGCGAAGAGCTGGCAGAGATGGGCGACATGGCAGAAAAAGGCGCTATGGGCTTCTCTGATGACGGTCACTATGTAAAGAGCTCCCGCCTGATGGTGCTGGCTGCCAAATATGTAACCGCTTTTGACAAACCTTTGCTGTGCCATGCAATTGATCCTGAACTGGATTCCGAAGGCTACATGCATGAAGGCGTTGTTTCCGCACGTATCGGCGTACCGGGCGTACCGGCAATCAGTGAGGATATCGCTGTTGCACGTGACTGCATCATCGCTGAATACACCGGCGCACATGTACACATCTGCCACGTTGCCTCCAAGGGTGCTATCGATATCATCCGCCAGGCTAAAAAACGCGGCGTAAATGTTACCAGTGAAGTAACCGTACATCATCTGACTCTGACTGATGAGGCTTGCGCAGATTATAATTCCGCAACCCGCGTTAACCCGCCGCTGCGCAGTGCAGACCACGTACAGGCTATGCGCGAGGCTGTTTTAGACGGCACTGTTGACGCAATCGTTACCGACCACTCCCCGCACGCACCGGAAGAAAAGGATGTTGAATTCCGTTATGCTCCGAACGGCTTCTGCGGTCTGGAAACCTCTCTGGCAGTAATGCTGACTGACTTGTATCACACCCATGTATTTGATTTGAATACTATTATCAGCAAAATGAGCTGCGAGCCTGCTAAGCTGTTCAAGCTGGCCGGCGGCACCCTGAAAGAGGGCAGCGTTGCTGATATCACTATTATGGACTTAAATAAAGAATGGACTGTTGACAGCTCCAAATTCTATACCCGCGGCAAATTCACCCCGTACGAAGGCAAGGCTTGCACCGGCAAGGCAGTTGCCACTATGCTGCACGGTAATTTTGTAATGAGGAATGGTGTAGTATGCACGAAAAAGTAAGAAAAGGAAAATTAGTTTTAAAAGACGGCAGCGTTTTTGAAGGTACTCTGTATGGTGGCAAGCGCAATGCTGTAGGTGAGGTTGTATTCACCACCGGCATGAGCGGTTACCAGGAGACCTTGACCGACCCGTCCTTCTGCGGTCAGATTGTTGTAATGACCTATCCTCTGGTAGGCAACTATGGCTGCAACCCGCTGTTTAACCAAGGTAAGCAATGCTTCTTCCAGGGCTTCGTTATCGGCGAGCTGTGCGATTGCCCCAGCAACTGGCGCAATGAACAGAGCCTGGAGGACTTCCTGATTGAACAGGATATCCCGACCTTAGCAGGTGTAGATACACGTGCTATCACCCGTAAAATCCGTAATCACGGCGTACTGCAGGGCGTAATCGTTCCGGCAGAAATGCCTGATGATGAAGTACAGAAGCTGCTGGCTTTACCGGCAGTATGCAACCAGGTTGAGCAGGTTACCACTCCCGAGGTTTACACCATGGGTGAGGGCAAGCTGCATGTAGCTGTTATGGACTTCGGTATTAAACGCAATATCCTGAAATCCATTGAAGCCTTTGGCTGCCGCCTGACAGTATTCCCTGCTTCCGCTACCGCAGAAGAGGTACTGGCATGCGATCCGGACGGCATCTTCCTGTCCAATGGCCCTGGCGACCCGAAGGATTTGCCTGAGGTTATTGAAAACATTAAGAAATTAATCGGCAAGAAACCGATTTTCGGTATCTGCCTCGGTCATCAGCTCATGGCTTTGGCTAACGGCGCTGATACCTATAAAATGAAATTCGGCCATCGCGGTATCAACCAACCGGTAAAATACCTGGCAACCGGCCGCATCTACATCAGCGCCCAAAACCACGGCTATGCTGTAGATGAAAAATCTCTGGAAGGCAAGGGCATCAACATCAGCCATATTTCCATGAACGATGGTACTATCGAAGGCTTGGAATACACCAAGCATCCTACCTTTACCGTTCAATATCATCCGGAAGCCTGCCCTGGCCCCGGCGATCATGATTATTTGTTTAAACATTTTGTTGATATGATGGAGGGTCGTTAATTATGCCGAAACTTAAAGATATTAAAAAGGTTCTCGTTATCGGCTCCGGCCCTATTATCATCGGTCAGGCAGCAGAGTTTGACTATGCAGGGACTCAGGCTTGCCGTGCTCTGAAGGAAGAAGGCCTGGAGGTTGTACTGATTAACAGTAACCCTGCAACCATTATGACTGATGTGCATGTGGCTGACCGTGTATATGTTGAACCTATCAGCGTTGAATTCATTGAAAAAATTATCAAACGTGAGCGTCCTGATTCCCTGCTGGCAACTCTTGGTGGTCAGGTTGGCCTGAACATGGCTATGAAGCTGGAAGAGCAAGGCATTTTGGACAAGTACAATGTTCGTCTGCTGGGCACTCAGATCAGCGCTATCAAACGTGGTGAAGACCGCGAAATGTTCAAGGAAACTATGGAGAAAATCCATCAGCCGATTCCTGAAAGCACTATCGTAGAAACCATTGAAGCTGCTTGCGATTTCGGCAAGGAAATCGGCTATCCGCTGATTGTCCGTCCTGCTTATACCCTCGGCGGTACCGGCGGCGGTATTGCTGAAAACGAGGAAGAGCTGATTGATATCGTGCAAAAGGGCCTGGGCTACAGCCCCATCGGCCAATGCCTGATTGAACGCAGCATCGCCGGCTGGAAGGAAATCGAATACGAAGTAATCCGCGACGCTGCTGACAACTGCATCACCGTCTGCTCCATGGAAAACCTGGATCCTGTTGGCGTACACACCGGAGACTCCATCGTTGTGGCTCCGGCACAGACTCTGAGCGATAAAGAAGTACAGCTGCTGCGTCAGGCTTCTATCGATATCGTGCGTGAGCTGGGCGTAGTTGGCGGCTGTAACGTACAGCTGGCTCTCGACCCGTACTCCGAAAACTACTATGTAATCGAAGTTAACCCGCGTGTAAGCCGTTCTTCCGCACTGGCTTCCAAAGCTACTGGTTATCCGATTGCTAAGGTTACCAGCAAAATTGCTGTCGGCTACAACCTGGACGAAATCGAAAACGCTGTTACCAAAAAGACTAAGGCTTGCTTCGAGCCTACCATTGACTATATCGTACTGAAATTCCCGCGTTGGCCGTTCGATAAATTCGTAACCGCTGACCGCACCCTGGGCACTCAGATGAAGGCTACCGGTGAGGTTATGGCAATTGAGCGCAGCTTTGAAGCTTCCATGCTGAAAGCAGTTCGCTGCCTGGAAATCGGGCTCAACCATCTGGAAATGCCTGAGCTGAAGGCTTTGAGCGATGAAGAAATTCATGACCGCATCAAACTCATTGACGACGAGCGCTGCTTCGTTGTTGCTGAGGCTATCCGCCGCGGTATTACTCTGGAAGAGATTCACGATATCACCAAGATTGACCTGTGGTTCCTTTCCAAAATCCAAAACATCATTAAAATGGAAAAAGATCTGGAAACTCACGAGCTGACTCCGAGCCTGCTGCGTAAGGCTAAGAGAATGGGCTTTGCCGATGCTGTTATTGGTAAACGCGTAGGCAAGACTGAGTTTGAAATCCGCGATATGCGTAAGGCTAACGGCATTCTGCCGACCTACAAAATGGTTGATACCTGCGCTGCGGAATTTGAAGCTGCAACCCCGTACTACTATTCCTGCTACGAAACCGAGGATGAGGTTGAAGTAAGCGACAGAAAGAGAGTAGTTGTACTCGGCTCCGGTCCTATCCGTATCGGTCAGGGCGTAGAATTCGACTACTGCTCCGTACACTGCGTATGGGCGTTGAAGGAAATGGGCTATGAAACCATTATCATCAACAACAACCCGGAAACCGTTTCCACTGACTTCGATATTTCCGATAAACTGTACTTTGAGCCGCTGACTGTTGAGGATGTTCTCAACGTTATCGACAAAGAAAAACCGGAAGGCGTTATCGTTCAATTCGGTGGTCAGACCGCTATCAACCTGGCAGGCCCGCTCTCCCGCGCTGGCGTGAAGATTCTGGGCTCCTCCGTTGACAGCATCGACCGCGCCGAGGACCGTGAACGCTTCGACGAGCTGCTGACAAGCTGCGATATTCCGCGTCCGCAAGGCCACACCGTATTCGATACCGAGGGTGCACTGGTTGCTGCTCACAATGTTGGCTATCCGACCATGGTTCGTCCTTCCTACGTACTGGGCGGCCGTGCTATGGAAATCGTTTATAACGATGACGAGCTGCGCAACTACATGACCTATGCCGTTAAGGCTTCTCACGAGCATCCGGTACTGGTTGACCATTACCTGCAGGGTACTGAGGTAGAGGTTGACGCTATCTGCGACGGCAAGGAAGTATTAATCCCCGGCATCATGGAACACGTTGAACGTGCAGGCGTACACAGCGGTGACTCCATCGCCGTATATCCGCCGCGCAGCCTGAGCGAAAGTGTTATCCGCACTATTATCGAATACACCAACAAGATGGCTCTGGGCCTGGAAGTTAAGGGCATGATTAACATTCAGTACATCGTTCGTGACGAGCATGTATATGTAATCGAGGTTAACCCGCGTTCCTCCAGAACTGTACCGTTCCTGAGCAAGATTACCGGCATCTCCATGGTAGACGTTGCTACCAGATGCGCAATGGGCATGAGCCTCAAAGAGCAGGGCCTGCAAGCAGGTCTGCGCTTCTTCCCGGACTACTATGCTGTTAAAGCTCCTGTATTCAGCTTCAACAAGATGAGCAATGTTGATATCACCCTTGGACCTGAAATGAAATCCACCGGTGAGGTTATGGCCTGCGACTACCAGTACAGCCGTGCGCTGTATAAGGCCTGCATCGCTTCCGGTATCAATGTACCGCACGAGGGTGCAATCCTGATTACCGTTGCTGATATGGATAAGCCTGAGGCAGTTGCTATTGCCCGCGGCTTTGAAGAACTGGGCTACACCGTTATCGCAACCGACGGTACTGCGGAATATCTGCAGCAATACGGTGTAACCGTTGAGGTTGCTACTAAAGTAAGCGAAGGTCATCCGAACCTGATTGATGATATCAAGAGCGGCCGCATCGGTATGGTTATCAACACCACCAACCACGGTCGTGACGCTGAACGTGACGGCTTCAAGATCCGCCGTTCTACCGTAGAGCATGCAATTGCCTGCCTGACCTCTATGGATACTGCACGCGAGCTGCTGAACGTTATGAGCGCAATGCGTCGTCGTAGCGTTGTACGCGTTACCGCTCTGCAGGATCTGACCTGGGAGGATTGATTATGTCTAAAACTATTGCGAGTGCCAAGGTAATTGGTCAACGAGTTTTAAATAGTACGACAAAATTAATAAATGTTTATGCACCGGAAATCGCTGCCGAAGCTGTCCCCGGACAGTTCGTCAACGTGAAGGTGTGCAAGAATACTGCTCCGCTGCTGCGCCGTCCCTTCGGCGTAGCAGGAGTTAACAAGGCTGAGGGCACCATCACCATGATTTATCGTATCATCGGTGAAGCAACTCATATTCTGGCTGACGTTTGCAGCGGCGACGAGCTGAGCATCGTCGGCCCGCTGGGACACGGCTTTGATATGAGCGCCAAGAAACCGCTGCTGGTCGGCGGCGGTCTGGGCCTGGCTCCGCTGCTGTTTTTGGCAGAGGGCTTCGGTGAAGGCAATACCGATATCCTGATGGGCGGCCGCAGTGCCGAGGAATTGTTCTGGACCAAGCTTTATGAAAGTCTCAGCAAAAATATTTACCTGACCACCGATGATGGCAGTGTCGGCACCAAGGGCACCGTAATGGCCCTGCTGCCGCAGCTGTTGAAAGAGGGCGGCTATGACTGCGTATACGTTTGCGGTCCTGTACCGATGATGCGCGCAGTTGCCAATGCCTGCTTAGAGGCTGGCGTAAAATGTCAGGTATCTCTGGAAAAATACATGGCCTGCGGTCTTGGTGCGTGCCTGTCCTGTGCCTGCGAAGGCATCGGTAAACGCATTAAGGTCTGCAAGGACGGCCCGGTATTCTGGGCAGAGGAGGTAGGAGAATGGTAAAAGCATTGTATGATGGTCGCCTGGCAGTTGATATTGCCGGTGTGAAGATGGCTACACCTGTTACTACCGGCTCCGGCACCTTTGGCTTTGGCCTGGAATTTACCGATTTTCTCGACCTGGAAAAGGTTGGCGCTGTTACCGTAAAGGGTACATCCTTAGAGCCTGCAGCAGGCAATAAGGGCCAGCGTGCAGTAGAAACCCCGTCCGGCATGCTGAACTGCATCGGTCTGGAAAACCCCGGCAGCGAGTACTTCTTGGAGCACACTCTGCCTGAGCTGAAAAAATATAATGTTCCTGTTATTGTCAACATCTACGGCCATTCTCCCGAGGAATACGGCGCTGTTGCCAAAAAGCTGGACGTAGATGGTGTTGATGCTGTAGAAATCAACATCTCCTGTCCGAACGTCAAAGAGGGCGGCATTGTTTTCGGCACTGTGCCGGAGGCAGCTGCTGAGGTTGTACGTGCGGTTAAGGCCAACACCAGCAAAATGGTTATCGCCAAGCTTTCTCCTAACGTAACTGATATCGTGGTAATGGCCAAGGCTGTAGAGGCAGCAGGTGCAGATGCAATTTCCATGATTAACACGCTGCTCGGTACCAAGATTGATATTGAGCGTCAGCGTCCTGTGCTCGGCAATGTAACCGGCGGCCTCAGTGGTCCTGCTGTACGTCCGGTAGCAGTGCGCCTGGTTTACCAGGTAGCGCAGGCTGTGCATATCCCCATCATTGGCATGGGCGGCATCATGTGTGCCGAGGATGCAATTGAGTTCATGCTGGCAGGCGCAAGTGCGGTAGCAGTTGGCACCGCAAACTTTGTACAGCCTGATATCGCTGAAACCATTGCCCATGGTATGCTGGCATATCTGGACAGACACAACGCGCAGAATATTTCCGAAATTGTCGGCCTGGCATTACCTGAAGGTAAAAAAAGCATGCCGTTGTTTAACGAAGCTGAATAACGACGATTTATAACGTTATTCTCCGGCGTCTTGGAAAAATATATTTAATAGGGAGATTTTCTCATGCAACATGATGATAGATTAATAGTCGCACTCGACTTTCCTACCTTGGAGCAGGCTAAGGCTTGCGTTGTCGAATTGGGTGACGCAGTAAGCTACTACAAGGTTGGCATGGAGCTTTATTATGCAGTAGGCAGCGAAATCATCCGCTTTTTAAAGGAACAGGGCAAGCATGTTTTCCTGGACCTCAAGCTGCAGGATATTCCTAACACTGTTGCTCATGCACTTACCGTACTCAGCGATTTGGGTGCAGACATGATGAACGTTCATGCTGTCGGCGGCAAAAAGATGATGGCAGAGGCTGTTAAGGCTGTGCATGAGGCTGCTGAGGCAGCAGGCCGTCCGGCACCGAAGCTGATTGCTGTAACCATTCTTACCAGCATGGATGATGAACAGTTTGCTGATTTGAATTATAAAAATACCATTGCCGAGCAAGTTATCAGCCTGGCTAAGCTGGCGAAGGAAGCAGGCATGGACGGCGTTGTTGCTTCTCCTAAGGAAGCTGCAGCTATCCGTGAGGCTTGCGGTCCTGAGTTTTTGATTGTTACTCCGGGCGTACGTCCTGCGGGCAGCTCTCTGGATGACCAGAAGCGCGTAGCAACACCGGCAGGCGCTCTGCAAAACGGCAGCAGCCACATTGTAGTAGGCAGACCTATTACTAAGGCTGAAGCAAGACAGGCAGCAGCATTGGCAATTGTAGAAGAGATTAAAGGAGTGTAAGCAAATGGCAGTTTTAGAAGAAAAAGATGTTATGAAAATGCTCGAGGAAACTGAAGCAGTTCTCCATGGTCACTTTTTGCTGACCAGCGGTCTGCACAGCCCTATGTATGTTGAAAAATTCAACGTACTGCAGCATCCTAAATATACCGAGCGCCTGTGCCAGGAAATCGCACGTCGTTATGAAAACGACAATGTTGAACTGGTAGTTGGCCCGATGACCGGCGGCATTCTGCTGGCTCATGAGGTTGGCAAGGCTCTGGGCACCCGCGCTATCTTCACCGAGCGTGAAAACGGCAAAATGACTCTGCGTCGTGGCTTCCAAATCCCGGCAGGCACCCGCGTACTGGTTGTTGAAGACATCGTAACCACCGGCGGCAGCGTTAAAGAGGTTATGGAAGTAGTTAAAGAGCATGGCGGCGAGCTCGTAGGCGTTGGCCTGCTGGTTGACCGCAGCGGCGGCAAGGTAGACTTTGGCGTTCGCACCGAAGCTCTGCTGCACCTGAACGTAGAAACCTTTGATCCGGCAACCTGCCCGCTGTGCGCTAAAGGCGTACCGTTCACCAAACGTGGCAGAACTGGTAAATGAGACACAGTTTGTCGCAAGCGTAGCGCCGCGAGAAACTGAATGTCGAATTATCCTCGAAGAGGGCAAGTAAGCCAATCTAACCTAAATTTCAAAGCACCTGTTTATCAGCAAAATGATAGGCAGGTGCTTTTCCCTTACATACCAAAGCTTTCCCTTAAAATTACCCTATTTTTAAGGGAAAAACTTATAACTTCTTTCCTCTTGACAAAATCTGAAAAATCAGATAATATATATTCGTAAGATTTTTGCACGCCTGCCTGGAGTACGGTCGTCGCAGCGTCATTGAGAACGCCTTATGTATTATTGAAGTAGTACATAGGGCGTTTTTTTAGGAAGGGAGTTGAAGTAATGCAGACAAATGAAACAAGTCAAGAAAGCGAAATCAAGCAGGTCATTGGCAGCCTTTGCATGATGAACAATAGGTTTATGAATTTTATGCTAGATGACAACAAAAAAGCAGCGCAGGTTTTCTTGCGCGTTATCCTGAGAGATGATAAAATTAAGGTGAGAAATGTCAGGATACAGAGCTTTATCCAAAACATCTACGGACATTCTTCTCAACTGGATATTTTAGCGCAGGATAGCAAAGGACGTTATTTTAACGTAGAGGTGCAGAGAAGCGATGAAGGCGCACCTGCAAGACGCGCCAGATTTTACAGCAGTATCCTTGATACACACTTCCTGCAGCCTGGTAAGCTCTACGAAGAACTGCCGGATACCTACGTAATTTTTATTACAGAAAACGATGTCTTGCACGATAATTTGCCACTGTATAATATCAGGCGCAGAATCGATGAAAATGCGAAATGCTTTGAAGATGGTTCGCGCATTATCTATGTCAACAGCCAGCGTCGAGATAATACAGCGCTTGGTAAACTGATGCAGGATTTATATTGTACAGAGCCAAAGAATCTGCATTATCATGACTTTGCTGAGCGCATGGAGTTTTTGAAATACAGCAAGGAGGGCGAAGAAAAAATGACTGATGTAATTGAAGAATATGCTGCAAGAAAGGCCGAAGCATTAGCGAAAGAAGTAGCGAAAAAAGCTGAAGAAAAAGAGCAGGCAAACAGAATAGAGCTTGCCCAAGGCTTACTGGCTGACGGTATGAGTATCGAGTTCACCGTCCGTCACTCTAAGCTTACAGAAGCAGAGGTACGCGAATTGGCTTCTAAGCTGTCTGCGTAAGCTAAAAGGGTATTACCGCAAAAACAAAAATACAGTAAGTATAGGCACCTGTTTATCAGCAAAATGATAGGCAGGTGCTTTTTTTGCGCATTTTTTGCTATTTAACATGCTCTTAACATCGGCATAATACTTCCTTAACAATGATATATTATACTAGCATCATAAACCACGAACACTACTGATAAGGCGCAGAACTTATCGGAAATAAATTATTAGACGATGGTTGAAGGAGGAAATATATTATGAAATTGAAAAAAGTCGCATGTTTAGGTTTGGCAGCTATGGTAGCACTCGGTGCTCTGGGCTGCGGCAGTGATAACAAGGCTGCAGATAACAAAGCAGGCAGCAAGGTTACCGGCAGTGTAACCGGCAGCGGTTCTTCCGCACTTTTGCCGCTGGCAAAGGATGCAGCAAGCAAATTCAAAGCTATTAACCCGGATGTTTCCATCACCCTTAACGGCGGCGGCAGCGGCACCGGTCTGAAACAGGTTGCAGACGGCAGCGTTAACATCGGTAACTCTGACGTACCGGCAGAAAGCAAGCTGAAACCCGAAGTTGCTAAAGGACTTGTAGACCACAAGGTTTGCGTAGTTACTATGGCTCCGGTTATCAACAAAGACCTGACAGCTAAAGTAAAAAGCCTGACCAAGGCTCAGCTGACTGACATCTTCACTGCTAAGGTAACTAACTGGAAACAGGTTGGCGGCCCGGATGAACCTATCGTTCTGATTACCCGTCCTGCTACCAGCGGCACCCGCGCTCTCTTCCAGGAGTTCGCTCTGGGCGGTGCTAAAGAAGCAACCAACAAATCTCTGGAAACTGATGACTCCGGCACTCTGCTGCAAAGCGTAAAGGATAACAAAGGCGCTATCGGTTATGTTGCTCTGTCCTACCTCGTAAATAACAAAGACGTTGCAACCGTAGCAATCGACGGTGTAGAGCCTACTCTGGACAACACCTACAACGGCAAATATCCTGTATGGGGTTATGAGCACATGTATACTAAAGGCGAAGCTACCGGCGCTGTAAAAGCATTCCTGGACTTCATCCTCTCTGCTGATTATGGTAAGGAAATTGAAAAACAGGGTTATGGTGTTACTGCTAAAATGCAGGTTAAACGTTAAAATGGACTTCGGCTAAGGCGCATCTGCGTCATATCATGAGTCATTAAATTTATTACGCTTCCATCTAAATGGGAAGCAGGAAGACAGCATACGCCAAGAGATGCGTCTTACCGGTCTTCTCATCCCCTTTAGAATAAACATCAAGGCTGTGCCGGGCAGAAGCTGGTAAGTTATCAGCTGCGAGCCTTTGCATAGCCTTTAGTTTTACGAAAGAAATATTCACGAGTTATATCAGAGGAGAATAGTTTATGCAACAGGTTACAACAAATGCTTATAGGCAGGATGCGTTGTGGCGCTATATTATTACCGGCTGCGGCCTGGCGCTCATTGTTCTGACGCTGTCTATTGGCGCTTTCCTGTGCTACAAGGGCGTAGGCACGTTTACTACATACAACCACAGTATTGCAGAGTTTCTTTTTTCAGCAGATTGGGAGCCGAGTGACAGCACTGAGGGCGGCGGCAAGGTTGGTGCAGCCATCTTTATTTTCGGTTCTGTTATTACCTGCGCGTTGGCGCTGGCGATTGCTACACCGTTCAGTTTGGCAACCGCAATTTTTATGACGGAGATTTCGCCGGAGCTGGGCAAGCGCTTTGTCCAACCGGCTGTGGAAATTTTTGTCGGCATTCCTTCCGTAGTTTACGGCTGGATCAGCCTGACCATTTTGGTACCGCTGATTAAAAATATTTTTAACCTGCGCTTCGGCTTTTCCGTATTAGCGGCAGGTATTGTACTGGCGGTGATGATTTTCCCGACCATCACCAGTCTGGCGGCAGATGCACTGCGCAGCATCCCTAAAAGCTACCGCGCTGCTTCCTATGGTCTTGGCGCAACCCGTTGGCAGACTATTGCCAAGGTGGTAGTGCCTGCGGCAGTTACCGGTCTGATGACGGCTGTTATCCTGGGCCTGGCGCGTGCCTTCGGCGAAGCGCTGGCTGTAGCGATGGTTATCGGCAAGATGCGTGCCTTTCCAAGCTCGCTGCTTGCTCCGACCAACAATTTGACGGCGGCGATTGCGGCAGATATGGGCGGTGCCATGGAGGGCAGTGAATACAACATTGCTTTGTGGACAATGGCGTTGCTGCTGTTTATCATTTCTCTGGCCTGCATCTTTGCCATCCACTTTTTAACTGCTAAAGGAGGGAAGCAGGCATGAACGACAGTATAGCGCGTGCAAAGTTTATTGATAAGCTGATGACAGCTGTGTTTTATTGCGTAGCAGGCTTCTTTATCCTGCTGCTGGTAGCCTTTGGCCTATATGTTATTATTAACGGCTTCAAGGATTTCAGCTGGAGCCTGATATCCTTTGAGGGCAGCGGCATCGGTAATTTGTTCTTCAACACTATTTATCTGGTTTTCCTGTCGCTGCTGGTGAGCGTGCCCTTGGGTGTCGCTGCCGGCATCTATATGGCGGAATACGCTAAGCAGGGCAGTTTCACCAAGTTTCTGCGTATGTGTATCGAAACGATGTCCTCATTGCCGTCCATTGTTGTCGGCCTGTTCGGTTACCTGGTGTTTATCGTGATGACCGGCTCGCAGTGGAACCTGTTCAGCGGTGCGCTGGCAGTTTCTATCCTCAGTATTCCGCTGATTATGACGGTCACGGAGGATGCCTTCAAATCGCTGCCGCAGGGCTATAAGCGCGGCAGTCTGGCCATGGGCGCAACGCTGTGGCAGACTATTTACAAGGTGCTGCTGCCGGCGTGCCTGCCGCGTATCATGACTGGCGTGATTTTGGCTGCAGGCCGTGGCTTCGGTGAAGCGGCAGCTCTCTTGTATACCGCAGGCATGAGCACCGATATCAACTGGAACAGCTGGAACCTGCTGTCTCCGACCTGCCCGCTGAACCCCTTCCGTCCGGGCGAAACGCTGGCGCTGCATATTTGGGCATCGCGTACCGAGGCGTTGGCTGCGAATGCGGCGCAGATGGCCAACCTTTCTTCAGCAATATTAATGCTGCTTGTGCTGTCCTTTAGCCTGGGCGCACGTTACCTGAGCACTTATTTAGACACAAAAACCGGAGGTAGCAGAAAATGACGATTGATAACGCTGCAACTAAATTTTTAGTGCAGGATCTGGATTTGTATTACGGCAAATTCCAAGCGTTGAAAAAAATAAATCTTGATATTAAGGAAAAGGAGATTACCGCGCTTATCGGTCCTTCTGGCTGCGGCAAATCCACCTTTTTGAAAACACTGAACAGAATGAACGACCTGGAGGAGGGCGTGCGCATTGAAGGCAGCATTGCACTGGATGGCAAGGATATTTTTGCGGAGATTGACCCTATCAGCCTGCGTCACCGCGTTGGTATGGTCTTTCAGCAGCCTAACCCCTTCCCGAAAAGCATTTATGACAATGTTGCCTACGGTCCACGTATTCATGGCGTGACGAAAAAGAGCGAGCTGGACGAGATTGTGGAGCGCAGTCTGCGTCAGGCTGCCATCTGGGACGAGCTGAAGGACAGACTGAGCAAGAGTGCGCTGGGCCTGAGCGGCGGCCAGCAGCAGCGCCTGTGCATTGCGCGTACCCTGGCTGTGCAGCCGGAGGTTATCCTCATGGACGAGCCTACCAGTGCGCTGGACCCGATTTCTACGATGAAGATTGAGGATTTGGCTCTGGAGCTGAAAAAGGATTACACCATTGTTATTGTTACGCATAATATGCAGCAGGCTGCGCGTATTTCTGACAAAACAGCCTTCTTCCTTTTGGGCGAGCTGATTGAGTTCAACGAAACGAAGCAACTGTTTGCTAATCCGTCTAATCCTAAGACAGAAGAGTATATTACCGGCAGATTCGGTTGATGCAAGAAGAGGCGCGTAAATGCGACACGGAAAGGCTCTCCTAGGGGACAAAGTAAGGTATACTGTCGAAATGCTAATAAGTGCAGTCCCCTCTCAGTCGCCCTGTGGGCGCCAGCTCCCCCCAAGGGGAGCCTCTCATGTATCGCTGCTTACTTTGCATTTAAATTTGTTGAGAAAGGAACAATAAAATGACACGTAACAAATTCAACGAGGAGCTGAAGCAGCTGCTCAACAGTGTGCGCGTGATGGGTGTAAATCTGGAGGATACCCTGGATAAGGTTATCGCCAACCTGGAGCAGAAGGACGCAGCCTTAGCGCAGCAGATTATCAGCGATGATGATAATTTTGACAACAGCGAGGTCAATATCGAAAAGCAATGCCTGGAGCTGGTGCTGACACAGACTCCGGTAGCAACTGACTGGCGCGAGATTGCCAGCTGCCTGAAGCTGGTGGGAGATATGGAGCGCATTGCGGACCATTGCAGTGACATCAGCCAATACACCTTGAAGCTGATAGAAAAGGAGCCTGTGCCGCTGCCGGATAACTTTATGGCTATGCTGCAGGTAATGCGCCAGATGGTGTATGATAGCATCAGCGCAATCAGCGAAAATGATTTGGAGCTGGCCAATAAGGTTATTGCTACCGATGATGAGGTAGACAATTATTTTGCCGAAATGCGTCAGCATCTGACTACTGTTATGCAGCAAAAACCGCAATATGTACCCCAATATGTTGACTATCTGATGATTGCCAAATATGTGGAGCGCATTGCCGACCATTCCACGAATATCGCCCAATGGGTAATGTTTGTGGTAAAGAACGAACTGAAAAACTGAGCTTTGAATGGCAATCACGGCCTCTGTAGCAATGCGGGGGCTTTTGTTTATGCTACGGTTGTTGCGGCGTTAGCGGGCCGCGTCATTTGGCAGACTGGTTTTCTATATTCGTTGATTTGTGTTATAATATAATATTAGAGTATTTGCGGACAGGGCAGCGTCATGTGTTATTACAGGCACTGGTTTTATGCATAGACATATGCTGTAGGCTGCACTTGTCACGATTTAAAATGATAATATTTTTAGAGCAGATTCAGGAGGGATTCAATGCATATTGATAGACGATTAGAAACTATTGCCAACCTGGTGCCGCAGGGCTGTGTGCTGGCTGATATCGGTACAGACCACGCGTATCTGCCGGTTTGGCTGCTGGAAAAGCAAAGAATTTCCCGGGCAATTGCCGGTGATATTGCCGCAGGCCCCTGCCAGGCTGCGCGCACTACCGTGGCACAGTTTGGCCAGCATGAGCATGTTGATGTTCGTCAGGGCAGCGGCCTGAAGGTGCTGAGCCCCGGTGAAGCAGACTGCATTGCTATTGCCGGCATGGGCGCTTCTACTATTATCAGCATTCTGGAGGATGATATGGAGGTAGCGCAGAGCGCCAAGCTTTTGGTGCTGCAGCCTATGGCCGGTGCTGCATCCCTGCGCGCGTGGCTGTGCAGCCACGGCTGGCAGCTGGCTGCCGAGGAGTTGGTGGATGACGCTCCGCATTTTTATGAGATTATTGCCGTTAAGCGCGGCTCTGCGCCTGTTTACAGCGCGGCAGAGTGCGCTGTAGGCCCGTTGCTGCTGGCGCAGAAGCATCCGCTGCTGGCTAAGCAGCTGGCACGCCAGCTTGCTACCTGCAGCCAGCTGCTGGAGAATATGGGACGCAGCGAGCGCGCACGCGCGAGCGAAAAGTATAAGGAAGTACAGGCGTTGAAGACAGAACTGGAGGTGTTGCAAAATGGCAAGCGTAGTGACAGTAAATGATATCATCAACCTGCTGGAGGAGATGGCGCCGCCGGAGCTGGCGGAATCCTGGGATAACGTCGGCCTGATGCTGGGCAGACGCCATAAGCCTGTGCGCAAGCTGCTTTTGGCACTGGATATGACACAGGAGACGGTGACGCAGGCCTTGGCGAAAAAGGCTGATATGCTGATTACGCATCATCCGGCAATTTTCCATAAGCTGGGCAATGTGACGGATGCCGACTGGCAGCAGGAGCTTTTGCTGCAGCTGGCGGAAAACGGCGTTGCTGTTTACAGCGCGCATACGAATCTGGACTGCGTGGCGAACGGTGTCAACAGCGTGCTTGCCAAAAGACTGCGTTTGCTGGAACCTGACGTACTTGATACAGTAAGCGGACTGGGACGCATTGGCGAGCTGGCGCAGCCGACCAAGCTGCAGGACTTTGCACTCTTTGTCAAAAAGGCTTTGCAGGCCGATTATCTTACCATAGGTGATGCGGGCCGCAAGGTTCGCCGTGTGGCTGTTTGTGGCGGTGCCGGTGCTGATCTGATCGGTCTGGCATTGGCGCAGGGTGCAGACACGCTGGTGACGGGTGATGTGAAGTATCATGAGGCACAGCAGGCTGTCTTTAGCGGGCTGAATATTATCGATGCAGGCCATCAACCGACGGAGCTGCCGGTGCTGGACGACCTGGCTGACAGATTATCGCTGCGTTTTACGGAGAAGCATTGGGACGTGGCAATTCAGGTAGCACGCGAAACACTGCTGCTGAAGCATATATAGAAAACAGGTGATAGAAGAATGATTAAGGATTTTAAGGCCGGCACTAAGGTATGCCAGGCAGTTTTAGTAAGAGTACAGAAGGTAGGCAATTCCTCTAACGGCGGCGTATTTGCCCGCGGCATGATGGAGGATAACAGCGGACGCATTGCCTTTATCTGTTTTGATGCAGTGCTGGTAGACAAGCTGCGTGAGCTGGAGGGCCCCACCGCCTTCATGATGGGCGGCAACGTCGACATCAACAAATTCAATAACGATATGTCGCTGCAGGTGATTGTGCAGCGTCTGGAAAACCTGCTGCCACAGGACGATATCAGCAATCTGCTGCCTCAGGGTGATTTTGATGTAGAGGCTTATAAAACTAAGCTGACAAATTATATCAAGGCAGTGCGCACTCCGGGACTGCGCATGCTGCTGGAAACTATCTTCAGCGGTGCCACCTATGAGCGCTTTGTGACCAACCCTGCAGGCATGCGCATGCATCATGCTTATCTGGGCGGCCTGCTGCAGCATTCTATTGATGTTACCGGCCTGGCAGTGGCCCTGGCGGAGCAGATTGAGGGCGTAGACAAGGACCTTGTTATTGCTGGCGCTCTTTTGCATGACATTGGCAAAATCCGTGAGATTTCTGCGGAAATCGGCTTCCCTTATACCAGTGAAGGACGTCTTTTGGGACACATTACCATGAGCTGCATGATGGTGCAGGAGGCCGCTGCCAAGCTGCGTCTGCCTGCTTCCCGCCTAGAGCAGCTGCAGCACATTCTGCTGGCACACCATGGTGATAACGAAAAGGGTTCGCCGGTAGCCTGTGCGACGCGTGAGGCCTTTGTGGTGCATTACGCTGATGAAATCAACGCTGTAATGAACCAGTTTGACGTGCATGAAGGCAAGAGTGCCTGGGAGTTCAACCGTATGCTGGGACGCAATATCCTGGTAGACAAGCTGTGAGCAGCAAAATAATACGCCAAACAGCGTTGAAGCTGCACGGTCTGACGATAAATCTGCAGTTTAAGCTGGTCAAAAATATTACGCTGCGTATCAAGGAGGATGGCGCCATCTTTCTTACTGCTCCCCTGGGAATGAGCATAAGCGAGGTGCAGCAATTTCTGGAGAGCAAGGAGCAGTGGCTGCGCCAAAAGCTGCAGCTGGTGCTGCAGGCGCAGCAAAAGCAGGAGAAGAAGTACAGCATGGGCGAGCTGCCCTTTGACGGCCAGCATATATGGCTGTGGGGCAGGCGGCTGCCGGCGTGCTTTGTGCTTAGCAGTAAAAAGCACGGCACCTATGAGGTGCAGGCGGACGCTGTCTGTTTTTATTACCGCAGTGAGCTGAGTGCGGAAGCCCGGTGTGCTTTTGTGGAATTCTTCTATAAGCAGGAAGTGCTCTACAGTGGTGCGCAGCTGATGGCAGTCTGGGCAAAGAAAATGGGCGTGCGTCCTACAGGCCTCAATGTGCATCGCATGAAAACGCGCTGGGGCTCCTGCAACGTGCGCACCGGCAGTATCAATTTGAATACGCTGCTGGCCTGCTGGCCCAAAGAGTGTCTGGAATATATTGTGGTGCATGAGCTGGCGCATTTGCAGGAAGCAAATCATTCACCGCGCTTCCACGCTATTGTTGCCACCTATTTGCCGGAGTGGCGCAAGCGCAAAAAGCTGCTGGAGGATTTTAAGCCTGTTTTATAGCCGCTTCAAGCATAAGGTATAAGCATTTTCTGTGACAAATAATGCATTTTGCTTTGTATTGATGATAAAAACAGTATATATATGTAAATCTTTTGTGAAAGCATACTAAGAAAGCAAGTATTTGTGCTATAATTATAGTAACATCTTGTAGGGCTCTGTCATTTGCTGTAATAAATAAATGACATGAGTCAGTTCAAAGGCAGGAGTGATGATTATGGCAAAACAGAAAATATTGATTGCTGATGATGAGGCGCAGATTCGTGAGATTTTGCGCATATATTTTGAGAAGGAAGGCTTTGAGGTTATTGAAGCTGAAGATGGTGCTGCCGCAATATTGAAGGTGCAGTCCGAAAAGCCGGATATTTTGCTGCTGGATATCATGATGCCCGTTCTCGATGGCATTGAGGTTTGCAAGCAGGTACGCAAGATGTCGGATCTGCCGATTATCATGGTTACGGCTAAGGACGATGATGATGACCGCATCGCCGGTCTGGAAATCGGCGCTGATGATTATATCACCAAGCCGTTTAATTCGCGTGAGGTTGTGGCCCGCGTGAAGGCTGTGCTGCGTCGTGCAGGCACCCAGGAGAAGAAGGGTGAGGTTTCCCGCATCACTTATCCTGGTCTGATTATCGATATGGACCAATATCAGGTAACAGCCTTCGGCAACAAAATGACCTTTACGACTAAGGAAATGGAGCTTTTGTGGTGCCTGGCATCTAACCCTGGCAAGGCCTTCAGCCGCAACCAGCTGCTGGAAACAATCTGGGGCTATTCCTATTATGGCGATACACGTACTGTTGATACGCACATCAAGCGCATCAGACAGAAGCTGAATATTCCGCCTGATTCCAAATGGGATATCACGACTATCTGGGGTGTTGGCTATAAATTTGAATTAAAGGACAACTAAATTATGAAAAAATCCCTAAGCACACGCCTGATGTATAGTTTTATGACTATCATAATTATCGTCGTTGTGGGGATTACAGCAGGCATATCGTACCTGATTGCCGACTACTTTTTCCAGATTAAGGAGCAGGAGCTGGCGGAAAAGGGAAATGAGATGGGGGAAACAATTGAAGCCTTCATCCGTCTGCAGGACCGTGATATGCTTTACCGATATATTTTAGCTGTAGATAAGCTGGTTGGCGCACGCATCTGGCTGTTTGATGATAATTACGAGCTTTTGGCGGCCTCTAGTTTTGAGTCCGTTAAGGAGACCGGAGAAAATGCCTCTATGAAGGAATTTCTCAGGTATGGCGCACCCTCCAGGCAGGTATTGCAGGAGAGCGTCAGAAAACTGGATCAGGATATGAAGAGCAGTAATTTATCGTATCGCATTAAGGTGATACTAAATGATGTTTATGCCGGGAAGTCCTTCAAATCGCAGATTTATCATCCGTATTACAAGGAGCAGGTGATCCTGGTTGGTGTTCCTTATACCTTTGGTAATGGGCACACAGGCGCTATTTTGATGATTGAGCCCTTGAGCGGTTTCGAAAAATTCTTGCGAAATGTTTACATTTATATTATGATTGTAGGTATCATTGCCATTATTTTCAGTTTGTTTTTAGTTAAGCGTCTGTCAGGCCTCATTATCCGGCCGGTGCTGGATATGAAGGACAATGCACAGGCGATGGCTTCGGGAGATTATTCCCGCAGGCTGGAGGTGCATGGTGATGATGAAATTGCTGAGCTGGGGAATGCGCTCAATTCTTTAGGCAAGGATTTGGGTGATTACATTGCCAAGATGGAGCGGACGGAAAAAATCCGCCGCGATTTTGTGGCTAATGTATCGCATGAGCTGCGGACACCGATTACGATTATCCGTGGCTACAATGAGGCAATTTGTGATGGTATGGTAACGGATACTGATCTGATTCAGCGTTATCGTGGCCTGATAAATGAAGAGACAGTCCGCCTGGAGCGTATGGTACGCGAGCTGCTGGATATCAGCAGGCTGGAGTCCAGTGATCCGCTGACTGTCAGCAATATGGATGAGCTGCCGCTGGCCGGTATCATCCGTAATGTCGCCGAAAAATTATCGGTGCGCTGCGTGAAGAATAATGTTACGATTAGTGTTCATGCCGACGATAATATCAAAATTTTGGGCGATGGAGACCAAATGGTACAGTTAATTATGATTTTGTGCGATAATGCCTTGAAATATTCGCCAGAAAATGGTACTGTATCAATAGGTGCGAATAAGCTTGACGATGGCAGCGTGCTTGTAACAGTTGCTGACCAGGGCAAGGGTATTCCCGAAGAGGATATTCCCTTTATCTGGGAGCGCTTCTACAAGGTTGAAAAATCGCATTGCCGCAGTGTTCCGGGAACCGGTCTGGGGCTTGCTATTGCCAAAGAAATTATTCGCGTCCACGGCGCCAGTGCCGAGGTAATCAGCAAATGTGGTTCTGGTACCACGTTTGAAATAAAATTTCCAAAGGATAAGGTAGTATGATTTTAAAGTATGTTTGCCCCGATTACAGAGTAAAAAGTTTATTTGACATTTCCGCAAAATGGCTGAAGCGCAATGGCTACACCAAAATTGTTGTTGATATTGACAATACCCTGCTGCCGCGCGACAAGAACCTGGTAGGCCCTCGTGCTATGACCTGGATTCGTCAGCTGCATCAGATGGGTATCAATGTGGCATTGATTTCCAATAATGGTGGTGACCGCATTAAGGGTATCACCCGTCAGACTGGTCTTGGCACCATTATGCGTGCCGCTAAGCCTTTGCCGATGGCTTACAAGCAGATTACTAAAGCTATGGGCGGCGGTAAGATTCTTTTTATCGGTGATCAGCTGTTGACCGACGTTTTAGGCGCTAAGGTTGCCGGTCATCCTGTAGTCTTTGTTGAATCCTTAGGCGGTAAGGAGCATTTTATTACCCGCTGCACCCGCAAGCTGGAGAAATTCTTCCTTGGTCGTCTGAACAGCAATAATATGATGCCTAAGGAGCGCGTATTATGAAAATAGCTTTGCTGCAGCTGGAGGTTCTGGAAAAGAATAAGGCGGCCAACGTGGCCCATGGTCTGCAGCTGGCAGCGGAGGCTGCCAAGGAGCATGATTTACTGGTGCTTCCCGAGGTGTGGACAACAGGCTATAGCCTGGGACACCTGGAGCAGGATGCTGAACCGCAGGCTTCGCCTGTGCTGGCGCAGCTCGCGGAGCTGGCGCGCAGCGAGCAGTGTGCAATCCTCGCAGGCTCGGTACCGATGCGTCATGCTGATGGCAAGGTTTATAACACCTCTGCGGCTATCAATAAAAATGGTGAAATTGTCAATCTTTATGATAAGGTACATCTTTTCGGCCTTTTCCATGAAGAGGATTTCTTTGCTCCCGGCAATAATTTTCAAGCCTTTACATTAGATGGTCTGTGCTGCGGCTCGACTATCTGTTACGATTTACGTTTCCCCGAGCTTTTCCGTCACCTGGCTTTGCAGGGAGCACAGCTCATTTTCTGCCCGGCTGAGTGGCCTGAAGCGCGGGGAGATATCTGGCGCTTGCTGGCACAGGCACGTGCTGCCGAAAACCACACCTTTGTGGTGGCGGTAAATTGTGCGGGCAGCTTTAAGGGTGCGCCGTTTTACGGTCATTCGATGGTGGTTGCGCCCAGCGGCAGGATTCTTGCTGAGGCAGGGATGCAGGAGGAGGTTGTTTCCTGCGAAATCGATCTGGCAGATGTTGCGAGAGTACGTAGCAGGCTTAATGCTTTAGCTGATGTACGCAAGGAGCTGATTCAATAGTGAATTATCGAAATTTGCTGGCCGGCCTGGCGGCCGGTCTGCTTTTCTATGTCCAGACGGGAGCGGAGCTTGCTTTGGCTGCTGTGCCTAATGATGCGCCGAAGGATATTAAGTATATTCTTGGTTTTTATTATGGCAATGGCGAAAATATTCTTATCCGTGAGAATAATGGCCGTCTGGAGCTGTTATACCGTACTGCGCAGGAGGACAGGTCTTTTGCTGCGGCTAATCTTTATCCGCTGAGCAAGGTGCATTTTGATTCCTATACGCTGCAGGAGTCCGGTCCGATGAGTAATACTGAGGCCAGTGTGCGTTTTGAACGTGACAGTGATGGCTATGGTATTTCGTGTCGCGTTGGTGGTAATACGTACAGCCGTTACTTTTTTGGTACGACGCAGGGGGAAAGGGCGAAGCCTTTCCGCCTGGAGGAGCGCAGTGCTGAGGAATGGGCTAAGCTACGCGAGGAGGCTGCGAAGGCAGCTGTTCCTGCGGTCTTGGCAGCAGGGGAGCAGGCGCAGCTGGTTGATGCTGCTTCTGTTGCCGGTGTGAAGGTTAATTCTGTTTACGCCGGTAGTGATAACCTGTTTGGTGCACCGCTTTATACTACGCCGAAGCTCTTTGTTTCTAAAGAGGCTGCAGTTGCTTTAGGCAAGGTGCAGCAGCGCTTGGCACCTTACGGTTACGGCCTGGTGCTGTGGGATGCGTACCGTCCCTGGTCTGTGAGTAAGCTGGCTAATCTGGCTTTGCCTGAGGGTAAGAAGGATATGCTGGAGGATCCGGAGGTTAAGGGGAGCACGCATAATACTGGTAATGCTGTGGATGTGGGCTTGTATAGCCTGGAGAGCGGCGAGGAGCTGGATTTGGGCTGCGGCTTTGATGAGCCGTCGCTGCGCCAGTACGCCAGCTATGCTGGCGGTACGTCGCGCGAGCGCTATCTGCGCAGTTTGCTGCGCGAGGAGATGGAGCTGCAGGGGTTCAAGGGGATTGAGATGGAGTGGTGGCATTTTGAGTTTGGCGACTGCTCTAAGTTTGCCCATTTGAATGTAGGTATGTGAGTGAATCGTAATAGCGTCGCAAGCGATATGTCACTTGCTTGCGTTGGCGTGCTGTAGTGGTTGTATAAGTGTCCCTGTGTTGATGTGTAGTATTTTTCTATGTTTGTTTCTTACGTTAGTGTAAAAATATATTATTAGTGAGGTGTTTAGTTATGAACGTTTATGATAATGCAAATGATCTGGCTAAGGCTATGCGCGAGAGCCACGAGTACAAAAAGCTGAAGGAAGCTGCTGTTGTTCTGGAGAAGGATCCGGATACCAAGAAAATGGTTAATGAGTATCTGATGGCTGCTCAGGAGGTTGAGTTTGCTAAGCATCAGGGTAAGACTCCGGATGCTGCTGCTATGGATAAGCTGGAGAAGCTGCAGGGTATTTTGAATCTGAACAGTGATGCTATGCAGTATCTGAATGCGTTGATTCGTTTCCAGATGATGCTGATGGACGTTACTAATACTATTCAGGACGTTGTTAAAGAGGCAATGGGAGATAAATAATGACGTTGCAGGAGATTTTCGCAGGCTGTACTGCTAAGCCTTTGTTGGTGCAGGAGCCGATGGCGAAGCATACGTCCTTCCGTATTGGCGGTCCTGCTGACCTGATGGCTATGCCGCAGAGCGAGCAGGAGCTGCAGCAGCTGCTGCAGCGTGCCGGTGAGGCAAAGGTGCCGGTTACGCTGATTGGCAATGGTTCTAACCTGCTGGTGCGCGATAAGGGCATCCGCGGTCTGGTTATCAAGCTGGGCAATATGCTGAATGATGTTGTTGCTGATGGCTGCACGCTGACTTTTGGCAGTGGTGTTTCTTTGGCTGCTGCTTCCCGCAAGGCTGCAGAGCTGGGCCTGAGCGGCATGGAGTTTGCTGTGGGCATTCCCGGAAGCATTGGCGGTGCTGTTTATATGAACGCCGGTGCTTATGATGGCGAGATGGCCAAGGTTGTTACCAGCGTGCGCGTGATGGAGCTTGACGGCACAATCAGCGAGCTGCCTGCTGCAGCTCTTGATTTTGGCTATCGCCACACTGCGCTGCAGGGCAGCGGTAAAATTGTTACCGCAGTAACTGTGCGTCTGATTGCAGGCGATAAGCAGGCTATTGCCGATAAGATGGCTGATTTCAGTAACCGCCGCATCACTAAGCAGCCGCTGGAGCTGCCGAGCGCAGGCAGTATGTTCAAGCGTCCTCCCGGATATTTTGCCGGTACGCTTATCGACCAGACCGGTCTTAAGGGTTACACTGTCGGCGGTGCGCAGGTTTCTGAAAAGCATGCCGGCTTTGTGGTGAACATCGGCGGAGCTACGGCAGCAGATGTGCTGCAGCTTATCTGCGATGTGCAGGATAAGGTGTTTGCGGCGCATGGTGTACATCTTGAGCCGGAGGTTTTGGTCCTCGGCGAAGAATAAACTAGGGGAGAGCGCCTATAAGACGTCATCTGCGTCGTCAGGACTCCTAGGAGTATATGAGTGGCGCTTTCTAAAGAAAAAAGTATTGGTAGGCTTTACTGGTTTACCGATAGTTTACAGGAGAAGAGAATTTTGGAGCAGCAGCTTTTAACAGAGCAGGAAATTCACGAGCTTGGCTTGCAGGCTCTCGTTCCCTGGCTGGAAAGTCATAATTTTAAAATTGATTATATGCAGACTGATATGAATACTGTACCGCATATTTTTGCCCTGAGCGGCAAAATCCTGACGGTTATCATCGTAGCAACGGCAATGTACCCGCATAAGGGCGTTGTCGGTGAAGCAGACAAGGCTTATGCTATGCGTGTAGCAACACAGCTTGGTGCTCTTTGTGCTACCGCTTCTATCGGTCTGGTAAATGTAGATGGTTTGCCTGACGATAAAAAGCTCATGGGTACGCCTATGCGCAACGGTCATTATAAGGCAGATTTTAGTGGACTGGAATACATTCACTATACCGATAATGCACTGTGAGGTGACGTTATGGACTTGTTAACAGTTAATCAGGAGAAATGCCTGCGTTGTGGCATTTGCGTAGAATGCTGTCCTTCCTGCATTCTTTCGATGGGTGAAAACGGACCGGAATGCAATTTTGACCGTGGCTGTATGAGCTGCGGCCAGTGCGTTGCTATCTGCCCTGTAGGAGCGTTGGATAATAAATATACGCCGCTGGCGGAGCAGCGTCCGGTGACGATGCCGTTGCCGACGCCTGAGGTTGCTTATGAATTTTTGCGCATGCGCCGCAGTGTGCGCAACTTTAAGCCGCAGACACCGACGGATGAGGAAATTACCCGCATGCTGGATGTGGCACGCTATGCGCCGACTGCCGGCAATTCACAGGGTATGTACTATATCGTTATCCGCGATAAGGAGCAGATTCGTGCAATTGCCGATGCTGTTGCCGACTGGATGGAGGACGAGGTTGCGGCAGGCACTGAAAACAAACGCTATTTTCAGGTGGTGCTGCGCGCTTACCGTGAGCGTGGACAGGATATCATCGCGCGTAATGCGCCCTGCCTGATTTTTGCGCTGGCACGCCGTCTGAACATTACCGGTGTGAGCAATGCAGAGCAGAGCTGGGCCTACGCTGAGCTGTTTGCCCCGACCATCGGTTTGGGAACAACCATCGCCGGCTTTATCCAATCCTGCGGTATTGCAGGCTATCAGCCGCTGTTGGATTTGATTGCGGTGCCGCCGAAGCACAAGATTGTGGGTACGCTGATGGTTGGTTATCCTAAATACAAATATCAACGGATGCCGGAAAGACAGCATCTGAAGGTTGATTTTCGCTAGTTTATTTAACCTAATCCGCCAGAAGTCCTCCACCTCTAAGGTGGTGGAGGAAGGCGGGTCTGGCGAATTTACGTAAGTAATTGAGCCAGACAATTGCTCCGTAGATAGCTTTATGATATAATCAGTCATAGAAGTGAAAGGGCTGATTATACTATGAAATTAGACAATAATAACCATTCAGTGTTCTTGCTGTGTTACCATCTTGTTCTGGTAGTAAAGTACCGTCGTAAGGTGTTTTCCGACCAGATGAGCCAATATGCAAAAGACATATTTGTTCGCATAGGCTCTTCATATAACGTCACATTGGAAGAATGGAATCATGATCAAGACCATGTACATATCATGTTTCGTGCCCATCCTAATACAGAGATGTCTAAATTCATCAACGCTTACAAAAGTGCCAGTTCTAGGCTAATCAAAAAAGATTTTCCAGAAGTTAGGCGTAATTTGTGGAAAGAAATGTTTTGGTCAAGAAGCTATTGCTTGCTGACGACAGGCGGTGCTCCTATTGAGACAATTCGTAAATACATAGAAAATCAAGGCAGGTGATTATAGTGAATAAGGCATACCGATACAGGCTCTACCCGACAATTGAACAGAAGATTATGTTTGCCAAGACTTTCGGCTGTGCCAGATTCATCTATAACAAGATGCTTGGAGATCGTCTTGATTACTATAAGGAAACAGGCAAGAGGCTTAACAATACACCTGCACAGTACAAGAAAGAATTTCCTTGGCTGAAAGAGGTTGACAGCCTTGCTCTCGCCAATGCCCAAATAAACCTGAACAAGGCGTATAACAACTTTTGGAGCAATAGGAAGCATTTTGGCAAGCCACACTTCAAGTCGAAGAAAACAGGTCATGCTTCATATTCTACGAACAACCAACATGGCTCAGTAAGAATCGAGGGAAACAAAGTCAAGCTGCCTAAAATAGGCTTGGTGAAGCTGTGTCTGCATCGTCCATTGATGGAGAATAGCACCATAAAGACTGTAACCATAAGCAAAACACCGTCAGGAAAATACTATATCAGCATTTTGGTGGAGTATGAAAACCAAATACTTCCCATTATACCGAAGAATTTTCTTGGATTGGATTTTGCTATGCACGGGCTGTATGTTGCTTCCGATGAGGACAATGCCGATTATCCAAATTTCTTACGGGAAGCCGAAAAGAAATTGGTCAAGGCACAAAGAAAACTCTCCAAGAGACAAAAAGGGAGCCGTAACAGGAATAAACAAAGACTGCGTGTGGCTGTACTCCATGAGAAAATTGCTAATCAACGCCGTGACTTCCTGCATAAGAAAGCTCGTTATCTTGCAGACCGCTATGATGCGATTGGCATAGAGGACATTAGCGTAAAGGCCATGGCGAAGCGAAAGAAGGGTGGCAAGTTCAGCTTTGGTAAATCCATATCCGACAATGGCTGGAGCATGTTCACAAGTATGCTGGAATACAAACTTGCATGGCAGGGTAAGCAACTTATCAAGATAGACAAATGGTATCCAAGCAGTCAGCTATGCCATGTCTGTGGCTACCAGAACAATGACACCAAAGACTTATCTGTGCGGGAATGGGATTGCCCTAAGTGTGGCAGTCATCATAACCGTGACAAGAACGCTGCAATAAATATTAGAGAAGAAGCTAGGCGAATATCTGCCTAGCGTAACTCATAAAGTACCGTGGGTCGCACGGGAATCTACGACTGTGGAGAGAGTGTAAGTCGCCATAACTCTTCGGAGTTAGTGGTGCTGTTCTCGCTGAAGCAGGAAGCTCCCGCTTCTATAGGCAGGGGTACGTTCACGCATGAACTATTGCCGTGGTTCATGCTTTTTTATTCTTGTGTTATTTGCTAAAGAGTTCCTAATTGCATGAGATGCGGGACATGATTTATTGTAGAGCCTGCATGGGTGTGGTATAATATATAAGATTGAGTAAAGTATAGTATACCTAAATTTATTTGAATTTTATGATGAAGTATGAGCATGAGGTGTATGTATGTCAGAAGCAGTTTTGAGTGTTAATCATTTATCTATAGGCTATGGCAGCCGCTGCGTTATCAGCGACGCCAGCTTTACTATCGGCAAGGGTGAGCTTGTGGGTATTATCGGCTGTAATGGTGCCGGCAAGAGTACTCTCTTGAAAACAATCCGCGGTATGCTGCCGAAGCAGAGCGGTGAGGTTTTGTTCTTTGATAAGCCGATGGAGGAATATACCGACAGAGAGCTGGCGCGTGAGGTTGCGTATCTGCAGCAGCAGGTAGAGGTAGGCTTTGGTTATACAGGACAGGATATTGTTATGGCGGGCCGTTATCCTTACCTGAAATGGTGGGAGCGCGAAAGCGAGGACGACAAGCGTCTGGCGCTGGACTGCATGGAATATACCGGTACACGCGAGTTGGCAGAAAAGCCGGTGACAGAGGTTTCCGGCGGTCAGAAGCAGCGTATTCTGCTGGCGAAGGTTTTGGCGCAGCAGACTCCGGTGCTGTTCCTCGATGAGCCTACTACCGGTCTGGATATGGTTTACCAGGAGGAGATTTTCCGTTTTGCGCGTGAGCTGGCGCTGATGGGCAAGACGGTGCTGATGGTTGTGCATGAGCTGAATTTGGCAGCCAAATACTGCAGCCGTATCCTGCTATTGGGCGAGGGCAAGCTGCTGGCAGACGATACTCCGAAGCGCGTATTTACGGAAGCTTTGCTGAGCAGAGCATATTCTGCTGATATTGCCGTAAGCCGCAATCCGGTGAATAATAATCTGGAGATTACAACGCGTGTAGATGAGGCAAGTAAAGAAAAGGATGCAGCTTTACTGAAAAAGATTTGCTGCGAATAGGTGAAGTATGAGAATCTTATATATCCTGCTGGCGCTGCTGTGTCTCACGCAGCAGGCCTTTGCAGGCGTAAAGCTGGAGGCAGTGTATCCCTACAATTTGGATAAGAGTGCCGCACATGTAGTACACGGCGGCAGCACAATGCCTTTATTTATCAATATTACCGGCTTTGATGTACCGCATGAGCAGCCGGCGCATTTGCGTGTCATTTTACCGGAAGGCTTTAAGGCACTTGCCAATGGCAAATGGCGTTTGGGAAGCGCTGACGGCCGCCAGACGGCGGAGGCAGATTGGGTGCTGCCGGCAGATTTCGGACAGAGCTTTGATTTGCTGTATATTCAGCCGCAGGCAGACCTTGCACGTGGCGCAAAGCAGCTGACGGTGGAGGTCAGCGGTGAAGGCTGGCATGAGCGCAAGGAGCTGAGCTTTGGTTATGAGCCGGCGGCGGCAGCAGCGGTAGCTGCGGAACCGACGCAGGGGAAGAAGCTGGACCGCAGCAAGTTCAACTGGTATATCCAGAGTGTTACTCTGCCGGTAGATAATTTGGGCAATAAGGATGACCGCGCGGCAGAAGGCGTGGTTTTTATCCGCGATACTACGCTCGAAGGCTTCCGTAACCGCATGACGGGCGATGGTGCGACGAACTGGTCGGCAGTGTTTAACCACCCTGCGACTTTTCTGGTGCTGGATATGCGCAATCCGCAGCGCGATGTGCGCCTGCTGAAATTTAAGGCGGAGCTGATTGATAAAAAGACAGGTAAGGTTATGCCCGGTCTTTGTACCGCCGGCAAAAACAATGAGGATTCCGAGCATGGCTGGGCCGGTGATACCGGCAGCGTCAACGAAACTACGGCGCTGATTTCACTGGACGGCAAGAAAACTCAGGCCTTTATCATTCCGTTATACGTAGATTATTTTACAGTGTTGGAGGGTGATTACAGCCTGCGTGTGACCGTAAGCGGCAACGGGCAGGAGAAGGTGCAGGAGGTACCGCTGACAATCGCCAAAAAGCATAATCTGGGGTTGCTGGCAGTAGGCTTTTCCTTTATCTGCCTGCTGGCTGTGCTGGCCTTTAGCTACAAGCTGAAGGGCTGCATTTACCGCATCGGTGCGCGTGGGGCTATTACTGTGGCACTGTTTGCGGCGCTTGCTTTTGGCGGCATTACGCTGCCGACGACGCTGATCGGCGATTTGCTGCATGTATTCTTAGGGCCTTTCTCCGGCTTGGTGACAGGCATTCTGAGCGGTATGCTGCTGTATTTGCTGGTAGTGGCGCTGCTGGTGCTCTTCCGTGCGCCGGGCGTGCTGACACTGATGTATTTTGTCAAATATATGCTTGCCGGTCTGATGTTCGGACATTTTACACCGTTAGGACTTTTGAGCATGTGTGTAAACGTAGCGATTTTGGAAACGCTGTTGTATCTTTCCGGCTTCTACCGCAGGCAGGAGCTGGGCAAGGGCTATATGCTGTTTATCTGCCTGCTGATGGGCGTGGGCGATGCACTTGTCACCTTCGTCAATATGGAGCAGATGATGTTCTTCTACCGTTTGTATTACGCAGATTGGTATCTGGCGCTGTATATGCTGGTCAACGGTCTTTTATACAGCAGCATCGGTGCCTGGCTGGGTGCTAAGACGGGCAGTAAGCTGCAGCAGGTTATGGGGGAATAGAGATGCTAAAAATAGACAATTTATCTTATCGCTATCCCTCAAGGAAGCAGTTTACCTTAAAGAATATCAACCTGACGCTGGCAGACGGTGAAATGCTGCTTTTGGCAGGACGCAGCGGCTGCGGCAAGTCGACGCTGATTAAAGCAATCAGCGGCCTGTTGGGCAGCGAGGAGCGTGGCGAGCTGCAGGGAGCAATTTATCTGCAGGGCGAGGATATCAGCAAATGGCCGCCGGAAAAAACAGGTCAGATGGTAGGCACTGTGTACCAGTCGCCTGATGACCAGCTATTTGCGATGACGGTGGCGGATGAAGTGGGCTTTGCATTGGAAAATCAGGGCGAGGAGCCTGAGGTTATCGCACGCAAGGTGAGCGAAACTCTGGAGCTGGTAGGCTTGGGCGGCTTTGAAAATTACAGCATTCACAAGCTGAGCGGCGGCCAGAGGCAGCGCTTGGCACTGGCTTCGATTCTTGTTACCAGGCCGGGACTTTTGATTTTGGACGAGCCTGTGAGTCAGATGAATCCGCAGGGCGTGCAGCGCTTTATGCAGCTTTTGGTGCGCCTCAACCGCGAGGCAGGCATTGCTATTTTGATGATTGAGCATCGTGTGAACGAGCTATGCAAATATTTTTCGCGTCTGGCTGTAATGCAGGAAGGACGCATTGTGTATGACGGTCTTGTTGCTGACGCCTGGCAGGCGATGACAGGACGCAGTGATTTGGGCTTGCGTGAGCCGCAGACGGTGAAGCTGTGCCGCGCACTGCAGCTGTCGGAGCTGACAACAGACCAAGGAAGAATTGTGCAGATGCTGCGCAGCGAATGCGAGCCTGTAGAAGCTGCTGCGCAGGCACAGCCTGCAGGGCAGCAGCCTCTTCTCGAAGCACGCGATTTGTATTACACCTATCCCGGCAGCAAGGAGCCGACGCTGAAGAATCTGCAGTTTACGCTGTACCAGGGGCAGATTACCGCGATTATGGGCTTCAACGGTGCCGGCAAAAGCACGCTGATGAACCTTTTGGGCGGCCTGACGCAAACGCAGCAGGGAAGCATGCTGCTGGAGGGAAAGCCTGTAGACAAGCAGCTGGGCAAAATCGGCTACCTGCGGCAGGAGCCTGACCTGATGCTTTTGGCAGACACAGTACGCGAGGAATTGTGCTGGAAGAACCACACGATTACGCAGCAGGAGCTGCAGCAGCTGTTGGAGCATATGAATCTGGCGGAATACGCTGATGATTTTCCGCTGGCGCTGAGCAAGGGACAACGTTTGCGCGTCGTTTTGGGCGCTATGCTGGCGAAGAAGCCGGCGCTGCTGCTTTTGGACGAGCCTACGACAGGACAGGACGAGCAGAGTCTGGCGGAAATCCGCCGTCTGCTGTTGGCTTATAAGGAGCAGGGGGGCAGTATCTTCATCTGTACGCATGATATGGAGCTGGCGGCACAGGTTGCTGACAGCGTAATTGTTTTGTGTGCGGGGCAGATTATTGCCGACGGCCCGACAGATGAGGTTTTGAGCAATAAGGAGCTGGTGGAGGCCGGCGGTCTGACACCGTCAGCGCTGCTGCCGGTGTGCGAGCAGGCGGGGCTTCCTCCCTGCATCACGGTAGAGGGGGTGAAGCGCTATGTCCGTAAGACAGCTGTGGGAAGGCACTGATGCCGCAGGTTGGGCGCAGAAGCTTAACGGGCGTACTAAGCTGCTGTTCCTCTTCCTCTTTGCGATTTTGATGATTACCGTGGATAATCCGCGGACACTCTTTATTTTATTTACGTTTACCTTATTACTGCATCTGGCAGCGAAAACTTCCATCTACAAATGGAAGGTGATGGCGATTCTGCTGCTCTTGGGCCTGTGGGGCTCCATGTTCAGCCAGGCGCTGTTCTTTGCGCAGACGCCGCGTACACCGCTGTTTGTGCTGATTGCTCCGGAGGCAGGCTTTATCGGCCAGCTGACGGGCGGACTTTTCATCTACCGCGAAGGCATTTTGTACGGTGCGGTGCAGGGCTTGCGCAGCGCCAGCATGCTGGCCTTGGGGCTTTTGGTCTGCTGGACGAGTGACCCGCGGCAGCTGCTGCAGGCCTTGCTGGCCTGGCGCCTGCCGCCGCAGCTGGCGTTCATGCTGGTGACGGCGATTCGCTTTTTGCCGGTGCTGGCAGCCGAAACAGGCGAGGTCATCACAGCGCTGCAGCTGCGCAGCGACAGCCAGAGCGGACGCACTGCTGTGCTGCGTCATTTGCCGTATATCGCCAAGCCTTTGTTGGCGCGCTGCCTGAGGCGCGCGCAGACGCTGGCACTTTCGGTTGTAAGCCGTGGCTTTTTCGCAGGCGGAGCTGCAAAGCGACGCCAACAGTGGGATGCACGCGAAAAGGCAAGCTGCCTGCTGCTGTTTTTGGTAGTAGTTGTTGTTGTAAGCAGTAAAATTATTTACCTGTTGTCGGAGCAGGGATTCTACTTTGGCGTATTTCGCCAAATCTATGATTGGACGGTGCTGTATCTATGAATAAGATTAAAGGCTGGCTGGCGCTTGTGCTGCTGCTGCTTTCCTGGTGCGCACTGTACTGGATTACCGGCAGCAGAACGCCATGGAACCAGTTTCATGTTGACAATGATGGCTCCGGTGTGAGCGTTTATCTGGGTGATATCCCGACACAGAATTATGACCGCATGGGCTTTACGAAGGCGGTGGTGCGCTATGCTGCCGACGAAGAAGGCTGGATTGTCGGAACGGAGCGCGGTGAGCTCTTCCTCTTTGACAACGAAGGACGTCAGAAGTGGAAACGCTCCCTTGGCATAGGCAAGCTGATAGCACTGTGCCTTACGCCTGACGGCAAGCTGGCGATAGTAGGCGAGCAGAGCGCTGAAGGTAAGCTCTATGCTGTTGATGTTCATACGGGTGATATCCGTTGGCAGTATAAGAGTGCTGACTTTGTCGGCTCCGATGCTTCGCAGCGTTCCTATCCGTCGGTGGTGCATATTGCAGTCGATAAGGAAAACAATGTCTACGCCAATGCTTACCGCTTTTTGATGCGCAAGGACGGCAGCAGAGGCTACAATGCCAAAATGCTGGCGGTAAACGAGGAGGGCAAGCTGCTGTGGCAGTTCCCTAAGAATGAGGTTATCGACAGCTGGATAAACTGGTGTGATGTCAACGATAACAACGGCAGAGCTGTGTTTTCTACCTCCGCCTATGATTACCGTGAGGATATGAAGTATAAGGATACGATGTATTTCCTCGATAAAAGAACCGGCGAACTGCTCAATTCAACGCATGTGCCGCCGATTCCGCCTTTTGATAACACCGTTATGCGCGGCAGTCCCAACTTCAGTGCGGACGGCAAATATCTGGCAGCAGCTGCCAGTGACGGACGTGGAATTTTGTTTGACGAAACCGGCAAAATCATTTGGACAAGGTCTGTATCTAAGCCGCAGCAGGTGGATGGTGCATATGTAAATGCCAGCGGCCGCGACGGTTTCGTAACACCCTACGGCGTGCTCTTTACCACGATTAATACCTTTAACCGTGAAAATTGGCAGCTGCCGACACCGGTAGAGCATCCGAGCAACAACAGTATTTTTGTTTTCAATACAGACGGTACCTTCCGTTATCAGTATATGGCAGACGGTACGATGGAGGAAATAGCCTTCGCCGGCAGGCTGGCGGCCTGCGCGGTGGGGCGCAACGTGCGCACGCACAATTACAAGGCGCATGGAGCACTGGTGCTGGACCTGGAAACAGGCAAAAAGTACAGCTATTTCCCAACCGAAGGACCTTGTCAGGCGATTGGTATTTCACCTGACGGACAGTGGCTGGCAGGCGTGGAAGCGCCGGCACTGACTCCCGATGGTAAGATTATCGGTGCTTACCGTTTACATATCTGGAAAAATAACGCAGGAGGAGCAAGGTAAATGTTGCAAAAAATAATTCATTATTATAAGCCCTATAAGCTGATTTTGCTTTTGGTGCTGATGGGCTCATGCTTCTCGGCCTTAATGGAGCTGCTGTTCCCTTATATCGTAAGGCAGATGCTTAATGTTCAGATTCCTCAAAAGAATATTGACGAGCTGCTTTACTGGGCTGGGATACTTTTAGCTTTATATGTTGTAAACTTTGGTCTGCTTTTTTCTATCAACTATTATGGTCATGTGATGAGTTCCGGCATTGAGAACGATATGCGTCGCGATTTGTTCGGACATATGGAAAAAATGTCCTTCCGCTTTTTTGATAATGCCCGTACAGGACAGCTGCTGTCGCGCATTACAAGCGATATCGTGGAAATCAGCGAGCTGACATTTAAAGGACCTAATGACCTTCTTGTCTGCACCATCAGTATGCTGGGTACTATTTTCATGATGCTGTATCTGAATCCGTATCTTGGCTCTATTATCGGTGCCATGCTGATTATTAAGGCGGTGCATTCTGTTTTCGTCAACAGAAAGATGAAGCGTGCCTTCCGCCGCAGCCGTGAAAAATCCGGTGAGGTTTCCGCGCAGGCAGAGGAGGCTCTGAGCGGTATCCGCCTGGTAAAGGCCTTTGCTAATGAACAGCTGGAGCTGGAGCGCTTTATGCGCAAGAGTAATGAGCTTTTGCGTGTGCGTACCGAATCATTTGCGATACTTTCATATTTTTCGGGAACTATTACCTTTTTTACCAACGCAACCAATCTGGTAGTTTTGGTTTGCGGTGGTATGATGGTTGCCAATAACCAGTTGGCGCTTAGTGATTTTGTTGCCTTCTTCCTTTATGTTAATATCTTTATGAAGCCTGTTTTCCGTCTGCTGATGTTTACGGAAATGTACCAGCGCGGTATGGCCGGCTATCACCGCTTTAATGAGATGATGCAGCATAAGGTGGAGATTGACGATGCGCCTGATGCGATTGCTGCAGGTGAGATTAAGGGCCGTATTACCTTTGAGAATGTAACCTTCGGCTATCTGCAGGATAAGCCGGTGCTGAAGCATTTTGACCTGGACATCGCTCCCGGTGAAAAGGTGGCCTTTGTAGGTGCTACGGGTGCAGGCAAGACAACGCTGGCAAGCCTGCTGCTGCGCTTTTACGAGCCTACGCAGGGCAGAGTACTGCTTGACGGCGTAGACATCAGAAAATATAAGCAAAGCTATTTGCGTAACCACGTTGGTCTGGTGCAGCAGGATGTATTTCTTTTCAGTGATTCCGTTAATTTTAATATTGCGTATGGCAAGATTAAGGCGAGCGAGCAGGAGATTGAGCAGGCTGCCAAGCTGGCGGCGGCGGACGATTTTATCAGCGCTCTGCCTGAAGCCTACGAAACTAAGGTCGGCGAGCGCGGCGTGAAGCTGAGCGGTGGACAGAAGCAGCGTATTGCTATTGCCCGTGCCTTCCTGAAGAATCCACCGGTGATGGTATTTGACGAAGCGACGAGTGCGCTTGATACCAAAACGGAAAAGCAAATCCAGAAGTCTTTGGATAAGCTGGCTGAAAGCCGCACGACGCTGATTATCGCACATCGTCTGTCGACGATTATCAACGCTGACAGAATTGTGGTGCTGCATAACGGTGAAATTGCGGAAATCGGCACGCATAAGGAGCTGATGGCCCTTGGCGGCATTTATAAGCGCCTTTATGAGCTGGATGAACAGGATTAATGGCGGCTTCGTTTCTGAAAAATACATAGCTCGATGCTTATAGTTGCGGTGTACGATAATATAGCTTTGTGCTATAATGCTATATAGGAGATTAGTCAAAACGGAGGAGGTAATGGAAATGGGCTTATTTCTTAATCCTGATAACAGAGCCTTTCAAACGGCGATAGATTCGGAAATTTACGTTGATAAAACCGGGCTCATAGAATTTACCAACAAGGTTTTGGGGACGCAGCAGGCCTTTATCTGTAACAGTCGCCCACGCCGTTTTGGTAAATCAATTACAGCTAATATGCTGGCTGCCTATTATAGCAAGGGCTGCAATTCGCAGGAGCTTTTTGCCGGACTGGCTATCGAAAAAAGTCCTGCGTATCAAAAGCAGCTCAATAAATATGATGTTATCCATTTTGATGTGCAATGGTGCTGCAAGGAAGCAGGCAGTGCCGAAAAAACGGTTGCCTTTATTTCGCAGGTGCTTATGGAGGAGCTGCGTGAGGCCTATGGTGAATATATACCGGAAAAGGTGACTAAGGTTTCCACTGCTTTAGCTTATATCAGCGATGCAACCGGTAATCGTTTTGTAATTATTGTTGATGAATGGGATGTGCTGATTCGCGACGAGAGCACGAATAAAATTGCGCAGGAAGAGTATATTGATTTTCTGCGCAGTCTGTTCAAGGGTATTGAGCCGACACGCTATATAGCCTTAGCTTTTATGACAGGCATTCTGCCGATAAAAAAATTCAAAACGCAATCTGCGCTGAACAACTTTGATGAATATACTATGCTTGATTCCGGCGTTCTTGCTCCGTATATTGGCTTTACGGAGAGCGAGGTGCGAGGCTTGTGTGAGAAATATCACAAGGATTTTGCGGAGGTAAAGCGTTGGTATGATGGTTATCAGCTCGGCGGCTATCATGTTTATAACCCCAGAGCGGTGGTAGGCGTAATGCTGCGGGGAACCTTTCAGAGCTATTGGTCACAGACGGGTACATATGAATCCATCATTCCGCTGATTAATATGAATTTTGATGGGTTGAAAACGGATATTGTTACCATGCTTTCCGGTGATGCAGTTTTGGTGCGCACTAATTCATATCAAAATGATATGGTGACCTTTAAGAATAAGCATGATGTTATGACGTCGCTGATTCATTTGGGCTATTTGGCATATGAGCAGCAGGAGCACAAGGCTTATATACCTAATGAAGAGGTTCGCAGCGAATTTGTTAATGCTTTAGAGGAAACAGCCTGGGATGAATTTGCTGATTTTCAGAGGCTGTCACGCGAGGTGTTAAATGCTACGCTTGACATGGATGCAGCTGCTGTGGCGTCTATGATTGAAAAGGTGCATATGGAATATACATCTGCGATTAAGTATAACGATGAAAATTCGCTTAGCAGTGTTTTGACCATCGCATATCTGAGCGCTATGCAGTATTATTTCAAACCTGTACGCGAAATGCCGTTAGGTCGCGGTTTTGCTGATTTTGTGTTTATTCCTAAGCAATATTATGCTCATAGCTATCCTGCTTTGCTGGTGGAGCTGAAGTGGAATAAAAATGCAGATACTGCCATGAGGCAGATGAAGGAAAAGAAGTATCCTGTAAGCTTGCAAAATTTTACTGATGAAATTTTATTGGTGGGTATCAATTATGATAAGAAAACCAAGGAGCACACCTGCAGTATTGAAAAATTTATTGGAGGAAGCAATCAATAAAATAACCAAATAAGCTTATGTATAATGCTGTAGCTGCAGATAGCGGTTGCAGCATTAGCTTTTCTGAAACAAAAAATTGCGCTTGCTGCTCCGTTTTTTCTGCCAAGCAGGCGCTCTCAATTGCTTGCGCTTATTGACATTCACAGGCAAAAATTATATAATTTTTTTATATGCAATCTTTGTTTGCTGCGGCATTTTCCGCAGCAATGCAGTATTATTTTTCGAAGGAGCGAATGAACTACTATGAAATACATGACTGGTAACGAAATCCGCGAAAAGTTTTTGAAATTTTTCCAAGATAGAGGCCATCTTATGCTTCCGAGTGCTTCCCTGATTCCTCAGGATGACCCGACTCTGCTGATTATCGGTGCTGGCATGGCACCCTTTAAGCCGTTTTTCACTGGCAAAATGAAACCGCCTGCTACTCGTATCACCACCTGCCAAAAATGCGTGCGTACCGGTGATATTGAAAACGTTGGCCGCACTGCGCGCCACCATACCTATTTTGAAATGCTGGGCAACTTCTCCTTTGGCGATTACTTCAAAAAAGAGGTTATCCCCTGGAGCTGGGAGTTCCTGACCGAGGAGCTTGGTCTGCCTGTCGACAAGCTGTACATCACCATCCACACTGAGGATGATGAAGCTTTTGATATCTGGCACAATGTTGTAGGTGTTCCTGAAGAGCGCATTGTTCGCCTGGCTGATAACTGGTGGGAGATTGGCAGCGGTCCGTGCGGCCCTGACTCCGAAATCCACATCGACCTCGGTCCTGAACGCGGCTGCGGCAAACCGACCTGCGGCCCCGGTTGTGACTGCGACCGCTTCCTGGAAATCTGGAACCTGGTATTCACCCAGTTCAACCAGATGCCTGATGGCACCTATCCGCCGCTGAAAAATAAGAACATTGATACCGGTGCCGGTCTGGAGCGTTTGGCAAGTGTTGTTCAAGGCAAGCCGTCCAACTTTGAAACTGACCTGATTTTCCCGATTATTGAATATGCAGCTAAGATTGCCAATGTTGAATATGCCAAGGACAAGGCTACCGACGTATCCCTGAAGGTTATCGCTGACCATGTACGTAGCATGACCTTTATGATCGGCGACGGCATCCTGCCGTCCAACGAAGGCCGTGGCTATGTACTGCGCCGCATCCTGCGCCGTGCTATCCGTCACGCTCGTCTGCTGGGCATCAACGAGATGTTCCTGACCGGTGCTGTTGACGTTGTTATCGGCATGTTCGGCCATGCGTACCCCAACCTGGTAGAGAAGGCTGACTTCATCAAAAAGGTTGTGGAAATGGAAGAAGCCAGCTTCCTGCGCACTCTGAAACAGGGCTGCGAGCTGCTGAACGAGGAGATTGAAAAGCTGAAGGCTGAAAACAAAACCGTTCTCGACGGTGCAACTGCCTTCAAGCTGAACGATACCTTTGGCTTCCCCTGGGAGCTGACTGAAGAAATCCTGGAAGAAGCTGGCATGACTATGGATAAAGAAGGCTTCGACGCTGCGCTGGAGGTTCAGCGTAAAATGGCGCGTGAAGCACGCAACGATAAAGAAGGTCGTCCGATTGTTTATAACACCAGCGGCATCAATGTTGCTGAGCTGAAGGTTGACGAAGCTGCAACCGAAGCTAAGATTGTGAAGATGTATCCTGCGCATGACGCACAGCCGATTGAAAACGCTGCTGACGGCACTGATGTTGCTGTTATCTGCGACGTTACCGCTTTCCATGCTGAGGGTGGCGGCCAGCTGGGCGATATCGGTACTATTACCGCTCCGACCGGCGTTATCGCTGTAAATGTTACCAAAAAGCTGCCTGACGGCGCTGTTATTATGATCGGTTCCGTAACCGAAGGCACTGTTGCTGTAGGCGACGCTGTAACCTTTGCTGTGGACAAGGCACGCAAGATGGATATCGCTCGTAACCATACCGCAACCCATCTGCTGCATGCTGCTCTGAAACAGGTTCTGGGTGCTCATGTTAACCAGGCCGGCAGCTATGTAGGTCCGGATCGTCTGCGTTTTGACTTCTCTCACTTCTCTCAGGTTACTGCTGAGGAGCTGAAGGAGGTTGAGGCTATTGTCAACGAGCAGGTGCTGGCTGGCAAGGCTGTTAATATTGAAGAGCTGCCGATTGAGGAAGCTAAGAAGAAGGGTGCAACCGCTCTCTTCGGCGAAAAGTATGGCAACATCGTTCGCGTTGTTACCGTTCCGGACTTCTCTATGGAGTTCTGCGGCGGCAGCCATGTAAGCAATACAGCACAAATTGGTATGTTCAAAATCGTGAGCGAAGGCTCCAGCGGTGCAGGCGTGCGCCGTATTGAGGCTGTTACCGGTCATGGTGCTGTGGCTCATGTCAATGCTACCGAGGAAATGGTGAACGGTCTGGCTGCTGAGCTGAAATGCCGCTCCTGCGACGTTCCGACTCGTCTGGAGGCTCTGCAATGCGAGCTGAAGGCTGCTCAGAAGAAGGCTGAAGAGCTGGCTGCAGAAATCGCTAAGGCTCAGGTAAGCAATGTTGCTGACCAGATTAAAGATGCTAACGGCGTTCCTGTTCTGGTACAAAAGGTTAATGCTGACAGCGTTGACGCTCTGCGTAACTTGGGTGACCAGATGCGCGATAAGGTGGGCGGCGTTGTTGTGTTGGCTGCTGTTATGGGCGAAAAGGTAAGCATTCTGACCATGGCTACTAAAGATGCTGTTGCTAAAGGCGTTCATGCGGGCAACATCGTTAAGGCTGTTGCTAAGCTGTGCGGCGGTGGCGGCGGCGGTCGTCCGGATATGGCACAGGCCGGTGCTAAGGACGTAGCTAAGGTTGATGAAGCACTTGCTGCTGCTTTTGATATCGTTGCTGCTATGGTGAAATAAGCTTAGCGCTGAATTTTACGTATAAAAATAAACTGACGAGGCAATTTTGCTTCGTCAGTTTTTTTAGCTTAATTTGTTATGATTTCTACTTTCTTGCCGCTGAAGGCAATACCATATTTGTAAATAGTTTTGATGTTTTGCTTGCGTAGCTCGGTATCATATTTTTTGTTTTCTATTTGCGCTAAGGCTTCTACTGCTAACTTTTTCAAACTTGCATCCGAAGAATCAGCAGTTGCTTTTATTTCAATGATTATACCTGGCATATCTATGTTTTTAGGCAGGAGCTGGATATCATATCTGCCCTCGCCACTTTCACGGTTAGAGCTGATGTAATAGGTATTAGTGAATAATCCTGTCATACCTAAAAGCAGGCCCTGGTAATAGTTTTCTTTAAGCGTGTCATAGTAGCTGACAGTTTCTAAAAGAAACTTTTTCAGCACATTTTGCAATGCTGGCCCATTTTTAGTTATGAGATATTGCTGGAGTAAATTAATCGCTGTACTGTCAATCTTGTCTGCTAGCAGAGCGACAATCTCCTGACTGTAAACGCTTTTAATTTCTTTATTGGGAATACTGAGCTCACATAGACAGATGCCGTTGGCTCTTGTGGTTTTTATAGATTTCAAATAGCCTGTCATTAGCAGAAAGCCAAATATATTAGTTTGTTGCTCCTTTAGCTTTGGATAGATGATGTTTGTATCAACTATAGATTCTACAGCAGAGCCATTTAACAAAGCTCGAAGATTTTCACAGGTGCTGTTATCAAGACCGCTGATAATCTCACGGATAGTGGAGTTTTCAGAAGTTTGTACCCAATATGGTTCTGCTTCACAATAATTGTTGAAATATTTAAGAACAGACCAGGGATTGTAAATCTCCGTATTACCAAACCTGTAACCATCATACCATTCTTTGATTTCGGGGATTTTATCAATCGCTTGATAGTATGCAGCCATAGCATTTACTTCAGTATCGGTGAAGCCAAAGAAATCACTATAGCGCTTATCTAACAGCGAGTTAACGTTTACATTGTTAAGACCACTAAAAATACTTTCCTTGGCAACGCGTAGAATACCTGTCAAGAAGCCGAAGGAAATGTGCTGGTTGTCTTTCAGAACAGAGGAGAGCAGGTCGCGTGTGAATTGTATTGTTGCATCATAAAAACCGTGAATATAACCTGCCTGGATAGGCGTGTCATACTCATCAATAATAATTATAGGTGCTTTGGCATAATGCTCATGCAGCATTTGCGAAAGGCGGAGCAGACTGGTGGCATAATCCGTTTCCGTACCCAGGCCGCTGGTAATTTTTTCGTAGAAAGCAGGATTAGATAAAATTTTGCTGTCTTTTAGTTCCGAATGACGCATAAATTCATCTCTTATCGTTTCTTTCAGCCTCGCATATAAGTCTGGCCATTTATTTTTATTCGCATCCTTAAAGCTTAAGAAAATAACAGGATACTGGCCTTGGTGCTGGGTATATTTTTCACCTGTCTGCCAAATATTTTTATTAATAAAATATTTACTTGTATCGTCTTTGGCTTTTTCGAAAAAGGTACGCAGCATATCCATGTTTAGAGTTTTACCGAAGCGGCGCGGGCGGGTGAAAAGAGTAACCTTCGCTTGCTCGTCAAGAATATCCTTTATAAGTAGTGTTTTGTCAACATAGTAGTAATCCTGGCTGACTTTTTTGTAATCAGATGCGCCAATAGGTAATGGTAATTTGTTTTGCATGGAGTACAGCCTCCTCTCATTATCATTTTCCTTTATTATAACATTTTTAGATTTAATGGTATAGAGAATATGGTTTAGAAATACTGCTCGCCAGACGGATTATTATGTGTACGTTGAGTTGCGATTGATGCAGGATGTAGTCATCAGCCGTTTTGCCAGCGGCGATGGTGTCGCTGTATCTGTTGTAGCGGTCGGTGTTTTTCTCTTCGTAGATGTAGGCGTTACTGTACAGGTTGGCGGCGCACGTAACGGACTGGATGCTTATTGAGGGTGTTGGGGTGGATGCCCGTGCCTTTGTAGTTTGAATTAAGAAAGAACGTCGTGAGGCTATGGGCTTGATGTTTGCCCCCGATACCAGATGCACGGTATTGGGGGTATTTTTATGTTATGCAGTCAGGAGTATTACAGAAGGCGTGCAGAATTATATCGACAGGGGAAATGGTCGCAGGCGCTAAAAGATGTTATAATATAGGAAGAAGCAAAGAAAGGGGAATTCTCATGCAACAGACAAGATTGCCGCTGCCTGTCGGCACTACTGACTTCAAAAGAATCTGCCGGGAAAATTATTATGTCGACAAGACGTTGCTTATAAAGGACCTGCTTGATGAAAAGGTGAGCAACATTCTTTTTACGCGTCCGAGGCGTTTTGGCAAGACCTTGAACATGGATATGCTCCGTACTTTCTTTGAGAAAACAGACGCAGATACCAGTAGCTATTTCAAGGATAAAGCAATCTGGCAGCAGGGCGAAAGCTATACGCAGCAGCAAGGGCAATATCCTGTTATCTTTTTATCGCTGAAGGATATAAAGGCGCAAGATTGGGAAACAGCATATGAACTGTTGAAAATGATTATCAGCTCCGAGTATGCAAGACACCCGGAATTGCAGGCTGGTAATGAGATATCCCAACAAGACAAGGATTTTTACGAAAAAATAGTCAATAAAAATGCTAATAAAGCAGATTATATGCTCAGCCTGCAGATTCTTAGCAGAATGCTTTATCAGCATTACAAAAAGGCTCCTGTGATAATCATTGACGAGTACGATACTCCTATCCAGGAAGGCTTCGTCAATAATTACTATAATGAAGCTATTGAGTTTATCAGAAATTTCTTTTCGGCTGCCTTGAAGGATAATCCTTATATAACTATGAGCATTATGACGGGTATCCTGCGTGTCGCTAAAGAGAGTATCTTCAGCGGGTTGAATAATATCCGTGTTGATTCTGTACTTGATGATACTTTTAGTGGTTATTTTGGATTCACTGAGGGTGAGGTCAAGACTATAACGCAGTATTATAATGTAACTGAAAAGCTGGCAGAAATCAAAAGCTGGTATGATGGCTATAGGTTCGGCAGCACTGAAATCTATAATCCGTGGTCGGTGATTAATTATATAACGAGCAGCTGTAAGGCTATCCCGTATTGGAGCCAGACTTCGGAGAATACTATTATTCATGAAATACTGAAGAAGTACAATGAAGCAACTTACAGGAATCTTCATGAATTGCTTAAAGAAAACGGGCAGGTAAGCTCTGTAATTAAAACGAATATCATTTATCCTGAACTTAAGGGGCCTCAGACAGATATTCTTGGTTTTCTTCTGATGACGGGTTACTTGAAGGCAACGGAAATGACTCTTAACGAAGACGGTGAGCATTTGTGTCGGCTTAATATTCCCAATAAGGAGATACGCACGATCTATCGTAAGGAAATTATTAGTCTGCTGATAGCGGAAGTCGGTGATATGACGGTAACGGATTTAAGAGACGCTTTATTAAATAAGGATAGTGCTGTCATCAAAGAGACGCTGGGAAGATTTATGATGCAGACAATCAGCTATTATGACGGGCTTAGGGAAAGCTATTATCATGGCCTGATGCTGGGACTTATAACTATCTTTGAATATACTCACTTTATCCGCTCCAATAGAGAAAGTGGAACTGGCAGATATGATATTCAGCTTATTCCTAAAAACGCAGGTATGCCAGGGATTATTATTGAAATAAAAGCTGGTGAAGCAAAGGACGATGATGGTGCTTTGAGCAAGCTGGCGCAGGTTGCGTTCGACCAGATTGAAGAAAAGAAGTATGATACTGAGTTGCGTTCACTGGGCGTAAGTGTTATACACAAATACGGTATTGCGTTTGCTAATAAGAGGGTTGAGTTGAAGACGAATTAGATATTGTTTTTTACAGCAAAAAAGCCGCCTGCGAAGGCGGCTTTTGGTGTGTAGTCTTGCCTGCCCCTTGGGGAAGGTGTCGAGCGAAGCGAGGCGGAAGGGGGCGGAGAGGGGACTGTGAGCGACGCAATTAAATATCATTCCAGTCAGTAGCAATTTTCCCGTGCCATAGGGCACAACGCAAATTTCGTGCGGAACCAGGACGAAGCATCGGTAAAATTTGTCAGACGGTAAGAGAAAGTTACGTACCCTTGCTTCTATGGTTCCAAGCACTCATTTGCTAAAATTGCTATTCCTTACACGATATATTAATTGCTCGTCTAGCCTTCTTGCCTCTCCTAGGGGAGAGGTGGCATCGCGAAGCGATGACGGAGAGGGGACTGTGGCGACGCAATTGATATATCGCGTTGCAACCCTTCCACCTTCCATTTTAGGGAAGATATGTAGGCAGGTTTTAGAACCATAATTTATTTATTTATTTATTTTCATAGAATCCATTAGAGCTTAAGGTTCTCCATGTAGCGTACATTGTTTCATAGTTATCTTTTATGAATTTTTGGATAGAAGTGATTTCTCTATCCTTTAATCTGCCTCGTACTGTTAATTTGGAACTACCATCACTACGAACAAAGAATTTTGCAGAACCTGGTTCTGTAAGTTCTTCGTTGCTGGCATGTACATGCATACATTCTACTACGCAGTGAGCAGTAAAGTATAAGTAATAACCACAAATTTTAAAGGGAAAGTATTTAGGCATTCAGACTCTCCTTTAATAAATCTTTGTTGCGATTATAATACTTCATGACAATATTATCTTCTTCATCGCTCATTACAGATTCCACGAGTTCATCGTTTTGAATAACAGCTGTTTTGGTTATATTGCTTAAGTCGGTGATTTCTATATAATTATCTTGAACCTTATAGGCATATCCAGCAACAATCATATCTGCTTGGTCAGCAATTTCCTGAACCTTCATAACACCTTAACCTCCTTAATATTATCAAATATATCTTTTGGCAGTCTTAAGCGTTTGGCAATGTAACGCAAATCAATGTATTCTTCTATAGGAGTATCTAACGTAGAATATTTTGCCATGCATTCGATATAGCCGTTGTTCCATTTAGTAATGGAAGTATATTTTTGTAAAAACGGGGAGGTTTTAAATTTTATTTGCAAATCTCCAATTTTAAAAATGCTGAATTTATCTGTGTTTGTTAAAATTCCAATCATAAAAGATCCTCCTTTCGTTTCGTTTTTGCTTGATTAAAACATAAAAATGAATTAGGTCACTTTGAAGTAAATATCTTCTTTCAAGTGCATTATACTTCACTGGCTTAGTAAAAGCAAGTGAATTTATATAGAAGTCAAAGTAGTTGGAATATATATTATCTGAGTATTAAATGCAGTACTTAATATACACTAAAACGTGAAAACACCGACGTCTGCCGTACCAGGGGTACGGCGGATGTCAGTGTTTTTTGTTGGGCGGAAGGGGGCGGAGAGGGGACTGTGTGGCGACGCAATTAAATATCATTCCAGTCAGTAGCAATTTTCCCGTGCCATAGGGCACAACGCAAATTTCGGCGGAACTAGGACGAAGCATCGGTAAAATTTGTCAGACGGTAAGAGAAAGTTACGTCCCCTTGCTTCTATGGTTCCAAGCACTCATTTGCTAAAATTGCTATTCCTTACGCGATATGTTAATTGCTCGTCTAGCCTTCTAGCCTCTCCTAGGGGAGAGGTGGCATCGCGAAGCGATGACGGAGAGGGGACTGTGGCGTCGCAATTGATATATCGCGTTGCAACGAAAAATTTTCCAGCGAATCGCTTACTGAGTTATATGTTTGATGCTAAATGTGAAGAAGCGATTTGCGGACGGTAATTTCGTGTGGAACCAGGACGAAGTGCCGCAAAACTCGCGCTATGCTAAGAGATTTTGCTATAGTAGTAAGCTTATCGCTCAAACAGTTGCGACACTTCTATGGTTCCAGACACTCATTCCCTAAGATTTTTATGTTTTCACTGCGATATGTTAATTGCTCGTCTAGCTTTCTTGCCTCTCCCCTTGGGGAAGGTGCCGAGCGCATCTCAACGGAAGGGGACTGCGAACCGCGGAAGAATTTCTCCACTATTTTACAAAAACCTGACCGGCATTTTAAAATATTTTTGACTTTATCTGTTATATTAATAATGTAGACTGCTAGTACTGAATGCATAAAATAAAATAATATCATATAAAGCATACTTGAAAAAACAACGGATAAAACGGTGCGTTGTGTTTTGTATACAGTAAAAAATCTTATTTGAACTGATTGACTCCAAAACTTCAAAGTAGTACAATATTCTTAAATGTAACTGAGTTTGATTCTTCTTGTTTTTGTACATTAGTATTACATAAAATAAAAATCAGGCTCTAGTATAAACAAAGGTAAGATTTCTCTTGATCGATATTCATTCCCACATTATTTTTGGAATAGATGACGGCAGCAAGGACGAGGTAATGAGCCTGAAAATGCTGCAAAAGGCTGTGGATTCCGGTACGACTTCCATTTTTGCAACGTCGCATTTGCTACAGGATGCACACAATCCTGCATGGCAGGATTTTTTAGTTGGTGCAGAAAGGCTGCGCCAGCTGGCGGGTGAGCACAATTTACCGCTGGCGATTTATTCCGGCTGTGAAGTGTTTATGGATTGGGATTTGCTGGACATCATTGCTGAGAATGGCAGCTTTTGCCTGAACGGTGATGCTTGGGATGCAGCGAGGGCCAGTTATATCCTGGTGGAGTTACCTATGTATTTCATACCGAATTATGCTGATGACTTTTGGTATGAGCTGCGGTTGAAGGGGGTTGTGCCGATTTTAGCACATCCGGAGCGTTATACTGAATTAATGGCGAAGCCGGACCTGCTGTTGCGTTGGCGACGTGAGGGCTTGCTGCTGCAATGCAATATTGGCAGCTTTGCAGGGAGCTTTGGCGCGCATGCCGAGCAGGCAGCGAAGCTGCTTTTGACGAACGGTCTGGTTGATTTTGTGGGCAGTGATGCGCACAGGGACAGCGGGCGCGATACGGATATGCGCGCCGGTGCTGCTGTAATTAGGGAGCTGGCCGGTGAGGCTGTGCTGCAGCAGCTGACGCAGATTAATCCGCAGAGGATTATTGACGGCACTCCTTTGAAAGTTAAGGCACCGCAGCAGTTAATTGCAAGGGAAAAGAAATCTAAGTGGTGGAACAGGTTATTCAAATAATAAATCTGCCATTTTTTTTGTTTAAAAAGTTTGATAAAGGAGTATGAAATGAAAAAGTCATTAGTAGTATTGGCATTGGCGCTGGCGTTAGGGACCGGCAGCGCTGCACAGGCGCAGGTGCAGGATTATGTGATGTGCCCGGGCGATGTGCTGCAGGTTGTGGTATATGGTCACGAGGATTTGAGTACGCTGGCGGGTAATACGCAAAATTCGCCGTATGTGGTGCGCCCCGACGGCAAGGTGTCCTTCCCGCTGATTGGCGATGTGGATGTTACTGGCAAGACAGTGACGCAGTTCCGTGAGGAGCTGGTGAGCCGCTTCGGTTATTACCTGGTGCAGCCCCGTATCAGTGTGAATGTGGTGAAGCTGGGCACGACGCGTGTGTATGTGCTGGGTGAGGTTAAGCGCCCAGGCCTGTTTGAGCTGGAAAAGAGCCACCGTGTGCTGGATGCACTGGCTAAGGCGGAGGGCTTTACCGAAAAATCTGCCAAGAGGAATGTCTTTTTGGTGCGTGCCGGTTCTACCGAGGTGCAGCAGCTGAACATCAACAATTATCTGAGGAAGGCTGACCAGAGCGCAAACCTGGAGCTGCATGAGGGCGACTGCCTGTATCTGACCAGCAACCATAAGGTTATCTTCAGCAAGGATATTATGCCGTTCCTGACCGGTGCATATTACATCAACGAAATCAAGAATAATGACTGAGGAGAATAGATGTGAATAAGGATTTACATAATGACGAAGAAATTACTATAGACCTGCTGGAAATAGCCAATATTTTGAAGCACAATGCAGGCAATATCGCCCGCGTTACCGGTGTTTTTGTGGTGGCAGCAGGCGTGTACCTGGCTGTTGCAACGCCGGTGTATGAATCGCAGGCTTTGCTGCGCGTTAAGCAGCCTAAGGGCATTGGCACCAGCCTTTTGGAATCCATGCCGATGGGCAATGCCATGGCCAACACACAGCTGATGAACACTTATGCGGAGATTTTGAAGAGCCGCAGTGTTGTGGTACCGGCAATCCAAAAGACGGAGAAGCCTAATAAGGATGGCAAGTATCCTGCTTATGAAGCTTATGTGAAGGGACGCATTACTACCGCGCCTTTTAAGGATACCGAAATCATGCAGCTGACGGTGCGTGCAAATACGCCGGAAAAGGCCCAGGAGGCTAATAAGCTGATTGTGGACGGCTTTTTGAAGCGTTTGACGGACCTTTCGCGTGACCAGCAGAAGGCTACCCGTGGCTTTTTGGAGGAGCGTGCTGTGGCTGCCAAAAATGAGCTGCAGACTGCGGAAGATAAGCTGACGGATTATAAGAAGAAAAATAATATTATTGCTCCCGATGATGCTGTGAAGCTGGCGAGCGAGAAGATGAGCATGGTGGATAAGCTGAGCGCGGAAAACAAGGTGGCGCTGGCTACTGCCAATGCGCGTCTGGCAGCGGCTAACGGTCAGCTGCAGGGCGAGGCTGTTTCCATTGCGGATAACAGGACGATTCAGGCTTATAATGCGAAGCTGGCAGAGCTGGAGGGCGAGCGCATCAGCTATATGGATAAATATACTGCCAACCACCCGAAGGTGCAGCAGGTGAACCAGGAGATTGCCGGTCTGAAGACTAAAATTCAGAACGAGATTAACAAGGTTGCTGCTTTGCAGGCTCCCAGTGATAACCCGGTACACCAGCAGCTGCTGGCCAGCAAGTTCAGCAGCGAGGCTGAAGCGAGCGTGGCACAAAGCAACCTGGCCAAGCTGGCGCAGATTGACGGCGAAAACAAGAACGGCTTAAAGGAGCTTTCCGATAAGGAGCAGCAGTTTGTAGGCCTGCTGCGTGATGTGACGGTGGCTAACGAGATTTACGTTATGTTGGCCAAACGCCTGGAGGAGGCCAAGGTTGCGGAAGCAAGCGTTGCCACCGAGGTGCAGGTGGTGGACAGCGGCACACTGCCGGAAGCCCCTGTGAAGCCGCGTAAGGCGATGACACTGCTTTTGGCAGCACTGCTGGGCATTTTGGCAAGCAGTGGCTTTGTAGTGGTGCGCGAGCTGCTCAACAGAACGATCAAGACTGCCGATGATGTGGCACAATACCTGGATTTGCCGCTTTTGGGCAGTGTTCCTGATTTAGAGGATTTGCAGAAGAATATGCAGGAGAAGGATAAAAAACCTGGCCTGGCTGTGAGAATGTGGAGGAAAATATGGAAGGCATAAACCTGATTGCATATAATGATTTGAAGAACCCGGCGACGGAGGCATACCGTGTTATCCGCACCAGCATCCAGTTTGCGCAGGCCGGTAAGGAGCTGAAGACGCTGGCTGTTACCAGCTGCACGCCTAACGAGGGCAAGAGCACGACTATTGCCAATTTGGCGGTGGTGCTGACGCAGGCTGGCAAGAGCGTACTGATTATAGATTGCGATATGCGTAACTCGACTGTGCACAAGAATTTTGGCCTTTCCAATAAGCTAGGGCTTTCCATCTGCATCAGCATGGACACACCGCTGAGCGCTGCAGTGCAGGCTACGAAGGTGGATAACCTGTATGCGTTGACAAGCGGCGTTATTCCGCCGAACCCGAGCGAGCTGCTGGGCAGCGAGCGCATGCGGGAGCTGCTGCAGGAGGCCAGAGAGATTTATGATTATGTGCTGATTGACCTGCCGCCGGTGCTGCCGGTTGCGGATGCACTGGTTTTGGGCGCTGTGGTTGACGGCGTGGTGCTGGTTATCGACAGCGGCGAGGTGAAGGTTGACCTGGCGCGCGATGTGAAGAAGCAGCTGCAGCATGCCGGGGCGAATATCCTGGGCGTTGTGCTGAACAAGGTGCGCAGCGAGCACCATGGCTATGGCTATGGCTATTACTATTACTACGGAAGCAAGGAAGCTTCCAACGGGGAGGGGAAGTAAGCTAAACGGCTGAGCTGACTGATTTAAGTTGTTATTTTAATTGATGTGTTTTAAAGAAAGTGTTTGTGATGGATTCGTATGAGAATTAATGAAGTTAGCAAAAAATTAAAGATAAGATGGCTGCTGATGGCTTACGACATCGCGATTTTCCTGCTGGTTGTGTTTTTTATGGTCAGCGCTTACGGAATTCATTCAGAAGATATAACGGAGTTTGTGGAGACTGTTATTGCCACGCTTGCTTGTCTGCTGTTTTGCCGCATTATGGGTAATGTTTACCATATGGTAATCCGTTATGGCGGCGTAGGCGTGTATATGCGTATTTTTGCGACAGATCTGACGGCACTGCTGTTTTACTTCCCGTTGAAGTACGGTTGTGGCCTGCGCAATATTGAAAGCAAGACCTGGCTGATTGTTATTATGCTGAACCTGTTGGGTGCTGTGGGCATTCGCCTGATGTACCGTTATTGCTACCGCTACGGCGTACGCAAGGATAAGAAGGGTGAGTTCCTGCGCTGGCTTTTGGTGCTGTGTGCCGGTGAAACTGTTATCAAGGAGCGCCGCAATGAAAATAAGCGTATCCGTGTGGCGGTGCTGGGTGCAGGGCGTTTGGGCGCTGTGCTGGCGGATGAGCTGTTGAGCAATGACAGTGCTGCCTATGTGCCGGTTTGCTTTATCGACCAGGATCCCAACAAGACAGGACGCGAGATTATGGGCTTGCCGATTTTGGCTGAAGGCGAAGATACCCTGGATGACCTTAAGGAGATGGGCGTGCAGGAGATTGTTTTTGCGATTACCAATATCGTGAATACGAAGAAGGAGATGCTGTTCAACTTCTATCGTAAGGCAGGCTACAAGGTTAAGGTTTATGACTTTTCCGTGGCGGACGTTGCCAAGAGCGGCAAGCGTATGCTGCGTGAGTTTGATATTGATGAATTGCTGTTCCGCCAGCCTATTGTAGTAAACAATGAGTTTGTTGCTGATTATTATAAGGGCAAGGTTATTCTTGTTACCGGCGGCGGTGGCAGTATCGGCAGCGAGCTGTGCCGTCAGCTGGCGAAGATGCAGCCTAAGCAGATTGTGGCGCTGGATATTTATGAGAACGGCGTTTATGACCTGCAGCAGGAGCTGCGCTTGCGTTATGGCGCTGAGCTGGATTTTAAGGCAGAAATTGCCAATATCTGCTGCGAGCGTTCCATGCGCAGGATTATGGAGGAATACCATCCGCAGATTGTGGTGCATGCTGCAGCACATAAGCATGTGCCTTTGATGGAAAAGAACTGCATTGAGGCGGTGTTAAACAATGTTTTTGGTACGCTGAATGTGATTAAGCTGTGCGAGGAGTATGGTGCGCAGCGCTTTATGATGGTTTCTACAGATAAGGCGGTCAACCCCACGAATATTATGGGCGCGACAAAGCGTATGTGTGAGATTATCGCAAGGGCGCACAGTGCATCCGGCAGCAGTGTTGTGTTCAGTGATACGCGCTTTGGCAATGTGCTGGGCAGTGCAGGCAGTGTTATACCGCTGTTTAAGCGCCAGATAGCCAACGGCGGACCGATTACGCTGACGGACAAGCGCATTATCCGCTATTTTATGACGATTCCGGAGGCCAGCCAGCTGGTGCTGCACAGTGGTGCCATCGCCAAGAACGGCGAGCTGTTTGTGCTGGATATGGGCCAGCCGATTAAGATTTATGACCTGGCGGTGAATATGATTAAGCTTAGCGGGCTGGAGCCGTTCCGCGATATTGATATTATCGAGACAGGCCTGCGCCCCGGTGAAAAGCTTTATGAGGAGCTGCTGGTGAAGAGCGAAACACTGCGCAAGACGGATAATGATTTAATCTTCATCGAGAAGGACGAACCAATCAGCATGGAGGATTTGCAGGAGCGCTTAGATATTTTGCGTGAGGCTATCCGCTCCAACGATGATGAGACGGTGCGTGCTGCGATGCGCAGGGTTGTGCCGACGTACAAAACGCCGGAAGAGGTTAACTGCAGGGCTGCGCAGGCAGCGGAGATGCAGAATGCGAAGGTTGTAGAATAGAAAGAGGGGCATTTAAATGTTTGTAAGAAAAGCAGATTTTAAACCGTTTGACAAGAAGGTATGGCTGGCTACACCGACCATGCATGGTGAGGAGCTGAAGTATGTTACCGAAGCTTATGAAACTAACTGGATGTCGACTGTAGGTGAGAATATCAACGAGGTTGAACGCATTGCAGCGCAAAAGGCTGGCGTAAAATACGCTGTAGCACTGGCTTCCTGCACTCCGGGCCTGCACCTGTGCGTGAAGCTGGCAGGCGAAAAGCTGTATGGCAAACCGGCAATCAGCCACGGTGCACTGGAAGGCAAGCGCGTTTTCTGCAGCGATATGACCTTTGATGCTACACTGAATCCTGTTGTTTACGAAGGCGGTATTCCTGTTTTTATTGATACTGAACGTAAATCCTGGAATATGGATCCTGTGGCTTTGGAAAAGGCTTTTGAGATGTATCCTGAGGTTAAGCTGGTTATCAGCGCTGAGCTTTATGGCTTCAGTGGTGATATTAAGCGCATTAAGGAGATTTGCGAGGAGCATGGCGCACTGTTGATTGAAGATGCAGCAGAAGCTATGGGTGCAACCTGGGACGGCCAGCCCTGTGCTTCCTTTGGTGATTATTCCGCTATTTCTTATAACGGTAACAAGATTATTACCGGTTCTGCCGGTGGTTGTCTGTTGACCAATTCCCTAGAAGATGCTAATAAAGCACGTAAGTGGTCTACCCAGTCCCGCGAAAATGCTCCCTGGTATCAGCATGAGGAGGTTGGCTACAACTACCGCATGAGCAATGTTATTGCAGGTGTTGTACGTGGTCAGTATCCGCATTTGGAGGAACACATTGCGCAGAAGAAGGCTGTTTATGAGCGTTATAAAGAAGGCTTGAAGGGCTTGCCTGTGGAGATGAACCCTTTTGATGCTGAACGCTGCGAGCCTAACTATTGGCTGAGCGCGCTGATTATCAAGCCGGAGGCTATGTGCAAACAGGTACGTGGCGAGCAGGATGTTTGCTATGTTGCTGAACATGGCAAGAGCTGTCCGACAGAGATTTTGGAGGCCATTGCAGGTATTAATGCAGAAGGCAGACCTATTTGGAAGCCTATGCATATGCAGCCCATGTACCGTATGCATGAGTTTATTACGGTTGATGGCAGCGGCAGATGCAGAACTAATGCATATATTGCCGGTGGTGTAGAGGATGTTGGCGCTGATATTTTCCAACGTGGTCTGTGCCTGCCGAGTGATAATAAGATGACGCCTGAGGAGCAGGACAAGATTATTGAAGTGATTAAGGCTTGCTTTGAGTAAACTTATATTGACTAAAGGTGCTTGGTATGAATAAGACGACTAAGGAAAAACAACATATAGTTCCACAGTTTGTGCTTAGAAATTTCTCCGATAAAGGCAGGATTTATACGTTTGATAAGCAAACAGGAAGAGCCTACTGCTCAAATGTAAAAGATAGTGCCTGCGAGCGAGGCTTCTATGACTTTGAAACTGAAATTGGTGGAGAAAAGATTGTCGGAACAATTGAAGGAAAACTATGTGAAATAGAAGCTAATGCTAGTCGTGTTATAAAGAAGATTCTCAAGCAGGATGATGTAAAAAATATTACCGATGAAGAAAAGGAGCATATGGATTATTTTTTAGCTGCGCAAATGATGAGAACTAAAAATGTTAAGGAAAATTTTAAATCAATGCCAGAACAATTAAGAAATGCAATTAGACAGAGAATACCTAAATTAGCTAACGATGTTGGTTTAGATGAAAAATTTCCTGATTTTGAGGATGATGCTCTAAATTTGCATTTTGACGTGTTGATAGCAAATTCAACAGAAAGATTAAAAGCTTATTTTAAAGGTTTAGAGTGGATTTTAGTTAAAACGGATGAGAGTAAACCTTTTCTTATAGGTGATTCTCCTGTTATTGTGTATAACGAGCTTTACTCTGATGAAGAGGAATCATTTTATTTTTCTAAATATGCAATAGGTTATAAAGGCAGTTGTGTATTTTTTCCTATTTCTCCAACCAGAGCTTTATGGCTTGTTTCTCCTGAATTAATAGAGACGTATGTTAAATCCAATAAAGAGCTTCTGAATCTATTTTTGGTAGGAGTGAAAGTTGCTAAAGATGTTATTAAGATGGGAACGCAAGTACAAGATTTCATAAATATAGAAGAAGGTTTTACAAAAACTAAAAAACTTACTTTCTCTAGCCAGTATGTGGATAAATACAACTATTTTGAAATTATAAATGCTGAGAGAAAAATATTTTCAAAGTTTCCTGACTTTAATCAAGTTGAAGAACTAATAAAGCAAAATGAGCATTATAAGCATGGTATAAGAGTAGTATGTAATTAGCTTTTAATATGCTTGTTTAGTTAGGCATAGTCAAGCAAAGTATTATTCATAGAAGGGAAATTTTTAATAATATGTATCGTAGTTTCTTTAAAAGAATATTTGATGTTTTTTCGTCTGGGTGTGCTTTAGTTTTTCTATCCCCTATATTGCTATACACAGCATATCTTGTAAAAATAAGACTTGGTTCACCGGTTCTGTTTACACAGATTCGCCCTGGCAAGGATGGCAAGCTGTTCAGAATGTACAAGTTTCGCTCTATGACAGATGAGCGTGATGCAGAAGGCAACTTGCTTCCTGACGATGTGCGTTTGACAGAGTTTGGTAAAAAGCTGCGTGCAACTTCAGCTGATGAGCTGCCAGAGCTGATTAACATTTTTAAGGGTGACATGAGTGTAGTAGGCCCTAGACCGCAGCTTGTGCGCGACATGGTTTTCTTTACGGAAGAAGAGATGAAGCGCCAGCGTGTTTATCCCGGTCTTACCGGTTTAGCACAGATTTGCGGTAGAAATAACATTACGTGGAAAGAAAAATTTGCTTTTGATCTGCAATATATCAAGGATATCAACTTTTTTGAGGATATGCGGATTATTTTCCGTACAGTGTTTAAGGTTTCAGCGCAGGAGAATATCGCTACTGACGGTATGGAAACCGCTGAGGATTATGGTGATTGGCTGCTGAGAACAGGACAGATTGAAAAAGAAGAATACGATAAGAAGCAGGCAGAAGCGAAGAAGATGTTGGATGAGTTTGAAGGGTAGATTATGAGTGATTTAGTTAGTATTATTAGTCCGAGTTACAACTGTGAAAAGTTTATCGGAAAGACAATTGACAGCGTTTTAGCTCAGACCTACGAGAACTGGGAGCTTATTATTGTTGACGATTGTTCTACAGATAATACCGATGCGATTGTAACAAAATACAATGATAACCGTATTAAGTATTTGAAGAATGAAAAGAACAGTGGTGCTGCGGTTTCACGTAACAAAGCTTTGCGTGAAGCTAAAGGCCGTTGGATAGCTTTTTTAGACAGCGATGATTTGTGGTTACCGCAAAAGCTTGAAAAGCAGATTGCTTTTATGGAAGCTAATGACTATCACTTTTCATATACCAATTATGAAGAAATTGACGAAGATGGTCATAAGTTAGGTGTAAAAGTGACTGGTCCTAAAGTGATTTCTAAAACAGGTATGTTTAATTACTGTTGGCCAGGCTGTTTGACAGTGATGTATGATGCTGAAGCTTATGGATTACTCCAAATTGAAGATATTAAGAAAAATAATGACTATGCCATGTGGCTTAAGGTTTGCAGGAAGATGGACTGTTATTTGCTAGACGAGTGTTTAGCTGAATATCGTAGAGGACGCAAGGGATCAATAAGCACACATAGCTATTGGAAGCTTATCGAATGGCATTATAAGCTTTGGCATGATGCAGAAGGCATGGGATGCATTCACAGTTGGATTAATACTGGCAGAAATTTAGTGTTTGGTGTTTATAAAAAACTTATGTATGTGATAAAATAATAATCCTTTTCTAAGCACTTTTAACAAGGAGGCTACTGATGAGAGAAGATATTAGAACGTTGAAGGTTTACGGAGGTAATTTTGTACCGGAAGCAGTTTTTAATTTTTTTGGTAATGATACTCAGGTAAATAAAAGAACTCCTTGTTGCCTTTTGTATGGTAGAAACGGTTCTGGCAAAAGTACAATTGCTAGAGGTTTTCGCAAAATTGCTGGTGAAGAAGAAGAATCTATTAATAATGCTATCCTTTGTAATGAAAATGGTAATGAAGTTTCTCTTGGTGAAGAAGAGAAAAGTAAGATACATGTTTTCGACCAAAAGTTTATTGATGATAATATCAGATTTGAAGAGGATGGACTTGATACAATAGTCATGGTTGGTAGCCAGGTTGAATTAGATAAACGAATAAAGCAACTAGAACATGATATTAGTTCTCAAGAAAAAGAATTGGACGGTCAAAAGATTACTTTTGATGAATATAACGACGCAAGGAATCCTCAAGCCCCTAAATATTATGTAAATAAGATGATAGAGGCACTTAAAGGTGATGATAATTGGGCTGGCCGTAATAAATTGATAAAGGGTACTCGAATCAATACTTCTGTAAGCAATGAAAGTTATAAAGAATTCATTGGCTTAAAGCCAGAAAAGACAAGGGATGAATTAATAGTAGCTTTTAAAGATAAATATAAAGAGTTAGAAAGTGCAAGGAATGGAGACCAACGTATAGAATTTCGTGTTATAACCAATATTGATGAAATTGATATAGATAGAATCAACGAGTTATTACTACAAAAAATTGAAGAACCAGAATTAAGTTCTAGAGATAAGTTTCTGATAGATATTTCCAAGAAGCGTAGCATGGATTTTGTTAATGATATTAAAACTACTTTTTCTAATAGTGATGTCGAGAGATGTCCTTTCTGCGCAAGACCTATAAATGAGGATGAAAGGGAAGACATTATAAAAGGTATTGAAAAAATACTTAGCAAATTAGTTGAAGAGCATCAAAAGACACTAGATTTTTTAAGACCAAAGAATGTAGTAATTAATTTGGAACCTGTCAAGCGATTTAGTGAAGCAACAGCTAAAAGTATAAGGGTATTGGAACAATATAATGATTACATTGATAGAATAAATAAACAGATTTCGGTTAAAATAGGTAATCCTTATGAACCTATTTCTGATGTAGTATCTAAATCAGAACTTGATGCATTACGCCAAGAAGTTATAGAAAACTTAACAGCTTTAAAAAAAGAGAAGAATGCTTATAATGATAGAATCAGCGATACTAAGCAAATTATTTCTGAATTAACATGCATTAATTCAGAAATAGCATATTGGGATATTCATGAATATTATGAAGTACATCAAGAACAAGTTGAAAAAAAGGACTCCTTTACTTCAAAATACGATACTTTGAAGGAAGAGCATGAGAGTTTAATACATAAAAAGGAAGAGTTGGAGGCACAAAAGAAAAATGTAAATATAGCAGTGGATTTTATCAATCGTAGCTTAAGGTACATTTTCTTTTCTAAGGATAGGCTAAAGCTAGAATATGTTAATGGACTATATCAGCTAAAAGTAAATGGTTTTACTGTTAAACCTAATCAAATTTCTACAGGTGAGACTAATGCCATAGCTTTGAGTTATTTCTTCAGCAAGGTTGTTGAAGGCAAAAAAGCAGAAGGTTTTTATAAAGATAGCTATTTGGTAGTGATTGATGATCCTATAACCAGCTTTGATGCTGAAAATAAGGTAGGAATGTTATCTTATTTAAAGAGCCAGGTACATAGGTTTGTATTAGGAAATTTAGAAACAAAATTCTTGATAATGACGCATGACATGATGACCTTCGAAAGTATTTATCATATTACTGAAGAATTGGCGAAAATTGTAAAGAAAGAGTATTCTAATACTGGTTTACAACTGAAAAATAAATATTACTTATTATATTCTTCCAAGTTAGAAGAGTATGATGATAGAAACAACAATGAATACTCAAAACTATATAATTTAGTCTACTTGTTCCTTAAAGATGAGAGTGTTGAAGATAGTATTCCTATTGGTAATGTAATGCGACAATTATTGGAAGCATTTTCAACTTTTCAATTTAAGGTTGGTATAGAGGAATTATCGACTAAAGAAGACATTATTGAGTTATTACCAGAAGATGACTACAAAAGATACTTTAAGAACTATATGTATAGGCTAGTGCTTAATAGTGGTAGCCATAAAGAAAATGAAGCTAAGTTTAATTTAGATATGGATTTTCAGAATCTATATACATTAGAGGAGAAGAAACGTACTGCTAAATCAATATTGTGTTTTTTGTATTTACTTAATAAGGAGGTAGATTGTATAATCAACTTGAACAAAAAATAAAATAAAAAATCCACAGTGGA
>NZ_CALDXR010000014.1 GCF_937920985.1 uncultured Phascolarctobacterium sp.
GGTTAGAAAAAAAGAACCATACCAAAAGGTATGGTTCTTTTTTTCTGCCTGCAGCCATCTTATGATATCCCCTTTTTTACATATTATTAACACTTCGCCAACATCGTCAAAATAGCATCTGTCGACGTTTAAGGCTATTTGTGTTATAATATAGAGCAGTATTTAAGCAATAGAAATTAATGGGTTTTCCATCTTAAAGGAGTAATTAGAATGCGTATAGTGATAGCTGGTGCAGGTAAGCTTGGCTTTAGTATTGCACAGCTTTTAGCAGAAGATCAGTTTGATGTAGTAGTTGTAGAAATTGACCCCAAGCGCAAGGACGTTATTCAAAACACATTGGATGTACTAGCAATTGAAGGTAACTCCTGCAGCCCTACAACCTTTGCTGATCCTGATATCAGTGCTTCCGATGTGCTTATCGCCTGCACAGATAGTGATGAAGTAAATATGGTGACCTGCCTGATGGCCAAGAATCATGGTATTAAGCATACCGTTGCCCGTATCCGCAACGTGGATTATGCTATCCATTCGCCGGAAATGCTTAAGGATGATATGAAAATTGACCTCGTAATCAATCCTGAGCGTATTACCGCAGGTGAAATTGATCATATCCTGATGACACCATCTGCATTGAATGTAGATGACTTTGCTGATGGCAAGGTGCGTATGTTCGAAGCCAAGGTGAAGGAGGATTCACCTATCGTTAATATACCGCTGAAGGATTTGAATATCCCTAAGGATATCCTGATGGCCATGGTTTTCAGACGTCATCAGATGATAATTCCTCATGGTAATGATTACGTAATTCCGGGCGATAACGTTTACTTCGTAGGCAAGCATGAAGCAATCCGTGAGTTTGAAAATTCTTTCTCCAATACTTATGAAAAGTTGGAGAAGGTTCTCATCATCGGTGCAGGCCGCACAGGTCGCTTTTTAGCTCCCATGCTGGAAAAGCAGGGTATACAAGTTAAGGTTATCGAAAAGGATAAGGACCGTTGCCAGCTTTTGGCTGCCAAACTGAAGCGAGGCCTTGTTTTGTGCGGCGACGGCACTGATATCGACCTTCTGATTGAAGAGGGCGTTTCGGAAGCAGACGTTGTTATTTGCCTGACCGAAGATGATAAGCTGAACCTTTTGCTGGCACAGCTGGCCAAGCATCTGGGCGCACGTAAGACCATCGTGCGTGTTGCACGTAACGAATATATTGAGCTGATGGAAAAAGTTGGCGTAGACATCGTACTGTCTTCGCGTCTTTTGAGTGCAGGCGAAGTGCTGCGTTTCGTCCGCAAGGGTGGTATTGTATCCGTATCACTGTTGGAGGGAGCACAGGCCGAAGCTCTGGAGATTATTGTCGGCGAAAACAGCGATGTAGACGGTGTGGCAGTGCGTGATATGAACCTGCCGCCGGAATGCTTGCTGTGTGCTATTGTGCGTGGTAATGAAGCCTATATTCCTAATGGTAATACTGTCTTGCATGCTAATGACCGCGTAATTCTCTTTATCAAAAGTGAATTTTCCAAGACTACAGTACCGTTATTTGAAGGCCGGGGCGCTTAACTATGGATTCAAGGCTTGTTAACCGTTTATTAGCCAAGCTGACAATAGCATTTTCTTGTATATTGCTGGTGCCACTGATTGCTGCATTACTTGCAGACAGGGATCATATATGGATTTTTATATTTACGCTGATTACAACCAGCACTATCGCTTCGCTTTTTAACCTCTTTGGCAGCAGAAGACCGCGTCAGCGCCTGCGCGTGCGTGAAGCTATTGCGGTCGTAGGCTGCGGTTGGCTGTTGGTCTGCCTGATGGGTGCGCTGCCGTATTTGTTTTTAAATCCGGCGGATCCGATTGCGGCGGTTTTTGAAAGTGTTTCTGGTTTTTCTACTACCGGTGTTACTACCGCACTTTCTTTTAACGATTTTCCGCCTAGCATCCGTGTCTGGCGCTGTCTGACGCACTGGACCGGCGGCATCGGCGTTATCATGCTGTTTATTATCATCATGCCGCAGATGAACAGCGGTACAAGCTATCTGTTCAACGCGGAGCTTCCTGGTGGTACGGCTGAACGTACTTTGCCGAAAATCAAGGAATCTGCCATGATGATTCTCTTAATCTATGTTATTTTAACAGCAGTGGAGGTTGCCTTACTGCTGCTTGCAGGTTTGCCGATATTTCAGGCGCTGAACCTGGCGTTGGCAACTATGGCGACAGGCGGCTTTTCCTATTATCACGATAGCCTGATTTCCTTTAGGTCTGTTTATGTTGAGATTATTGCTATTGTTTTTATGCTGATTGCCAGCATGAACTTTTCTTTGTATTATAAAATCTGGCGTGGCGATTGGGCGTCCGTGCGTCAGGACAGCGAACACAGATATTATCTGCTGATACTCACAACAGCGGCTGCACTTATCTGTGGCAATCTGTATTTTTCCGGTTATATGGATTTTAACGGCGCTCTTCGTCACAGTATTTTCCAGGCTGTGTCTATCGGTAGTACGACAGGTTATGCGTCGGATGACTATAACAACTGGCCCAGTTTCAGCCGCAGCGTTCTGTTGATGCTGATGTTCATCGGCGGCTGCAGCGGTTCTACCGCAGGCGGTATTAAGATTACCCGTCTTGTTATCCTGCTGAAGGCAGGCTGGGCGGAGCTGCTGCGCACTCTGCACCCGCGCATTGTTTATTCCATCAGAATGGGTGAGCGTGAAATCAACCCGATTATCGTCGGTAATATTACGCGTTTTTTCTTCCTGTATATTTTGGTATTTATTGTGCTGACTATCCTGATTTCCCTGTCGGGGATACCGATAATGGAATCAATGGGCTTGATTGCTGCCTGTATGAGCAGTGTAGGTCCGGCCTTCGGCATTGTAGGCCCGACATCTACCTATAATTGCCTTTCCGATTGGGCACGTTTCATCAGCATTTGGGCGATGATTTTGGGACGTCTGGAAATTTTTACGCTGCTTGTTATCATGCGCCCTGATTTTTGGCGCGATAAGCAGAACTGGTAACAGCAGGAGGTATAAAAGATGAATGCAAAGGTTATAATATATCTCCTGGGAAGAATTTCTACCGGTCTGGCGATTGCTCAGCTGTTGCCGCTTTTGATGTCTGTTATCTATGGCGAATATGCTACCTCCAGAACATTTATCTTTTCCATAGCGGTAGCTGTTATTTTGGCCGGAATCTTTGATTACTATGGTGACGGTAGAGGAGCACGTAATTTATCCGTGCGCGAGGGCATCGGTACGGTATTCTTTTCGTGGCTTTTGGCTGCTGCCCTGGGTGCGTTGCCATATTGCTTTGACGGCATTTTGAACCCTGCCGCTGCCTACTTTGAAAGCATGTCCGGATTGACTACCACCGGCGCAACGGCGATTGCCAATCTTGATATAGTATCACGCAGCCTGCTGCTTTGGCGCACGCTGACGCACTGGATTGGCGGTATCGGTATCATCGTGCTGTTCGTGGCACTTCTGCCGCAGATTGCCGGTGGTGCTGTGTATCTTTTTAACGCGGAGGTCAGCGGCTTTTCCAACAGCCGTATTCTGCCGCGTATCCGTACAACTGCAGTAGCGTTGTTCTATATCTATCTGCTGTTTACGATTATTCTTACCGGTATGCTGGCAATTTTGGGCATGAGTACCTATGATGCTGTTAACCATGCCTGCTCGGCTATTGCTACCGGCGGTTTTTCGCCTTATAATGACAGCATCGCGCATTTTCACAGCGCGGGTATTGAAATCGTTACCGGTCTGTTTATGATTTTGGCGGCAGGTAACTTCGCCTTATACTATCAGGTTACGCAAATCGGCCTGAAGGTTTTGTGGCATGATCTGGAATTCAAAAGCTACATTGTGTTGCTGACTATTTTCACTGTTTTAATCAGCATCAACATTATTATGGTGAATGGCTACAGTGTGGCAGACGGCATACGTGAAGCCTTCTTCCAAGTGGCTTCCTTCGGCAGTACTACTGGCTATGTTTCGGCGGACTATGACCAGTGGCCGTCCTTTTCCAAGCTCGTTTTGGCTGTAACCTTCCTGACCGGCGGCTGCGCAGGCTCTACTGCCGGCGGTATTAAGGTCTGCCGTTTTATCGTACTGCTGAAAACTGTTATGGCGGAGCTGCGTCGCACTATGCATCCGCAGATGCTGCTCAACGTTTACTATGCTAAAAGACGTCTGCCTACAGAAACGATTATCAACGTCAGCCGTTTCTTTTTCGTTTATGTTCTGGTTATCGCTGTTTTGACTATGCTGCTTTGCTTAAGCGGTGTAGATGTAGACGAGGCCGTTTTTGGCGTGGCCTCCTGTATTTCCAGTGTCGGTCCTGCCTTTGGCAGCATCGGCGCTACCGGCAACTATGCCGGTGTTACCGGTATGGGACAGCTGACGCTGGCGTTGGCTATGCTCTTGGGACGCTTGGAGCTGTTTACAGTGCTGGCATTGCTCCGTGGTGAATACTGGCGCAGCAGCAAGAGATGGTAAAGTGAATATTGTGGGATGAATAAAGTAAATCCGACGTGCTGTAGAAGCGGTGCGTCGGATTTTTTGTGGTGCGCCCAGCATGGGCGATAACTAGGTGGTGAAAGTCCACTACGC
>NZ_CALDXR010000015.1 GCF_937920985.1 uncultured Phascolarctobacterium sp.
GCGTAGTGGACTTTCACCACCTAGTTATCGCCCATGCTGGGCGCACCACAAAAAGAGCCGCGCAAACGCGCGGCCCTTCAATACTCATCGAACTAAAATTATTTCTTACGAAGATTTACAGTTGTCGTATGCTTGCAATGCGGGCAGCAAGCCTTACCGCCGCCGGCATCACAGCCAATGCAGCCACCGGTTTTATGTGCCTTGATGACCTGCTTGGATGCCAAATACACACAACCAACAATAATCAGACCAATAATCCAGGTTGCCATACGAAACACCTCTTTTTATTTTGCATCAATGCTCATAACAGTCTCTTTATCATACTTTTTAGCAGGACGGAAGAGCAGATACAGGAACGCAATCAGGAAAACAACAGCCACGCCGGTACCGAAGCTGAACGCTTCACCGCCGACAAATACTCTGCCGAACTGGTAAACCATCAGGCAGATGCTGTAAGCATACAGGTTTTGGAAGAGGATAGTTGCCCAGGTCCATTTCTTGCTGTTCATCTCCTGGCTCATAGTGGAAATCGCTGCCAGGCAGGGAGAATCCAGCAGGTTGAACACCAGGAAGGAGAACGCTGCAACAGCACTCGGGAAGAACGCCATAACAGCAGTCCACAAATCAGGCTCATCCTCAGCTGCATCAGCCAAACCGGAGAGAATAGCCATCGTGCTGACGATAGACTCCTTAGCCACAAAGCCGGAGAAGGCAGCAGCCACAGCCTGCCAGCTGTCAAAGCCCAGAGGAGCAAAGATAGGAGCAAGACCATTACCGATGTAAGCAACAAAGCTCTTTTCGGTATCAACCATAGCAACAGAGCCTTCATCAATACCAAAGCTTGCCAGGAACCACATAACAACGCAGCACAGGAAGATAATAGTACCGGCTTTTTTCAGGAAGCCTGCAACACGCTCCCAGGTATGCAGCAGCACATTCTTGGCAGCAGGCAGATGGTACGGCGGCAGCTCCATAACGAACGGAGCAGGATCGCCGGCAAACAGCTCAGTCTTTTTCAGAATGATGCAGGCAGTAATAACAGCGAAGAAGCCGACAAAGTACATAATCGGCGCCATGTACCAGTCACCGCCCATAATAGCGCCGGAGAGCAACGCAATAACAGGCAGCTTAGCACCACAGGGGATAAATGTGGTAGTCATGATAGTCAGACGGCGGTCGGTTTCATTTTCAATAGTACGGGAAGCCATAATGCCCGGTACGCCACAGCCTGCAGAAATCAGCAGGGGGATGAAGCTCTTGCCGCTCATACCGAACTGACGGAAGAAACGGTCCATAATGAAGGCTACACGTGCCATATAACCGCAGTCCTCCAAAAAGCTCAGCAGCAGGAAGACAATAGCCATCTGCGGAGCAAAACCGATTGGTGCGCCAATGCCGCCGATAATACCGTCAACAACAAGAGATACCAGCCAATCCTCACATTCGGCAGCCTCCATGTGCTCCTGCACCCAAGGCTGAATCCATTCGCCGAACAATGTATCATTGGTAAAGTCAGTTACAACAGTACCGATAGTTTCTACAGCAATGTAGTAAACGAGGAACATGATAATCGCGAAAATCGGCAGAGCCAGGAAACGGTTCGTTACAATGCTGTCGATTTTATCGGAAATTGTCAGACCGGTGTGGCCTTTGACAACTGCATTGCTCATCAGCTCGCCAATGTAGTTATAACGCTCGTTGGTAATAATGCTTTCGGAATCATCATCCAGTGCTTCCTCGCAGGCTGCAACGATTTCTTCAATTTTAGCCTGCTCACCCTCGCTCAGGCCCAAAGCATCAGCAATTTTCTTATCACGTTCAAACAGTTTTACCAGAAGCCAGCGCTCGCTAATACCATGAACCTTATTGCCTGCTTCGCGGGCAATCGCAGTCAGAGCATCCTCAACCTCGCTGCAGAAGCGCATATATTTCGGTGCAGCACCGCCGACAGCTTTAATTGCTTTTTCGGCAGCCTCACCGGTGCCTTCACCCTGCAGTGCGGAGGTTTCCACAATCTCGCAGCCCAACTCGGCAGCCAGCTTAGCGGTATCAATCTTATCGCCGTTCTTGCGGACGATATCAATCATGTTCAAAGCAATAGTTACAGGATAACCCATCTCCATAACCTGAGTAGTCAGGTACAGGTTACGTTCGATGTTAGAGCCGTCAACCAGATTCAGTACGCCGTCAACATCATTTTGCAGCAGATAGTTACGGGAAACAACCTCCTCCAAAGTGTACGGAGACAAGGAATAAATACCGGGCAGGTCGGTAATAATTACATCATCATGACCTTTAAGGCCGCCTTCTTTTTTCTCTACAGTTACGCCGGGCCAGTTACCAACATATTGGTTGGAACCGGTCAAATCATTAAACATTGTTGTTTTGCCGCAGTTAGGGTTACCAATCAGGGCAATCTTGATCTGTTTCATCTTTTCCCTCCAAATTATTCTACAACGATGTGTTCAGCCTCGCCGTTACGCAGTGACAGCTCATAGCCACGTACTGTTACCTCCACCGGATCTCCCAGCGGTGCAACCTTGCGTACGAATACGCTCACACCCTTAGTCACGCCCATATCCATAATACGTCTTTTTACCGCACCCTCGCCAACGAGCTTGGCAACGGTAACTGTTTCACCAACAGGAACTTCTTTTAATGTTTTCATAACATCCTCCACTTGCATCAGATAAATATTTTGGCTGCCATCTGCTTGCTCAGGGCAATGCGGGCATCCTTCACATTGACGATAAGATTACCGTCAATTTCAGAAATAACAGTAACAGCTGAGCCTTCTACAAAGCCCAGGTTAGCCAGAAAGCGTTTGATTTCATCCTTGCCGCGAACAGCGCTGATTTTGTTAGTCTCGCCGCGACGGGCCATTAATAAAGGCATCATAATTCCCTCCAAAGAATTTGTTAGCAGATACTAACTTGATACGATTTTTTTAGTAGTTAGGCATTCCTAACTACTATTGAAAGTTTACGTCAGCTATAAAATTTTGTCAAGCATTTTTTGTTAAATCCTACGCTAATTTACAAAAATAGTTAGCTTATGCTGTCATGTTTACAAAAAATTATCGGCTGACTTTATAGTCAGCCGATGTAAACCAAATCAGCATATTAGCTATAGCTTTTTTATTATATCTTTTTGTAGAGAATGCGGATAGAATTCAGCACGCACAGCAGCGATACACCGGTATCCGCAAAGACTGCCGCCCACATGGAAGCATAGCCCATAAGGCCTGCAATCATAATGATAACCTTCACTGCCAGAGCGAAAATTACGTTCTGCCAGGCAATCGCACCGGTTGCACGCGCAATAGCAATCGCCTGCGGAATAGCCTTCACTTCGGAATTCATGAAGACAACGTCGGCAGCTTCAATTGCTGCATCTGCGCCGCTGCCCATAGCAGCGCCGGCATCTGCACCAGCCAGTACAGGCGCATCGTTGATACCGTCACCAACGAACATAACCGGACCGTACTTGTTGCGCAACATATTCAGCTCGCTGAGCTTATCCTGCGGCAGCAGCTGAGCGCGTACCTCATCAATGCCTGCTTCCTTCGCCACAGCCTGCGCCTCCTTCTGCGCATCGCCGGTGAGCATAGCAGTTACCAGGCCTTGTGCCTTCAGGGAAGCAATTGCTTCCTTGGCATCTTCCTTCAAGGTATCGTTAATCAGCAGCTGGCCCATGTATAAGCCATTGTCGGCCACAAGCACCTCACTGCCGCTTTCGGTAGGAGTATAGCCGCCATATTCAACGTTAAAGCGTTGCAGCAGCTTGGTATTACCGCACAGAACCTTGCGCGCACCAAAGTACGCAACCAGGCCTTCGCCGGCAATTTCTTCAAACTTATCCGGACGTACAAGCTCAAGCTTTTCAGCCTTGGCAGCCTCTACGATGCTTACGGCAATCGGGTGGGTAGAAACAAGCTCTGCACTTGCACACAGGCGCAGCAGCTCGTCAGCATTCATGCCTTCAGCAGCATTAACCTTCTGCAGTACAAAGTTACCCTTGGTAACGGTACCGGTTTTATCCATAACTACGGCAGCAATATTTTTCAAAGCCTCCATAGCAACGCCGCCCTTAAAGAGAATGCCGTACTTGGAGCCCGCGCCAATGCCGGAGAAGAAGGCCAGCGGCACGCTCAGTACCAGTGCGCAAGGGCAGCTGATAACGAGGAAGGTCAGCGCGGTGTAAATCCATTTATTCCAGTCGCCGGTAATCAGGGACGGAATCACAGCAGTCAGTACTGCGGCAACAACAACAAACGGAGTATAGACACGTGCGAAACGGGTAATGAAGCGGTCGATGGTCGGCTTGCTGGCAGCAGCGTTCTCCACGCTGTCCAGAATGCGGGTTACCATAGACTCTTCCAAAACCTTTTCTACACGGATTTTCAGCATGCCTGAGGTATTCACGCAGCCGGAAACAACCTCATCGCCATATTTGCGTTTTACAGGCACAGGCTCGCCGGTTACCGGAGAGGTATCTACCAGGCTTTCACCGTCGATAACAACGCCGTCCAGAGGAATACGGTCGCCTACGCGTACCAGCAGAATGTCGCCTACATGTGCGTCAGCAGCAGGAATAACCTTCACCTCTTCGCCTACCAGCAGGTTGACAACCTCCGGACGCAGGTCAACAGCGTCCATAATCTGGCCACGGCTCTTTTCTACCGCACGCTGCTCAAAGTATTCGCCCACGCGATAGAAGAACATAACGCCAACAGCCTCTTCCCAAGCCTGAATAGCAAACGCACCCAGGGTTGCAACGGTCATAAGGAAGTTTTCGTCAAACACATTACCTTTAGCAATATTCTTCAAGGCAGTCAGCACAATGCGTCCTCCCAGCAGAACATAGGCAAAAATAAGGAAGTACATATGGTACGCTTCCGGTACCAGTCCCAGCCATTCGGTGATGATGAACACAGCACCGCCCAGTACGATTTCGATAATCGTCTGCTTTTCGCTCAGCTCGGAGAGGATACCGCCAGATTTTTTGCGTTCCTCCAGCTCAGGTGCCAGAGAAGGCTTGCTTTCAGCCTCCAGCAGCACAACGCCCTCTTCTACCTTATCTGTTACAGCCTGCATTTTCTCCAGCAGACCGTTGTAATTCTTAGCACTTACGCGCAGCTTTTTCGTAGTAAAGGTCAGGGTAGCTTCATCAATCTCAGGCATAGCGTTCAGCGCACGTTCAATCTTGGCACCGCAGTTAGCGCAGTCCAGATTCTGCACCAGATATACTCTGCTCTTGCCGCCCAAATTAGGACGACGGTCACGCGGTACTACCACAACGTCGGATTCAATGGAGGTACAGATTTTCTGAATTTCCGGCAGCAAAGCCTCGTGGTCAGCAGCGCTGAGGCGCAGCTGCTTGGTAGCAAAGCTTACGTTGGCATAGGTTACGCCCGGCAGCTCTTTGATTTTGTATTCCATCTTGGCAGCGCAGTTAGCACAGCCAAGGTTTTGCAGAATATATACACGTTTTACCTTATCGGCATCCGGCATCCGGCAGGTGCAATTAGCCAGGCTTTCGCCGCATACATCGCAGTATTCCTCATGCGGATGGCAAATTTCGCAATTACAGTCAGCAGGATGACCGGGAACGTGATGTCCGTGTGCGTGTGCGTGCTCATGGCCGTGGTCATGTCCGCAACCGCATTCATCACCATGTGCATGAGCGTGTTCATGTTCATGTCCGTGGTCATGTCCGCAACCGCATTCGTCGCCGTGTGCATGAGAATGTTCATGTTCATGTTCATGATCGTGTCCGCAACCGCATTCGTCACCGTGTGTGTGAGCGTGTTCGTGCTCGTGGCCGTGTTCGTGTCCGCAACCGCACTCGTCACCATGTGCATGAGAATGTTCATGCTCATGTCCGTGGTCGTGACCGCAGCCACACTCATCGCCATGTGCGTGAGCGTGTTCATGCTCGTAGTCGTGATCGTGTCCGCAACAACACTCGTCACCGTGCGCGTGAGCATGTTCTTCGTGCTCATGCTCATTACCACAGCAGCAGTCATCACCATGCTCATGGGAATGCTCTTCATGTTCATGTTCATGTTCATGTTCATGCTCGTGTCCGCAACCGCAGGCATCACCATGAGTATGCTTGGGCACATGTCCCATAGTTTTGTGATCATGGTCCTTGCCGCAGTGACCGCAGGTGCAGCCTTCCGGATGCTTGCTGTAGTCTTCTACGCTATTGATATGGCCGTCGATGTGTCTGAAAGCTCGTACATCGCCGGCACCGTTACGGATATCCTCTAAATCTTGCTTCATTATATCTACCACCTTTCTTTTCAGGTTGTCTCACTACTCATATGAGTATTCATTCATATATTGTGTAAAAAATAATAGGAAAGGTGACAGCACCTTTCAGTAAATTCTTTGATACCTATATTATAACACAAATAACGTATGAGTCAATACTCACCTGTGAAATTAGTGATAAAAATTCCTAAGAAAAAAATGGGTACAGCATTCGCCGTACCCACTATAAAAATTGATGGAGAAAATTACTTTCAAAGAAGCTCTATGCTTACGCATATCGCTTCAAGCCTACATTAGTCAAACAGGTGGCAGGCAACCCAATGACCGTGCTCAACCTCTTTCAGCTCAGGCTTAACCTGCACGCAATGCTCGGTGCAGTGCTCGCAGCGGCTGGCAAAGGGGCATCCTGGCGGCAGGTCCAGCGGACTCGGGATTTCGCCTTCCAAAGGCTGAATCTTTTCGCCCGGCTTGAAGTCTACCTTAAATACAGCACCCATAAGTGCCTTGGTGTACGGATGCTTGCAGCTTTCAGCAATACGTCCGTGCTCCAGCCATTCTACTACGTTACCAAGGTACATTACCGCAACCTGGTGGCACATCAAATCTACCAAGCCAAGGTCATGGGCAATGAACAGGTAAGTAATATTCTTTTCTTTTTGAATGCGGCACAACAGCTCGCAGATTTTTTCCTGTACGGAAACGTCCAGCGCACTGGTTGCTTCGTCGCAAACAATAATCTTCGGTTCCAGTGCCAAAGCGCGGGCAATGCCCAGACGTTGACGCTGACCACCGGACATGCTGTGCGGATAGCGATCCTTGAATTCAGCAGGCAGCTCAACCATTTCTAGCAGCTCTGCTGCTTTGGCATCTACCTCGCTGTTTTTAATCAGGCCGTAGTTTTTTAAAGGCTCGGTGAGGATATCCTTAACGAGCATCTTCGGGTTGAAGGCAGCAGTAGGATCCTGGAAGACCATCTGAATGTGCTTTCTGTCCTGACGCAGCTGTTCACCCTTGGACTGCATCAAATCATGGCCTTCGAAAATAGCTTCACCGCTGGTAGCAGGGTGAATACGCAGCAGAGTACGCACCAGGGTACTCTTGCCGCAGCCGGATTCACCGATAATGCCCAAGGTACGGCCTTCATATGCACGCAAGTTGATATCGTTGCAGGCAGTCAGGAACTTGCCGCCATCAACCGGGAATTTTTTGGTAAGGTGGTTAATTTCCAGTACCAGTTTAGTACGCTCATAGGCCGGTTTTTCATTATTGCTCATAATATGTATTACCTCCTATGATAGGAACTGCCTTCAGCAGCTGTTTTGTATATTCATCCTGCGGATTAGCGATAACGTCCTCACGCTTGCCATATTCCACAACATGACCGCCCTTCATAACCATCAGCTTGTTGGATACATAGGAAGCAACGCCCAGGTTATGGGTAACCATGATAACAGCTACACCATATTCGTCGCGGATATCAACAATCTGGCGGATAATCTGAGCCTGAGTAGTTACGTCCAGCGCACTGGTAGGTTCGTCGGCCAGAAGGATTTTCGGGCTGAAAATCATAGCCATAGCAATACCTACACGCTGACGCATACCACCGGACAGCTCAAACGGATAGCTGTTCATGATATTTTCCGGATTCGGCAGGCGCACGTTAGTCAGCATATCACAGCACATCTTGTAAGCCTGGTCCTTGGACTTGTCCGGCTGGTGAGCCTGAACATAGTCAATGAACTGCTGACCGATGCGGCGGATAGGATTAATCATGTTGCCACTGTCCTGGAAAATCATGGACATCTCACTGCCATACATTTTGCGCCATTCATCGGGAGTATTTTGCAATACATCCTTGCCGTCAAAGATGATGCTGCCGCGGCTAACGCGGCCAGCACCGGGCAGGCAACCCATAATAGCGCGGATAACGGTGGTTTTGCCACTGCCGGACTCGCCAACTATGGACATAATCTCGCCCTTATCCAATTCTAAGCTGGCACCGGTTACGGTGAGCTTGTCACCGTAGCTGATGTCTAAATCTTTTACTTCAAGTAGCATTAAGCGTTACCTTCTTTGTAAATTATTAGTTAGCAGATTTGATATCTTTGGTCAGCCAGTAGTAATCGCAAGGCAGGATTTCTGCGTTAGCAATGGATTTGTTGGAAACCATGTTGGTTTGCGGATGACCGAATACCAGAGAAGCTGCATCGTCGAGGATAACTTTTTGCATTTCGATAACCAGCTCACGACGTTTAGCCGGGTCAAATTCTACGCCCAGTTTATCGGACAGTGCGTCGAATTTCGGATTGCTGTAACCGGAACCGTTCTGCTCTTGACCGGTCTTCAGGTACATGTTCATGAATACTTCAGGATCGCCGGCTTGCAGAGTCAGTACGTTGGAAATCAGCAGGTCATAATCACCTTTACGGCCGATACCATCCAGTACGTTGTAGTCAACGTTCTTCAGGTTAACTTTAATGCCGACTTTCTTAGCGTCAGCCTGGGTAGCTTCTGCATACAGAGGCAACTCAGCACGGCCGCTGTAGAATACGAAGTTCAGTTCCAGGTTCTTGCCGTCTTTATCAACAAAGCCGTCGCCGTTGGTATCTTTCCAGCCGGCTTCAGCAAGCAGCTTTTTAGCACTTTCAACATTGTATTGGTTTTTGTCGTATTTGTACAGTTCATCATAACCGTAGTCAACAGAAGGCGGCAGATACGGACCACCGGGAACGAAGGTGTCTTTCAGCAAAACCTTGTTGTAGGTTACACGGTCCAGGGAACGCAGCAGAGCTTCGCGGACTTTGATATCGCCAAGCGGTTTATCCGGACGTACATTCAGACGAGCGAGTACGTCACGCAGAGAAGCGATGTTGGAGATGTTGTATTTATTTTTGTCTTTGAACAGCTGCAGGTCGCCTGCTGCAATGTTGATAGCGAAGTCGATTTCACCTTTTTGCAGAGCCATAGCACGGGTGTTAGGATCGTCGATGGTCAGGATATCAACCTCTTTGAACGGAACAGCGCCATCCCAGTATTTTTCGTTTCTAACCATTTCAGCTTTAGCTTTGCTGTAGGATTTTACTGCATAAGGACCGGTGCAGATAGCGCCTTGTTTTGCAGTATCACGGTCTTTAATAGTTTGAGTATCAACGATGATGAACAGAGGGTCACCAAGCATACCGGGCAGAGTCGGTACCGGAGTCTTGGTTTTGATAATTACGTTTTGGCCTTCACCTTTGATGGATTCATATTCGAACATGGATTTTGCACGAGCTGCTTTTTCAAAGGTACGTTGGATAGAAGCTGCTGCCAGCTCGCCGGTCAGTTTAGTGCCGTTGGAGAAGCAAGCCTTATCGTTGATGTGGAAGGTCCAGGTCAGTTTATCATCGGAAATAGACCATTTATCAGCCAGCCAAGGAACAGCATTCATTTTTTTATCGAATTTAACCAGGCATTCGCCCAGGCCGTAACGCATTACAACCCAACCAAAGTAGTTATCGGTAGTTTCCAGGGAGTCAGCGAAGTTGGTAACACCAAATTTTACAACTTCCTTGTGCTCAGCTTTTTTGTCGCCGCCACAGCCTGCTGCTGCAAATGCCAGTAAACCGATCATAGCCGCTGCTGCGGTAGCTTTAAACATTTTTTTCATTAGTCATCTCTCCATTTCATATACTCATTTAAACCGGCAGACTTCTGCCGGATATCAAAAACTAAGGCAAAAATAATTAATCCTGTACGTCATTACGCGGGTCAAGCACATCACGCAGATTATCGCCCCAAAGGTTGAAAATCATAACGGTAACAAAGATTGCCAGACCGGGGAAGAACATCAGCCACGGTGCAGTCTGCAGCTGCTGACGGCCTTCATTCAGCATCAGGCCCCATTCAGGAGCAGGCGGCTGGCTGCCGAAGCCAAGGAAGGACAAACCTGCAAGCTCCATCATCAGAGCACCGATATCTGCAGCTGCGGTAATAACCATCATCGGCAGAATATTAGGCAGGATATGTACCCACAGAATGTGCGGCGAGGTACCGCCGTTAACGATTGCTGCTTCTACATAGTCACGACGTTTAATCTGCAGTACCAGGCTGCGGGATAAACGCGCATATTTTGTCCAGCTTACAATCGTCAGCGCGATTACAGCGTTGACAAGGCTGCCACCCATAATACCGGCAACAGCGATAGCCAGAATCATGCCAGGGAAAGAAATCATCATATCGGAGATACGCATGATAACCATATCAACTTTACCGCCGAAATAACCGGAAATAACACCCATAGAAGTACCAACGATAAATACGCTGGCTACCAGGAACAATACACCGCTCAGGGAAGCACGCGCACCATAAAGCACACGGCTGAAGCAGTCACGGCCCAGCTTATCTGTGCCGAACAGATGGCCTCCGCCAGGTGCCATGAAAGCATCCTGCATTGTTGCATGAGTCGGATCATACGGAGCAAGGACAGGTGCCGCAAAAGCAATAGCAATCAACACCAATACCAGAACTGAGGTTACGGCAAAAGCACGGTTGGTTTTAAAACCATTAATAATTGTTTCCATCTGCTCTTACCTTACCTTTCTCAGACGCGGATCAAGATAGTTGTAAGAGATATCAACAATGAGGTTGATAACCATATACATCAACGCAATCCACACAACAACACCTTGTACCAGCTGGAAGTCACGGTAGGTAATTGCTTCAATTGCCAGACGGCCAAGGCCAGGCCATTGGAAAACAATCTCGATAACCGCAGCACCACCCAGAAGGTTACCTAAAGACAGACCTAAAAGCGTAATCAGCGGCAGCAGAGCGTTCGGAAGAACCTCTTTCCACAGAATATGGCTTTCACTCATACCACGCGCACGTGCACCGACAACATAGTCCTGATGCAGTTCTTCCAGAATAGCAGCACGCACCTGACGTGTGTACTTGGAAGACATTGCAAAGGCCAACGTTGCCGCAGGCAGGATAATCGTGTCAACACCAATCGTACCGCCAACAATAGGCAACAGGTCAAGTTGCAGACCAAAAATCCACAGCAGCATCAAGCCAACCCAGAAGCCGGGCATTGATACGCCAAGGAAAGTAAAGCTGCGTACTACATAGTCAAACCAGCCACCACGTTTAACTGCGGAATAAATGCCGGCAGGAATAGATACCACCAACATCATTGCAACGGAGGCCAGAGACAATAAGATAGTACCGGGCAGACGCTCGAACAGCTCCTCAACAACAGGCTTTTTAGCCATGAAGGAGAAACCGAGGTTGCCATGCAGCGCACGGCCCAACCAATCCAAATATTGGAAGAAGAAGGGCTTGTCAAGACCTAATTCTGCACGCAGTGCATCAATTTCAGCCTGACTAACAATAATATCCTCGTTACCTGCAATCATCTGACGAGCTACATCGCCAGGGGCCAGCATTACCAAAGCAAAAGTAATAAAGCTGATACCCAGCAGAACAAGGATGATCTGACCCAAACGGGACAGAAGCTGCTTTTTCGTCAAAGCACATCATCTCCATCAAAAAAATTACCCTTCCTGCAAAATGAGCGCAGAAAGGGTACATACTTACAATGTGCACAATTGTAATTACATATATCTCCGTCGCTAGCAGGAATATATCAACTGAGGAAATCAACCTGACTTAGCCTTTCGGCCTCACAGTGGCTTGACCGCTACGGATTTGCACCGTATTCCGATTATTACCTGCATAGGCAGGCACCTCAGAAGAGTATAAATTTGAAAAAGGTCTTTATATCGGCAAAAAGAAATAAGCTAACACTTATAGATTTATAATAACACTAATTCTCATTATTTGCAACAAATTTGTTACAAAGGTGTTGCTTATGCAAATTCTCTTCTCAAAGAAGACAAATAGAATAAAAGTATTATTGACTGAGACAGCATGAAGCCCAGCAAGGCCAGCCACAGTCCGCTGTTGCCCCAAACAGGCACCAGCTGCCACTGCATAAAGTAAAACACTAAGAGTGCCATCAGCATCATGTTGCGTACCGGTGCAGTTTGGGTAGCGCCGCAGAAAACTCCGTAAAGCACCATGCCGATGCCGGCGCAGACAGGATAGAATAAAACGAAAACATTGTAGGTCATAGCCATCGCTACCACCTCTTCAATATTGGTGAACAGGCGGATGAAGAATTCATTGCCCAAGTGATAGCCGAGCATCAGAATTGCGGCCAGCACTACCAGCCATTTAAAGGTCATTTTTATGGTAGCGGCAAACAGCTTGCCGTTCTTAGCACCTACCGCACGGCCGCTGAAAATCGCCGCGCCGTTCGCCATACCGTCAATCAGGTAGCTCATAATATCCTTGAGCTGCAGCAGTACAGCGTTTGCTGCCAGCACCACAGTGCCGAAGGAAGCACCGACCGCCGCAATAATGTTGTTTACAGTCAGCAGGCAGGCTGTCCTGATCATCAGATTGACATTCACCTGCAGCATGCCGATAAACTCACGCCAGTCAAGCAGCTCGCTCCAAGGCAACGCCTTGTAATCAAAATCGCCGTAATAGTACATCAGTACTACACTCAGGATGCCGCCGTAAAGCTGGCTGAGCAAGGTAGCAAAAGCCACGCCTGTAATATCCATGTGCAGCCAGAAAACAAACCAGATACTCAGCGCCATGTTCAGCACATTCATGGAAACCTGCATAAACACGCTGGCCCGCACCCGCGTCTGCCCCATAAGCCAGCCAAGGGCCACATAGTTGCCCAAAACCAGCGGTGCGCCCCAGATAAGGATGTAATAATAATCACGGCATAGCTCGTTGACCTCCGGTGCAGCGCCAATCATGGCCAGATACAGCTCCAAAATCGGCTTCTGGAAAAGAATGCAGCAGGCACTGATCAGCATGGCCAGTACCAAAGGCTTAAAAAAGGCGAGCATACCAAGTCTTTTATCGGCAGCGCCAAAGGCCTGTGCCGCATAACCGGTAGTACTCACACGTAAAAAACCAAATAACCAATATAAATTGTTGAACAAGATAGCGCCCAGGGAAACTGCAGCGATATATTTAGGATCCGGAAGCTGGCCCATAACGGCTGTATTTACCGCACCCATTAAAGGCTGCGTCATTGTAGACAGCATAAACGGTACTGTCAGCCCCAAGTATTCCTTATCAGTCAGCAGGCTCACTTTATCTATCTCCCTTGTTTAATTGCAACTTAAATTTATTTTAAAAATTATCTTGTGTGAATAGCTTATCATATGTTATAATTTATTGCAAGCACAAAAATAGCATTTGGCAAAAATTTTTCTTTGATTTTTGCCAATCTTAATAATAAAGAATAAATTATATGCCAATGCTTTATTTTTTTAGCTTTCGGTTAGCACATGCTAATGGTAAAATTATTATAAAAAGTATGAGAAATATATCAAAGGAGTGAGCACATGTCTGACACACTAAAAGTATGTGGACTGACGATTGAACGTGGTGCTAAACTGCGCACGTATCTGCCGGTTCCGGACACCAATGTAAAAATCCCTCTGACTATTATCAACGGTGAAAAAGATGGCCCCACCCTACTTATTACCGCAGGCATCCACGGCGGCGAATACCCCGGTATTGCTGCGGCAATGGAGCTTGGCCGCGACATTGAGCCCGAGCACGTAGCAGGCTGCCTGATTATGATGCATCCGGTAAATATCCAAGGCTTCTGGGCTCGCCGCGAAATGATTGTGCCCGAAGATGGCAAAAACCTGAACCGTGTTTTCCCCGGTGACCCCATGGGAACGCTTGCCGATAAAACTGCATATCTAATCAGCAATAACTTCTTCTCTATTGCCGATTTTTATGTAGACATGCACAGCGGCGATATCCACGAAAGTCTGCATCCCTACGTTTATTATCCCGGTCAGCCTACCCCTGAGGTAGAAAAGAAATCCCGCTCTGTAGCACGCGTACTCGATATGGAATATATGGTACGCTCTTTAGCAACCGGCGGTGCCTATAACTACGCCGCCAGCACCGGACTTCCTTCTATTTTAATTGAACGCGGCGGTGCCGGCCTCTGCCTGCACGAGGATATTGAAGCCTACAAGGATGATATCCGCAACATCCTGCGCAAGCTGAAAATGTTCTCCCTGCCTGTAAAGCCACGCCATCACTCTCCGCGCGATGTAGAAAACCTTATTTATCTGGAAGCGTTGGAAACAGGCTGCTGGCTGCACCATATCCACAGCGGCGATTTTGTTGAAGAAGGCCAGGTTTTGGGACGCATCACCGACGTTTTCGGCAATACGCTGACAACCTATTACGCAGAGCAGACAGGCGTAATCCTTTACGTCTGCCCGGCACTGGCATCTCCCAAGGGCACCATTCTTGTAGCCTATGGCACCATCAAGGAATTTGATGACGAAGAATAAAATTTGCTCTATGGCCTTTATCGATTAGCCATAGGTACCCTCCTGCTTAAGTTAGCACTTAATCTCTATGCAGGAAATTTTTCTCTGAAAACTGTAAAATATTTTGCAAAAACCGCTTGACAAAGCCTTTGCTAACCGCTTATAATTCAGATAATCTCTTTGCACTGCAATTTAGCTACAGTACAAACTGATCAGGCGGTAAACCTTCTTCCGGGTTTTTGCAGCCGGGCCCTCTGGGCAGCAGACTTTGACGCAACGTCTGCGGGACAGTTAACTACTATCTCGCAGGCGTTTTTTGTATGTCAAAGGCCTGCACAAATGCAAAGACCACTTTAGGAGGTTTTAGTATGAAATTTGAAAACGATGCTGAAAGAATCGCTATGATTGTTTCCATCAACAGTATTATCGGTAATCTGCTTTTATCATTGGGCAAGCTGATTGCCGGTTTCGTTGCCCAATCCGCTGCCATGGTTTCCGACGGTATCCACTCCGCGTCCGATGTTTTCGGTACCCTCATTGTTATGGCCGGCGTAAAATTTTCCAACAAGGCTTCGGATGAAGAGCATCCCTACGGCCACGAACGTATTGAATGTATTGCCGCCATTCTTTTGGCAATAATCCTGACAATTATCGCCTTGCTCATCGGCTACAGCGGCTACGAAAAAATCGTAGGCGACCCGGCTGAGCTGGAGATTCCCGGACAGCTTGCTCTGTGGGCAGCAATCATTTCCATCGTTGCCAAGGAAGCAATGTTCTGGTATACCCGCAACGCTGCGCAAAAAATCAATTCCGGCGCACTGATGGCGGAAGCATGGCATCATCGCAGTGACGCAATGAGCTCCGTCGGCGCTTTCATCGGTATTTTGGGCGCACGCATGGGCTATCCCATTTTAGACCCAATCGCCAGCTTAGTAATCTGCGTGATGATTTTATATGCTGCCTATGAAGTTTTCAAGGATTCTATGGATAAGATGGTTGACCGCAGCTGTGATGAGGAAACAGCAACCGCTATGGAAGAGCTTGTTTCCCGCGTTCCCGGCGTAGAGCATCTCGACAGTCTGCACAGCCGTCTTTTCGGCAGCCGTATTTATGTTGATATTGAAATCAGCGTCAAGGATAACCTTACCCTACTGCAGGCACATCACATTGCCGAAATGGTCCACACTGCTGTTGAAGCCAACTTCCCGCTGGTAAAGCATTGCATGGTCCATGTCAATCCTTTGAGTGAAGACAGCCATGAAGCCTGCACTATGCTGCCGCCGGATTTACGTCCACATGACCTGCATAATTAAACAAAAATTACTTAATTCATGTAATAAGTTTTTTAAAGATTTTTTGATATACCCTCTTGACAATCCCTAGAAAGGGGGTATATAATTTAGGCAACTAATGAGTAACTGCTCATATGAGTAGTTAATTTAATAAATTATATTGGAGGTATCTGCTAATGAAAAAGATGTTATTTATCCTTGTCAGCATGCTGTGCCTGCTTTTATCAGCCGGCTGCGGCAGCGACAAACAGACAGCGCAAGCACCCGCTTCCGACAAGGTACTGCGTGTGGCAACATCACCTGCTTCTCCGCCCTTTGAGCTTTATCTCAAGGAGCAAAATAAATTTACCGGCTTTGATATCGATTTAATCAACGATGTAGCTAAAAAAATGGGTTATGACAGAGTTGAATTTATCAACACCCCGTTCGACGAACTTCTGCCCGGCCTTAACCACAAGAAATATGATATCGCCATGAACAACTTCAGTAAAACCAAAGCGCGTACCATTGACTATGCTGCAAGTGATTCCTATGCCAAGGCTGCTTTCTCTATCGTTGCCAAAAAAGGCAGCAACCTCACAGCAGATATCGACAGCATGAACGGCCGTAAGGTTGCCATCAAAAAAGGTGCTTCTGCTGTGCGTGTAGCAAAATCCTTCCCCGGCAGCATCATTGTTGAATATCCGGAAAACGCCAGTGCTTTACATGCAGTAGAAACAGGCGAAGCAGACTACGCTATCTGCGGTAACCTCACTACTGCTTTCTATATGACTCACACAGATGACGACAATTGCCTGCAGGTTGTAGGCCATTCCGAACGCCAGGATGACCTTGTTGTCTATGCCGAAAAAGGTAATGAAGAGCTGATTAAAAAATTCAACGTTGCTTTGAGCGACTATAAAAAGAGCGGCGAATACAAACGACTCATCAACTTCTACTTCGGCGATATCGAAAAACAATCCTAAAACACCCCTAACTCAGCTAAAAGCTAACAGCTTATATATATCACACCCCTTACAATACTCTTTTTATAATACTCCTATAATACTCCTTATCAGCCGGCATCCCCTAACGCCGGCGAACAAACACTCAACTCATCAAAAGCAGAAAAGCCTTGCAGTAAGTCCAAGCTGCAAGGCTTTTTTGCTGTATTTTTATATTTAGTTTAATCCTCCGGATGCAGCTTAATGCAGGACGCACGCACCGCCCTGTGCCAGCCGCGCAGCAGATGATTGCGCTTTTCTTCATCCATATCGGGCATAAAGGTCTGCTCAATAACGTGATTACCCTTAATCATTTCCTTGTTATCCCAATAGCCTACTGCCAGGCCTGCAAGATAAGCAGCGCCCATAGCAGTTGTTTCAATACAGCTCGGGCGTTCTACCTTAACGTTGATAATATCTGCCTGCGTCTGCATCAGGAAGCTATTGGCGCAGGCACCGCCGTCAACCTGCAGCGAGCTCAGCTTAATACCGCTGTCCTCCTCCATAGCCTTCAGTACATCGTACACCTGATAGGCAATGGCTTCGAGCGTTGCACGCACAATGTGATTACGGTTAACGCCGCGCGTCAAGCCTACAATCGCACCGCGCGCATATTGGTTCCAATGCGGAGCACCCAAGCCTACAAAAGCAGGAACCATGTAGCAACCGTTGGAATCAGGCACAGATTTCGCCATAGCCTCGGATTCGGCGGCATTGCGAATCAGGCCCAGCTCATCACGCAGCCATTGGATAGCAGCGCCGGCAACGAAAATAGAGCCTTCAAGTGCATATTCTACCTTGCCGTCTACACCCCAGGCAATAGTCGTAACAAGACCGTTTTTGCTGTCTACAGGCTTTTCGCCGGTATTCATCAGCATAAAACCGCCCGTACCATAGGTATTTTTTGCTTCGCCTGGTGCAAAACAGGTCTGTCCGAACAGCGCACATTGCTGATCACCTGCAGCGCCGGCGATAGGAATAGAAGCCTCAAACAGCTTGGCATCGGTGGAACCGTATACGCAGCTGGAAGGCTTAACCTCCGGCAGCATCTGGCGCGGAATTCCCAAAACAGTAAGTATTTCTTCATCCCACTGCAGAGTATGAATATTAAACATCAATGTACGGGAAGCATTGGAATAATCCGTAACATGAACCTTACCGCCGGTCAGCTTCCAGATAATCCAGCTGTCAATAGTACCGAACAGCAGCTGGCCTGCTTCCGCACGCTCGCGTGCATGAGGCACGTTTTCCAGAATCCAGTGCAGCTTGGTGCCGGAGAAATAAGCATCCAGAACCAGGCCTGTCTTTTCGCGGAACATATTGGCATAACCACGGATTTTCAGCAGGTCACAGTATTCCGCGGTACGACGGCACTGCCAGACAATCGCCTTGCAGATAGGACGACCGGTGTTCTTGTCCCAGACAACGGTAGTTTCGCGTTGGTTCGTAATACCGATACCGGCAATATCAGCCGGAGTAACATCCAGCTTGCTCATTGCCTCGTACATCAGGCCTACCTGGGTTGCCCAGATTTCCTCGGCATCGTGCTCCACCCAGCCTGCCTGCGGATAATACTGCGTAAACTCCTTTTGTGCTACGCTGCAGATTTCGCCATGCTGGTCAAACAAAATACAGCGGCAGCTGGTAGTTCCCAAATCCAGCGCCATGATATATTTATTATTCATGCTTTCACGACCTTTCCTTGATATTTTTAGTATAACACAAAACATAAGGAGCCGCCACTTTCGTAGCAGCTCCTGAAAAAGCATATTTAATTATGTTATGTACGTATGGGAATCCTGATGAAGTATACGGTGCCTTATCACACGTCCGCAGCCTTTCGCCAAAGACGTGGGAGAAGGTGACGGAGACGAAGAAGGGTGACGACGGCGTACTTCTAGTACGTCTAGGAATCCTGATGAAGTATACGGCGCCTTATCGCACGTCTTACAAGTTAGGTAAGAACATTACCAACCCCGGCACATAAGTAACAATCAACAATGCTACTAACAACGCTACGATAAACGGCCAAACTTCCTTGAAGAATTCGCCGAGCGGCGTTTCCGTTATCGCGCATACCGTAAACATCATCGAACCGAATGGTGGCGTCAGACCGCCGATCATAATGTTGACAATGCAGATAATACCGAAGTGTACCGGGTCAACACCCAGCTTAGTTACAACAGGAACCAGCAGCGGAGCCAGAATAATCAGCGCAGCGCCGCCTTCCAGGAACATACCCAGAATCAGCAGCAGGATATTTACCAGCATCAGCATCATGTACGGATTGCGGGTAAAGTCAAGCATTGCGGAGGTGATATGCTGCGGAATACGCTCCCAGTTCAGATAATAGCCAAAGAAAGAAGCTGCTACGATAATCAGTACAACGGAGCTGGTACCGTAAATAGTTTCTTTCATAATCGGCCATGCGTATTCCCACTTCAGCTCCTTGTAAATGAAGGCACCTACCAGGATGCAATATACTACAGCTACAGCGCCTGCCTCGGACGGAGTGAACATACCCATACGCAGGCCGGCGATAATACCGAAGGGGAACAGCAGCGCCCAGATAGATTCCTTAAGCTGAGTCATAATTTCACCGAAGGTAGCAGCCTTTTCACGTGAAGGCTTGTAGCCACGCTTTTTGGAAACAATCGCTACAACAATCATCATGGAGACTGCCATGAGAATGCCAGGCACATAGCCTGCCATAAACATTTTGGTTACGGATACGCTGGCAATCAGCGCATAAATAATCAGGTTAATTCCGGGAGGAATTACAGGCGTACTTGCGGAGGACGCAGCTGTTACCGCAGCACTGAAGGCTCTGCCGTAACCGCGCTTTTCCATTTCCGGAACAAGCATTTTACTCTGCATAGCAGCGTCAGCATTAGCACTGCCGGAAACGCCGCCCATCAAAAGACTGAGCAGTACGTTAACCTGAGCCAGGCCGCCGGTCATGTGTCCCATGAGTACGTCGGTAAATTTCATCAGCTTATCGCTGATACCGGCATAGTTCATGATGGAGCCTGCCATAATAAAGAAGGGAATTGCCAGCAGCGGGAAGGACTGCGTGCTGGTAATAATGCGTTGGAATACCAAATGTGCAGGAGAAGTCGCATCCAGGAAGGTAAAGTAGGAAATCGTTGCACCGAACAGCGCATAAGCGATAGGAATACTGGAAAAATAAAGGACAAAGACAATGATGACGGGCAAATAAGCCATTATTTTTCCTCCTTTCCGGAACCGGCAAGATCCTGCCAGACAAATTTAATAGAATACGCGGTCATGAGTACAAAAGCAATCAGTACAGATGCACTGATATAAACAGAAGAAATACCCAGTACCGGTGTCATTTTCGTATAGGATTTGGAAATATAGATGATAGAAAGATAAGACATGTAGCCATTGAGCGCTACAAGAATAATATCGGTAATCAGGCCAACAGCCTTCTGCATAGCCTGGGGCATTTTTTTAACGATAATATCAACGCCAACGTGACCGCGATGCTTGAATACAGCGACAGCGCCAATGAATACCGACCAGACAAAGCAGCCGGTAGCAACCTCTTCGGACCAAACCAGGCCGGAGTTAAAAACGTAACGCAGAACAATATTGATAACAACAAGAATAGTGGTGATGCTGATGAAAAATGCAGCAACTAAATCTTCCAGATTATTTAGCACGAAGCTCAGGTTTTTACCCAAAATTTTACCTCCATTTTTTATAGTAATACTTATGCAAAGGAAGGAGCTGTCACGCTGCATGCAGCGTGGTAGCTCCTTAGTGTTTCATTATGACTGTTAAAGAATATCTACAGCTTATTTTGCAGCGCGGATTTTTGCCAGCTCAGCTTTCAGCTTTTCATAGATGCCAGGAGTTGCGCCTTCTTTTTCTTCCATCTGTTTGAATACAGGCTCGGTAGCTTTTTCGAAAGCAGCATGGTCAACATCGTTGAATTTAACGCCCTTGCTTTCCAGTTCCTTATAAACCTTGTTATAGGATTCGGTGGAAATCTTGGTCATTTCTTTACCGCCATAAGCAAATTCTTCAGCAACGATCTTCTGATCTTCCGGAGACAGGCTGTTGAATACTTTGGTGGAAATGTATACGCCGCAGGTACCCAGGAAATGCTTGGTGGTAGCTACGTTTTTAACGTGCTCATAGCATTTGGTACCGATATTGGTGAATTCGGAGCCTTCCAAACCGTCTACAACGCCTTGGGAAACGCCGGACAGAGTTTCGGAGAACGGCAGGCTAGTAGCGGTAGCGCCCATAGCATTGATGGTGTCAATGAACAGCTTGCTGCCGGGAGTACGCAGTTTCAAGCCTTTCATATCTTCAGGTTTGGTAATAACTTTGTTGGTCATAACATTACGGAAGCCAAAGATGTAGTCCAGAGCCAGAACCTTAATGCCTTTTTCTTCAGCCTTCTTTTCCATATCCTTAACCAACGGAGTTTCAATCATCTTCTCATATTCGTCATAGGATTGATACAGCATCGGACCAACCAGCGGTTTGAAGTCAGGTACATAGTCGCCCAGGTAAGACGGATCTTCTACAGAAATAAAGTTAGCACCGTTAGCAACCTGCTCCAGGCCATCCTTGTAGCAAGCCAGCTGGTTTTGACCAAAGCATTGAATTTCTACACGGCCATTGGTTTTCTTGTTAATACGTTCAGCAACCAATTCCATGGATTTGTACAGCTGCTCATCGGGAGAAAATACATGGCTCAGCTTCAAAACAACCTTTTTGTCAGAACCTGCAGCCTTTTCATCTTTTTTGTCAGAACCGCCGCAACCGGTAAGAGCCAACATCATTACAGACATTAACAGAAGAGCTACGATCTTTTTCATGTTCATCCTCCTAAATCCCTTGTTGAATTTTGTTGAAATTTGTTATTATAGAGATTCCCGTTTTGAATCTGATACCATATTAACAGAGTGACACAAAATTGTCAATAATTTTACGCATTTTTACTAAAGCCTCATGTAATCTTACTTTTGGCCGTTTTTTATCCCTATTGGTCTTATTTTGTCCCACTTGTTTTTTACCTTTTCTTGTGCTAATATATTGTTGAATATTGTTGAAAAAGTCTAAGGAGGAATAGAAATGGTTCAAATTTTTGCGCACCGCGGCTTCAGCGGCTATTATCCTGAAAATACAATGCTTGCTTTTCAAAAGGTAGCAGAAGAAACTGTTGCTGACGGTATTGAATTAGATATCCAGCTTACTAAGGACGGCGAAATCGTCATCATGCATGATGAAAAGCTCGACCGCACTACTAACGGCAGCGGCTGGCTGAAGGATTACACCCTGGATGAGCTGAAAACTCTTTCCGTTGGCGTTAACGTCAAAGGCTTCTTCCACCGCCAAACCATTCCTACTTTACGCGAATATTTTACCTGGCTGAAAACTACCAAGCTGATTACCAACATTGAACTCAAAACCAGTGTTTTTGAATATGAAGGTATCGAAGAAAAGCTCATCGCCATGGTTAAGGAATTCGGTCTCGAAGAACAGATCTGGTATTCCTCCTTTAACCATTACACCATAGCTAAAATCAAAAAGCTGATGCCGGAAGCAAAATGCGGTCTGTTGATGGACACCTGGCTGATGAACGTCGGCGCTTACGCCGCCTCCCAAGGCGCTGCAACCGTAAACGCCTGCAGCTTCTTCTGCTGCAAGGAAGGCGTTGCTGCTGATCTGCACGCGCACAACGTAGGCCTGCAGGCCTGGACTCCTAATGACGCTGAGCTGATGCAGGAGCTGGTTGATGCCGGTGTTGACGTTCTGATTACCAATTATCCTGACATTGCCGCAAAGGTTTTAGGCAGATAATTTATATCAGCCACCTGATACATAATTAAATTAGAAAGGATTGTGTTTATGCCTAAGAAGGTTACCCTGAAGGATATTGCTGCCAAGGCAGGTCTTTCGCCTGCCAGCGTATCGATGATTCTCAACAGACGCAGCATTGACCGCTTCAATGCCGAAACTGTGGAGCAGGTTTTCGCCATCGCTGCTGAGCTTGGCTACAAAAGCAGTAAGGAAAAAGCATATGCCCTCGTTAGACCATCGGACACATTAATCATCATTATCTGTCCTTCTGTATTCAATCCTTTCTATACAACTATTATCCAGGGTATTGAAATCGTTGCCCGTAAGCAAGGCTTTGTCACTTCTGTCCGCACTACCTATTGGGATACGGATACTGAAAAGTTTATTATGGAGCAGGCACGCAAATTCAATGTCGCCGGCGTTATCTTTGCCATGATTCCCCAACAGCCACAGTTAGCGTACAACCTAAGTAAGTATCTGCCTGTTGTTGCTATTGGTGACAGACGCAGTGACCTGGAGCTTGCCACTGTCGATATGAACAACTTCACTGCAGGCCAGCTAATCGGTAAGCATCTTATGGATTTGGGCCACAAGCAGGTTGCCTATCTTTCGACAACGCTCAACGACCAACACACCTCGCGTGTGCGTCGCTGCCAGGGCCTGGAGGCTGCCTGCCAGGAAGCAGGTGCCAAGCTTGCCCTCTTCACTAAGGAAATCACCCCTGACTACGAGCTTTCGCACGTTGACGTAGAGTACAGCACAGGCTATGAGCTTGCCAACCGCTGCCTTGATACAGTTCCGGAAACAACGGCCATGGTCGCTATCAACGATATGGTTGCCTACGGCGCCTACAATGCTATCATCGACAGGGGCTTGCGTATTCCGGAAGATATCAGCCTTTGCGGCTTCGATAATATTTTCCCCTCGCATCTACGCGGAGTCAGCCTGACAACTATCGATAATTCTCTCACAGAATGCGGTAAAAGCGCCTTTAAGCTGCTGCAGGAGGAAATTGCCAGCTATGAGCACCACGGCAAATTTGAACCTATAACCCATGTAGAATACAAATGCCGCCTTGTTGACCGCGCCAGCAGCGGACCTGCTCCCAAGCGTTGACAATTTCTGCAGGATACTGTAGAATAAAGCCTACATAGTTTCTATGAATTCAAAGAATTGTGCAGGTTATAATCATGAACAACAAATATACAAAAGCACTTAAAGCTGCTTTTCCACTAACGCTGCCAATTTGCGCAGCGTTTCTTTTTTTAGGCATTTCCTATGGCTTTTACATCTGCAGCAAGGGCTTTTCGCCCTGGTACCCATTTTTTACCAGCGCTCTCGTCTTTGCCGGCAGCATGGAATTTGTCCTGGTAACAATGCTGCTTAGTCCATTCAATCCTTTGTACTGCTTTTTTATGGCCTTGATGATTAACTCGCGTCATCTTTTCTATGGTCTTAGCATGCTCGAAAAGTATAAAAATACAGGTCTGAAGAAATTTTATCTGATTTTCGGTATGTGTGATGAATCCTTTGCCATCAACTGTAATACTGTTATTCCTGAAGGCATAGACAAAGGCTGCTTCATGGTCTGCGTAAATCTGCTGAACCAAATTTATTGGGTAGCAGGTGCAACTATCGGCGGTCTCTTGGGCAACAGCCTGCAAATCAACACCAAAGGTCTGGATTTTGCCCTCGTCGCTCTTTTTACAGCAATTTTTGTCAGCCAATGGCAAGCGACAGAAAACCACACTCCTGCTATCCTAGGTATTATCATTCCGCTAGTCTGCCTGGTGCTCATCGGACCGCAAAGCTTTATACCGCCAGCTATGTTGCTTATGCTGCTGGTATTCATCACTGCCTATTACAAAGGAGGCATTAAATCATGAACTTCACCGAACAAATCATAACTATTGCCGCTGTTGTAGCAGGTACGATGCTGACGCGCTTTCTGCCCTTCATCCTGTTTCCGGCCAATAAAAAAACGCCACCTCTGGTAGCGTTTTTAGGCAAAATGCTGCCTGCGGCCGTTATGGGTATGCTTGTTGTCTACTCCCTCAAGGATACGCAAATTATGACCGGCAGCCACGGCCTGCCTGAAGCCATCGCCGTAGCAGTGACAGTTATCCTGCAGGCAACACTGCGCAATCTGCTGCTGACGATAGCAGCAAGCACAATTGGTTACATGCTCCTGGTGCAATATGTGTTTGTGTGAAAATATTATAGCGTTTAAAACAGCGGTAAAAACAGCATCTCAATGTTGTTTTCACCGCTGTTTTAGATTTTACCTATACAATTCTTCCAAGCCTATCAGCTCTACACCTTTAAGCTTTATGTTCTCAAACCCGCTTCTGGAAAAAAATCCATACTTATAGCATAGCATATTACTGCGCTGCACCTGTTCAATTTCTTCTTGAATCATTTGCTGCGTCACAGGTTTCTTTCTGAACTTCGCTTCATAAAAAGCATAGCCCTTAGCATCATACGTTACAATATCAAATTCTCCATTCGTCTTATTAACTGAATCATCATAATAATATCGTCCGATTTTCTCAAATGGCTCCGCCAAAAGACCCTGCTGATTTTTTCCTACCAAATATTGCCTACATACATCCTCAAATATATGCGGTACATAATCCGTCTCAAAATCCTGTTCAATATAACGCTCAAAAAAAACTTCTGGCTCCATTACATTCATCTGTGACATATAACGAAAAATATATTTATAGTAGAACAGGGACAGGTTATCACTAATATAATAGCCTGTTTTTTTCTTATTTTTTTCATCATTAATAGGTGCTATTTTGCTTACAAGTTCCATTTTCATTAATCGCTCCAGCACATCTATTAACGTTGGTCCACTCGAAATATGCGACTGCGCCAAAATATCACTATAACGGAAAAAACCCTTCGCCAGCGTTTCAAAGACCTCATTAGCGTTAGTAATCTTTGCCAGCTCTGAACGCAGATACAGACCAATCTCTGTTTCCAGGCGTGCTCCAGGTGAAGCAATTAAATCAATAATATTTTCTTTTACTGTTTTTTCTGCATCAATCAGGCGATTATAATAAGGTATGCCGCCAAAAACACTATATAAACGTACCTTGTCTTCATCATTAAAGCTACTATAAAAGAGTGCTGAATCACGATAATTCATCGGCTTTAAATCTATAGTCAGACTTACACGACCATAAAGCGGATTCTGCACTAGAAGCAAGGATTTCATTATATCTACATAAGAGCCGCAAATTATCAGCTTTAACTGCGAGCTTTCCTGATATTTATCAACCAAGCCTTGTAAAATACTATCCATGCCCTTGACTGCTTCACGTAGATAGGGATATTCATCTAAAACGAGAATCAGCGGCATATGCTGCGCCTGCTTAAAGAAAAAGTTTAACACTGCTTCAATATTTTTAAAGGCCAACGGAGGAAAATTAAAGGCTTCAGCCAAAAGTTCTGCAAGACTTTCTACATTATTCATCTCTGTTGTTTGCTTACATTCATAATAGATAGATTTTAGGCTACTATCACGCAGACATTGCTTAATCAGTTCACTCTTACCCACTCTTCTGCGACCATATACTAAGGCTAGCTGCTGCTGTTTTCTACTCAACATTTTCTGAAGTTTTTTCTGTTCCTTAACTCTGCCCCAAAAATTCATTTTATTCAGCTCCTTCCGATTCGATTCCTTTCGAATAAAATATATCATAGCTTCGCCTCCTCGTCAACTTTTATTCAGTTCTATCCGAATCACTTACATCAGAATAAAAAACTCTGCTTATTGCTGTTCTTCATTTATGATATTATCAGCAATTTTCTACTATTATATATAGTAGTGGTATATTTTATCTGCTGTACAAAAATAAAACTACCCTCCACCATGCTCTGTCCAACATGACGAAGGGTAGTCTTTTCATTTATATCCTATATATACTGCCAATGTCCCCTAAGCAAATATATACAGAAAGAAGGAATTTGTAAGTGTAAGCATCTTTGAAGCTTTGTGCGTCAGGGCAGCTTCCGCCCCGTCTATAATAATTGTTCTCTATCCAATTTGCGTCTGCTGACCGCTCCCACCAGGGAGCGTTGCAGACATTTTAAGAAAGGTGGTAAGACCTGAGTCTTTAGTTAATTATGCTGCAGTCGGGAAGAACGGCCATACGATAGGAATAACGATGATTGCAACAATCATGCTGACTGCTACCAGACCGCCGCCGCATTTTACATAATCGATGAATTTGTACTTGCCAGGGCCAAGTACCAGGGTGTTCGGAGGAGTACCTACCGGAGAAGCGAATGCGCAGCTGGAAGCAATCAGGATTGCCATCAGTACAGCTTTCGGAGATGCACCCATTTGTGCGGACAGTGCGATGCCAACCGGGCACAGCAGAGCTTTAGAAGCGGTGTTGCTCATGAACTGAGTCAGTACAACTGCCAGACCGAAGAGTACTGCAGTTACCAGGTACGGAGACGGGTTGCCGCCCATCAGGCTTACGGTGAATTCAGCAATCAGCTTGCCAGCGCCGCTGGTGTTCATAGCTGTTGCAACAGGAATCATGCCTGCAAACAGGAAGATGGTAATCCAGTCGATGGAGTTATAGGCTTGTTTTTCAGTGATGCAGCCTGTCAGTACGCACAGTACCGCTCCGACAACAGCAGCCAGTTCCAAAGGAACGATGCTGGTTGCCATAGAACCGATAACGCCAACCATGATGATACCGCAGATCATCTGTTTTTTAGGAGTAGTGTTAGTAGCATCAATCTCCTGCTCTACATCTGCAACCTCTTCGGTTTTAGCTTCCGGCAGGATGTATTTGCCAAGGAACATCATGTAAACGATGCCGGCAACAGTAATAGGAATGCCGATGTAGGCATATTCAAAGAAGCCAAATTGCAGCTCCGGCATGCCTGCTGCTTTCAGAGCAACGTTTGCCAGAATGTTAGGCGGGGTACCAATCAGGGTGCAGGTACCGCCAAGGCCGGCAGCGAAAGCCAACGGCATCAGCTGACGGGAAGCGGAAAGCTTTGCTTGTGCGCAGATGCCCATAACTACAGGAATCAGGCAAGCAGTGGTACCGGTGTTAGACAAGAATGCAGACATAACAGCTGCAATAACCATAAGACCAAACATCAGGCTGTTTTCATTGGTACCAAACAGCTTTACTACAGCGCCGCCAACCTTTTGAGCAAGTCCGGTGTAAAACATAGCAGCGCCAACGACGAACATACCGCCAAAAAGAACTACAGTAGAATCTGCCAGGCCAAGGAAGATTTGGTTCTCAGGAACCAGGCCCAATGCACTGCAGGCTATAGCAGCCAGAACCGCGGTCATTGCCAGCGGAATCATTTCGGTAACGAATAACAGTGCAACTACTGCTAACAGAATTAAGCATTTAATTGCTGGTGTCATAAAAATTTCCCTCCACTTATTTCTTCTTAAATAGGTTTACATATTGAAAAGTGTTTACAAAGAGCTTACCATCTTCGCCTCGATGCGGGAAGACTTTACCTTCCTTTTTCCTGTTCTCGATAGCTCGATAGTAAAATTTCTTGTCTACCTGTTTCAGGTACTCCCGAATCTTAGAATCTTCTTTTTCATCATTCATGATAAGTGCAATGTCCAAAACTTATCAGCTCCTTTCTTGTTCCTTTTGGAGAGTGCCTTTCACTGTTAGAGATTATACAACATATTCCAAAATAATAAAAATACCTAGTTGGAATAGAAGTTATATGAATTAAGTATATTTCAGAAAGTAATTAAATATATTTCGGAACTAATTTCTACTTGTTTTTTATAGCAGGCAGTTTTATATTATACGACAATTATCGCCAGAATAAAAATACCTATGTAGCATTATTCATATATCCGCCAGGAATATTTTAGGCAAACAAAAAGCCAGTCTGCCAACGACGTACAAGGAGGTAGGCTATAACGTCATCGCTCGCGGACTGGCATATTATAATGCTGCTGTTTAAAGCTTAAAGCAAAATATTCTTAAACCATTTACTATAGTATTCTCTGTCCAATTCTTTGAGATAGTTCAGTACAAAGCTCATCTTTCTTCTTAACCTCTTTTTAATGCTTTCAGGGATGCTTCACTCAGTTTGAAGCCCTGTACTCTTCTGGTGAAGGCAAAGCCATGTTCACCACAATGCGGGAATACTTTTGCTGCGCCGTTGCGTTGACGGCACAGATGTGCGAATAAACCGGTTTCGTTTACGACTGCCTTTTTTGTTTCAGCCATGATTTTGTTCTCTCCTTTGCTTTGAATAAGTCAATTTGTCAATTTGCTCTGTATAAGGCCCTTGCTTTATACGCATTTAGTATAACAGATATTGCTTAATAAGAAAAATAGCTAATAGGAATTATAGATATGACATTTTATTATTGCTTTTTGGCATTCTTCTGTTCTATAATAGCCTTAATCGTTGAATTTCTTGAAAATATACTAGCAATATGATAAACTAATTGTATTATACCCATATTTAGAATCTATTACTGTTTCTATTTTACATAAGTTTAGTATTAGTTGGAGGTCTGCAAAACATGGAATTAGACAATTACAGAAACTTTTTGGCAATTATTGAAGCCGGTAGCTTTACCGGTGCGGCTGATTACGTGCATATTGCTCAGCCGGCCCTCAGCAAGCAGCTGCGTGCCCTGGAAAACTATTTCGGCACCAAGCTTATAATTACCACCCGCGGCAGCCGTCAGATTCTCCTGACAGAAGCAGGACGCGTCCTCTACCAAAAAGCAAAGTATATGTGTGCTTTAGAGGATCTTGCCAAAAGCGAAATTGAAAACATCATGGGCGGTGTTGTAGGTACGCTGCGTTTCAGCATTGCCAACTCCCGCAGTGCTTTATTCATCAAATCCTCCCTCAAGGATTTCTGTGCTCTTTATCCTAATATCAAATGTGAGCTGTTTGAAGCAAGCATAAACGAACAGACACAGCAAATGCTTAACGGTATTACCGAGCTTGGCATTTTAAGCGTTCCGGTAGAGCATCAGGATAACTTTGAGGTTCTCTTCCGTCGCGATGAAGAGCTTACTGCTGTTTTTCATAAGAATTCCGTTTTCCTGGATGACAGTAAAAAAGTTGTTACCCTCAAGGAATTGGAAGATGTACCCCTAAGCATCAGCTCCGGCTGCTCTGAAATCTTCCTCAAAGCCTGCGCTCAGGCATCTATTGTACCGCGTATAACCTGTACCAGCACCACCCGCAGCACAACTTTGGAATGGACACGCGTCAAGGCAGCCGTTTCTATCGTGCCTGTAGAGCCCGGAGAGGACCTTGGCGAAGAGTTTATTACCCGTCCTATATCTGATATCAAGGCAGACGTTTACAAGACTGTAGTAAAGGTTAAGGACAGACCGCTTTCCGTCGTTGCCCAGCATTTCCTCAAATTCTATTCCAAGACACGTAATTCACAGCAGGTATGCAACCTGGATGAAGTTTTGAAAAACTCTTCTTTATAAAAGACAAAAACCGCCTTACGGCGGTTTTTTTGATTGCAAAGCTTTTATTGTTTCTACCTTACTGAGGACAATAAAAAAGCCGCCTTACCTGGCGGTTTTTTTATTGTTGCATTGCCACACCCCTGTAACAAGCTACACACGATAAATTTGGAGGAGAAGGAGAATTTGAAAAGATCTTTACGTAACAGAACAGCAAATTGTCCGATTTGCTTAGTTTGTTCTAATGTTTGGGAAATCAATATTTCGACCCACATTTGATAGTTGAAAAAAACCGCCTTTGCAAGCAAAGACGGTTAATGCGCACAATTAAGATAGCTGCCACTCTCACATAAACAGTATCTTGTCTGTTAACATCTTCTCCTGTCGCTCGCAGGTCAAGCATATGCTTGTATAAAGTACTTTGCTGACTTCAGGCAAGCCTGTTACAGCGGCGGGACCGTGTGGATTTTCACCAATTAGTGCTTCATACGAAATATTGATTTGTTGCTTTTAATTATACTCAGTCCGATTAAGAATGTCAAGACTTTAGCGAAAAAGTTCTCGAAAAAAATATTGTAAGAATACATCTCACTAAATATGCGCTCATTTGTTGACGACAAAAGAATTAGCATCTCTTACTCTTTCAAAGTTAAAATTTTTCACGCTCTATTTTATTTTATGTTATCTTTTTAGATTTTTACAGTGATTTCTTAAATGATTTACAAACTGTTATAAATCGAAAAGGCTGTCACCGATGAAGCTTCATCAGTGACAGCCTTTTGTTTTTGCCGGTCAAAAATCACCACTGGGTGCTTTCTTGCCGGACTTTATTTGTTTTGATTGCGATGCCTCATTGAAGCACGATCAATATCAAAGGCATTAATCAGCTCGGTAACAGCCTGACTTGGGGATACCACGCCATTAACAGCTGCTTCCATTACTGCCGGTAAACGTCCTTTAATCATCGGATCTTCAAAGAACAGGTTATGTAAATGCTCGTCAATCATGCTGTTAACCCAGGAAATAGTCTGCGATTTACGACGTTTGTCGAAGGAACCGCATTCTTTGGTAACCTTTTCGAATTTGCGCATTACTGCCCAAAGCTCGAGCAGGCCTTCCTTGGTCAAAGCGGAGCATCTGTAGGCATGAGTTTTCCAGCCTTCGGTAGCAGGACGAATGAATTCAATCATACGCTCATACTCACCCTGGGTAACGATAGCCTTAGGCAGATTGTCACCATCGGCTTTGTTGACAACGATAGCGTCGGCAACCTCCATGATGCCTTTCTTAATGCCTTGCAGATCATCACCGGCACCGGTCAGTACAACCAGCATAAAGAAGTCGACCATCGAACGGACGGTGATTTCGGACTGGCCTACACCTACGGTTTCTACTAAGATAACGTCACAGCCTGCAGCCTCGCAAAGCAGCATGGTTTCACGGCTTTTACGGGCAACGCCGCCCAAGGTGCCCTTTGCAGGGGACGGACGAATAAAGCAATTAGGTTCACGCGACAACATCTGCATACGCGTTTTATCACCCAAAATAGAGCCACCGGTAATAGAGCTGGTAGGATCGACAGCAAGAACTGCGACCTTATAGCCCTGATGACACAGCATCTGACCAAAGGACTCGATAAAGGTACTTTTGCCGGCACCCGGTACACCGGAAATGCCAATGCGCAAAGCTTTGCCTGTACGCGGCAGAAGAGCCTGCAGGACACGCTGTGCTTTATCAAAATCCCTCGGCGCATTGCTTTCTATAAGAGTAATAGCTTGAGATAAGGTTTTACGATCGCCTTCACTGACTCCTTTTATTAACTCTTCCGGACTAGGCTTTTTCCTCAAGGGGAATTTCCTAATTTTATCCACAGGGTTATACTTCTCCTCGCTGACAGCGTTTACGGCACTGTCAATCCCGCCCATTACAGAGCAGGCAAAGTTAGGGTCTTTTTTCAGGGGTACCCAACTCGGCCTAATATCTTTTTCACCAGTTTCAGGCATTTATATCACCTCAGTCTTCAGCGTGTTCAGCTTTTGCACGGTCAACCAACATTTGCAGTAATTGGATGCAGCACTTAGGAATGTTGGTACCAGGTCCAAAGATGCCTGCTGCACCATGTTCATACAGGTAGTCATAATCCTGTGCAGGAATTACGCCGCCAATACATACCATGATATCTTCACGGCCACGTTTCTTCAGCTCTTCTACGATTGCCGGCAGCAAGGTCTTATGACCAGCAGCCAGGGAGGAGAAGCCAACCATATCAACGTCGTTATCTACAGCGTCTTGTGCAGATTCTTCCGGAGTCTGGAACAGAGGACCAACGTCGACGGTCCAGCCCATATCTGCGAAGGAGGTTGCCAGAACTTTTTGTCCGCGGTCATGACCATCTTGGCCCATTTTTGCCAAGAAGATACGAGGACGACGGCCTTCAAGTTGTTCAAACTCATCAGCCAGTTTGGTAGCTTTTTCCATGTCATCGTTGCCGCTGAATTCACTGGAGTATACACCGGATACAGTGTGGATTACAGCATTGAAACGACCGGATACTTTTTCAACTGCGTCAGAAATTTCACCGAGGGAAGCGCGGTCGCGAGCAGCTTGTACAGCCATTTCCAGCAGGTTGCCGTTGTCACGGGTTTCAGCTGCGCGGGTAATAGCTTCCAGATCGCGTGCAACAGCGTCGTTGTTGCGTTCTGCTCTCAGTTTTTCCAGACGTTTAATCTGAGCGTTACGTACAGCGGTGTTATCGATGGACAGTACGTTCAGCGGATCTTCCTTAGCCAGACGATATTTGTTCAGGCCAACGATGGTTTCCTTACCGCTATCGATGTTAGCTTGGCGACGAGCTGCGCACTCTTCAATACGCATCTTCGGCAGGCCGGTTGCAATAGCTTTTGCCATACCACCGAGTGCTTCAACTTCCTGGATATGAGCCCAAGCACGGCGAATGATTTCGTTGGTGAGGTATTCAACATAGTAGGAACCGCCCCACGGATCGATAATCTTGCAGACTTTGGTTTCATCCTGGATGTACAGCTGGGTGTTACGAGCAAGACGAGCGGAGAAGTCGGTCGGCAGTGCGATAGCTTCGTCCAGTGCGTTTGTATGCAGGGATTGAGTATGGCCCAGAGCAGCAGACATAGCTTCCATACAAGTACGGGAGATGTTGTTGAACGGATCCTGTTCGGTCAGAGACCAGCCGGAAGTCTGGCTGTGAGTACGCAGTGCCATGGATTTCGGGTTCTTAGCGCCGAAGCTCTTAAGAATCTTAGCCCACAGAACACGAGCAGCACGCATTTTTGCAACTTCCATGAAGTAGTTTTTGCCCATATCCCAGAAGAAGGACAGACGTTTTGCGAATGCGTCTACAGGCAGGCCTGCAGCTTCACCGGTACGGATATATTCCATACCATCGGCCAGAGTGTAGCCTAATTCAAGGTCGCAGGTTGCGCCGCACTCTTGAATATGGTAACCGGAAATGGAAATACTGTTGAATTTAGGCATATATTTAGTGGTATATTCGAAAATATCACCGATGATACGCATGGACATAGCAGGCGGATAAATGTAGGTGTTACGTACCATGAACTCTTTCAGAATATCGTTCTGAATGGTACCGGCCATGATAGATTTATCAACGCCTTGTTCTTCACCGGATACGATGAAGAATGCCAGTACAGGCAGTACTGCGCCGTTCATGGTCATGGATACGGACATCTGATCCAGAGGAATACCGGAGAACAGGATGTTCATATCGAGCATGGAGCAAACAGATACGCCTGCTTTACCAACGTCACCAACTACACGCGGGTTATCAGCGTCATAGCCGCGGTGAGTCGGCAAGTCGAACGCGATGGACAGACCTTTTTGGCCTGCAGCCAAGTTACGACGATAGAATGCGTTGGATTCTTCCGCAGTGGAGAAACCTGCATATTGACGTACAGTCCACGGACGGAATACATACATTGTGGAGTAAGGACCACGCAGGAACGGAGGAATACCGCTCATGAAGTCCAAATGGTTACATTTATCATAGATATCCTTGGTGTACAGCGGAGCTTTAGGAATACGTTCCAAGGTAGTATCATAAAGGGCATCATAATTTTCGCCCATTTTTTCTTCCAGATTTTTCTTCCATTCGTCATAAGAACAAGAAGGATGATCAGGAAGGGCTACTTTAGTGAAATCCGGATTAATGCTCATTATTCAATCATCCCTTTCTTCTTTTGCAGCATCTTCAGAGTTTGGAAGCAGTTAGCTTTTACGCTGATGAAATCGTCAACGCCAGCATCTTTGTAAACTTGTTCCAGGTCTTTCGGAGCAGCGCCGGCCAGGAACAGAGTAGCGGACGGTTTCATAGCTGCTTTAATCATCGGAGCCAGTTTCGGAACGATTTCCGGATAGGTAGCATCGGTGGAGCAGATAACTGCAACATCGTAGTCGCCTTCTTTGAAAGCTTTGAGGCATTTTTCGTATTGATCGCCATCTTCGCCGTCTTGGAAACCATCGTTCAGATGAACGTTGAATTCACCAACCTGCAGGAAAGAGGTGGAGAAATCGGCACGAGCTTTATGTTGAGGAATCGGTCCCATGTTGCACAGGAATACTTCAACGTTTTTGCCGGTTTTCTTAACATAGTCTTCAGTTTCGAAACGCAGTGCTTCATAGCGCTCGGTCCAGTGATGAGCAGCGATTGCTTCAACGGTTTCCGGAGCTTCAGCCTTGCAGGATGCAGCAGCAACCTGGCCGATAGTAGCACCATTGCTGAATGCTTCGATTGCGCCTTCAACAGTTTCAACAGTAGCCAGCTTGCCAGCCAGGTAGTTGGTGTCGATATCAGCAACGTAAGCAGCAACAGCAGCTTCGCGTTCTTTCTTCAGTTTCGGAGTGTCCTCTTCGCGGCGCTCCAGCGGTTCTTCGGTCATGTTCGGGTACATGTTTACGCCAACAGCGCGATCGCTGCGCATTTCCAAAGCTTTGAAGCGCTTAGCCAGAACTTCAGCAACTTGTGCTTGCGGATAGCCAGCTTCCAGAGCTTTAATGATGCCGCCCATTTCCTCAACCTTTTGGAATTCAGCCCAGATTTTTTCGGTAATCTGCTTGGTCAGGGTTTCAACGCCCCAGGAACCGCCAGCAGCATCGATCGGGCTCAGCATACCAAATTCTTCTTGCAGCATTACATGCAGGTTACGAGCGATACGACGGGAGAATACGTCGCCTTTACGAATCAGCTCGTCAAACGGCGGATTGTCATAAGTGCAAACGCCGCCTACAACGCTGGAGAAGGTTTGGGTGCAGTTACGCAGCATGTTAACATACGGGTCAACAACGGTTTTGGTGAAGCGAGCGCAACGGCCATGAACCTTAATAGCACGGTCTGCTTCTTCAGCACCGAATGCTTCCATAATAGCTGCCCAGATCATACGCAGGGAACGCAGTTTTGCGATTTCCATGAAGAAGTTTGCACCTTGGTTGAAGCAGAAGTACAGGGAGTTAGCAATATCGTGCAGCTCAACACCGCGTTTTTGCATTTGACGTACATATTCAACAGCAGTAGCGAAGGTGTAAGCAACCTCTTGTACTGCTTCCGCACCGCCATCGGTGTAAGCATCACTGTTGATGAAAACAGTGCGCAGCTCCGGAGTATTAGCTTTAGCAAATTTAATGGTTTCAGCCATTTCATCATACAAAGCATCCAGAGAGGTTTCGGTTTTACCGGTTTTTACCAACTCGCCGATCGGGTCGCCGCCGATAACACCGCGCAGGGTTTTAACATCATGACCGGCACCCTTCAGAGCAGCAACAGTCAGAGCCAGCAGGTTTTTAGCGCCGGCACCGGTGTACATCATAATAGGATATTTGTCAAGTTTCAGACCATCCAGCAGAACGCTCATATCTTCAACGGTAGTAACGTTCACGCCAATATCGCCGGGTTTTTCTGCATCTTTAACGTCTACGCCGTTTTTGGTTGCAGTATCCAGTTTGATATTGTAAACAGTGGAGCCTTTAGAAATTTCTTCCTTCAGCAGCTCGTTGTTTTCAGCCGGCAGGGTTTCATCGCAGGCTTGTGCAATGCCCCAGGGCTCGTGTACATAACCGTTAACAGTTGCGCCACGCAGGAAATCGCCCATACCGGGATAATCGTTGGTCGGCAGAATTGCATCAGTGCCTTTACGAGTATAAATCGGGTCAAAGGTAATGCCCTCGTAGTTTTTGGTATACATGATCTTGTCAAAGGGTTTGCCCTTCAACAGTGCATTACATGCCTCCACCCATTCATCCCAGGTGGGTTCGGTAAATTCATCAAAAGTTACCTCCGGGAATTCGGTTACTTTCTCTGACTTACGCAACATGGCTTCCAGTTCTTTGTCTGTCAACGGTCTTTCGCCATCAACGACTGCTGCAGTTTTTTGTTGTTCATCAGCCATTCAAATAATCCTCCTTTAATAATTTAATCATTACTGTGAAAAAGCTCACAGCACCAAGCTGAAACGCATATCACCTCCAGCCAATCTCGTCTGCTGATGCAGCTGCTATCCGACCGCTCTCACCCGGTCATCAGGGGACATGTGCCGCATCCTTGCTTGGATAGATTTTAAGAAGCAAACAGCATTTATATACACGGTCACGGTTGTCCAGGCCGTATATAACAAAATAACAGGCAGTTTAATCTGCCAGGAATTCCTGCAGACGTCCGTAATTAATCTGGACTCTGCGCAGCTCGTTTTCTTCAGGCATGGTATCATTAAGAATCATGTTGCCTAAAGCAGCACCCGGCTCTGCGCCGCGGTTCTGCATAAAACGGGCATAGTATTCAATCTGCGGAACATCTTCGGCAGCCTTGTAAATAACAGCAGCCTGTTCCAATGGATCTTCTGCGATGATATAGGGATTCACCCCTTCATTGAAGTATTTTTTCAAAAGCTCGCAGATATCTGTCTTTTTGGGGTTATATTGCACACGTACGCACTTTACTTCCAGCTCACCGCTGGCTTTAGCACGTCCGGCAACAACTTCTTCAACGCCTTTCATACCTTCAAAGGCTGCTAGCAGTTCAGCAATTTTGCCTGCCAAATATAATTCTTTCATATCAATAACCTCCCTTTAAACAGCAAAAAATAAAGCCACCACATTTGTGATGGCTGGATTGTCAGCACGACAGCGCACCCCTACGCTGCCGTACTTGAGAGGAGAAAGGAAATGTTCTCAGCTAAAAGAAAAATTTGAGAATGGGATTTGAAAAACACGATATGTCCAGTATCGCGGACAAGTATGACAAATAGCATCGATGGCCCGGCCACTCTCCAAAAGGTCACAGCCATCACGTGACCTTCAATGGCATAAGAAACAGAAAACCGTTTCTCAAAAAGAATCCTTCACCCAATACGGGCGGGACTTTTGAAAAACGGCGAAATATCAAAAGCTACTAGGCGCACAAGCCTATACTACAGCTCTACGACATCTCTCCCCGTCTCTCGCAGGTCAAACGACGATGCATCTTACAGGCAGTTCTTCTGGCTTCGCTTCTTCACGTGTTTCACCTTCCCAGAGGACCCCTCCAGTGGTATAAACAAAACACGCTCCACGTCACAGCGGCGGGACCGTGCCGGACTTTCACCGGCTTCTCTATTGAGCTTTCGCACCTGTAATATCAATATCAACTTGTTGTCTTAATTATAGCAGTTACTATTTACCTTGTCAACCTTTTTCGTGGATTTTTATTTTTGTATTTGTATTCCATGTATGTAGCAGTCTTATGTATATTTGTGTCCATTTCTGATTAACTGTTCTTTGTATTTAATTTACATATAATACAATAAAAAATCTATTATATCAGCAGCAACCGGCTTTAAGGCAATAAAAAACGCCTACAGCTCAGCTGCAAGCGTCTTTACGATTTAGCAATCTTCATTTTTATACACCTGTTAATGGATATAGTAGAAATTCATTTCATATAAAGCTTTGACAAATTTTTCCAGCATTATTCTCACCTCCCGAAATCAGTGAATCATATACCATTTAAAGTTACACAGAGTTTCAACAAATTTTTCAAAAGTCATTTTTACATCATCCCTTCTGCTTTATTTTAAGGTCTTGCCTTTACATGCATTAAGTATAACACCTTATGACGTTTTTGTCCACTATGGACTTTTTATGTCCCGATAGATGTTTATAATGCTTCAAAGCCTTGCACCATGCGCTTTTACAAGGATTTTACATACAAAAGCAAAGAGGACTGCAAGAAAAATTTTTCTGCAATCCTCTAAAATTATGCCTGCTTAGCCTTAAACCACCACGCCAGCAGCGGCGGGATAAAGATATTTATCACCAGCACACGCACCAGCTGATAGGTCAGGATAATCGACACATTCTCACCCATACTCATACCGGCCAAAGACATTTCAGCTATACCTCCCGGCGCCATCGCCAGAAACGCCGTTACCAGCGAAAAGCCGTAGCGTGCGGAAAGCACATTAGCCATACCGATGCTCACAACAATGAGTATCGCCGTACCGATAAGAATATAGGGCACCATTTTTTCGGTTTTTACGATGCGGTCCGCATCAAGCTGCATACCCATAAACAGACCAATGCTGGCCTGCGCCGCCGCCATGAGCCAAAAAGGCACAGGCTGCACACCGCCAGCGAAGACGGAAAATGCAGCCGTCGCCAAGATAGGTCCCAAAAGCCTGGGTGTCGGCATATGTATTTTCGTTGCTATGAAGCTGCCCAAAACAGACAGAGGCACAACAACAAGCCAATGCATACCGCCATGGTTAGGCAATACTACGCTGCTGCCTATCACCTGCGCATTCAGCAGCAAGATTACAAGAAACGGCACAGTAATAACTACGCCCAGCAATCGCAGCACTTGCATCACCATGACAACGTTGGGGTTGACCTCTTTGTCCTCTTCGCAGAGGAGCATCGTCAGCGTCATACCGCCGGGAAGCATACCCATGACGCAGCTTTTGAGGTTTTCCCGCGCCAGCTTTGCCGTAATAACAGCCAATACCATACTTGCAGCCAAAATAACTATCGTTGCTTCCGCTACACCAACCAGCTCAGCCAGAAAGTTATTCCAGGTGTCAGATGTAAAGGTAGAGCCAATACCATAACCGGCAACCATTAAAGCATATTCACGCCATTGCTTAGGCCAGCTCACATCGCTGCGATGTGTCAGAGTTTTGCAAAGCAAAGCAGTCAGCAGGCCGCCCAGCAAAAACGGTATCGGCAAATGCATGCGCACCAGCAGGCTGCCCAGGCAAAGCGCCATGATAAAAAGCAACAAGCGGTTTAAAAACATAGCTTTTACTCCTGCTCTACGCCGTTAGCAGATAAAGCCTCCATAATACGCGCAATCAGCTCGCCACGCATGGTATGCTGTGAGGAGGAATAAGTGATAATCTCATGCTCCTTCAGACCCATTTCACGCTTAAAGAGTGCCTTTTGGGACATAGCAGCGTTTTTCGAAAGCTTGTCAGACTTGGTCAGCACAACCTGTACCTTCAGGCCGCAGCTGCGCAGCCAATTAAAGCATTCCATATCACTATCCATAGGCTTATGGCGGATATCAATCAGCTGGCAGACAACACCCAGGTTTTCGCTGCCAGATAAATATTTGCTTATAAACCCGGACCATTGGTCCTTATTATTATGGTTTGTTTTAGCAAAGCCATAACCGGGTAAATCTACCAGATAAAAGGATGCTCTTTCATCCTCACCCTCAACTATGCGCTTAGCCTCCAGCTCGTAAAAATTGATGGTCTGCGTTTTGCCCGGAGTAGAGCTTACACGTGCCAGGCCGTTGCGGCGGCAGAGTGAATTGATAAGCGACGATTTACCGACATTACTGCGGCCGATAAAGGCAGCTTCAATCAGAGAAGGCTGCGGATATTGGTCTGCGCGTACTGCGGAGGCCACATATTTAGCACGGATAATATCCCAATTATCTTTACTCATTTTTATCCTCCAATGCCAGCTTCAAAACATCATCAAGATGCTCAACAGGTATAAACTGCATTTCCTTACGAATATTTTCCGGCAGCTCATCCAGATCCTGCATATTGCGCTTCGGCAGCAGTACAGTCTTTACGCCATAGCGGTAAGCTGCCAGCATTTTTTCCTTGATGCCGCCAACAGGCCATACCTTGCCGGACAGGGAAATTTCGCCGGTCATCGCCAGCTTGCCTTTAACCTTTTTACCTGTCAGCGCCGATACCATGGCAGTAACCATTGTTACGCCGGCAGACGGACCGTCCTTTGGTACAGCGCCCTCCGGCAGGTGGATATGAATATCCATCGTTTCTCCAAAGTTGGCAGGAATCCCCAAGGCTTCCGCGCGACTGCGGATGTAGGTGTAGCCAGCCTGAGCCGACTCCTTCATTACGTCGCCCAGCTGACCGGTAAGCGTCAGGTTGCCTTTGCCCTTAAACGCCAGCACCTCTACCTTCAGCAGCTCGCCGCCGACGCTGGTCCACGCCAGACCATTAGCAACGCCAACACTGGATTTCAGACTGATATCATCATCAAGGTAAATAACCGGTCCCAAATATTTTTCCAGATTCTTTTCTGTTACCTGAGCACCCTTACCCTTGCCCTTGACAATCTTGAAGGCAACCTTGCGGCAGATACCTGCCAGCTTGCGTTCCAGATTACGCACGCCTGCTTCCCTTGTATAGTCGTGAATTACACGGCGGATAGCCTTTTCGCTAACGCTCACCTTGTATTTTTCCAGGCCGTTGAGCTTCAACTCTTTCGGCAAAAGATGCAGTTGAGCAATCTTAACCTTTTCTTCGTCAGTATAGCTGCTCAGCTGGATAATTTCCAAACGGTCCAAAAGAGCCGGAGGAATAGTATCAACAGCATTTGCTGTTACAATCCAGAATACATGTGATAAATCAAACGGGAATTCAATAAAGTGGTCACTAAAGCTGTTGTTCTGCTCCGGATCAAGCACCTCTAAGAGAGCAGAAGCCGGATCGCCACGAAAATCAGAAGCCATTTTATCAATCTCGTCCAACAGGAAAACCGGATTCATGCAGCCACAGGTCTGCATACCATGAATAATACGTCCCGGCATAGAACCGATATAGGTACGACGATGACCGCGGATTTCAGCTTCATCACGCACACCACCCAAAGAAATACGGGTAAATTTACGCTTAATAGCCTTGGCAATGCTGCTCGCCAAGCTTGTTTTACCAACACCCGGAGGTCCTACCAGACACAGAATCGGTCCACGTGTACTCTTGGACAACGCACGTACCGCCAGATATTCCAGAATACGCTCCTTAACCTTCTTCAGGCCGTAGTGATCTTTATCAAGAACATCCTGCGCCTTATCTATATCAAAATTATCCTTGGTGAATTTGCCCCAAGGCAACGCAAGCAAAGAATCAATATAGGTGCGGATTACCGCTCCCTCCGGCGTCATCGGCGGCATCTTCGCCAGACGTCCCAGCTCCTTGTTGATTTTTTCCGCCACATTTTGCGGCATTTTCAGCTTGGACATCTGTTCCTTGTAGTCGGCAATTTCTGCCTGTACGTCTTCGTTTTCGCCAAGCTCCTTGCTGATAGCCTTAATCTGCTCGCGCAGGTAATATTCCTTCTGATTCTGTTCCACCTGCTGGTGTACCTGGTCAGAAATATTTTTAGCTACATCGGCAATTTCCTGCTCGCGCACAAGAATTTCGTATAATTTGCGTAAACGCAGCTTCAGCGGCGCCATTTCCAACAGCTCTTCCTTTTCGGTCAAAGACAGCGGCAGATAACCGACAATAATATCAGGAACCTTGCTTACATCAGCACGCGACTTTAAGGACTGCACTGTATCAGGATTAACCTTTTTCGTAAGCAGAGTCCATTGCTCAAAGGCGTCCAACAGCAAGCGACGCAGTCCTTCCGCTTCAGCATCCACTGCATCGACAGCAGGAACTACTTCTACCTCACCGACAAAGAAATCCTGCTCATTCTCATGAACCTCTGCCGCATGCAGCACATGTACGCGCTCCAGACCTTCTACCAGCAAACGAACAGCGCCGTTCGGCAGCTGCAGCTTTTGCTTGATGGTTGCCAAAACGCCCCATTCATATAAATCAGCAGCAGTAACATCTTCCTGCTCAGCCTGTTTTTGTCCGACCAGGATAATCTGTTTATCTGTCAGTTCAGCCGCGTCAATAGCAGCCATAGATTTTTCTCGGCCGACATCAATATTGGCAATCATGCCAGGAAAAATCAAGATGCCCCTCAAAGCCAACAGGGGCTTTGTAATTATCAAATTAGCCATATAATCCCTCCTTAAGCTCCCAAAACAAGAGAGAAATTTATTGACAGTACACCATTAAGCGTATACCTGTCATAGCGATAAAATAAGGGAGAAGGTATAACAATCCTTCCCCCTTAGATATTTTGTTATTTTGTAATCATTTGCGGTTCGCAATGCTGGCGTATAGTAGCTTCAGTAACAATGCACTTTGTTACATCATCACGGGAAGGAACATCATACATTACGTTACGCATGGTAGATTCGATAATCGATCTCAGACCACGCGCTCCGGCATTACGTTTCAATGCTTCCTCAGCAATAGCAGTCAAAGCACCAGGCTCGAACTCCAGATCTACGCCATCCATTTCCAGAAAACGCTGGTACTGCTTAACTAAAGCATTACGCGGCTCAGTCAGTATTTGTACCAGTGCAGGCTCATCCAAAGGATTGAGCGTTACTACTACCGGCATACGTCCTGCAAATTCCGGAATAATACCGAACTTCATGATATCCTCAGGCAATACCTTAGCAAATACAGCCTCGTTATCAACCTCTTCCTTACGGCGGATATCAGCACCAAAGCCCAGATTTTTCTTGCCGACACGGGCATTGATGATATGCTCCAGTCCTGCAAAGGCACCACCGCAGATAAACAGGATATTAGTTGTATCAATATTGATAAACTCCTGATGCGGATGCTTACGTCCTCCCTTAGGCGGAACGCTGGCAACAGTACCCTCAAGGATTTTCAGCAGAGCCTGCTGTACACCTTCACCGGAAACGTCACGGGTAATAGAAACGTTTTCAGATTTGCGGGCAATCTTATCGATTTCGTCGATATAGATAATACCACGCTGAGCAGCTTCAATATCATAATCTGCATTGCTGATGAGCTTGAGCAGAATGTTTTCAACATCCTCGCCTACATAGCCTGCTTCCGTTAAGGTAGTAGCATCAGCAATAGCAAAGGGAACCTGCAAAATCTTTGCCAAAGTCTGAGCAAGCAGTGTTTTACCGCTACCGGTAGGACCGAGCATCAGAATATTGGACTTCTGCAGCTCCAGGTCACGTTTAGACTCCGGATTCTGGATTTCGTAATTGATTCTTTTGTAATGATTATATACAGCCACAGACAAGGTCTTTTTAGCCTCATCCTGGCCAATAACATACTCATCTAAGATTGCCTTGATTTCCTGAGGCTTCGGCAGATCAGCATTAACCAACTGTTCAGCAGCATCGCTTTCTTTTTCCTCTTCAAGCATTGATTTGCAGAAATCGACACACTCATCGCAGATGTAAACACCGCGACCGGAAATCAGTCTTTTAACCTGACCTTCACGCTTGCCGCAAAAGGAGCAGCATGGATTTCCATCATGTCCTTCATTAAAACTCATATTTTTAAATCTCCTTATAGTATATCTTACTCTGCAGATTTACTACGGGAAACAACCTCGTCAATCAGGCCATATTCCTTAGCTTCTTTACTTGTCAGATAATGATCGCGCTCAGTATCAGCAGCAATTTTTTCCACTGTCTGACCGGTATGCTTTGCCAGTACCTGGTTCATTTCTTCACGGATACGCAGAATTTCACGGGCATGGATTTCAATCTCCGTTGCCTGGCCCTGTGCACCACCCAAGGGCTGGTGAATCATAACGCGGGAATATGGCAATGCAAAACGCTTGCCCGGCGCGCCTGCTGCCAGGAGCACAGATGCCATGCTGGCAGCCATGCCCATGCAGATAGTAGAAACGTCAGGCTTAATATACTGCATCGTATCATAAATAGCCATGCCGGCGCTTACGCTGCCGCCAGGACTGTTAATATACAGATGGATGTCTTTGTCCGGATCCTCGGACTCCAGGAACAATAACTGAGCAATGACAACATTTGCCATATTGTCATCAATCGGACCGGTAACGAAAACAATCCTATCCTTCAAAAGACGTGAATAAATATCATAGGAACGTTCTCCACGACTAGATTGTTCAACAACGATAGGCACATAATTCATTTTGTCACACTCCTTTACTGTAAGTATAACCCCAAATTATTTTGCGCTGTCGATAACAACGTGTGCAGCCTTGCGGCGCAGGATGTTAGCCAGCAGCAGGCCCATGGTGCCGTTGCCTTTGATGATTTTCTTAACTTCTTCAGGAGCAGCGCCGTGTTGTGCGGAAATAGCAGCGATTTCTGCATCAACGTCAGCCATGTCAACCTGAATGTCTTCAGCCTTAGCGATAGCATCCAGAACCAGGTCGGTCTTAACGTTTTCTTCAGCAACCGGACGTTGGTTTTCGCGGATTTTAGCCATGTCCAGACCGGTGTATTGCATGTACATATCCAGGCTCATTTTACGGCTTTCCAGGCTCATTTTCATTTCGTCAACCATTTGGCTGATTTTGTCTTCAATCATGATTTCCGGAACGCTGAATTTAGCGTTAGCTACAGCTAGGTCAATCAGTTCATGCTCGTATTCAGCTTTAGCGTTAGCTTCAGCAGCTTTTTGCATACGCTCTTTGTAGTTAGCACGCAGCTCTTCTACAGTTTTGAAGTCGGTCTTGGAAGCAACATATTCGTCGTTCAGTTCCGGCAGCTCTTTGCGTTTTACGTCCTGGATGTTTACTTTGAAGACAGCTTCTTTGCCAGCCAGGTCTTTAACAAAGTAATCTTCCGGGAAGGTTACTTCTACGTCAGTGGAATCGCCTTTGGACAGGCCAACCAGCTGATCTTCGAAGCCGGGGATGAAGGAGTTGGAGCCAACTTCCAGAGGATAGCCTTTGCCTTCGCCGCCGCTGAACGGTTCGCCGTCAACAGTACCAGCAAAGTCGATGATAGCGAAGTCGCCTTTTTCAATTACAGCGCCATCTTCAGCAACTACCATTTTAGCATCGCGGCCCATCATGTCTTTAATCTGAGCGTCAACCTGCTCGTCGGTTACTTCAACTTCTTTTTTGTCTACATGCAGACCTTTGTATTCGCCCAGTTCCGGTTCCGGTTTCAGGGTTACTTTAATGGTCAGTTCCATATCCTTGCCTTCTTCGAAGGTAGATTCTTCAACTTTAGGATCGGATACAGGAATCAGTTTTTCCTGGTCCAGAGCTTCGCTGTATGCTTTGTTAGCAACGATTTCAAAAGCTTCTTGTTTTACAGCTTCTTTGCCATAGTGCATTTCGATGATAGCGCGCGGAGCTTTGCCTTTACGGAAGCCAGGAATGTTTACCTGGTCAGCAATTTTTTGTACAGCCTTTTTATAGCCTGCATTTACCTCAGCAGCCGGAGCGGTAATTTTTAAAGTTGCCTCGTTTTCTACTCTTTCAACAGTAACGTTCATTAATAAAATCCTCCCTTAAATTTATGTGGGTATAAATAATATAATCGGATTAAACTGTCAGCCTTCCTTAGCGAAAATGTGCTGACACAAATCGCTCATAATATCATATCACAATGCTCGCTTCTTGACAATACCAAAAAACCCGACAGACTCAATCTGTCGGGCAAATTTTTAAGTGGAGCGGAAAACGAGATTCGAACTCGCGACCCCCTCCTTGGCAAGGAGGTGCTCTACCACTGAGCTATTTCCGCGTCATGTGCATCAGCAACGAATATAAGTATAAGGCATCAGGTGACTTTTGTCAACACCTTTTTTTGAAAAAGTTGAGATTTTTTTCAACTTTTTTCTTGGTCCTATCCTAACCCATTACAACGTGCCAGATCATCATAGACAAGCGCCGCCAGACGCTGCGTCAGCTCTTTGTTTTCCGCGCACAGCTTCGTCTGCGACAGCAATGCTTCCAGCTTGGTTTTATTGCACATCATACAGCAGCAGGGCATAATGATTTCGCTGACCATATAGGCAGCCGCACGCAAGGACATTTCATCCTGCAGCAGGCTGCCGCTTGCTGCCTTAGATGCAAAAACCGCCAGGCGCATATCCAGCGCCCGCGCCAGCTGTTTTTCTAAAACACTGGCCATAGCTTAACGCATGTTTTCGATAAAGTCTTCAAAGGTGTTAATCAATACAGTGTGACCGGTAACCTTCAAATCGCGCAGGTATGTGCCATAAGATTCATAAACCTCGTCACTCAGCTCCATTTTCAGGCCTTCTTTAACATATTCATCCATCATTTTCAGGATGAAACGGTTAACTTCATTGGTACCGGGCTTAACATTCAAAGGAATAATGCGGCTTTCAGCCTCATATTTTTCTACAACAACCTTCCAACCACCGGGAACAGGCGGCAGACGGGTTGCTTTAATGAAATAATTATCAGGAGAAAAGCCTACATAACCGTCCATTTTATTATATAATTTTGCTTTTTGCAGAGGGAAACCATTTTTATTGCCCCATTTAACGATTTCTTCGCAAACTTCATTATTATGGATTACACTCGGAAAAGTTGCTTCCGCTAAGATTTCAGACATAGTGATACCTCCTCATGGTTTATAGTCATATTTTACTCTAACTTGCAGATTATTTCAACAAAAAAGCATGTATACATTAACCATTCCATTTTACGTTGCTTGCAATAAGGACAACCTTGCTTTATACTAAAAATAAACACATCGGCAAAGGAGGATAGCGCTATGGGCTTATTTGTAAATCCTGACTGTTCAGCATTTAAAGCAGCAGTAGCTTCTGAAATTTATATTGACAAAACCTCTCTAATTAAGCACACAAATCAAATGCTCGGCACCTTACAAGCTTTTGTTTGTAACAGCCGCCCTCGTCGCTTCGGCAAGTCAGTTACCGCTGATATGCTCACTGCATATTACAGCAAAGGTGCTGATGCTTCTGAACTTTTTCAAGGTCTTGCTATCAGCCAAATCCCTGGCTTCACAAGACATCTTAATAAATACGATGTGCTCCACTTCGACATACAATGGTGTTTTAAAGAATGTGGCAAAGCTGAAGCTACTGTTCCATACATAACTAAAATAGTATTGAACGAACTGCGCCAACTTTACGGAAAAATTGTTCCTGATGATGTACAAAAAATTTCTGGAGCATTATCAGCTATCAATGCTGCAACAGGCAATAAATTTGTTATCGTCATTGACGAATGGGACGTTTTCATCAGAGACGAATCCCACAACACCAAAGTACAAGAGCAATATATTGACTTTCTGCGTAATCTTTTCAAAGGCAGTGAACCGGCAAAGTATGTAGCCCTTGCCTATCTGACAGGTATTTTGCCCATCAAAAAAGTGAAAACACAATCTGCGCTCAACAATTTTGATGAGTATACTATGCTAGATGCCAGCTTTTTTGCTCCATACACGGGTTTTACAGAGAATGAAGTTAAAACATTATGCTCACGTTACCATGCCGATTTTACTGCTGTCAAACGTTGGTATGATGGCTATCTTTTAGATGACTACCACATTTATAACCCCAAAGCAGTCGTTAACGCTATGCTACGAGGAAGATTGCAAAGCTACTGGTCGCAAACTGGTACTTATCAAACTATCAAAACTCTCATTGATATGAATTTCGCAGGTCTGCGTACAGCAATAATAGATATGCTCGCTGGCAACTCAGTCGCTGTCAATACCAATTTCTTCCAAAACGATATGATTAGCTTCGCTAGCAAAGACGATATTCTCACAGCTCTGATTCACTTAGGTTACTTAAGTTATGACATCAATGAACACGTAGCTTCTATACCTAATGAAGAAATCAGACAGGAATTTGCAGGTGCAATCAGTTCTAACAACTGGTCTGAACTTCATTCTTTTGAAATTGAATCAACGCAGCTTTTAAACGCTGTTTTAGACGGTGAGACAGCAGTTGTCGCTAATAGCATTGCTAAGCTTCATGACGAATATGCTTCTTCCATACGTTACAATGATGAAAATTCATTAAGCAGCGTGCTGACTATTGCTTTTTTAAGCACTATGCAATATTACTTCAAGCCAATCAGAGAATTTCCCACCGGCCGAGGTTTTGCTGACTTCGTGTATCTCCCTAAGCCACGCTATAAAGAAAACTATCCTGCGCTTATCGTAGAGCTGAAATGGAACCAAAGTGCTAAAACAGCACTCGAGCAAATTAAAGAACGTAACTATACGCAAACATTGGAGCAATACACTGGTAACATGCTTCTTGTAGGCATCAATTATGACAAAAAAAGCAAGGAACATACTTGCTGTATCGAGCAAGTAAAAAAATAATACTCACATTCTAAGACATACTGGCTGTCGTGCTGCATAAAAAATGTAGTACAACAGCCATTTTTATTCTGTATATTATTCAAAAGCAATGTACGGTCATAATAAGGAATCACTGTAGTAGCATAACCCCAGCAACAACGAATATGCATTCTTCTGTGTTTCTTGTACTTCCAGTAATGGTAATCATTACCACGGTCATAATAGTGGACAGTCCCCTGATAGCCTACATTCTCCACTGTACCGCCAGCATTGACAGTTAAATCTTTGCCTGCTTTTATTTTGCTGTAATGGTTGGTCAGGTCTTTGTCCAGATCAATGTTGATGTTACCGCTGGAAATGATATTCGCATCCGCAGTCTCTTTATCAATCTGCGCAGTCAAAATCTGCCTGTCAAACTTGCGCACTGCATCATAATAATTAGGTGCATTCAAATGCGGTATCTTGTAGGAAATATCCTCATGGCTTTCTTTAAAGCTTGTTTCAAAAATCTCCTTCTTGTTAACAAGATTCTTCGCCTTGATACTAAAGTTTTTGATTGGTGTTGTTCACCCACTTTTGTTGATGAAGGCTCATGATTATTCTAATTTACACCATACATCAATTTGTGTAATAAACTAGTATCCTCATATCCTTGTATTTTTACACTTATTTTTATTACTCCTCTTTCCTTGCATTCTAAGCAATACAATAAATTCTTTTTTTGAAATATTTCTTTACCACCTTCTATTCTCTCTAATTCCCAACCTTTATTTTTTAAAAGCTCAATATATTTTTGCTTTACATATAAATTGTCGCTATTATATTTATAAACAGCTGTAACTGCCCAATTATCTAAACTAGGTTCCGAAAACATAACCATTTCACATGGATCATTGACATAAATATTATGCCATGTATAATATAAATCTTTAGTATATCTTTTATTATCTCCCAAACATCTATATCGAAGCAGGGGAGCCAAAAACACACCAATGGAAATTATAGTTATCATTATCATTATCAATGTTATAGTTATCGTTTCCTTAGTAATAAAATACCTAATCATTATTTTCCCCTATCTTCTTACTACAGTTACCTCTAAGCTTTTATCATCATTTCTTATTATACAATCATTTATTCCATCTTTATAACTAACAATATTACTATTTTGAGCTGTCAGGACCTTCTCAACTTTTCTTTGATAATAATTAATTTTTTCGTCATTACTCATCTCTTCAATTCTTATATTTCTCTTGAGTACTAAAGTACACTTTCCAAAAACCTCATCTTTTTTGTAAAAATCTATCCAAACGCTATTCTCTGGATCCCGTATGCACAAAAAGCTCTTATATATGCTTAAATCATCTTTATTTGTGACATTATATCCGAAAACTATTTTCCATACTATTATACAAAATATTAGTATACTAAAAAAGCAACCTATAAAAATACCTGTTTTAACTTTTCTCCCATATCTAGTCATTATATCATCTCCCAATACTAATCTTTGCAAAGTGTAATTTTGTTAAAGCTATCATCATAAGATAACTTAGTTCTATTGATATCAACCCATACATATGTATTATTCTTTTCATCGTATCCAGATAACATCTTACAATTATTATTCTCTATTTTTAATACTATTTTCTGATGAGTTTCTTTATTTTCAAAAATATCAAATTTCCCTTTCAAAGGATTGGAAATAAACCTAGCTACAGCCTCATCGTATGATTTATGATACAGTTCTTTGAAAGGATGCCAAGTACTATAACTACTCCTGCTACCAACAAAATATGCATATGACATGCCAGCCTGAATAGAAGCTTTCATTTCTAATGATATGCCATATTCTCCTGAAAAATTATTTAAATTTCCTTCTAGCAAATCACTAATAGGCATACTACCACCTATATGAAGTCCATTTATATCGGCTCCAGAAGATATTGATGCACCTGATATAATATCACTTGCTTTTACATTATTTGCAAAGATAATCTTTGTTACAGACATTCCAACAGGATTATTGCTACCAGACAAAGCAATATTAACTCCTGTATTATCGAAAATTAATAAATCATTGCTATCATCTGGATTTAACGTTATAAAACAGCCTACTGTTCCATCAACATATTTATAAGATCCATCAACCATAATTGCATATGCCTCATTTTCCTTTAATGTATTAGGATTAATCATATCTATATATTTTTTAAAAAATAAATGATAAAAATTGTTCTTTGTAGCACTAGCAGCAACACTCGCCCCAGCTTGCGTATTACCAGACACTAAGTCACTAATCACTGCTCCTAAGACAGCACTAACCCACTGCGCCTTATCAGGATCACCATCTGCAACTTTAACTATTTCTTCAATAACCAGCTTGTTTATTCCAGCAGCAGTTGCACCAGCAAGAAAATCTCCCCCAGTAAGCTTACTCATAATTCCACCAACAACTGCATGATAAAGAGCTTTCTGTTCGTTGCTGCCATCCATGTAGTGAATCTCATTATACGCCAATTCGCCAAACAAATTTGCTAATTCCTGGCGTTCTTCAATTTTTGTCTTATCAAAAATCTCGCCAAGCTTATTAAGGCTGTTTGCATTATCACGATTCAGCTTATTGATATCCTGCTTCTGATTCTCTTTATCACGGATTTCAATAGTTCCTTTGCTAATAGTAGCTTTCGTTGTGCTTTCAGCTTCTCCGCTTGCAGGCATGCCAATATCAGGTGTTATACCTTTTTCATTGTATTCTGCATCATTGTTTTTGTTTACTTTGATGCCAGCTCCACCTGCTTTGTAATCCGCCTTATTTTGAATATCTTCAAACGTCAACGTACCTGTCGAAAGCTTATTCTTGTCAGCATCAGCAGTACTTGAAATAATACCACCCTTAAGGTCAGTATTAGCTTCTACACGAATATCAAAGCCATCTTCGCCTGCGTAGATACCGCTCTGGCCTGTTACACTTTCATATTTGCTGTCAATTTTGCCTACGCTTGCGCTGCCGCTAATGGCTTTATTGCTGCCAAGCCCAACGCTCGCGCCAACAGATTTATTGTTTTCCTTATCGCTGTTGCTGTCCTGCTTGCTTTCGATGTTAAGGCCTCCGCCTACGTTACCGGTAACCTTTTCACCGCTCAGCTTGCCACCTTTAATATTGGTGTCGTTACCGCTTGCAAAACTCAAATCTTTATTGGCAGTCACATTGCTTTCGTTATAGGTTGTGCCATTTGCAGACACTTCTCCCTTGGACATACTGCCAGAAATGCTGTAGCTTGGGCCTTTGCCAAGTTCTAGCCTTGCGCCAACACTTGCACTGCTGGATTTACTGTTTTGCTCCGTTTTATTAGTATTTTTAGACGCAGTTATATTAAGGTTTTCTTTAGCGTTTAAGGTAACGTCCTTGCCTTCAACATTGCTGCCAGTGATATTAATATCTTTCTTCGTAGAAGTAACATTAACATCTCCTCCCGCCTTTACTTCGCTGGCGTTAGCTACTGTTGTTGTGCTATTACTTTCACTCTTGCTCTTCGTTGTGCCAAGGCTGACATTAATAGACAAGTTTTCGGTTACCTTGCCACCGCCATTGCTTTTAATATTTTTGATAGCTTTATCAGCATCCTTGTATCCTTTGACAGCAACTAAAGCACCAAGGCGTTTATCTTCAACATCTGCTGCATGTTTTACGCTGTTCGCTGCATTATTTACAACATCTACATAACCTCCGCCAACAAAAACACTCAGTCCTGTTCTTTTAAACTCATGCTTCTCCTGTGCGTTGTAAATGCTGTCGCTGTTTTCAATTTTAACATTTTCGCCAGTGATATTTATATCCTTTCCTGCGACAACACTGCTGCCTTTAACGTCAGCAGCCTTATCAGCATTCAGGTTCACATTGCCTTTAACACTGCCAACTGTGCTTCCCACCTGCTCAGCGTTCTGGTTGGCGTACTGATCCTTCTGCTTTTCCTTGCCAATGGTAAAGCCTAAGCCGCCGCCAGCAAACACACCGCTTTTCTTTACAGCTTTTCTGTATTCGCTTTCGCTTGTCTGCTCCGCACTGCCGATATTCATATTGCCGCCGGTTTTTACGCTTACGTCATTATCTGCAACTACGTTGCTGCCTGTAATATTCATATCTTTTTTACTGCTAATCGCAAGCTCTCCGGCAGAAACATTGCTGCCAACAACAGTATTCTGCTTACTGTAATCATAAATATCTGTTGTTTTGGACGAAAGCACCCCACTGACCTTGTTGTGCTCTTCGTGCAGGCGCTCATGGTATTCTGTTTCATTAGCAATATTTATATTATTTTCTGCAGTCAGGTCTGCTTTTCCTGCTTCACTGGCTACGTTGCTGCCTTTAATATTGATATCTTTGCCGCTAGCAATGCTGATATCGTTCTTCGCCGCAATAGTACTGCCCTTCACAGCTTCATCTACCTGCTTGTTATGGTTGTAATAGCTGCTGCCACGCTTGCCCACTTCGCTTTCCTCGCTGTACAAATCTTTCACAGCAGTCAGGCTTACATCGCCTTTAGCATTCAACTCCACGTCTTTTTTCGCACTCAAAATACCACCAGCAATGCTGATGTTCTTTTTCGCATTCAGGCGGATGTTCTCGCCGCTCAGCGCACTTTGCTGGTGCTGCACGTCATGGATTTCTGCTGAAGAACTGCCATAAGCTACGGCAACATGCTTTTCATTGGCAACCGTTACGATATCAACATCATTAGCATTAAGAGTCAAATCCTTGCCTGCAGTCAGATTTACACCTTTATTCGTAATGTTCTTGCCTGCCTCCAGCGTCAAATTCTGCCCAGCACTAATAGAACCAGTTGCTTCAATCTTTTTCTGGTTCAGCTCCTTATATTGTTTTTCGCTAACAGTTACTTCGTTGGTAATGTTCTCCGCTTGTAGCAATACATCCGCTTTTGCACGCATTGTACCACTGTTAGTAATATTCTTTTCTGCTTTTATCTTCAGGTTTTCACCTGCGATATCACCTTTATTGCTAACATTTTCTGCGCGCAAAGCTATAGTACCATCGCTTCTGATGTTACCCATGTTCTTGATATCCTGCTTGGAGTACAGCTCTACCTCACCGCCTACGATGAGCGCACCATCAGGACGCAAATCTTCGCTGCGCACCTGTGCCAGGAACACCTCCGGTACAAGAACCTTTTCGCCGTTGACTACTTCTTCCACCAGCCAGACAATATCTGTGGTCAGGCTTGCCATCTGCTCTGCTGTCAGTGCTACGCCAACCTTCAAATCCATTGCTTCCGCAACTACTGCACCTGCGTTCATCAGGGCAGCAAACTGCTCCATATCGCTGCCGTAATCACCAAGATATTTCTTTCCTGTCAGCGTACCAATCTGCTGCAGCACAAACTGCTGCTCAAAATAACCATCACCAAGTCGTTTACCAACCTTCTCCGGATCTGCCTTTACACGCTCCAGGAGGTAGTCACTGGAAAGGAACTCATGATAATCAGCAAATTTCTTGTTCGTTTCAATAAGATACTTCGCCTTTGCATCTTCCGTCAGCTTAAAGATTTTGCTGTTGATATGCAGACTGGAAATATCCATCATTTTATCACCTGTTTGGTTGTCCTTGCCTGCTGCTGCCTTATCATCAGCCTTTCCTTCTACGCTGGTAGATACATCCTGCTTCTCCTTATAAAGCTTTTCGTCCGTAAGATGATTTTCTGCATCCGTCTTGAAATAAT
>NZ_CALDXR010000016.1 GCF_937920985.1 uncultured Phascolarctobacterium sp.
CGGTGGTGTGAGAGGTCGACTGCTCAAATAATGAGCAGTCTCCTACTCGATTGGCAGTATTTTTAGGAAAGCTGTTTTTTACTCAGGCAGGAATTTCGGGATTCATGGCGAACTATCCATATATTACATATTTTTTAAAGGAGCAATTAGATGAGTACATTCACCAAGGTCCTGTTGGCCACAGATCTGTCCCCGCAGGCTGATAAATTGACCGAGTGTCTGTTTTGCTTATGCCCCGATACGGAAACGGAAGTGGTTTTGGCTCACGTCTTTGATGATGACGATGATGCCGACCCTGACGGTAGCAGCTTTAAAAAAGCGCGCAGCCGATTGGATGGGTATAAAAATGATATAGAGCAGGCAGGCTATGAAGAAATTTCCATTGTAACCCCGGCAGGCGAGCCCTGCGAAACCTTAAGCAGGCTGGCGGAAGAAAACGACGCTGACCTGATGCTGGTAGCATCTCACCGCAAGGGCTTTTTGAAGCGTGCGCTGATGGGCAGCACTACCTATGAGCTGGCACGGGCTACAATGATTCCCCTGCTGATTAATAAGGATGAGGAAGATGAGGTTACAGAAAATCTGCTGGATACTGTGCTGATACCGACCGATTTTTCCCGTAAATCCTTAGAAGCGCTGAACGTTATCCGTAGTCTGCGTGAATATGTAGGCAAGGTGTTGTTTGTGCATGTTGTTGAGCACAGCAGAAACAAACATGATTACAAGGAAAAATACGGCAGTGCCAAAATGTTTTTGCAAGAGCTGGTAGACGAAATGAAAATTTTCGGCATTGAAGCCGATTATCGCATTGCACATGGCGTAGCCTCCAAAAAAATTGCTGCTATCTGCGAGCGTGATAATGTCAGCCTGATTATGATGACTAAAACCGGCGCCGATATGACTAACGGCGATGACTTGGGCAGCACCTCGGAAAACGTGGTTCTGAATTCTGATTGTGCGGTAATGCTGCTGCCGGCTGAAGACAGTGATGAGGAGGATTCCTTCTCCTAAACTGCTGCAGAAGAAAAATTTGATGATTTTATAAAAATTTTTACAAAAAACGCTTGACTTTCATTAAAAATGCCAGTATAATATTACTTGCAGTCATGTTGACTGCGGGTACGTATTGTGCTGGCAAATTGAAAATAGTTTAAAGTTTTCAACCTTGGAGAGATGACCGAGTGGTTGAAGGTGCACGCCTGGAAAGCGTGTGTACGGGAAACCGTACCGAGGGTTCGAATCCCTCTCTCTCCGCCACTTAAAAATCTGCCGCACTGAGCGGCTTTTTTAATAAAATCATATAGCTTGTTTCTCTGTAGGATCGTAGAGCTGGGTCCTGCGCAATGGGAGCCTGTGAACCAGGTCAGGTCCGGAAGGAAGCAGCCTTAAGCGGATACTTTCATGTGCCGCGGGGAAGCCCGTCTTTGCGGTCCTACAGGGAAATAAACGAAAAAAATCCGTCGCATGTGCGACGGATTTTTTTGTGCTGCGCTTATTGGCTGAGCAACTCGATTTTTTTCATATAGGGAGCAACGATAGTAGCGATGGCCTGAGGATTTGCTGCCTGCCAGGCGGCAAAGTCCAGACCGCTTTGGGCGATATGCTTGCCGATTTCCAAAAGCACGAAGGGGATATCTTCGGCGAGCAGTGTGCCTACTTCTTCCCCTAGGCGTTCGCTGCCCTGCAGTGAGCAGCCGTTGATGTACATAGTGAAGGCTGGGTGTGCTGTACCCTTGATGACCTTAACTGTACCGCGGAAGCCGAGTTCGCCTATTTGGTGGGTGCCGCAGCTGGAAGGACAGCCGGAAATATAAATCTGCGGCAGAGCATCACTGGCGGCGTACTGCGTAGCCATTTCTTCGAAGCAGCTTGTCAGCAGGCTTTGGGAATCTCCCATGCCCATCTGGCAGACGGTGGAGCCGATGCAGGCCACGCTGCTGGTGAAGGCATTATAGGCTGTGTCAGGCGTGAGCGACATTACCTTTGCTGCTTCGGGAGCAGTGAGGTTGATAATATAGACGCTTTGGTCGGATGCAAGACGCAGCTCGGCGGCTTTAACGTTCTGCAGATAATCCGCCAGAGCGAGGAAGCTTTCAATTTTGGGCAGTCCTGCCTGTGGATGATAATTTACGGCGTAAAGACCGGGCTGCTTCTGTGAGGTAATGCGGAAGCCGGTGATGAGCTTGAAGTCGCGCTTGGTGATTTTTGTTGCCTCAGGCTGCAAATCAAGACCGCCCTCCTGCAGTGCCTGCAGGAGGCGTTCGCTGTAGGCTGCTTTGTAAGCGGCTTCGCCGCCCAAAAGCTCAGGCAGATAACGGGTGCGTGATTTGGATCTTTGCGTATAGGTGCCGCATTCGCGGAAGGTGGCGAGCATTGCTTTGATATGATACAAGATTTTTTCGGGAGCAACAGCCTCGGCCATTTTTATACCGATGCAGGGAGCAGGTCCCAGACCGCCGGCGCTATAGACATCGAAGCGACCGTCGGGACGGGCGGCGAAGCCTAAATCGCGCATGGTGGCGTGCGTAAGATTTTGCGGGGAATTGGAAAAGCCGGTCTTTAATTTGCGTGGCAGCTTGCCGTCGGGAATGGCAGCGACAAGATATTGCGCCGCTGCTTCGGCGTAGGGCAGCACGTCAAAATATTCCTCGCGCTCCACACCGCTTAAGGGTGAGCAGAGGACATTACCGGGATAGTCACCGCCGCAGCCGAAGGGGATGATATCCGCGTCCAGGCATTGCTCCAAAATTTCAGCGGCAGCCTCGGCGCTGAGGTCATGCAGCTGGATAGTCTGGCCGGTGGTGAAGTGAATGCGGCTGATGTTATACTTGCGGATCATCTTGGCGATGAAGGCCAGTTTATCTGCAGTTATGCGACCGGCACTGCAGCGCAGGCGCAGCATATTGCTTTTGCCGTCGCGCTGGGCGAAGCTGCCGAAGTAGCCGGAAAACTCCTTATAGGCAATTTTGCCGATTTTTTCATTATGGTAGTCAGCAGTCTGCCTGGCAAAGTCAGGTAACTGCTTGCGTAAAAAGTCCTTGTCAATTTCGGGTATGGTCATTGCTGTAGCCTCCTTTTGATTAGCTGATGATATTATATAATACTTCAGTGCATTAGTAAAATATTTGTTTTGATGATAAGCTGGAGCATCTAAACTGTAATTTACTTTTTAGGCTATTTTGAGTATAATAGTTGTGTATGTAATAAATTCCGGGGAGGTGGCAGCGATGGCTTATGTAGCTTTATATCGCCAATGGCGACCGCAGGACTTTGACGCTCTTGTGGGACAAAAGGCTGTAAAAACAACCTTGAAAAATGCTTTGGCAAGCGGAAAAATAGCCCACGCTTATTTGTTTTCCGGTCCTCGCGGCACCGGTAAAACCAGTATGGCGCGTATTCTGGCCAAGGCTTTGAACTGCGAGCAGGGGCCTACTGCTGAGCCCTGCGGTCAGTGCAGCAATTGTCAGCGTATTGTGCAGGGAACCTCTCTGGATGTAATTGAAATTGACGCTGCATCCAACACCAGCGTAGATAATATCCGTGACCTGCGCGAGCAGGTAGCCTTCACGCCGGCGGAAAGCCGCTACAAGGTTTATATTATCGACGAGGTGCATATGCTGTCTACGGGCGCTTTTAATGCCTTGCTGAAGACATTGGAGGAGCCGCCGGCACACGCTGTATTTATTCTGGCGACGACGGACCCGCAGAAGGTGCCTGCGACAATTCAGTCGCGCTGTCAGCGCTTTGAATTCCGCAGGGTAACGGTAGACGAAATTGCGGAGCATCTGGCCATGGTAGCCGCTGGCAGTGGCATTGAGGCAGATGCGGACGCGCTGCGCTTAATAGCGATTCAGGCTGAGGGCGGTATGCGTGATGCGCTGAGCCTGCTGGATCAGTGCGGTGTTATGGCCAAGCGTGTTACTGTGGCAACCGTGCGCGAGGTGCTGGGTATCGTAGGACGCGAAGCGCTGCACGAGCTGACAGGAGCAATAGGCCGCAGACAGCTGCCGCAGGCGCTGGCTACGTTGAATCTGCTGCTGGAGCAGGGTAAGGATGTCAAGCAGGTGCTTACGGAGCTTATTGAGTATCTGCGGGCGCTGGTGCTTTATCTGGCTGTACCTGACTATGAAGAAATTTATCTGACGGATACCAAAGAAGCGCTGGCAGAGCTGGCGCCGTTATTTGGGCGTGATCGCTTGCTGGCGGCGGAGGAAAGACTGCATAGTGCTATTCAGGAGCTGCGCGGCTCAATGCGTCCGCGCATCACTGCGGAGCTGTGCTTATTGGATTTGTGCCGCGTAGAGGGCAGCACATTGGCTGCTTTGTCGGCAAGGATAGAACAGCTGGAGCGTCAGCTGGCAGGTGGTGTAATGCCTGTTTATCAGCAGGCTCCGGTTAATGCTCAGCCTGTGCCTGCTGTGGCAGTGCAGCAGCCAATAGTACAGGAATATGCCGCACCGGCAGCACAGCAGCCGATTGCACAGCAAGCTTCTGCGGCAGAACAGGTGCAGGCAGCAAAAGCTGCTCCGGCTAAGAAGCCTGCAGTTAAAGCGCAACCGCAACCTGCTGCTGATACGCTGGCTGCAGCGGTGAATGCTGCACCTAAGCATAAAAGTGCCAGAGTACAGCAGACTGAGGAATATGCCGGTGATTTTGCTGCCGGTGAGGACTTCTGGAAGCAGGCTCTGGAGATCATGAAGGCTGAAAAGAAGAACTCAATGGTATCCTGCGCTAAAAACGGCAGAGTCTTCAGCTTTGCCAATAACATTCTGCAGGTGGCCTTTAAGGCGCCCTTCCTTGCGGACAGAATGAACAAGGATGACTATCGCGGTGCCTTTGAGGAGGTTCTGCTGCGTCTGGCAAGGCGCGAAATCAGGCTGGAGGCTGTGATTGAAGGCAAGGCCAAGCTGCCGCAAAAGCCTGTAAAGCAGCAGGAGGTGCAGCAATCGGCGGAGAACGAAACGCCGAGTCTGCAGGCAGCACAGCTGCCGGAAAACCTGCGTAAGGCCTTTAATGCTTTGGGCGGCAGCGTAACAGATATATCTGACCAATGAAACTAAATTGAGACTAGCAGGTCTTGGCTTATGTTTCTGAGAATATATAATATCAATATATGTAAATATCAAGGAGGAATTTAATTATGTTTCCAGGTGGCATGGGTAATATGCAGGCAATGATGAAAAAGGTACAAAAAATGCAGTCCGATATGGCGAAAATGCAGGAGGATCTGAAAAGCCGTACTGTAGAAACGTCTGTCGGCGGCGGTGCCGTAACCGTTGTTGTCAGCGGTAAAAAAGAACTGAAATCCATCAAAATCAATCCGACCGCTGTAGATCCTGAGGATGTAGAAATGCTGGAGGATATGATCCTGACAGCTGTCAATGACGCTATGAAGCAAATTGACGAGCTGACCGAAAAAGAAATGGCTAAGGTTACCGGCGGTATGAAGCTGCCTGGCATGTTCTAAGCTGATGGCAAGAATGATCAGGCCGCTGGCTAATTTATACGAGCAGCTCAGGCGTTTACCGGGCATTGGTTCGAAAACAGCTATGCGACTGGCCTATCATGTGATTGACATGCCTGCGGAGGATGTGAAGCAGCTGGCGGCGGCTCTGAGCGGCGCCAAGGAGCAAATTCACTATTGCAGCCGCTGCTTTAATCTTACTGACAGCGATGTATGCGAGATTTGCCGCGACAGCTCGCGCGATAGCTTTACTATCTGCGTAGTAGAGCAGCCGCAGGATATTGCGGCGATGGAGCGCAGTCATGGCTATCACGGATTGTATCATGTGCTGCACGGTGTGCTTTCGCCGCTGGATGGTATTGGTCCGGAAAAGCTGCGCATCAGAGAGCTGCTCTTGCGCCTGCAGCAGGAATCAGTCAGTGAAATTATTATTGCAACCAACTCAGATGTAGAGGGCGAGGCGACTGCTACCTATCTGGCGCAGCTGCTGAAGCCTGTAGGAATAACCGTCAGCCGTATTGCTCATGGCCTGCCGATGGGCGGCGATTTGGAATATGCTGACGAAATAACCTTGTCTAAGGCGCTGGAAAACAGGCGTAAGATGTAGAAAGGACTGGCGTTATTTATTTATGGAACTTAATGCTATTTTGTCACCGCTTGGTGCTTTTGTACCGATGATTGCTGGAGTACTGTTGCTTTTAGTAATAGTAAAGCTGCTGTCGATGCCCTTCAAGCTGGTGTGGAATGGTCTCTGCGGCGCTTTGCTGCTGTGGTTTATCAATGTAGTAGGCTCGTTGGCGGGCTTTACCATGAAGATTACGGTTATCAAGGCTTTGATTGCCGGCTTCTTTGGTGTTCCCGGTGCTCTTGCCGTAGTGCTGTATGAGCTTTTAGTTAAATAAGATAATTTGCTTTTGCCCCTGCACGTTGCTGCAGGGGTATTTTTATGCGCTTCGACGGGATAATCGTAAATAATATTGTATACACGGTAATAATACTGTATACAATCGGACTTTTCTCTGATAAGTTGTTATAATTAGCTTAACAGTTTTTTTACTTAATTATCTGGGGGTTGTAAAAATGAATTTATCTACAAAAATTTTAATCGGCCTTGCGCTTGGTATTATTGCAGGCCTGGAGCTGGGTGCTGAAGGCGCCGGCTTCGCCAAGACCTGGATTGGTCCTCTGGGAACAATTTTCATGAACATGATCAAAATGGTTATCGTACCGCTGGTATTCTCCAGCCTGGTAATTGGTGTCACCAGCCTTGGTGATATCAAAAAGGTAGGCCGTATCGGTGTAAAAACTGTAGCATACTATCTGGTAACTACTGCTTTTGCTATCGTTATCGGTCTGGCAATCGGTACCATCATGCAGCCGGGTGTTGGCCTTCATATGGCTGCTGATACCGCTAAGGTTGCTGCTAAGGCTGCACCGCCTATTTCCAAGGTTATCATTGACATTTTCCCGACTAACCCGCTGGAAGCTATGGTTAAAGCCAACATGCTGCAAATCATCGTTTTCTCTCTCTTCGTTGGCGCTGGTATCACCGTTGTTGGTGAAAAGGCTAACGCTCTGAAGCACACCATCGATGGTCTGGCTGAGGTTTCCTACAAAATCGTAGGCATGATCATGGCTGTTGCGCCGATTGGTGTTTTCGGTTTGATTACTCCGGTAGTTGCAGCTAACGGTCCTTCCGTACTGTTGCCGCTGCTGAAGGTTGTTATCGCTGTATATCTGGCTTGCCTCCTGCACGCCGTTATCGTTTACGGTTCTATGATTAAATTCCTGGCAGGCATGAGCTTCATCAAATTCATTAAGGGTATTGCTCCGGCATCCCTGATGGCTTTCAGCTCCTGCTCCTCCGGCGGTACTCTGCCGCTGACCATGAGCTGTGCTCAGAAAATGGGCGCTTCTAAAGAAGTTTCCAGTTTCGTTCTGCCGCTTGGTGCAACCATCAATATGGATGGTACTGCTGCTTACCAGGGTGTATGCGCACTGTTCATTGCTCAACTGTACGGCATTGACCTCACCGCTTCCCAATACATGACCATTATCGTTACCGGTACTCTGGCTTCTATCGGTACTGCAGGTGTTCCGGGCGCAGGCTTCATTATGTTGACCATGATTCTGACCAGCCTTGGTCTGCCGTTGGAAGGCTCTGCTCTTATCGCAGGTATCGACCGTATCCTGGATATGCCGCGTACCTCCGTTAACATCACCGGCGATGCTGCTGTAACTCTGCTGGTTGACAAGAGCGAAAAAAAGCATGCAGAAGCTGAAGCTCCTCTGTACTAATTAAATCTGTCTTTCCCTTGGCGTCAGCTGCGTTAGCGGCTGGCGCTTTCCTTTTGCCGTAAGCAGTGTAAATAATGTGTTTTTCAATGATTGTTACTTGGATTTTACAGCTTAGTTACATTTAGCGGCAGGAAAACACTTATCTCGCGCAGAAATTTATAAATACTATTTTCATTTGCCGACGAAGGTGTTAAAATAAGGTGTTATTATGAATGAGATGGAAAAATTACAGTATGTATTGTTTGAGCGACTGCACCGTCGTGCTCCTGGCATTGATAAGCTGGACCGTTTGTGGGATGCTGCCGTACTGCTGCCCATAGTGCGTACTCCCGAAGGCATCAGTGTGCTGTTTGAGGAGCGGGCGCATACCCTGCGCAGTCAGCCGGGTGAGGTGTGCTTCCCCGGTGGCAAGTACGAATGCGAGGATAACAGTTTCCGCAATACTGCAGTGCGCGAAACCTGCGAGGAGCTTGGCCTGCAGCCGGAAAATATTACTATCTGCGGTGAGCTGGATTGTCTGGTAACGCATAACGGACCGATTATCCACCCCTTTGTTGGTCTGATTGATGATATCAGCAAGATTACGTACAGCAAAAGCGAGGTAGAGCGCATCTTCACTGTACCGCTTAAGGTGCTTTTGGAGCAAAAGCCAAGGCGTGGCTCCGTGCAGCTGGCAGACCATCCGGGTGATGATTTTCCGTTTGACCTGGTGCCGCAGCGCAAGCGTGGCTGGCGCATGAACAAGTCCTATTATGTGTATTTTTACCTGTATGAGGATAAGGTTATCTGGGGCCTGACCGCACGCATGCTGTATGCTTTCCTGTACCGCAGCCGCAAGGAGCTGACGGAATATCTGGCAGAAGAAATTGATTGAGAGGTTATATAAGGATGAAAAGCATTCTCCAGACAAAAATTTTAATGATTGTAACGGCTATCTGTGTAGTAGGCTATATTGCCTTCGGTTATTTCTTTCCGGAAACGGGATTGGATAATCTTGCGCCGACAGATAGGCTGAATCTGAAAAAGAATATTGTTGTTATGGGTGTTGACGAACGCTCCGATGATGTGGGCCGCAGTGATACGCTGTTTGTCGTAATGTTCGACAGCAGTAATAAAAGCGCTTCCCTGCTTTCGGTACCGCGTGATACACGTGTACGCATTGACGGTCACGGCTGGGATAAGATTAACCATGCCTACGCTTACGGCGGCCGTGAGCTGACACAGAAAACTGTAGAAGAATTGCTGGGTATTAAAATCAACAATTACGTCATGGTTGATTTTAAAGGCTTTACCGGTCTTGTTGATGCTATCGGCGGCATTGATATCGATGTGGAAAAGGATATGTATTACCATGATACCTGGGACGGCTTTACCGTTGACCTGAAAAAGGGCCGTCAGCATCTGGACGGCAAAACAGCCATCCAATATGTGCGCTTCCGTGATGAAGAGGGCGATATCGGCCGTATCCGCCGCCAACAGCATTTCCTGATGGCAGTTTACGACAAGATTACCTCTGCCGATATGCTGCTGCATATCCCCGGCCTGGCTAAGCAGCTGACCTCTATGGTGAAGACTGATATGCCTCTTAGCGATATGATGGATTTGGGCAGAGCGCTGCATTCCATGGTTAAGGAAAAGGGCCTGTCTATGGCGATGGTTCCCGGTACTCCGAAGTATATCGACGGTATCAGCTATTGGCTGCCGGATATTACCGACTTGCGCGAGCTGATGGTTAAGATGCAGGGTGCAACCATGACGGAGCACTACAAATCTGCAGCTGAGCTGATGGAGAAGGAATACAACAATGCTGTGGAAAAGGTAGAAAAGGGTGATGACAGCGAGGAAAATAAGGAAGCTGTCAAAGAGGAAAAAGAGCTGAAGGCTAAAAAGGAAGAAAAAGCCAAGGAAGAAGAGGCTAAGCAGTCCGGCAAATCCAAGAAAGCAGGCAAAGATCAAAAATCCGCCGCTTCCGAGGAAGCTTCCTCCGACAGCCGCGGAGTTGTGCGCCTTGTAAACTGCAGTGGCAGCAAAACTGCAGGTGCGGAGGCTGCCGCTCGCTTGCGTAATGCCGGCTTTGAGGTTATCAGCGGCGGCAGCGGCGAAGTAATCGGCAATACTGTTGTTGTTTCTACAACTAATAACGGTGCTGTTGTCAATCGTCTTTCCAACGTCCCCTTTGCACATCAGATGCGCATCAGCCGTGACGGTGCTGCCGATTGCGATGGCGTGATTATGCTGGGTGCAGATTTCAAATAAGCTGGAATCGGCCGCAGGTGTGATACTGTTGGCTATGATAATCAATAATGAATTTGTCCACGAATCGTAAGGCTTGCCGGAAGTTCGTGGACAATTTAGTCAGCTAACGTAAAAAAATTTACAAAAAACTCTTGCATTTTGTATACAAAGATGGTATACTAAGAGCATCAAAACAGCCCCTCATTTGGCCCTTCTTCGTAAGGGCTTTTTTTTTTGCCATTTTTAGAAATTTAGTATATAATTTTTGAAATATTGTCAGTTAGCTATAGTCAATGTAGCAATAGTTTTCAGAATATGGTACAATATAATATAATATGGGAGCAGAACGGATATAACTTATATAGAGAATATTCATAACTAACAGGAGGCTTATATGCACGATGAAATACATGTTGTCGTAGATAGTCTTTCGGCAGCAGACGAAACAGCTTTGAAGGATGATTCACGTTGCCACATTCTGCGTTTGATTATCCGTCACGGAGATTTGGAATGGCAGGACGGGGAACGTTCGCTGGCAGAATTGTTCGGTATGGTAGAAGCAACCGGCAAGCTGCCGATTACTTCACAGCCGCCTATCGGCGTTGTAATTGAGCTTTTTACCAAGCTTGCTCAGGAAGGTAAAAAGGTTATTATGCTGACAGTAGACAGCGTGCTCAGCGGTACCTATCAGACCGCCTGCGTTGCTGCACGTCAGGTAATGGATGATATAAAGGGCGCGGATATCCGTGTAATCGACAGCAAGACTGCTGCCTGCCCTATCAGCGGTATTGCGATGGAAGTACTGAAGCATACAGCTGCAGGCATGGACATTGACGAGGCCGAAAAAATGGCGCGTGAGATGGTTGCGCGTACAGAAACATTTTTCAGTGTAAATACATTAGACTATTTGCAAAAGGGTGGACGCATTGGCGCAGTTGGCGCTTTGATAGGAAGTATTTTTGGTATTCGCCCTATTGTGCACTTAGATAAAGAGGGCAGGCTGGAAGTTGCGGACAAATGCCGTACCCGTAAAAAGGTTATGAAGCGCATGGTTGAGATGGCTGCGGAAAAAGCACCCATTGAAGCAATTTTCGTCGCTCATGCAGAGGCTTTGGCAGATGCAGAGGATTTGGAAAAGCAGATGCAGGAATTATTCCCGAATGTACCGACTATGCTTACAGGTATCGGCACCGTTTTGGCTGCTCATCTTGGACCCGGTGCTATCGGTGTATTCGTCCGTCGCAAAGCCTGAAAGGAAAGGTGTGGGGTTTAGATGAATAATATCAAGGTAATTACCGGCAAGCAGCTGAAGGATATGCTGCTGGGTGCTTACCATAGCTTTGAAAAGAATTTTGAAGCTATTAATGATTTAAATGTTTTTCCGGTACCGGATGGCGATACCGGTACTAATATGATGCATACTATGGCGTCCGTGGCGAAGGCTATCAGCGCAATGAGTGATGAAGCCGAGGCCGGAGAAATCGGTGCTGCAGCTGCCCGCAGCGCTATTATGGGCGCACGCGGCAATTCCGGCGTAATTTTATCGCAGCTGCTGCGTGGTATCGGCAAGGGTGTTGCCGGTAAAAAGACGCTGAACAATACAGAAATCGGCAAGGCCTTCCAGTTTGGTATTTTATATGCTTACCGCAGTGTCTCCAAACCGGTAGAAGGTACTATTCTGACAGTAGCCCGCGGCATGGCCAAGGGTGCTTATAACGCTGTTCGCGGTAATGTGAGCCTGGAGGAAGTGCTGCTGGAGGCTATCCGCAGCGGCAAGGAAGAGCTTGCCAGAACTCCGGAGCTGTTGCCTGCACTGAAGGCAGCCGGTGTTGTTGATGCCGGCGGTCAGGGCCTAATTGTCTTTTTCGAGGGCTGTCTGGCAGGCCTGCGCGGTCAGGATTGCGAAGTGCTTCCTGTTACACCGCGTGCCAAGGTACAGATTCAGAAGGGCGAGCCGCTTGATCTGGAATATCCTTATTGCACCGAATTCATCGTCAAGGATGCTAATGTTGATAAGCAGACTGTCAGCAAGGCCTTAGAGGGCATGGGCAATTCCATGATTGTGGCAGTGGTAGAGGATATCGTTAAGGTACATATCCATACCAAGCATCCAGGTGATGCGCTCAACATGGCGCAGACCTGGGGAACTCTGCATGATATCAAGGTAGAAAATATGCGCGACCAGCACGAAAACCGTCTCTTTAGCGCTGATGATATTCAGCCGGTTAAGCATGGCGTTGGTGTGCTTACTGTCGCAGCCGGTGACGGTATTGCCAAGATTATGCATGAAATGGGTGCTGCAGAGATTATCAGCGGCGGCCAGAGCATGAATCCTCCGGTAGAAGAGTTTGTCAATGCTATTGAAAATGGTACCTGCGAGCAGTATATTATCCTGCCGAACAATAAGAATATTGTTTTGGCAGCTGAGCAGGTGCGTAAGCTGCTGGGTAATTCCAAGGTAGCCTATGTTCCTACTACCAATATGGCCCAGGGCTTGTCCGCACTGCTGCATTTTGATGCAACCCGCAGCATGGACGAAAACACTGTTATTATGACCAAGGAAGCCAAGGAAACAGCCAGCGGCAGTATTACCGTAGCTGTACGCGACAGCGTAGTTAATGGTATTGCTATCCATGAGGGCGATTATCTTGGTATTTTAAATGATAAAATTGTTTGCAACGGCAGCAGCATGGAGAAAGTGCTGCAAAAGATGCTGGCAGATGGGGATTATGAACTGATCAGCTTATATTATGGTGCCGATGTAACTGAAGAGCAGGCTGAAAAGCTGGCAGCTGAAGTGGAAAAGCTGAATGGTGAGTGGGAGGTTGAAACCTTTTACGGCGGACAACCGCTGTATCCGATTCTGTTGGCAATGGAGTGATGAATATGCTTACAAGTCAGGAATTAACCAACCTGTTGCGCGAGCGTGGCTATAAGGTCACCCCTCAAAGACTTGCTGTTTATGAAGCCTTGGCTGATGAAACATGGCATCCGAATGCAGAGATGCTGTTCAATAAGCTGCAGCCGAAGTTTCCTGCTATGAGCTTTGCTACGGTATATAAAACTGTAGAGATTCTGCACGATATCAACGTTATTCAGATTCTGAATACGGGTGAGGATAGCTTCCGTTATGATGCCGATATCAGCGAGCATTATCATCTGCGCTGCTTGAAATGCGGTGCGGTAGACGATGCGCTGATGGATGACGGCGTTAAGCTACAGCTGACACAGGATGTAGAAAAGCAGAGCGGTTACACTATCAGCAGCCGTCAGTTCTATTTCTTTGGTTTGTGTCCGAAGTGCTCAAGATTGCATTAAATTATAAAGAAGTGTACCGATTAATTAGCTGATTGGTACACTTTTCTTTATATATTGAGCAGTTATGTCAGAATTTTGTAGACTTATTTTTACGAAAATGCCACAATAGCAGTTTATGAATTTGCTATAATAAAGATGTTATATTGATAGGAGTGAAGGCTTGGTGCTAAACGACTTTCAGATAGTTATGCTGGCCAGCGGCAGCAAGGGGAATGCTGCCTTGATAAGCACAGCAAACCAGCGCTTTTTGGTTGATATAGGTATCAGCTGCAGAGCGTTGACTACAAGAATGAAGGAAATAGGCGTCAGCGTAGACGAGCTGGATGGCGTGTTTATTACACATGAGCATGTCGACCATGTGCGCGGGCTGGCAACCTTTTTAAAAAATTATCAGGTGCCTGTATATAGCAGTGCACTTACCTGGCGGGCATTGCTGGCGAAGGACAGCAAGCTGGTGCGTCAGAACTGTCGTCTTATTGACAATAACCGCCTGCTTTGCGGTGATGTGGAGGTGCAGAGCTTCAGCATACCACATGATGCTGTGGACCCGCATGGTTACACCTTTACGAGCCGCAGCAATGGCTCTAAGTGCACCTATCTTACGGATGCAGGCTTTGTGACTGATACTATACGTGAGGCTGTTGCAGGCAGCAGTGCGTTGGTTCTGGAGGCTAATCATGATGTGGAAATGCTGAAAAACGGTCCTTATCCGCGTCAGCTGAAGCAGCGCATTTTGAGTACGCTGGGACATTTATCCAATGATACTGCCGGACATTTTCTGACAGAGCTTGAGCGTTTGCCAGAGCATATTGTGCTGGCGCATCTGAGTGAGCACAATAACCTGCCGCAGCTGGCACAGGATACGGTGCAGAATATTTTACATGATAATAACCGCCTGCAGGAAACAGAGCTTTTTGTAGCTGCCCAGAACAGGGTAGTGGCAGATAGTCCGCTGCCGGCAGTCTTAGATTTTAAATAAGGAGTGGATACAGATGAATAAGAGTATCTGGAAAAAATCAGCTAATATTTTTGTCTGTGGCCTTTTAGGTGCGGCAATTCTGGTTGCCGGCTGTGGCGACAATAAAACCTCCGCCGCAGTACATGAAAAGCCTGCTGTCAAAACTGAGCAGCAGCTAAGTGCGGCACGCAATACACCGATTGTAGCTGCCGCCAAGAAGGTTGGTCCTGCTGTCGTAGGTATCACCAACAAGGCTTATGTGCGCGACTTCTTCAATCGTACGCAGCTGATGGAGCGCGGTACAGGCAGCGGTGTTATTTATGATAAGGCCGGTTATATTGCGACTAATAACCATGTAGTTGAGGGCGCTTCGGAAATTATCGTCAGCCTGCCTGACGGACGTACTGTTAAGGGTAGAGTTCTTGGCGCTGATGCTGTAACCGATTTGGCTGTAGTAAAGATTGATGCAGATAATCTTACTGTTGCTACCTTTGGTGACAGCGATACCCTGCAGGTTGGCGAACCGGCAATTGCTATCGGCAATCCGCTGGGCCTGGAATTCCGCGGCAGTGTAACTGCAGGCGTTATCAGTGCTTTGAACCGCAGCATTGAAGTAGGCGAGCGCAAGTTTAACCTGATTCAGACTGATGCGGCAATCAACCCCGGCAACAGTGGTGGTGCCTTGGTCAATGCTGATGGTGAGGTAGTAGGCATCAACAGTGCTAAGGTTGCTGTAAGCGGTGTTGAAGGCATTGGCTTTGCTATTCCTATCAACACAGCTAAACCGATTCTGCAGGAGCTGGCAGAGCGCGGTCGCGTGGCAAGACCTTATCTGGGTGCTTCGCTGATGGATCAGGAAATTGCTAACCGTTATGGCTTTGAGATAGATCTGCATGGCGGCATCTTCCTTGTGAAGGTTGTTCCCGGCAGCCCGGCAGCTAAGGCTGACATCCGCCCCGGCGATATTCTCCTGAGCTTTAATGGCAGCAAAGTGAAGACTGCTGTTGACCTGCGCACTGCTCTGTCTAAATGCAAGGTAGGCGAAAGAGCCGAGGTAGTGATTATGCGTAACGGTCAGAGAGAAAGCAGAACTGTGGTATTGGAAGAGGTTCCGAAGGATTACGGCAATTGAAGATAACGATAGCCTGTGTAGGCAAAATTAAGGAAAAATATCTTACTGCGGGGATAGAGGAATTCAGCAAAAGGCTGACACCCTTCTGCAAGCTGGAAACACTGGCGATTAATGAGGAGCGTATGCCTGATAATCCTTCCACGGCAGAAAAGCAGCAGGTGCTGGAGCGTGAAACGCAGCGCCTGCTGGCAATTATTCCGGCAAATTCCTATGTGATTTTGTTGGATGTCATTGGTAATCAGCTGAGCAGCCCGGATTTGGCGGCAAAGCTGGACGAGCTGGCGCTTGCCGGCAACAGCCATATCACTTTCGTGATTGGCGGTGCCTTTGGCTATACTGATGCGTTGCGTAAGCGTGCTGATTTGGCGCTGAGCTTTTCTAAAATGACTTTTACGCATCAGATGATTCGCCTGCTGTTGATTGAGCAGATTTATCGTGCTTTTAAAATCAGCAGAGGCGAAAAGTATCATTGGTAAAATAAGTAGAATAATCCAAGCAAAAAGAGTCGTGCGTAGGCACGGCTCTTTTTTGTGGTGCGCCCAGCATGGGCGATAACTAGGTGGTGAAAGTCCACTACGC
>NZ_CALDXR010000017.1 GCF_937920985.1 uncultured Phascolarctobacterium sp.
TTCTGTTTCATTCCTATTTGTGCCGAGCCCCGCGCGGCATGGAGATTACTATGAAGATATTAAAAATATTATGTTGTATGGCAGCCGTCTGCCTCACAGCCTTCAGCCTGAGCGGCTGCAGTCTGCAAAAGGCTGCTGGCAGCCTGGGCAGCGGCACAATAAGCATCCCGACCTACGCAATCAAAGCACCTGCCGCAGGCAAGCTCATAGGCCTTATCAGCGAAAAAGGCGAACGCATCAGCAAGGGCCAGCCGCTTTTTGCTATAGGTGACGCAAAGCTTGATAAGCAGGTTAAGGACCTGGCAACGCAGGTTGCCAAGGCCGAAGCAGATTTAAAGCGTATGCAGCAGGGCACGCCGACGGCAGCACCGGTTGCTGACACTTCTCTGGCGCAGGCCAACGTAGCGGCGGCACAGCAAAAGGCCGCGAAAATGAACAGCCTGCTGGCGCAAGGCGCAGTTTCACGCAATCAGGCACAGGCTGCCCAGGACGAGCTACAGCGTGCTATCGCACAGCTGCAGGCAGCAACATCAGTATCCGTAAGCTTCAAGCCTGCTTCTCCGGCAGAAATCGACGCTCAGCAAAAGCTCATTGTCCAGCTCAAGGCACAACAGGCTGCTGCAATAGCACAGCAGGAAAAAAATGAAGGCAACAGTCCCTGCACCGGCATCATTACCGATTTGCAGGCTGCCAACAATGCTACCGTCCAAAAGGATCAGGTAATCCTGCACATCAAGGCTGTCGACAGCTGCAGTATAACGCTGAATGTCAGCGCAGCGCAGGCTAAAGAGCTTAAGGCAGGTATGCCGGTAAGCATTAAGGCTGCCGAAACCCCTGCCCCCTTCAGCGGTAAGATAAGCAGCATTGACGGTACCAAAATCACTGTTACTTCGGACCAGAAGCCAGAAGATCTTAAGGACGGTGTAAAGGTAGAAGTCAGCTTAGCAGCTTAACTAAAACATCAAATACCATGCAAGGAGATTTATATGCTTAACCAGTTTTCACGTACAGAGCTGCTCTTCGGCAGCGAAGCAATTACACGTCTGCAGAACGCCCATGTCGCTGTTTTCGGTATCGGCGGCGTAGGCGGTTATACAGTTGAAGCACTCACCCGCAGCGGCGTCGGCAGCTTTGACCTTATTGATAATGATACCGTTGCTCTCACCAATCTCAATCGTCAGATTATCGCTACCCTTGATACTGTCGGCCAGCCTAAGGTGGAAGTCATGGCCAAGCGTATTGCCAGCATCAATCCAGATGCCAACGTAAATTGCCGCCAATGCTTCTTTTTACCGGAAAATCAGCACGAATTTGATTTCTCGCAGTATGATTACGTTGTTGATGCGGTAGATACCGTGGCAGCAAAAATTGCTATCGTGCTTGCAGCCAAAGCAGCAGGCGTGCCGGTTATCAGCAGCATGGGAGCAGGCAACAAGGTTAACCCTGCTATGTTTGAGGTAGCAGATATCTATAAAACAAAGGTCGACCCCTTAGCACGTGTTATGCGCCAGGCTATGAAGAAAAACAACATAAAAAAACTAAAGGTTGTTTATTCGCAGGAGCTGCCGCTTTTACCTATAAATGAGGAAATAGAAAGCGAATGTCACGCCGAAGCACCAAAACGCCGTGCGCTTCCCGGCAGCAATGCCTTCACACCTTCGGTAGCAGGACTGATTATTGCCTCCGAGGTTATTAAGGATCTGGTAGGCTGGGATGACAGCCACCGCAAGGGATTAGCTTAACAAAAACAGAATTACAGGCAAAATAAAAACGCCTCTGCCCACAGCTCAAAGCGTGGTCAGAGGCGTTCCCTCATTACAATTATTCAAAGATGCACATAACAGTCAGGACGCCTAAGAAAACTAAGCTAACACCAGCGGCACTAAACATAGTAACTCACCTCCATGCATTCGCACTTTTTATTTTTATTTGACGCTGTATTTTTACAGCCTGTGGGGTTTTTCCCTCATCTGCTATCTATTATAGCACTTTTTTGTATTTTGTATACAGTATTCTCGAAAAAATTTTAAAGTTTTTCCGGCAACTGCAATTGCTCGTCGCAAAACCCTCGGCAATGCCTCATACTTGCAACTTTACCTGTTATAGTATATAATAGCGTTATGATATTTTTATCTGCGGGTATAGTTCAGCGGTAGAACATCAGCTTCCCAAGCTGAGTGTCGCGAGTTCGATTCTCGTTACCCGCTCCATTTTGCTTACTAGCTTCAAGCCTTCGGCTTGAAGCTTTTTTATTTGCGCTCACAAAAAAGTCTGACGACAAAGCATTCACTGCTTATCGTCAGACTGAAAATTATAGGAAAATGTATATGTCAAGGCATTCGTGACAAAGTATACGGTGCTTATCGCCAGCCTTCCTCACCAGGCACATTTAAGCAGATAAAATATAACCCCCAAAAACGCACCCATAACAGTACCATTCAACCGGATACGCTGCATATCTGTATCAACCTTACTGCGCACCATCTCCGTCAAACGCTCATCAGCCATTGCCTGCAAAATACGCTCCACGATATTTCCCAACATCGTTTGTGCCTGCAACAGGCCCAGGCCAAGTATATGCTGCAGATACGCCTCAGCCTTAGCCTTAAACTGTGCGTCAGAACGTAAATCAGTTTCAATAGTTTCCAACGCCTCTGCTATAGCCTGCTGCAGAATCGTCGGCCGCGCTACCGCGCTGCCTTCCTGCGTCTGCGGACGGCACAAGGCTTTAATCATATTATCCAAAAGCTGCTGCAAAGCAGGCTGCAGTGAAATATCACGCAGAGCACGCTGCTGCAGTGACTGCACCAGCTCACGCCACTGCTCCGTACCATAAACGCTGGTTACAACGCGCTGCAGCTGCGTATGCAGCCAGCAGCGCCACTGCTTGTCATCCTGCAAGCGATGCGCCGTTGCTACCAGCGCTCTGCAGACAGCATCTGTTGCATCATCAACATTGACTACGTCCAGCTTTTTGGCAGCCCACAGCTTCAGGCTGCTCCATAAACCCTCGTTGCTACGCTGCTTCACCTGCTTTTGCAGCTCTTTATGCACACGCTCTCTGATAGCAGGAGATTCCGCCAACGCAACCAGCTGCTGCAACAGCCATTCGTAGCATTGCTCATCCCTACGCTGTGCAGCAAGGGCTTTAAACAGCTTATCAAGCTGTTCGTTAGCTTCTACATCAGCCAACGCTGTTTTTATTTTACCCTCAAGCTGTCTGCTTAAAGCCAACGTATCCAGCTTATGCAAAACACCTTCGGCAAAATTGGTCAGCAAACCCTGCAGACGCGCCTTGTTCTCCGGCTTTTTCAGATAAGCTATAAATTTATCCATAATTACCAGCTGCTTTTTTTGCAGCAGCAATGCCTTTTTCGTCAAAAACTCCTGTTGTACCATTTGAGCGCAGCCACGCACAAAGCCTTCTTTGCTGCGCGGCAAAATCGCCGTATGCTTGGCAATAAAAGGCAGCAGACGGCATATCCATGGCACCTTAAAAACAGCAGTCACGGCAAACCAATCCGCAAAGCTGCCAATTAGCGCAGCCTCTGCCATATAGTAGCCCAAAATCAGCCAATCCCACTTAAGCTCGCCGAAATGCCCCATGTACAGCCCGGCATAATGCAGCCTGAGATATAAGAAAAGCAGATAGATTGCACCGGAAGCAAGAAAAGCGCTGTCTGCATATGTCCAATGTTTTTTCAGGCTATCCATCCTACCCCACCAGCCTTTCTGCCAACGTCGCAATAATAAACAGCACCGCTCCCATCAAACCGCCGATACAGGTGCCGCTCTTGCGGATATTTTGCAAATCATCGCCCACGCGCTGCTCCATTTTTGCAATCAGTTCATCCCTGTCATAGCTCTGCAGCTTAGTCAAAACCAAATCATATACCGTATCACGCTGCATTGCCAATGCCTGCAGCAGCAGCTCCTTCAACGCGCCGTCCAGCCTGCCTTGCTCCACCTCGCTGTTCGCCAAAAGCTGCAGCCTGTTTTGCAGCAGCTGCAGCAAAATATCAACATCCTGCGTCTGCAGCAGCTCCTTGAAAGCCAAGGCCTTCGCTGTCGCCATCTGTGACAGCTTACCGTTTAGCCAATCTGCAAAAGCAATATCATGACGGTAATCCTCCATGCGCGCCAACAGCCAATTATCAAGCTGTCGCCGCAGCTCACTTGCAGGATCTGCCAAGGCGTCCAAAGTTTTTTCCAGCTCCTGCACAAAAAGCGGCACCAGCTTTGCAGCCTGCCCGCTCACAAACAAATTGCGCAGCAGACTGTCCTTGTTGTATTCTTCCTCCGCCATCTGCGCCAAGCCTTCAAGCAAAGCGGTAAATTCTGCCTTATGCAAAATCTGCTTGGCATCCTGCGCCAAAAGCTGCCAAAGACCGTTAAAGCTACCGTTGGCCACAGCCTTCTGCAGTGCGTCCACCAAAATCTCCGGAATACGCAGGCTGGCAATATATTTAGGCAGCTCTTGCAAAAGCAGCTGTTCAGCCTGCCTGGTATTGAGTGATTGCAGCGCATGCTCCGCCAGCGGCCGCACCGTTTGCCACAGGCGCTCCACATTCTGCTGCTGCGCAAAATGCGCCAGCAGCAGCTTGGCAAAATTTTCGTCAGCAACAGCCTGCATAACGTTTTCTGCCGTCAACAGGTCATTACTCACAAAATCAGCTAAGCCTGTTGTCAATCGTTCATAATTATTACGCAGCACATCTGTTCCCGGCGCGTTAATACCCATGGGACGTTTGAACAATGCCGTCACGCCCCACCAGTCTGCCAAACCGCCAATCGTCGCAGCCAATGCCGTGTGATGTACAAAATCAGCCGCCAGGCTGGACTGCGCCCAAGGCCAGGCGCAGACAGCGGCAGCTGCGGCGCCGGCCAGCAGGCAGTGCGCCTGTGTTTTTACTGTAGCCATAATCAATCTCCTATCAACAAATGCTTTATCTATTATGTTATAGAAATTCTTTACTCTTATTTTTAATTATAGCACAAAGCAGATAACAGCGTAAGCAAAGGCTTATAATATAAAAAAGCTGGTGCAAGTACTCTCACATACCTTGCGCCAGCTAATTCTATTTTCTATCTCCTCGTAAAGCGAAGTGCTTAATTTTTTTGTTTTAACAACTTTACAATTTGCAGAACTTCTTCAAGACTGATATCTTTATCTTTAGCCTCAGCCTGTTCATCTAAATCAACAAAGAAACTGCTCATATTGCACTCCAACAGGCTATGCAGTTTAAGCAGATTCGGCAAAGTTACAGGAACACGGCCACACTCTATATTACACAGGTGTGTCTGGGAAATTCCCATTTCCTTTGCCAATCCGGTTTGTGTTAGATTTTTTGCAGTACGCAGTAAACGAATTCTGCGACCAATAAGTTTAATTTCTTCTTGCAATTTCCTTGCACCGCCTTTCGGTTTACTTACGATAAATTATTTTAAACTAATAAAGCACTTATTTAAAGTTTACCACGTTTTTCAGATTTAGCAAGAGTTTTTTTGTATATTTTATTTACTTTTCTCTATATTTCGCTCATAACTATATGAAATTTTCAGCAAAATATTAAATTTCATTTTCGATGCCACATTTATCCTTACAAAAAATACTTTTGTTTTCGCAAGCAGGAATTGCTATCAACCAAGCAGTAAGCGGTCACTGGCCATCTCAGCACCGCTGGCCTTTTCAAACATATCCAGCAAGTCGGCTATTTGCAGATGTTGCTTTTCTTCTCCCTTGACATCAATGATTACTCTGCCATTATGCAGCATGATCAGACGATTGCCATAACGCAGCGCATCACGCATATTATGAGTAATCATCAGCGTTGTCAACTGATCGCGGGTTACAATCTTTTCCGTAAGAGCCAGCACCTTAGCCGCAGTTTTCGGGTCAAGCGCTGCCGTATGCTCGTCTAAAAGCAATAGCTTAGGCTTTTTCAGCGTTGCCATCAAAAGTGTCAGTGCCTGACGCTGACCACCGCTCAAAAGGCCGACCTTCGCAGTCATTCTGTCTTCAAGGCCCAAATCCAGCTCCTTCAGCAGCTCATAAAAGCGGTCATGCTGATCACTGGAAAGGCTCCAACCCAGGCCGGGAGTTTCGCCACGGCGAGCCGCTAGCGAAAGATTTTCTTCTATCATCATGCCGGCAGCAGTACCAAGCATCGGATCCTGGAACACACGGCCGATATATTTAGCACGCTTATGCTCCGGCTTTTTGGTAATATCCTCACCATCAATAATAATCTTGCCCTTATCTATCGGGAATACACCGGCAATCGCATTCAACGTGGTAGATTTGCCGGCACCGTTACCGCCGATAACGGTAGCAAAATCACCGGGCTCCAGATGCAGAGATAAATCCTGCAAAGCCTTTTTTTCATTTATAGTTCCAGGGAAAAATGTTTTGGAAACGTGTTCTACATGCAGCATTTAACGCACCGCCTTTCTGGCACCGAATTTACTTTTAATCAGCGGCATGGACAAAGCAATTGCTACCAGCACTGAGGTAAAGAGCTTCAAATCGTTTGGCGGCATACCCATAGCCAGTACAACTGCAATTACAATACGATAAACAATGGAGCCTAAAACTACAGAAATCAGACAGTTTTTAAAGCTGCGTGTACCAAAAAGCACCTCACCGATAATAACGGATGCCAAACCGATAACGATTGTACCGGTACCCATACCGACATCGGAAAAGCCGTTGGATTGCGCAACCAGAGCACCGGAAACAGCAACCAGAGCATTACTGATGAGCAAACCGAGAATAATCGTTACGTCAGTATCTACGCCCTGAGCACGGATCATCTGCTGGTTGAAGCCGGTAGCACGGATAGCAGCGCCAATCTGTGTACCAAAGAACCAATACATAAAGCAGCCAACCAGAACAGTAACAGCCAGGCCAACAACAAGCGTTGTCTGTGCCATTGACAGGTCCATCATAGACTTGGCAATTTTAAAGGTAGTATCCACACCAAGCAAAGATAAGTTAGCCTTGCCCATAATGCGCAGGTTAACGGAATACAAAGCAATCATGGTCAAAATACCGGCCAACAGAGCAGGTATTTTCATCTTAGTATGCAAAATGCCGGTTATAATACCTGCCAGCATACCGGCAACGCAGGCACCCAAAAGTGCGGCCAAGGGTCCAAAGCCTGCTACCATCATGGAAGCAGCTGTTGCCGCACCCAGCGGAAAGCTGCCTTCTACCGTCAAATCTGCAATATCCAGCACTCGGAATGTTACATATACACCAAGAGCCATCAACGCCCACAGCAAGCCCTGTGCCACTGTAGGTATCAGCAAACTAATCATTCCCAATTCCTCCCAATCTTCTTAGCGAAAAAAGAGCCTGCTTTTTGATTAGCAGGCTCCAAATTTTAATTATTTAATAACCTCTGCACCCTTCAGCAAATCTTCAGGAACCTTCAAACCAATCTTAGCTGCTTCCTTAAGATTGATGGTAGGCTTAAATTCTTTTTGTGCCTGAATAGCCATATCAGCCGGTTTTGCTTTACCGCTCAGAATATCAGCAGCCATCACACCGGTTTGGAAGCCAAGCTTGTAATAATCAACGCCCAGGGTTGCCAGACCACCGGCTCTTACCATACCGCCTTCAGCACAGATAACAGGAAGCTTTGCTTCCTCAGTTACACTGATTAAAGTAGGAATAGCAGATGCCAATACATTGTCAGTAGGTACATATACTGCCTGTACATCACCTGCCAGACTGCGGGCAGCCTGTTGAATATCATTAACAGTAGAAACAGTAGCTTCCTTTACGGTAATGCCCTTGGCAGCTGCAGCCTTCTTCAGCAGCTCAACCTGCAGTTGGGAGTTAACTTCGCTGGAGCAATAAATTGTACCGATGGTTTTAGCATTCGGAACCAGCTTCAGCAGTAAATCCAGTTGCTCGGCAACAGGGTTCATATCCGTTGTACCGGTTACATTAGTGCCCGGTTTAGCATCATCCTTAACCAGCTTAGCGGTTTTGTAGTCAGTTACCGCAGTAGCAACGATAGGAATATCGCTGGTAACATTTGCTACAGTCTGCGCTGCAGGAGTTGCAATAGCACAAATCAAGTCAACCTTATTATTTACAAAGCGATGAGCAATGTTCTGCAGGTTAGATTGGTCAGCCTGCGCATTTTGTTTGTCAAAAGTAATGTTCTGACCTTCCTTGTAGCCCTTAGATGCCAAGCCGTCAACAAAGCCCTTGTTAGCTGCATCGAGCGCTTCATGCTCAACCAGCTGTACAATGCCTACATTAACCTTTTCAGCCTTTGCACCTGCTTCCTTTTTGTCACCGCCGCAGCCTAATGCCCCCAAGGCGAGGGTCAGCATCAGGCCAGCTGCCAATGCTTTAATTTTGTTGTTTTTCAGAGAAATCATTTTCTACCATCCTTCCATGCTACAAAATTCGTATAAATGTAGTTAAAGTTATTTTATGCTTTTATATTTGATTTGTAAAGTTTTTTGAAATTTTTTCTCTATTTAGTATTTTAAAGCACCTTTAATGTATAAAAAGTTACATGTTCTGCCGTAAAAAGGAAACTGCCTCACACCTATAGCGTGAAGCAGTCTTTTTAAATCCAGTTATTTCAATAGCTCTTTGGCCTGCTCTTCGCTGACAATTAAGTGCGTAAACAGTTCTGTTGCCAAAGCACCAAGCAAAGCTTTGCTGCTGGCATGAATTCCCAGGCCAATCAGCTTTTTGCAGTGACGTAGCTGGGACAGCGGAATATGCAGACAGTAATCATTATTACCGCTGATGAATTCACCGCGCTGATTATAATAATATGACAAAAAGCTTCCTACTGCCTTTTGTCGCTCTAAGACATCACCGAAACGTGTTGCCGTTGCTTCATCAGGCACGGCAGGATAACCGCAGATAGCTACAACAGCAGCATCCAAGCTCTGCCATTGCTGCAAAAGCTGTTGATAGGCCGACCTGCTTTCCAACTCTGCGCGTTCCTCCTCGGAAGCAGGAAAAGCACTGCAGCCAAGCATATAACAGCTTCTGCCACAGGCGCTTGCCCATATTTTCACCAGCTCATCCGGATGATAGCCCTTATTAGGAAAATTTGCCGTACCGATCAGCGGATATACCATGCCATCCTGCGTATAGCTGCTGCAGTCCGCAGCCTTCAGTACAACCTCACCCAAAGCATAACCCCAGCCTAGAGCCATGCTCTTATCAGCTGTTGTTTCAGCCATAAGATACTGCATAGCCTGCGTCAACACATCCTGTGCATCAGCCAAAACACAGCCCCCGGCCAACGCATACTTAGACTGCAGACGCTGCAATAAATCTGCCTTTCCCTCATCTCCGGCACGGATTTCGATATGCACAATTCCCATCTCACGCGCTCTTGCCAGCATCTTGCTGACAGATGGACGTGACACATTAAGGCGTTGCGCAATTTGCGCCTGCGTCAGATTGCTTTCATAATATAAACGGGCAGCAGCTACAAGCTGTGCCCGTTCATGAACCGATAGCATTTATTTAACTTCTTCCATTAATTCGAACAGAATACCATCCTTCATGATGAAAGCAATGCGGGTATGCTCATCAGCCATCCAGGGCTCAACAATAACCTTATTTTCTGCCAGCTGCTTATCAAGGTCATCAACCTTATAAGCTACATGCACTAAGGTCTGCAGCTCTTCAGGCAACGGAGTATCTTTTTCGAAACGCAGGTATTCAATATGAAATTCATTGGTATCAGGAGTAATGAGATGCGTTTTGATGCCTTCAGCATAAATCTCGCCTTCTCTTGCAACAGTCGTCGGTACGCCGACATGCATAAATTCTTTCATTTAGTCCACATCCTTCTGCCATAACTCATAAGCATGATAAGCTGCTTCCGGAGTTGCATTTTCGTGTACAACCATACGGATTGCACGCAGCATAGCCTTCGGTACGGCAGCCTGCAAAACGTTGCGTCCCATATCAACACCGGCAGCGCCTTCGTTTACGGCACGATAAGCCATTTCCAATGCATCACGCTCAGGAATTTTCTTGCCACCGGCAATTACGATAGGTACAGGACAAGCCGCTGTAACCTGCTCAAAGTTATCACAATAGTAGGTTTTGATGATATGAGCGCCGGTTTCAGCCAGCAGACGTGTAGCCAGGGAGAAATAACGCGTGGTACGCTCCATCTCCTTGCCAACAGCTACAACACCAAGAACCGGGATGGAAAAACGTTCGCCCATATTTACATAATAAGACAAATTGCGCAGGGAGTCAAGCTCGCCTGCAGAGCCTACAAAGCACTGAACAGCCATGCAGGAAGCATTCATGCGGATAGCATCTTCAATTTCAACGCCTACATTGCCAAAGCTCATATCGTCCTTGAGTACGCTGGTGTCAGCAGTGCAGCGCAGAGCAACAGCCTTGTGATGATTAGCGGGAATACAGGTGCGCAATGCGCCTCTTGTTGCCATCAGGCAATCTGCATATTGCATCAGCGGCGGAATCGTCAGATCAAGACGTTCCAGACCTGCGGTAGAGCCCATAATATAACCATGGTCAAAGGCCAGCATAATAGTGCGGCCATCATCAGCAAAAATCTGTCCCAGACGAGACTGCATGCCCCAGCCTGCAGATGCATGTCCCTTTACCGGGAACGGACGCTCCGGCGGAGCAATGCCGATACCATAGTCTTTTGCCAGTACATTACCTTCTTTATCTGCCATATTCAGTCACCTGCTTAATTTCTGTAGTACGGAGTACGACACGGAGCATTCCAATAGCCAAGCAGCTCGTCATCCATACGCGCAATGAACATTTGGAAGCCTGCTGTTTCCTGTACGGTAAGGATTTCGCCAACAGCACTTGCCACAACTTCAATACCTTTTTCTGCCAACAGCTTATGGCAGGCACGGAAAACAATAAGCTGTTCCATCAGAGTAGTTGCACCACTGCCGTTGATAACAACCATCAGCTTTTCGCCTGCTGTTACGTCCAGATCCTTCAACAGTGCGTCCATCATAATAGCAGCAGTTTCGTCAGCAGATTTCATCGGCTGAGTACCACCGCCACCTTCACCATGCTGGCCCATACCGACTTCCATGGTACCTTCGGCAATATGAGCAATTTCCATACCGGTTGCCGGATGAGTAGCGCCTTTGGTAGCAACAGCGATAGTTGCCATGTTGTCAGCAAATTTTTGTGCAATAGCAGCAACCTCTTCCAAGGATTTGCCTGCAGCAGCTGCAGCGCCGGCAATCTTGTACAGAGGAACACAGCCAACGAGACCACGGCGATCATCAGCATTTTCACGCGGAGCATTGGCAACGTCTTCCTGAGTTACAACCTTAACAACATTAATGCCCAGTTTTTTCACCTGTTTCATGGTCAGGTTGCCGGTCAGCATATCGCCTGCATGGTTAAGTACAACGAAAAGTACGCCATGACCTTTGTCTGCCATTTTAATTGCTTCTACACATGCTTGAGGGCCAGGTGCAGCAAAAATATTACCTGCAACAGAAATATCAATCATACCTTCGCCGACAAAGCCGCTGATAGCGGGCTCATGGCCGGTGCCGCCTAAGGTTACGATGGTTACACGGTCTGCCTCTGCCAATTTCTTGTTTACAATGAGGTTGCCCTGTTCCAAGGTGATGATATCAGGATTAGATAACACAAGACCTTCCAATAATTCACTTGTCAGATTTTCCGGATTGTTAATGAATTTTTGCATAATGACGCCTCCGTTTTTATTTATTGTTTTTTTAAGCTTGCGCTTTATAAGCAAGTCAGATTGCCCCTGCCATCGCTGTCAGCAGAATAGAAATAGATGTTGCACCGGGATCCTTAGTACCCAGGCTACGTTCACCAACGTTTTTGGCACGACCGAAGCGTGCCACCATATCAGCAGTTTTTTCAGCACCCTCGGCTGCTGCCTTACCCATTGCTGCAAAGACAGTCTTTGCATCGCCTTCAACTGCCATGCCTGCATCAAGAGCAGGATACAGCGCATCAACCATTGTCTTATCACCAATTTTAGCCTTGGAAATGTCCTCAAAATCCTCTTTAGCCTGAGCCAGCATAGCACGAAGCTCTTCCAAAGAAACCTTCTGCGCATCCTCTGGCGCAGCATCAGCAAGTCCGCCAAAAACAGTTCCCCATAAAGGTCCTGCGCTGCCGCCGTTACTGTTCATAAAAGCCATGCTCAAATCATCAAGCAAGTCCTTAATATTGCCACTGTCATGTGCTTCTACTTTGTTTTTCATGGATTCTGCCATACGCGCAATAGTAACGCCATGGTCACCATCACCAGCTACGCTGTCCAGCTCGCACAGCATTTTACTTTTTTCTTCAAGCTCAACTGCTGCTGCCAAAAGCATCTTTTCCAACATTTCTAAAGTAAGCATAATTTATCCGCTCCTTTCGTTATCCCCATTGTAGCATTTGTCAGAACATATGTAAACGATTTTTCTGAAATTTATCTTCTTTTCTGTCAAAAAAAGTTCGTCGCACTAAGTACGACGAACCTAAAAATTTTCGATATCTTATTTTTGTAGTAATCAGATCAGGCTAGAAGGATCAACCTGCTCGCCATAGCGAATAACTTCAAAATGCAGATGCGGACCGGTGCTGTAACCAGTGCTGCCAACATAACCGATAATCTCGCCTTTTTTCACATACTGGCCTGCACTGCAGACAACGCGGCTCATATGTCCATAGGCTGTCTGATAACCATAATCATGGTTGATACGCGCATAAATCCCATAACCGCCAAACCAGCCTGCCTGTTGTACATAGCCTGCCGCACTGGCATAAACCGGCGCACCATAATCATTAGCAATATCAATGCCAGGATGCCAATCGCGACCATAACCGCCAAAGGGATTCGAACGACCACCAAAAGGAGAAGAAATGCTGCCACCACTAGTAGGCCATTGACTAGGAGTAACATCACGACGATAGTTTTCAGTCTCAATAGCACTCAGCAAATTTTCCAAATCTGCCTTTTTAGCATCAGCCTCGCGACCAATGTTCTTTTCCTGCTCCAGCACAATGTTGGCCGGATTTGCATCACCCAGGACAGGACCACCCTGACCAGCGTAATCAGAAGCGTTGCTCTTAGGAGGCAGCTGCGCACCGCTTTTTTCCATCTGGCTACGAACCTGATCTTCAAGCTTTGATAAAGCTGCCAGCTTTTTCTGGTTGGTTTCTGCCATCAGGCGCAGTTGTCTGATAGTCTGCTCCTGCTCAGATTTAGTCTGCTTATAAGCAGCAAGCTCCTGCTTCTGCTGCTCATTTTGCACAGCAAAATGAGCCAGCACACCAATGGTGCAGGTCACAGCAACTAAAAACGAAGCTACTGCTGTAAAAGCATATTTCAAATGAGTCTTTTTAACATGAGTCTTAGCGATATTCTGACCATCCGCCGGAATGAACCAGAAGGTGAAATGCTGATTGCGATGCCACATCATACGCAAGGAATTGTAGCGCACCTTAATACTCCTAACAATTCTACGTTGCTTATCCTGCACCTTATTTACAATGCTCATCACCTGCAGACGCACACGACGCTCAAGCATAGACAGCTGAATTTTGGCAACAGCTGCGGCAACAGCTATTACTGCCTTCACCTGTGCAATAAAAGCAATAATTTTTTCTAAACAGTCATTGTATAATAACTGCACTTCTTCTAACAGCTTGGCAACTAATACACTTGCCTTTGCTTTACAGTGATTATATAATGATTGCACCTCTTCTAACAGCTTAGTGTACAATTCACTTGCTTTTGTGCCGCAGTAATCATATAATGACTGCATTTTTTTATTACATCGCTCCAAGAAATCCTGACTCATTCCGATACTCCTTTGTTGTTTTTTTATCTATTTATCTGCTATATTCCTTAATGAAACTATTGCAACGCTATTATTTTAATACTTTTTTCGTTTTTAGTCAAATTTTTGCATTTCAAAGCCAATTTTCTTGTTAATCCTGCTGGATAAATTATGTATTTTATGTTACCAGTGGCATAAAGCATCCGTATGCAGGAAATATCAATACATAAGCTTTCTCCTTCTAGCTTACGTCTGCAATATTTATATCTATAATAATATTTAAAACATGCTTTTCTTATTATGATACTTTTTTCTTATACCTTATAATGATCTTTTCACATGCTGCTTATACAGCATCTTCCCCACTTGACAAAGTCAAGCTGTTTTTGTAAGATAGAAATATATTATGGGGGTATAGCTCAGCTGGGAGAGCGCTTGAATGGCATTCAAGAGGTCAGCGGTTCGATCCCGCTTATCTCCACCAGAATTCACTAAGCCGTTGGTTTGACCAACGGCTTTTTTATTGCAGGATATCTATTTTCTGTCTAATTCTTCCGTTACCGCAAAGCGAAATTGAAACCACATTGCAACCAACAAGCATTATTTTTACCCAATCGAGTAGGAGACTGCTCATTATTTGAGCAGTCGACCTCTCACACCACCGT
>NZ_CALDXR010000018.1 GCF_937920985.1 uncultured Phascolarctobacterium sp.
CGGTGGTGTGAGAGGTCGACTGCTCAAATAATGAGCAGTCTCCTACTCGATTTTACTTACAGCATAGGATGTGATTATATGTTGAAGAATTATAACCTATCAGAAGGTCCAGCGCATACCTACGTTCCATTGCCAAGGTGTCTTGTAGTCGCCGCCGAAGGCTTTGGAAACATCTGCATACAGATAGCTGTTATCTTTGGTTTTGAGGTTGAAGCCGATGCCTGCCTCGTACCAGGTGTCGCCCAAATCGTTGCTGTAGGTGGTGGATACACCGTTGTAGCTCAGGCGGGTGTCAGCGCTGCCGCCGAAGTCATGCAGTACAGAAGCTTTGGCGTATACATTACCGTTGTCGCCAAGTTTGCTGCCAAGTTCGAAGCCCAAGCGGCCGATGGTGCTGCTTTGGCTGTCCTGACTGATAGTAATGCCGTTGGCGGTAGTGTAATCCTTACCGGCAATACGCAGCCAGGAAAGCTGTGCCTGCGGGGTGAAGTAGGCCTTGTCGCCCATAGCGATTTCTCTGCCGTATTCAGCACTGATGCTGCTGCCCCAGGTTTTGTACTGACCATGGGTGTAGCCAATCGGTGCAGAGATATCGTAACCATTGCTCAGACGGCCTTCCTTGAGTACGATGTCTGCATAATGTCCCTTATCGCCCAGCCAGGTGCCGTACAGAGTAAGTGCCAGGCTACGGTTTTTCGCTGTTGCATCGCCGTAGGTGGTTTTACCGCTGTTGCGGCTGATAGCAGCGCCGTAATGCCAATCGCCGCCAGCCTTATCATAGCCCATCTGGAAGAAATTATTCTGGTTTTTGGCATTGTCATATTTAAATTCGCCGCGGTTCAGGCGTACCCAGAAGCCCTGGTCACCATCGCCCTGACGCAAATCGCCTAAACGCTTGCTGAGAGTAGCGTCCTCTTGTCTCCAGGACAGTGCTGCAGCGTTTTGCATATGGCTGATAGCATCCACAGTAGTGCTTTGGGCAATTTTTACATTAGCAATTGCGTTGCCGTCAAGATGGTTGATGGTATCTGCCTGCATCTGGCCGATGAGCAGACCTTCGTTTACCTGAACGTCAAATTTTGCTGCACTGTCATCGTGAATCTTCAAGCTGTTTTTAACGAGGCCTTCTAAGCCGTCTGCGTCCTTAACGTTATCAGCATTGATGCCTGCATAGGAGGTATGTACTGTGGTCGCATCGGTGTCTGCGTTGTTTACGCGGAAGAAGCCAGTCTTGAGGTTTGTATTAGACTCTAACATCAGCTCGCCGCCGGTGCCCTTCAGGTGCAGAACGTCAATGTTTTGCGCCTGTTCGTTGGTCATGGTAATGTTGCCATCATTAATGGTGATGTTTTCCAAATAGCTATAGCCATTGCCGTACTCGCCCATAGCATGCCAGGTAGCCTTATTGGCGAGGGTGAGGTTAATGGTACCATCATCATCCGTATCTGGATAAGAACCGCTTTGGTCGAGATTGCCGGTGATGCTGGAAGCATCTGTGTTCAGGTTAAGGTTAACGATGGCAGTGTTGGCTGCATGTACGTCACCAACGATTACAACATTGTTAGTTGTACCTTGGTTGATGTTTACAATAGTGTCGGCATGTAAAAATGTATCGGCATCCTCGCCGTAAGCATTGATAGCGTTAAACAAGCCGTTGTTAGCATTGTTAGCGCCGGTGATGCTACCGCCGGCCATATTGAGAACAGCACCATCATGAACAAATAATACATCAACAGTACCACCATCACTATTGTTTTCAGCTTTAATATCAGTAATGCCTAGGTTTACCTTTGAATAGTCACATGCATGTACACCAATGGCTGAAATACCACCATCACCGTTGCTTTCAGCGTAAATAGTGCTGCCGTCACCGATGTTAACTTTGGCATTAGCGTAGATATTGATGCCAATGCTTTCACCCGAAGTCAGTGAGTTATTTGTAGTTTTAATGTGAGCTTCTTTGACATTTACTTCGGTATAACCACCAGTATGGATACCTCTTGCATAGCCATCATTTTTACCTTCAACTGTGGCAGTAATATCCAGCTTATTAAAATTCATTTTCACAAAGGGAAGTTGTTCATTATTGGGGTTGAAGAAACATTGTGCAAAAATGCCATTTGCCCAAACCTCTCCGTATTCACCGCCTTGTGAATGTAATTTAATAGACGTAGCATTCTTAATGCTAATGGTAGATTCTACAGCTTCTTCGCCTTCACCTTCACTCTGCATTACAATGCCATTTGCTCCAGCAGATTCTTCATGGTTAGTATTTAAAATGATATTAAGGTTATCGGCTGTTATATGGTTATTCGGGCCATAAGCTTCGATACCGCTGGCATAGCTGGGAGCTGAACCTTTGATGCTGATATCTGTAGCGGTTAAATTACCTTCATAATCAGTATAAATACCATTGATATGACTATTATCGTTAGCAATATCAAGATTTAAACCATTAGAGAAAATAAATTTTTGGCCTTTTTCATTATAGAAGTCAATCCCTACATTGTTGTTATTCAACTTGACCAAATCACCGTCAGCAAATTGGTAAGTGTAAGTAGAGGTACTGGTATCATCAGTACGGATACCTAATTCTTGATAGGCATCAGTTCTGCCGAAAATTGCTTCGTCATACTCCTGCGCAGAAATGATGGATGGTTGTGCCCCCCCCGATGTACAGCGCAAGCATTACAGCTGTTGTCAGGGTTTTGGAGATTAATTTTTTGCGTTGCATAAACAAGACCACCTTTCTTTAAATCGGCCAATATAAAGAAACCTTTAAGAATATTACAACAATTAATCAGCCGATTCTTTTCTACATCTGCATTATATATCAGGCAACAGAAAAACACCCCACCCCAAAGGGCAAATTCGGGTAGGGTGAAGTGAAAAATTTGCTGAGTTTGTGAAAAAATTTAAAGTCACCTTCTCTTCCTACCCCAAATCACTCTTTCGGGTAGGGACAAAGCTGCGCTGATACGCTATGCTATAAGCAGAAGAATAGCAAAAGGCGGTGAGCAGCATGCGCAAACAAAAAAGTAATAAGCTGAGAATTATTCACCTGCTGTTATTGGCAGCGCTCCTGTTGCTGACAGTAAAGCTGATTTATGCCCAGGTACGGGGAGGCGATAGCATGGGACGTATAGAATGGACGGGTATGCAATTATACAGAAACGGCTCGAATTATGATTCTAGCTATAATTATGCACTGCGTTTGGACGCTAAAAGCGGGCAGATGCTCTATGACTGCAGCTTTAAGGCTCCGGTAAATCTTAACGACGACACCTGGCGCTGTGAGCTGGAGAGCGTGCCTGTGACGCGCGAGGAGTTGGCGCCTCTTGATGCGCTTATCCAAGGACTGCCGCTGGCACCGCCCAAGGAACCTGAGCCGGTTGATGAGGATTTGCTTGTCTGCGATGAGACTAATGAAATTTTTGATGTGAGTATCGCCAACTATAAGGATAGAAGTGTCAAAAAGCTGACGGCGCCTTTGAGCGGGGAGCAAAGAGCGGAAATGCAAAAGCAGTTTCTGCAGCTTTACCTGAAGGCTAAGGACAGAGCTCCGCTTCGCAATTAAGGCTTAACAAAGGCGGTGAGCGGTATGCACAGTAAATTATGGAAAATCGGCAAAATGCTGCTGGTGGTGCTTGTACTGCTGACAGCTAATATAGGTTGTGCGCCGGTACAAGGAGAAGATAAGATGACACACGTAGAATGGTCTGCCTTTTATATGAATAAGAACCATCAGTTCCGCACCCTGTGCTATAGCTTTGAGGTTAATTATGATCCCTTTAAGGAAGGGCAGGGAACCTTCAGTTGCTTTTTTGTTGATAAAAATGGCAAGAATTGCCTGCTGTCATCAGCCAAGGTGACAAGTGAGGATTTGGCAGAGCTGGATGCTTTTATCCAAGAGCTGCCGCTTGCGGAGCAGAAGCAAAAGCAGAAGCAGACGGAGATGCTGTTTGCGCACGATGCGACAACAAGGGAGTTTTATATTACTCTTGGCAGCTATAAAAATAAGAACAGACGTAAGGTAAGGCCGCAGCTAAGCAGTATGCAGCAGGATAAAGCATTGGATATTTTGAAGAGGCTGTATGCTAAGGTGAGCAAGCGAGAGGGAAAGTAGCGCCAGATGCTTTGAGTTTAGAGAACCGCCGTGAGGCGGTTCTTTTTGTATTATTGTGTGTATGGATGCTATACGAAGAGAAAGGCTCTCCTTGGGGAGAGCTGTCGCCAGTAGGGCGACTGAGAGTGGGTGTGCTTATGCATATATTTTATTTTGTTGAACCCCTCTCCGTCATCGCTACGCGATGCCACCCGCCCCAGGGCGCCTTCTCTTGCCCTACGGGCAATTCACCTTGTCTCCCCAAGGAGAGGCTTTATTGTTTTGCAGTCTGATTTTTTAAAAGCCGCTTTTTCCTAAAAATATCCCTGCAACAGCGTTCAAACCGCCTTACTCAGTGTACTTTGCTCAGTAAATGTGTTATAATAAAACAGGTTATTTGTAAAAATAAAACGAGTTTTTATAGGATGGTGAAAAAATGAAAGTTTCTGCTGAAGACGTAAAGCATATCGCACAGCTTTCCCGTTTGACTGTTCCTGCTTCCGAAATGGAAGTATTCACCGAGCAGTTCAACCAGATTCTTAACTATGCCGACATTCTTGAAAAAATTGATACCGCAGGTATCGAACCTACCCCGTACGTATTGCCGGTAAGCAATGTACTGCGTGAGGACGTTGTCAAAGAAGGCGTATCCCACGAGGAAGCCTTGAAGAACGCTCCTGCTGTTCACAATGACGGCTTTAAGGTACCGCGCGTAATCGAATAAGAAGGAGGCAAACGCTGTGGATTTGTATAAACTTACTGCGCACGAGCTGCATGAAAAGCTCGTCAACAAAGAAGTAAGCTCCGTCGAATTAACTAACGCTGTTATTGCGCGTGTCGACGCAGTTGAAGACCAGGTTAACGCTTACGTAACCCTGGATAAAGAAAACGCTCTGGCACAGGCTGCCAAGGTTGATGCCAAGATTGCCGCAGGCGAGAAAATCGCTCCGCTGGCAGGTATCCCCGGTGCAATCAAAGATAATATTTCTACCAAAGGCCTGCGCACTACCTGTTCCTCCAAAATGTTGGAGAACTTCATTCCTGTATATGACGCACATGTTATCAAAAACCTGCGCGCTGATGAAACCATTTTCCTGGGCAAAACCAACCTGGATGAATTTGCTATGGGCTCTACCACCAAGACCTCTCATTTCGGTGTAACCCATAACCCCTGGAACCTGGACCGCGTTCCCGGCGGCTCCTCCGGCGGTAGTGCTGCTGCTATCGCTGCAGGCGAAGCTATCTGGACTCTGGGCTCCGATACCGGCGGCTCTATCCGTCAGCCGGCATCCTTCAACGGCTGCGTTGGTATTAAACCGACCTATGGCCGTGTATCCCGTTATGGCTGCGTAGCATTCGCATCCTCTCTGGATCAGATCGGACCTATCACTAAAGACGTAACTGACGCTGCTTTGGTACTCAACACCATCTGCGGTAAGGACGAGATGGACTCCACCTCCCTGAACGTAGAGGTTCCCGACTTCACCAAAGCACTGGTAAATGACGTTAAAGGCCTGCGCATCGGTCTGCCGAAGGAATACTTCGGTGAAGGCGTTGATGCTAAGGTTAAGGCTGAAATCATGAAGGCCGTTGAAAAATATAAAGAGCTGGGCGCTGAAATCGTTGAGGTTTCCCTGCCGCATACCGAATATGCTGTAATCACCTATTACATCATTGCTCCGGCTGAGGCTTCCGCTAACCTGGCACGCTTCGACGGCGTTCGCTACGGTTACCGCAATGTAGATGCAACCTCCGCACCGGAAATGACCACTATGAGCCGCACCGAAGGCTTCGGTCAGGAAGTACGCCGCCGCATTATGCTGGGCACCTACGTACTGAGCAGCGGTTACTATGATGCATACTACAACAAGGCTATGCAGGTTCGTACCCTCATCCGCCGCGACTTTGAAGCTGCGTTTGAAAAATGCGACGTGCTGCTGACCCCGACCTCTCCGGTTCCTGCTTACGGCATTAACGACCAGATGGATCCGCTGACCATGTACATGCTGGACGTAACCACTATTCCGGTAAATATGGCTGGTCTGCCGGGTATTTCCATTCCTTGCGGCTTTGCTGATGACGGCATGCCTATCGGTATGCAGCTGATCGGCAAGGTTCTGGACGAAGCAACCATTCTGCGTGCTGCTTATACCTTTGAACAGGCAACCGAATATCATAAAGTATTCGCACCGCTGGGAGGTAACAAATAATGACTAAATATATTACCGTTATCGGCCTGGAAGTTCATGCCGAGCTGAAAACCAAAACTAAAGCATTCTGCAGCTGCTCCACTGCCTTCGGCAGCCTGCCCAACACCCATGTATGCCCGGTTTGCCTGGGTATGCCCGGTGCACTGCCTGTACTGAACAAGCAGGTTGTTGATTTCGCTATCAAGGCCGGCCTGGCGCTGAACTGCGATATCCAGAAATACAACAAATTTGACCGTAAAAACTACTTCTATCCTGACCTGTCCAAGAACTACCAGATTTCCCAATTTGATAAGCCTATCTGCCTGGGCGGCCATATCGACATCGTTGTTGACGGCGAGCATAAACGCATCGGCGTTACCCGTATCCACATGGAAGAGGATGCTGGCAAGCTGAACCACAGCGGCGCAACCATCAGCACCTCCGACTCCTCCGCAGTTGACTACAACCGTGCAGGCGTACCGCTGATTGAGATTGTATCCGAGCCGGATATGCGCAGTGCTGCCGAAGCTCGTGCTTACATGGAAAACCTGAAAGCAATTCTGGAATATACCGATGTCTGCGACTGCAAAATGCAGGAAGGCAGCCTGCGCTGCGACGCTAACATCTCCATCATGCCCGAAGGCGCTAAGGAATTCGGTACCCGTGCCGAAATCAAAAACCTGAACTCCTTCCGTGCGTTGGAGCGCGCTATCAACTATGAAGTTGAACGCCAAAAAGAGGTTCTCGAGGACGGCGGCCACGTTGTTCAGGAAACCCGTACCTGGGATGAAGCTAACGGCGTAACCCTGTCCATGCGTTCCAAGGAAGAAGCACATGACTACCGTTACTTCCCTGAGCCTGACCTCGTTCCGGTACAGCTGGACGATGCCTGGATTGAGCGCATTCGCGAAACTCTGCCGGAGCTGCCGGCTCAACGTCAGGCACGCCTGATGAGCGAGCATGGTCTGCCGGAATATGATGCTTCCCAGATCGTTTCCACCAAGGCTATGGCTGAATACTTTGATGAAGCAGTTAAGACCGCTAAGGACAGCAAAGCAGTTTCCAACTGGCTGCTGGGAGATGTATCTGCTTACATGAACAACGAAGGCATTACTATTGCTGACTTCAAGGTAACCCCTGCACACCTGGCAGAGCTGGTTAACCTGATTAAAGACGGCGTGCTGTCCAGCAAGCTGGCTAAAAAGGTATTTGCCGAAATGCTCAAAGAGGATGAGGCTCCGAAGGCTCTCGTTAAGAAGCTTGGTCTGGAGCAGGTTAGTGATGAAGGCGCTATCCTCAAGCTGGTTGAAGAAACCATTGCTGAGAACCCGCAATCCGTTGCTGACTACAAGGCCGGTAAAGATAAAGCTATCGGCTTCCTCGTTGGCCAGATTATGAAAAAATCTCGCGGCAAGGCTAACCCGGGCATGGTTACTAAGATGCTCAAGGAAAAAATGCAATAAGGCATACATAGCCTGGCAATATCTGCGTGTATTAAAAGCATAAAAATAAGCACCTTGCTTTGACGTAAAATTTACGTTTGAGCGAGGTGCCTTTTTATTGCTGAATTTTAATTTATTGGCCGTTGTTGCGAAACAATTTCCAGTAAAATAAAAGTGTACGATAATTATGTTCGTGGTCTATACCAATGACAAAGAAGTTTAAGGTGATTTCACTCTGACCGGCTACGCATATACTGATCCTTTCGTTATTATCATGGTTGATGCAAATAATTGGTTTATAAGCTTCAATTTTTTCGATTTGTTTCCAGGATATTGTTCGTGGTAGCTTTAGCGGCTCAAGAAATTGCCATCTGATTTTATAATTTTGCTGCAAGCCGTTTTTATCAATACTAACAATAGGCGTATGCTTTTTTATGGACATTTTAGCAAAATACATATGACGGATATAACAGATTGTTAAACCGGCACCTATTAAAAAGTGAGGAACAGCAAAAAGTATGCCATAGTATAAAAAATAAATGGCAATAAACATGAATACCGCAGCAAATATCAGGTTGAAATAATCGCTTAAATTACAATTGTAGAAATAACTTTGACGAAAATCGCTCTGTAAAAAATATTTACTGTCATTATAATTATGCTTAAGGATAAATGCGTTGGCTGTTGCTTCTTCATTAGCGTTACGGCTTTTGGTAACAACTATAAAACTATCACCTTGAGCAGCAGTGTTTATTATGCGTAAATCGTAGGCTGCTTGCATGAAAATTTGTCTGAAGCTGTTAAAGGCTTCGATGCTGTTAACATGGACAGGGTTTATAGCAAAGCAAATTTTTTCAGGCGTAATGCCACCTCTTTGCATTGAATTTACAAAATTTTGGATGTCTGTGGTATTGTTGGCGACAATAATGTCATGGGGAATGAAAAGTTTGTTGTCTTCGCCAAGTATAACGATGATACTTTGTGTTTCTTCTATTTTTATACCGCCGTAGAGCATGAGGGCACCTTCTTTGCTTTAGATGATATAAGTATAGCATTTCTTTATAGTGATATAAAGCTACCTATAGGATATACAGACAAATTTTTTGGCATATAAAAATCTGCTTGGCTTAAATTTTTAAGGCTCCCCGTCTGAACGGTAACGTTCAGGAGGGGAGCATTTAGCTTACGGATTAAACCTGATAGACTTGGCAGATTTTACTACTGCAGCCTTCTGCCGTTTGGCATCATCAAACGGATATTGATAGTCAAAGGAAATAAATTTACCATCCCTTACGAAGATATAATCCATCTCCGTGGAATTGGATAAATCAAAGCTTACATTCAAGCAGTTTTCAGAGCCAATAGTGATAAATTGAGCTTTGATATTGTCAAGCTTGTATTTAGGATTTTCTTTTTGCCTTACTTCTACTTTCTTTTGTATGCGTGCAGCTTCTTTAGCAGCAAGTGTTTCTTTATCTTTATCGCTAAGGTTAGCAAAAGAATTAGGATAAAAGCTTAACTCTGCTTTATCAGTAATGTTTACAATCATGGGGCTGACGAAAAAATAACCATTAGAATAGGCGAATGTGTGATGGGGATCATTTTTTATAGGCATTAGTATACAGTTAGCTGGCGTAGTAAAGGATGCAGGATAATCTTTTAGAGTTTTTGTGGTAAAAGGACGTTTGTAAATATCATCGCTTAGAGGAGTAATTTTAACGGATTGGATTATTTTAGGGAGAAATAATTTTTCGTCAATAGGATAGATAAATCTATTTCCCACGTAGCTAAATTTATAAATACCATTTGGTGTAATGATTATGTAATTATCAAAAATAGCTAGTTCTTTCTCAGGTAAGTAGTATGAAAAACGCATTGCCGGGTATTTGGCAATAGAGAGCTGTTCTTTGAGCAGAATCTTATAGCCTTTCGCTTCCAGGTCAGCTAGCTTTTCGTAAAAAAACTTGGTGTTCAGCTTTTTTAAATCTTTAGCTTTAAGGATAAACGGGCGACAATCAACAAGAAAAACTCTTCCATCACCGCGAAAAGAGTATAGGATATTCTTGTTTTTACTTTGATATTCTTTGTAATCTTTTTCAGGCACTGCAAAACTGAAGCCATATTCTTCGTTTTTATAATGCTGCATACTGATATTCGTCTTATCAGGATTAATGTGGTATAGGTCTAAAATTTGTATCTTTTCTTTTTCGGTAGCAGATTCTTCTGCTTGGACGATACTATTTAGAGCAACACAGGCCAAAAGAGCTACGACTAAAAATTTTTTGAGCATGGTTAAGACCTCCTTGGATATTCCTGACTAAAGTATAGCATTTCTTTATCGTGATATAAAGCTAGCCATAGAATATACGGACAATTTTTTTGCGCAAAGTAAGTTGCCTAGCTTAAATTTTTAAGGCTCCCCGTCTGAACGGAAACGTTCAAGAGGGGAGCCTTTTTGCACTAACTCACAACTTTTTTAAGGGACTTTTCATGTCAACTTGCAACTTTTTCCAACGACTTTTGCAAAGCGCATCGGATAGGCGAGGGGAGAGCGAAGATGTGGCGATAACTTTTGCCTGCTTGCGCACGAGTTCCCCAAAAATTTACACATAGCTTGCGTAAACGCTGTATAATATTCTTGTAAATCAAATGAGGAGGTTTTGTTATGACTATGAAAAAAATCAACGCCTTTGAGCAAGGCGAAGCAATTTTAAAAACTCTGTCCAAGGGTGCATTTCTGACTACTGCTGCCGAAGGCAAGCAGAACACAATGACAATCGGCTGGGGCAGCCTGGGCTTTAAGTGGGGCCTGCCGACCTTCACTGTTATGGTGCGCCAAAGCCGTTATACCAAGGAGCTGATTGACGCTAATCCGGAATTTACCGTCAGCTTCCCGGTAAAAGAGGGCTTTGCCAAGGCTCTTGGTCTGTGCGGCAGCAAGTCCGGACGTGATCTGGACAAGTTTGCAGCTGCAGGCTTAACTACGGAAGCAGGCGAGACCGTCAGCGTTCCTGTTATCAAGGGCTGCGGCCTGCACCTGGAATGCAAAATCGTGGAGCATTACACCATGGCGGAGGATAAGTTCGACAAGGAGCTAGGCGAGAAATGGTATGCTAACAAGGATTGGCACACCTGCTACACCGGTATCATTACTGCCGCTTATGTAGAAGAATAACAAGTAAAGTCTTATGACAAACGCAAAAGCAGCTGCCGCAATGCGGCAGCTGCTTTTACTATGCGCGTCAACGTGCGTTGCCACGCAAAAAGTGGTCGGTAATTATTCTTGCTGCTTCCTCGTCCGTTATATCGGCGGCAATATCGTCGCTTTGGTTAAAAATGCTCATGGCTACACCGAAGAAAACAAACTTAGTTGTAATCTCCGGCACGGTATCCTCCTTCAGCAGGTTGTCCTGCATTGCCTTAGTAATCAGCTGAGCTAAAATATCATATTCATCATGCAGGATTTTGTGATAGCGCAGGATACGTTCAATCGTTTCCTCACTCAATTTTACAGAATTATAGCGGGGAACAACCTTAAAGCCGTCACCGTCAGGATTAACTCTGCAGCCATTGGTGCCGCCGAGCATTTCAAAGCAGATAATCTGCCACAGAGTACTGTTGGCAACGTAAAAATGCACCATTACCTCAAAATATTTTTTGAGCTTTTCCTCAAAGCTGTCTACGCTGTTGACAGCCTGGTGCAGCTTTTCTAAAAAAGGCGCATTTTTATCGGCAACCAGCTTGTAGAAAAGGTGCTCTTTATTGCCGAAGTATTTATAGACAGTTCCCTTGCCTACGTCAGCTAGGGCTATTATTTCATCGAGCGTAGCCTTTTCATAGCCATGCTGCGAAAAAACCTCTTCCGCTGCCTGTAAAATCCTTATATCCTTGGGTAATGACGCGTCTATTGCCACCATGAAACCTCCAACTATCCTAAATAGGAAATTTTTTCGTACATTTATTACATTAATTATACCTTTTTATGCAGATAATTGCTAGTGAAGTTTACATGTTTTATCAGCCGGAATTTTACTTTTCGTGACAAAATAAAAAACCCGCTCGCCGCGGGCGTTTTTATTTCGCGTAACTGCTGTCCGGCCCCTCAGCCGTCAGTGCTTTGTGCTTTTAGCATTTCCAAAAGTCCCCTCAATTGGCCGCTTCCACGAACCACCTTGTCTGCTTTTACGGTGGCGATACGTTACGCGATTAAGCACTATTATATTTACGGATTCTCTTACACTAATATATAGTATTTGCAGTGCTATGAGAAACAAAAAAACAACAACGGAAATAGACAGCTTGCGCTGTTCCAACTCCGTTGTTGTTTATGGTGAAATTATACAACCAATGTCCATGGTTGTAAACAATTTTTTTGTAAAGAGCGTTAAATTTTTCCTGAGCCTGTTGCTTCTGCAACAAAAGTTACAGTTTTAAAGCATTTTCAGAATTAAAAGTCAAACTTTTGACCTGTCAGCAGTTCATATGCTTCGATGTATTTGCCGATGGTTTTGTCGATAACATCCTGCGGCAGCTCATAGCCTGCATCCGGGTTAGCGCTCAGCCAATCGCGGACAAACTGTTTGTCATAGGAGGGCTGGCCTTGGCCAACCTTATAGCCTTCCAGCGGCCAGAAGCGGGAGCAGTCCGGGGTAATCATTTCGTCACCCAGTACAACCTCGCCGTTCTCGTCCAGACCAAATTCAAATTTGGTGTCGGCAATGATGATGCCGCGCTCCAGAGCATAAGCAGCGCATTTTTTGTAGATAGCGATAGTGTAGTCACGCAGCTTCAGAGCATATTCTTTACCGCGGCCCGGATACAGCTTTTCCAGGATTTCGATGCTTTGCTCTACGCTGATGTTTTCGTCATGGTCACCGATTTCAGCTTTGGTGCTGGGGGTGAAGATAGGCTCAGCCAGCTTTTGGGATTCCTGCAGGCCTTCGGGCAGTTTAATGCCGCAGATTTCACCGGTTTTCTTGTAGCTTTCCCAGCCGCTGCCGGTGATGTAGCCGCGAACGATGCATTCGATAGGCAGCATGTTCAGCTTTTTGCATTTCATGCTGTTGCCGGTGAATTCGGGTTTCTGGAAGAATTCGGGCATATCTTTGGTATCAACGGAAATCATATGGTTAGGAACAATGTCTTTGGTCAGATCGAACCAGAATTTGGAAATCTGAGTCAGCACAGTGCCTTTTTTCACAATCATGTTTTTCAGAATATGGTCAAATGCGGAAATACGGTCAGTGGCAACCATAATAATGCTGTCACCAACATCATACATCTCACGAACCTTGCCGGATTTAAACGGTTTGTACTCTTGCATTTTAATGCCTCCTAAAAATTTCTCAACAAGTAAATGCAGGCTCAGTGCCGGAATTTCTTGTCAGTGTTAACTTTGTTATATTTTATGGTAATATCATAGCACAGTCAGAGAAAAAAGTCGAACGTTTTTCATGTTTTAACAAATATTTTTCGGATTATTTTACGTCTTGCGGTAAAAGGCCGTCCAAGCGCAGCATATCGGCAGTGACCAAAGGCTGTCCCAAACGTCTCCCCGGCACAAATGTACCATGGCAGTCGCTGCCGCCGCTGATAAGTAGACCGTGCTTTTTGCAATGCTGGAGCAGGCGCTGCGTTCCTTCTTCCGAATGGTTGGAGTGGTAGCATTCAAAGCCGTCGAATTTCTCCGTCCGCAGGATGTCGAGCACACGCTCCAAGCCGGGGCCGTGAAAGCCGCTGGCGGCATGCGCGCATAGCGCTGCGCCGCCAGCAGCGTGAATTGCTGCAATAACCTCGCTGATGGGCGGGAATTCCGGAAAGCCCAGGTCATGCTCCGGCGTAAAAATACGCTTAAAGAAATCGCCAACGCCGGTGCAAAGTCCCTTGTCAATCAAATAGGCGAGGGCACGCCAGCCGCCGCGACGTCTGTCATAGGTATAACGGGCGAACTCCGCTTCATCGACAGGCCAGCCGTCGCGCGCCAGCAGATGAATGCTGTCCACGTCCTTTTGCTCCAGCAATGCTTCGTTGTGCTGCATCAGCTCCAACAGCGGTTTATTATGGATATCAATGCCATAGCCCAGAATATGAAACGACAAAGCCTCCTTGGTGGAGCAGATTTCCGCCGCCGGCAGCAGCGTAATGCCTGCTGCCGCTGCCAACGTCATCGCTTCCGCAACGTTGGCTACGCTGTCATGGTCCGTTACGGCAATCAGCCCCAGCTGTTGCTTTTGCGCTTCGGCAATCAGCTCCGCCGGTGTCCAGGTGCCGTCCGAGGCTGTAGTATGTATATGTAAATCAGCTCTTACCGACATGTAAGCAGCTCCCTTCTATTAAATTCTGCTGTCAAAAAGCAGAAACAGAGTAAAATTTTTATATTTATAGCATAGTTTATAATCATAGGCATGTCAACTGCCGGTAAAGATATTCTCTCATTGCACAATAGTACGCCAGATTTTTTTACAGTCTGTGCAATTTTGTAACAAGCGTAACACTTATTTGCATTTTAAGGGTATCAGTCCCTTTTATGAGTACGGATAATTTTCGTGTCTACTCTACAAATACAATGCTCGTTGTAGACTTGACGTTATTTAACTTATGATATATACTATGAACATCGTTGTATACGGGAGTAAAAATTAGGGGGAATTCATTATGTTTAGAAAATTTGCTGCGATTATCAATGAAGTCGCACTCATCAAGCAAATTGCCGTTGGTCTTGTCATCGGCATTCTGCTGGCACTTTATGTACCGAAAGCGGTACCTGTTGTTACCATCTTCGGTGACCTGTTCGTAAAAGCATTAAAGGGCGTTGCTCCGGTGCTGGTTTTCTTCTTGGTTATGAACGCTATGGCCAAAAAGAAAAGCGGCGGCGAAGCAAATATGAAGCCTATTATCGGCTTATATGTTATCGGCACCTTCTTTGCATCCTTAGTTGGTGTAAGCCTGTCCTTCCTGGCACCTACCACTCTGCACCTGCAGGTTGCTGATGCTAAGCTCAACCCGCCCAGCGGCATTGTTGAGGTTCTGCACAACCTGATTCTGAGTGTTGTAGATAACCCGATTGCTGCTCTGCTGCACGCAAACTATATCGGCATTCTGGCATGGGCTGTAGTATTCGGTATTGCTATGAACATGGCTGCCAACGAACAAACCAAAAATGCTCTGGACGATGTTGCTAAGGCTATCACCCTGGTTGTTAAATGGGTTATCCATTTCGCTCCTCTGGGCATCATGGGCCTGGTTGCAACCTCCATCAGCGACAGCGGTCTGTCTGCAATTTCCAGCTATGTACACCTGCTGGCAGTGCTTATCAGCTCCTACTTCCTGGTAGCGCTGGTTATGAATCCGTTGATTGTTTACTTCAACATCCGCCGCAATCCGTATCCGCTGGTATGGGCAACCATCCGCGAATCCGGCGTATACGCTTTCTTTACCCGCAGCTCCGCTGCTAACATTCCGGTTAACATGGCTCTGTGCAAACGTCTGGGCCTGAATCCTGATACCTACGCAATTTCCATTCCGTTAGGCGCAACCATCAACATGGCCGGTGCTTCCATCACCATTTCTGTATTGGCACTTGCTGCTGCCAATACTCTGGGTATTCATGTTGATATGCCGACAGCTCTCTTGCTGTGCATCGTTTCTACCGTTGGTGCCTGCGGTGCTTCCGGTGTTGCCGGCGGCTCCTTGTTGCTGATTCCGGTTGCCTGCGCTTCCTTCGGCATCAGCAATGATATCGCTATGCAGGTTGTTGGCGTTGGCTTCATCATCTCCGTACTGGAGGATGCTTGCGAAACTGCGCTCAACAGCTCCAGTGACGTTCTCTTTACCGCAACTGCCGAATTTGCAGAGCGCGCGAAGGAAGGTACTCTGAAGTCCGAAGACCTGGTTCCGAGAAACAACATTTAATTTAACATAACAACAAAACGGCCGCCGAAGCTAGTGCTCCGGCGGCTGTTTCATTTTGAAAGGATGATGTGGTTTTTATGTATTAGCCTTCAATGGCAATATATTTTTTGTCTTCGACTTTTTTAGGCTCAACCTTAGGAATAGTAACCTTCAGGATACCGTCTTCGAATTTAGCCTTGATATCCTCCTGGGTAACTGCTTCGCCGACATAGAAGGTTCTTGCACATTGACCGCTGTAACGTTCACGGCGGATATAAACGCCTTTATCGTTCTTTTCGTCCTTGTCGAGGCCTTTAGCAGCGGTAATGGTCAGATAACCGTTTTCCAGTTTGGCGCTGACGTCCTCTTTTTTGAAGCCCGGCAGGTCGATATCCATTTCATAAGCGGTATCCGATTCCTTGATATCGGTTTTCATAACGTTCTGGGCATGTTTACCATACAACGGATTGCGATGACCGAAGAACTCTTTTTCAAACGGGAAATCCATTAAATCATCAAATAAGCTTTCACCAAATACACTAGGCATCATCATAAGTCATTCCTCCAGTTTTATTGCGCTTGTTGTAGTCATTTTAATGTTGATGCAGCAAGTATTGATTTGATTTGCCAACGCGGGATTTGTGCTTTGCGGGTGCTGCCCTTGCAGCTCCTGTAGCTCATTTCCTTTGTTGATTCTGTTATACCACTATTTGTTAGCACTGTCAAGCGTTGAGTGCTAATTTCTGGCAATTTCACAGAAATTACAAAAAGTGGGGGTGTAGGGCCCCCCTTTCGCCTCACTACGTTCGGCACCTTACAGATGGAAAGCAGTACTAAAGAGCCTCTCCTTGGGGAGAGGTGCCGAGCTTGTCGAGGCGGAGAGGGGATATGCTGAAAATAATGCTATTCGTAAGCATAACGATTACAAGCAAATAATCTTTGTGTACGAATTTTCTTCAATCTAAATTCAAATGTAAGCCTATAAACTGCAGTCCCCTCTCAGTCGCCCTGGCGGGCGCCAGCTCTCCCCGAGGAGAGCCTCATCTTTCTTTATTAAAGTCTCATCTGCTTGCGGCCCCCTTCCGCCTCGCTACGTTCGGCACCTTACAGATGGAAAGCAGTACTAAAGAGCCTCTCCTTTGGGAGAGGTGCCGAGCTTGTCGAGGCGGAGAGGGGATATGCTGAAAATAATGCTATTCGTAAGCATAACGATTACAAGCAAATAATCTTTGTGTACGAATTTTCTTCAATCTAAATTCAAATGTAAGCCTATAAACTGCAGTCCCCTCTCAGTCGCCCTGGCGGGCGCCAGCTCTCCCCGAGGAGAGCCTCATCTTTCTTTATTAAAGTCTCATCTGCTTGCGGCCCCCTTCCGCCTCACTACGTTCGGCACCTTCCCCAAGGGGCAGGCAAGACTAATAGCGTAGGTTTTTGAACAATATCTTGATTACTGGTGTTAAAATTTTCTCTCAAACCACCACGAAAATCAAAAAATTCCTAAAAATTTCCCCTCATCCTACCCGAATTTGCCATTTCGGGTAGGGACAAGTTACTAAAAATTCGTTATACTACAGCCAGAAGCAAAGGAAAAACAAATAATCCTTCTTGCTTTTCCGACTTTACCAAACGGAGCAGGTACTGCAAAAACCAAAATGAAACAAGGCAAATTTTGGCAGCAAACAGCGCAAGCCTCCGCAAGGTAAAAAATTTACTTAAAGAGGAGGAATTTCTCATGAAAAAATCTTTAGTACTCGCAATGGCAATGGCTCTTGGTGTAACCGCATCCGCTTACGCTGCTAACCCGTTCAGCGACGTTCCTGCCGGTCATTGGGCTTATGACAGCATCAGCAAGCTGGCAGCTGCAGGTGTAATCGATGGTTATGGTGACGGCACCTTCGGCGGTGATAAGCTGATGACTCGCTATGAGATGGCACAAATTGTTGCTAGAGCAATGGCAAAGGGCGCTAATGTTGACAAGCTGGCAGCAGAATTTGCTGACGAGCTGGACAGCCTGGGCGTGCGCGTAGCTAACCTTGAGAAAAAGGCTGATAATGTAAAAATTACCGGTGAAGTTCGCTTCCGCTATGTTGACCAAGACGGTGCAATGGAAAAAAGGACTTTGAACAGAGGTTACAGAGTTTTGGGCAATGATTCCAACCATGTAGCAGATCTCCGTTCCCGTATCTGGATTAACGGCATGATTAATGATGACTGGACCTACACCGGCATGCTGCAGAATGTGCAGAACCTGAATAATAACACAGGTGATGAAAATACAAGCTTCCAGCGCGCTTATGTAGACGGCAAGCTGGGCGGTATGGCAGTACGTGCAGGCCGTTATAATCTGGTAATTGCTGATGGCAATATCTATGATACCCGTGCTGATGGCCTGGAGCTGTCTTATGGCAACAAGGTTAAGTTAAAAGGCTTTGCAGGCAAGGCAACTGATGATATCACTGTAGTACCGCTTATGATAAATGATGGCGTTAATACTGAAACTGGTGATATTACTAATGGCGGCAAGTATTGGGGCTTGGCAGTAGAAGGCGAGTTGGCTAAGGGCTTGAAGGCTACTGCCGGCTACACTCAATTCAAAGATATGGGAACCGGCTCTGTTGCATTTGACAATGGTAACTTTGACAAAACTGATATTGACAACGGCATTTGGCATGCAGGCTTGAGCTATGATATGGGGCATTTCAATCTGTCCGCTATGTATCTGAAGGGTGATTTGTCTGCTGACAAACTTAATGATCGTAGTGATGGCAACCTTAACAAAGCTATTGATAAATACCTGGATGACGACGGCTTTGTTATCGGCTTGGCTTATAAGGGTGCAAAGGCTGAGGATGCAGGCAGCTGGGGCGCATGGGCTAAATACTATGACCAAGGCGCACAAACCTATGTTGCACACACCACCGATGCTAACACCTTTGGTATGACCGGCTTCAAGGGCTTCGGCGTTGGCGCTAACTACACCATTGCTAAAAACATCGTAGCTAACGTTGCATACTACAACACTGAATCCAAGCTGTTGAAAGAACTTCCTGGAATTGCTGCTGATATGGAACGTACTAAAGATCATCGCTTCTGGACTGACGTAACCTTCACTTTCTAATAAACCTTCATACAAAAACTTCCTAAAATCGGCAGCGCTCGGCGCTGTCGGCAGAGAACCGCCGCAAGGCGGTTCTTTTGCGTTTGGGTGGGCGAGGGGGATTAGGCTCTCATAGGGGAGAGCTGGCGCCCGGTAGGGCGACTGAGAAGGGATTGGTGTTTAAAAACTTACTAATAGCATATGTATGATGGACCCCTCTTCGTCATCGCTACGCGATGCCACCTCTCCCCGAGGAGAGGCTCACCTTTCTTCCCAAAGTCATATTTGCTTACACAACTCTTCCGTCTGCTCGCAGCCCCCTTCCGCCTCACTACGTTCGGCACCTTCGCTATACTAAGACCCATTTTTCATGTAATGAAAAATGCTGGTCGTGTTATACTCGAAGAGTGCAAGGGGCAGGCAAGACTAATAGCGTAGGTTTTTGTACAAAATCTTATTACTGGAGTTTTATGTTTTCACTGCGATATATAATTGCTTGCATTAGTACGTAGAACTAAGCTTATTATTAGCCCATGAGTTATGGTAAAGCATTTTTTGCTAAGCTTTTTTGTGCGAGCAAAAAAGCGACTGTTTCCCGCGCTTTACGAAAGCGCGCCCCTTTCTTGTTACTTCTTTCGGGGACGAAAGAAGTAAATCTAAAGAACGCAGTAAAACCTAAAATTTTCTCTCAAACCACCCCGAAAATCAAAAAAATCCCCAAAATTTCCCCTCATCCTATCCGAATTTGCCATTTCGGGTAGGGACAAGTTACTAAAAATCCGTTATACTACAGCCAGAAGCAAAGGAAAAACAATTAATCCTTCTTGCTTTTCCGGCTTTACCGAACGGAGCGAGCAATCCAAAAACCAAAATGAAACAAGGCAAATTTTGGCAACAGGCAGCGCAAGCCTCCGCAAGGTAAAAAATTTACTTAAAGAGGAGGAATTTCTCATGAAAAAATCTTTAGTACTCGCAATGGCAATGGCTTTGGGTGTAACCGCATCCGCTTATGCTGCTAACCCCTTCAGCGACGTTCCGGCTGGCCACTGGGCTTATGACAGCATCAGCAAGCTGGCAACAGCAGGTGTAATTGATGGTTATGGTGACGGCACCTTCGGCGGTGACAAGCTGATGACTCGCTATGAAATGGCACAAATCGTTGCTAAAGCAATGGCAAAGGGCGCTAACGTTGACAAGCTGGCAGCAGAATTTGCTGACGAGCTGGACAGCCTGGGCGTGCGCGTAGCTAACCTGGAGAAAAAGGCTGATAACGTAAAGATTACCGGTGAACTGCGTTACAGATACGTTGATCAAAAGGGCGAAGTTAATTTTGATGCTGATGACAAGAATCATTCTTATGTAAATGACCTGCGTTCCCGTATCTGGATTAACGGCATGATTAATGATGATTGGTCCTATACTGGTATGCTGCAGAACACCCAAAATCTGGGCGATAATGTTGGCAACGAAAAAACCGATTTCCAACGCGCTTATGTAGACGGTAAGCTGGGTGGCATGGCTGTTCGCGCCGGCCGTTATAACCTGGTACTGGCAGACGGCAACTTCTATGATACCCGCGCAGACGGCGTTGAAGTAGCTTATGGCAAGGACGTTAAAATTACCGGTTATGCAGGCAAATTTGCAGAAGATACTTTTATTTATGGATATGAGAGTGAAGGCGGCAACTATTGGGCTGTTGATGTAACCGCACCTATTGCTAAAGGTCTGGATTTGTCTGCCGGCTATATTCATGTTAATGATATCGTAGATGAAGATGATTATACTTATGATAATAAGGTTTGGTACGTAGGTGCCAAATATGCTGTTGGTCATGTAGGCTTATCTGCAATGTATTTGAAGGGTGACCTTTCTGATGATGATGGCTATAAATTTGATGAGGATTGGCAAAAAGACGGCTATGTAATCGGCCTGGCTTACAAGGGTGCTAAGGCTGACGAAGCTGGCAGCTGGGGCCTGTGGGCTAAATACTATGACCAAGGTACCAACACCTACCTGGCACATACCACCGATGCTCACACCTTCTGGGGCGACGGCTTCAAGGGTTATGGCGTAGGCGCCAACTACACCTTTGCTAAGAACATCGTTGGTAACGTAGCTTACTATGAGACCAAGGATACCTATGCGCAAAAAACAGAAGATTACACTGTAAAAGACCGTCGTCTGTGGACTGACGTAACCTTCACTTTCTAATAAACCTTCATACAAAAACTTCCTAAAATCGGCAGCGCTCTGGCGCTGTCGGCAGAGAACCGCCGTGAGGCGGTTCTTTTGCGTTTGGGGTGGGGGATTAGGCTCTCCTAGGGGAAAGCTGGCGCCCGGTAGGGCGACTGAGAGGGGATTGTTGTTTAAAAATTTACTAATAGCATATGTATGATGTACCCCTCTCCGTCATCGCTACGCGATGCCACCTCTCCCCGAGGAGAGGCTCGCTTTTCTTTCTAAAGTTGCATCTGCTTACCCAACCCTTCCGTCTGCTCGCAAGGCTCGCAGCCACCTCCGCTATACTAAGCCCCATTTTCATGCAATGAAAAATGTTGGTCGTGTTATACTCGAAGAGTATTTCAGGGAAGATATAATGGTATTACGTAATTTTAACTTTAGCTATTACTACGAACTTTTATATGCTCCCTGCGTCGCAGCCCCCTTCCGCCTCACTACGTTCGGCACCTTCCCCGAGGGGCAGGCAAGACCAATAGCGTAGGTTTTTGAACAACATCTTAATTAATGGTGTTTAGATTTCTATGTTTTCACTGCGATATATAATTGCTTGCGTCAGTACGCAGAACTTGATGTACTGCAAACCAAAGAGGATATGGCAAAGCCTTTTTTGCTAAGCTTTTTGCGGCGATGCAAAAAGCGACTGTTTCCCGCGCTTTACAAAAGCGCGCCCCTTTCTTGTTACTTCTTTCGGGGACGAAAGAAGTAAACATAAAGAACGAAGCAAAAACTATAATTTTCTCTCAACCCTCCTAAAATCTCAAAAATATCCCAAAATCCCCCTCATCCTACCCGAAATCACCCTTTAGGGTGGGGCGCTTTTGCTTTTTTTAGGCTACACTATAGGTGTAAACAATCAGCTGCAAAGCAGGCAGCAGGAAGCGGAGGGATTGATATGCTGAAGGAAAGCTGGAAAAACATTTTGCTGGGCGCATTACTGCTTACCGGATTGACAATGCTCCTAGGCAGTGACAGCTCCGACAAAAAAGCAGTCTCGCTGCTTGCCATGCCTAAGGCAGAAGCTGCCGCTATGCCTGTCTACGAGCAGGAATATATGAAAATCGTGGCTGGTGTCTGCGATTATTTGACCACGGGTAATACCGCCGGGCTGCCGGTGCAGGGACTGACAGGCTTTGAGGAGCTGGAGGGCCATAATGATCCAGGTCAGGGCGTAAGCAGTGTCGGCTATACGCTGCAGGATATCAATAATGATAAGGTGCCGGAGCTGATTTTGGCCCAGATTGCTTATCCCGAGGGCAAGGGCTATTATGGACGGGATATCTATGCTGTCTATACCTTTGTGGATGGTAAGATAAAATTTGTTGACGAGGGCTGGTCGCGCATCCGTCTGCGTCTGCTTCCGGATAATACGCTGAGCAAGCGCACCTGGAACGACGATAAAAATATGGAATGGGTGCTGGAAATGAAGGATTTGCTGCGGGACGGCAGTCTGCGTCAGGGACAAACCTTCTATACAAAGATCGAGAATGGCAGATTTAATATTTACCGAAAATATTTAGATGTAAATGATACCTTTGTTACCCAAAAAACTTCCATGCACTTTGACGATATGATGAATATTGACCTCGGTGCCCAAAAACTCGAGCTTTTACCGCTTGCGGAATACAGCAGCCGTGGCTTTAAGGGATTGGTAATGCAGCACCTTAACTGCATGGGCTTGCATGAGCTGCAGGATGATAGGGTAGATCTTTCCGCATATGAGCATGTTTACGCGGATAATCCCTCCCAGGGAGCAGAAGTGTTGTTTAGCAGCAATACTTCTCTGGCGAGCTTTGAAGTGCTGGATTTGCAGGGTGACAGCAGCAGAGTTATCTACAGCAAAGGACTGCTGAACCCGGAAGAAAAGCTGGTGCTGCATCTGGAAAGCTTTGAAACTGATCCCGTGCTCAGCTATGAAACTGTTATCAAGAACGGTATCTGCTTCAGGGACGATACCGGCAGCCTGCGCAAGTTTGCGATTCGGGCGAAAGTTATGGACGGCAGTGTTTATCTGGAGGAGATTGATTAAGGTAAAATCTGCATTCTGTGCGGAAATTTATAGAATTAGGGATTTTAGGAGGTAATGAATATGAAAATGAAAAAATTAACCAGCTTATGTGGTTGCCTGTTGCTTTCCATGTGCATGGGCGTTGGCGCTATGACTGCTCCGCTGTCTGCTGAGGCTGCAGCACGCGAAAAGGTTATTCTGGACGCAGATATGGTGGATTTGTTTGATGACGGCATCGCTATGATGATGCTTGCCGAATCTCCCAAAATGGATTTGAAGGGTGTTACCATCGTTATCGGCAATACCTGGGTTGAAACCGGTACCGCTTCCGCTATTCGTCAGCTGGAGGGCATCGGCCGCACCGATATTCCTGTATATATGGGCGTTAATGAAACCGTTCGCAAGGACCGTTTCGCTAACATGAAGGAGGAAAAACGCATTTACGGCCGTGGCCATGACTCCCATCTGGGCGCTGCAGGTTATCCTCAGCCGGCATCCTGGCAGGCTGAATATCGCAAGAATTATAATGATGAGCCGGTAATGAACCCGCAAAAGGAACATGCTGCTGATTTCATCATTGATACTATCAAAAAGCATCCGGGCGAAGTAACCATCGTTGCTATCGGCAGCGGTGCTAACCTGGCAGCTGCTCTGGACAAGGCTCCGGAAATTGCTCCGCTGGCTAAACGCGTTGTTTATATGGCAGGCGCTTTCTTCTGCGAAGGCAACGTAATGCCGACCTCCGAGTTCAACGTTTGGATTGATCCGGAAACCGCTAAAAAGGCTTACCGCGCTCCCTGGAAGGAGCAAATCTTCCTGCCGCTGGATGTTTGCAGCAAGGAACTGATGAGCCACGATGATTTTAAGGATCTGGAAAGCCGCATTAAGAGCGACCGCTTCAAGGCTATGTGGGAAAGCCACTATGCTACCCCGATGTTCCGCAAGGATCCGTCCTTCAAGAACTACATTTGGGACGTTCTGGCAGCAGCAGTTGCTATTGATCCGTCCGTAATTCTGGAATCCGAAACTCTGCCGGTTGATGTTGACGACCAATACGGTTATGGCTACGGCCAGACTATGGGCTTCCGCGGCGCTGCTCCTGAGGGCACTCAGAATGCGAAGATTGTTTACGCTGTAGACCGCGCTAAGGTTTGGAAGATGGTTGAGGATGTATTCAACAAGCTGTAAGCAATAAATTTGCCGATTTAAAGCTCGCGCCCTACCCGAATTTGCTGTTTCGGGTGGGGCGCTTTAGTTTTTTTTAGGGTAAAATATAGGTATAAAAGATTAGCTGCGAAGCAAGCAGGAAGCGGAGGGATGGAGATGTTGAAGAAAAGCTGTAAGAATGTTTTAGTTGGAGCAATGCTGCTGGCTTCATTGGCAATGCTGCTGAATGGCTGCGGTTCGGATAAGCAGGCTGCGGCAACGCAGCCTAAGGCTACGAAGGTGGAGGAAGCTGCAGCGACTGTCGCGAAGGTGCCTGCCTATGAGCGTGAATACGGCAAGCTGGTGGAGGGTATCTATAATTTTGTGAATGATGGCGATATGGGTAAAATGCCGCAGCAGGGCATGACCGGTATCTATGAGCTGCGGGATCGTATGGGTTATGTTGATGCGTTGAACATGCTTGGTTATACGCTGCAGGATATCAATAATGACAAGGTGCCGGAGCTGATTTTTGCTATCTTGGATAATGAAAAGCAGGGCAAGGGCTATTACGGCAAGGATATCTATGCTGTCTATACCTTTGTGGACGGTAAGATAAAATTTGTTGATGAGGGCTGGGCACGCAGCAATCTGCAGCTATTGCCGAACAATATGCTGCTGACACGCGGCAACAGCAGTAATACAGATTATGTGCTGGTGCTGAATGATTTGCTGCCGAACGGTAATAAAAGATGCGTTGATATGTATTTTACCCGTTCAAAGAACGGTAATGCGGCTGCCAACGGACTTGATGTTTACCGTAATAATGTGGGCAGCGATGATGTGGCTGCTTCGCAAAAGACGAATATGACTGCGGATGATTTCTTTGATATGGGAGCAGAGATGGCCGGTGACAGCGTGAAGCTTGAGCTGCTGCCGTTGAAGGAATGCAAGCAGAGAGGCTTTAAGGGCTTGGCGATGCAGTATCTGGAATGCATGGGCGTACATGAGCTGCAGGATGCAAAGGTTGATCTTTCCAAGTACGAGCAGGTTTCCGTACCTAATCCCTTTAAGGGTGCGGATGTAATTTTCCGCAGTACGAAAAATCTGGAAGAGTTCCGCCTGCTGGAGCTTGCTTCCGGCAAGAGCGTTTACAGCAAGGATTTGCTGATGGCTGATGAAAAGCTGGTGCTGCATCTGGAGAGCCTGGAAACTATTCCCAAGAACGGTATCAGCTTTAAGGATGATGCAGGCAGGGAGCGCAAATTTGCGATTCTGCAAAGCGGTAAGGACGGCAGTATTTATCTGCAGGAGATTGAGTAAGGTGTATTTCCTGAAGGAATTTAATATTTGATGTAAAAAACTTTGGAGGTGTTTTTTATGTGTAAAAGATTTTTAGGTGCAATGTTATTGGCGCTTGGTATTGGTTTGTTTGGCGGTTGGGGCAGTGCTCAGGCGAACAGTGCGCCGGAGTCTACTCAAAGCATGCTGCATGTGTGCTGGCTGAAGGATGCTCATGTTAATCCTGCTGCCTGCGAGGTTGTGAGAATGCCGGACGCTTTTGAGCCGGCGAAGGCTGTGGTGACGAGCTCGGTGGATTTTCCTGATTTTCAGGTTGTGGCGTTGGATTTGCGTGAGGTGAGCGCTGAGGGCTATCCTGTTTTTAACGTGCAGTCTGTTTATTATAAGGATTTCCTGCGTGCGACGGAGCCGATTATTATTGTGATGCGTGATTCCGAGTCCTTCCCGCGTAACGGTATCGTGGTGCGCGATTCTTTGGGCAGGGAGCGTATTTTCGGTATTGCTATCAGCGGTGAGGACGGAAGCCTGCTGCTGAGCGAGGTTGAGAGATAGAGGTGCGGCTATGAAGAGATTATTTAGCTTGCTGATGTTCTGCCTGCTGCTGCTTGTCAGCGCAACAGCGATGGCAGCGTCTTATTCTTATGGTGCGTATTCGTATATGCGTTATGGTGCGAATGGCAGGGATAATGCTTCTTTGCATCTGATTTATACGCAGTCCGGCATTTTTGCTTCTGTTGTTACTTATGATTTGCAGGACGGTAATGCGCCGATGTTTAAGGGCGTGGGTATGCTGGAGAACGGTTCGCTGGTATTAGAGGATTATTCGTTTGACGTGGGCCATCATGGTGAGGATACACGTTATTTTGGTTATGGCTCTCAGCCGCTTGTTTGCGAGGCCAGAGTGCAAGATGGTAAGCAGGTTGTGTTGCTGCCGACGGTTGATGCACGCGAGATGGGTATTACTAAGGTGAGTGAGCCTGATATCGGCGGAACTTATAGGTTTGAGGGAATGCAGGCGGAAGAGGATTATACTATGGCGCTGTATTTTCTGCGTAAGCTGAGTGTGAAGAATACGGGTTTGGATTTGAGCAGTAAGGATTATTGGTTTGGCTATGGCAATCGTTCGGCCGAGGCTCCGAACAGCGTTTTTAATTCGTATCTGCCGCAGGAGTACGGCGATTATTTTGGGGTTTATGTTTATAATAAGAATGATGAGCTGGTTATGACTTATTATGTGCATCCGAGTTTGTGGGATGCGTATCGTGTGACTGTTGATGGTGAGGTTAAGCTGTTGTGCAGCAATGATGCTGTGGGTTGATGCTGTGAGTTGAGTTTGAGGTCCTTGCGACGTAAGTTAATATTGCGGAGCAAGGGCCTTTTTGTACGCGTATCGCAACCCTTCCGTCTGCTCGCTGAAGCTCGCAGCCACCTTCCCTTTCAGGGAAGATATAAAGGTACTGCAAAGTTTTACTTTGGCTATTACTACGAACTTTTATATGCTCCCTGCGTCGTAAGCGACATTAGCACGACCAACAGTTTCTCGCTAACTTTATATGCTCCCTGAAAGGGAGCTGGCATCGCCGTAGGCGATGACTGAGGGTTGTGTACACGATATGTTAATTGCTTAATTTAATCTTTGGTGCTACCCTTCTTGCCTGCCCCTCGGGGAAGGTGCCGAACGAAGTGAGGCGGAAGGGGGCTGTGTGCGTTAGTGCAGCGTGTTAACTTTCTTACGGGTGCTTGCTTGTTGTTTGGAGGTGAGCTTATGAAGAAGCTTTTGTGTGCTTTGGCGTGCGGTGCGTTGCTGTTGTGCGGCGGGATGTCGGTTGCGCGGGCTGATTATTATGAGATGTATAATCCTGCTACCCATGTTGAGGGTGGCGCTATGGTGTATGAAACTACGCGCGGCGTTTTGATGGATTTGAAGGTGCACAGCGGTGAATGGCAGGACGACCATTACCGCTATGAAACCTAGGCGAGCGGTGTGGTGCGTTTTGCGCATGACGGTGAGCGTTTTATCGGTTATCTGCAGGTGCCAAGTCTTGCAAGCTATGAAAATGGTATGGGTTATCCTTCTCGGTACAGCTATAGTATGCCGCTTTATGAAAAGTATGCTTTGAGTAATCCGCAGGGCTATCAGGCGCAGAGCAAGCTGTACGGTGCCTGGATTTTGGGTGAGCCTGAGGGTAATAATCGGGTGCTGCCGTCCCTGGCCGGTACCTATGAAAGAAGCAACAAAAGAGGTACTCGCTTTGTGCAGGGTGAAACGGAAATGCCTTGGATAGTAGCGAAACTGTTTTTGCAGCTGGTGTTGGAGCCGAATGTTAATTTACTGGACAGAAACAACGGCTCTTTCAGCTTCTGGGATTATCAGTGGGAACAAGAAAAGGCTTTGTATCCTGATGTTGACAAGCGTTACAGCTATCATACTATGACTAAGGCGGGAGATCCGGATGCTCCTAATCCGGTGCAATTTAAGGATGCGCGCTATCTGGTAGAGAAAAGCGGCAGGCTGATTTATAATGTTGCCGATGATGGCACGGTAAGGAAGATTTACGACTTGGCCAATGAATAGGCCGGCGGTTGTGCTTGCGCACGATTTTTGGCAATGGGGGTGGCGCTGATGCGGTTACTGAGATTGCTGTGTATGGCAATGCTGGGGCTGCTGCTTTGTGCAGCAGGTCCGCTATCGGGAGGTGTGGCTATGGAAAGGGCGGTTGACTGGCAGGAGCTGTCTGTGAGCAGCAGAGGTGTGAGCAGAGCAAGCTGTTATTCATTTAACCTTTGCCGACGCGATAAGGAACTGCTGTTTGACAGTGAGTGCTTTGCAGATGGCGAGCGCCTGAAGTTTTACGAGGTACCTGTTACGGCAGAGGAGCTTACACCGCTGGATAAGCTAATACAGCAGCTGCCATGGCAGCTGCGCCAGCCTTCGGCATCTCGTCCTGCGAATTTGCCGCGTGAGATGATTGAGGTGCACGACTGCGGCAGCTTTTCGTTGACGCTGCTGACGGCAACGGGCGAAAAGCTGGTATGCCGTACTGACATTGAGCAGCAGCAGGAGCTGTTGCGTGAGCTGCAAAGGCTGGCTAAGCAGGTGCATGAACAGAAGCGTGATGCAGGCCATGAGAAGATGCATCCTATGCGTGGCTTTAGGCTGTTCAGGGAATTGCCGGAAAAATAAGCATGAAAGCAGTACGGGCTGCGTTTTTGGCAGGAATTTAGCTGAAAAACAGAAAAATTTTACTCATCCTACCCGAAATCGGCAGTTTGGGTGGGGTGCTTTAGCAAATTTCGTTGTACAATGAGCTTGTAAGGAAACATGCCTGCGTATCTAACAGCGCAGGATAATTCTGAGGAGGTGCAACAAATGAAAAAAGGTATTGTATTAGCTTGCTGCGCAATGCTTTTGGCGGGACAATTGCAATCTGCAGAAGCTCTTGACTGGAACAGAAGAATTGGCGTAGACAGAATGATTGACAGAACTATTGATAACACTATTAACAGGGCGGTGAATAAAGTGGAGAAACAGGAAAAAACCAAACGCGTAATTTTCCAGAATCTGCCGCAATCGGCAGCTGAAATCGGACCGGAAACAGATGCTCAGCAGGTAGCGGCTTATACTGTGGCAGCACTGGCTCGCTACGAAACTAATCCGACAGAGGCTATTGCTATGCTCAACAAGCTGCTGGGACCTCGTCCGGTACCTAAAAGAGATGAACAGTTCCTCGCAGACCGCTTCCGCGGCAGACAGTATCTGATGCGCTCCTACTTCATGGGCGCAACTCCGGCGAACAACTATCAGCCGGATATGCCGTATACCGTAGAGGTTAAAACTAATGCCTATACCTATCAGGAGGAAGGCTATGCACGCTTCATGATTACCTGCGGCGGCGCTGACAGCCCGCGTCCGATGACCGTGCGCAAAAAGGCTTCTACCGGCGAATGGTTCCTGTGGGATTACAAGGGACTGCTTAGCGGTATCCAGACTCCGGCAGCAGATGATCCGTGGGCCTGAGAATAATTCAGCTGAAAAAACAATAGCATTATAAAACAAGCAGCCTTCCAGTGCTTCCGGGAGGCTGCGTTTTTGTATGCTAAGGCCGAAATAATCGGAAAAAGCGCTGAAAAAGCATATTTTTTACCTAACCCTACCCGAAATCAGCCTTTGGGGTGGGGCGCTTTTGCTGCTTCTTGCTTATAATATAATTACAAAAGCTGGAAGGAAGTGATGTATATGAAAAAGTTCTGGAAAAAAACATCGCTGTTTTTGGTAACTGCAGCGATGACTGTTTCCGCTCCGCTGATGGCGTGGGCGCTGGAGCACGACATTGTTATTCTGCATACGAATGATATCCATTGCGGTATTAATGATAATATCGGCTTTGCCGGTCTGGCGCAGATTAAAAAGGATGCCCTGGCAAGAACGCCGAACGTAGCGCTGGTGGATGCAGGCGATGCTATTCAGGGCGCACCTATCGGCAAGCTGTCCCGTGGTCTGGCAGTTGTCGATATTATGAATTATCTGGGCTATGACTTCTGCATTCCCGGTAACCATGAATTTGACTACGGCATGGACCGCTTCTTGGAGCTGGTGCCGCTGCAGCGTGCAGGCTACTACTGCGCAAATTTTGTTTATGCAGGCAACAACAAGCAGGTTCTGCCGGGCTACAAAATTATGCAGTATGAGGATACCAAGGTAGCCTTTGTGGGTGCGAGCACCCCGGAAAGCCTGACAACCTCCACGCCTACCTTCTTCCAAAATGAGAAGGGCAAGTATATTTACAGCTTCTGCGAGGATAAAACCGGTAATAAGCTGTACAAGCAGCTGCAGAAGAATGTCGACAAGGCACGCAAGGACGGCGCGGACTACGTATTTATCGTAGGTCATTTGGGCATGGACGGCACTACTCCGCAGTGGAGCAGCGAAAGCGTTGCTAAAAATACTCAGGGCGTAGATGCTGTTATCGACGGCCATTCTCACGAACGTTTCACCCGTATGGTTAAAAATAAAGTCGGCAAGGATGTGCTGCTGGCGCAGACCGGCACTAAGCTGAAAACTGTAGGCGAGCTGGTAATTACTCCCGACGGCAAGCTGAAGAGCCAGCTGATTACCGAATCTAACGGCAAGGATGCCAATATCGCAAGAGTTATTGCCCAGGAAATAAAGACCTATGAGCCTTTGCTGAAGCAGCCTGTGGGCGAAGCCTTGGTACAGCTGCGCAGCAATGATCCTGCAACCGGTGAGCGTATCGTGCGTAACCGTGAATGCAGCTTGGGCGACTTTGTTGCCGATGCTTATAGAGCAGTGCTGGATTGCGATGTAGTGCTGGTAAACGGCGGCAGTATCCGCAACGAAATCAAAACCGGCGTAATCAGCTACAACGATTTGCTGGAGGCCTTCCCCTTCGGTAATATGTGCGTGGTTTTAGAGGTAACTGGCCAACAGATTCTGGATGCTCTGGAAATGGGTGCTATCAGCTATCCTGAAGAAAGCGGCGGCTTTATGCAGGTATCCGGCCTGAGCTACACGATTGACAGCTCTGTTCCTTCCTCTATCGAGCTTGATGCCAAGGGCAACTTTATGCGTGTTGCCGGTGCCCGTCGCGTGAGCGATGTTAAGATTGACGGCAAACCGTTAGACGTTAATAAAAAATATACCGTTGGCGGCACCTCCTACATGCTGAAATCCGGTGGTGACGGCATGACGATGTTCAAGGGAGCGCATCTGGTGCAGGATGAAATGATGAGCGATGCAGATACAATTATGGAATACCTGCAGAACCATCTGAACGGCAAGGTAGGCGAGCAATATGCTAATCCTTACGGTGATGGCCGTATCGTAATCAAATAAAGAGCTTTGCCATAGTACAATAAGGAGATGATTGTTATGTTGAAGAAACGTATTGCGATGGGAATTTTGGCGGGACTTCTGGCCTGCAGCTTTATTGCCGGCTGCGGCGGGGGCGACAAAGGCACCAGCGAGCCTCCTAAACCGAAACCGATTGCTGCTGATTTGAAGGATTTGCCGAATAAGGATGTTAAGGTCGGCATTAATACATTTAAGCTCTTTACTCTGAAAAATAATCCTAATCTGCATTTGCAAAATACTTATAGCAAGGGTATGAGGGTGGCTGTTATCGGCAGAGATATGATTTATGCCAACGTTAAGGACAGACTTGTTCAGATGCAGTGGGATAAAGATGGTCTGCGCATGTTGGACAATAATGTTGATTCTATGTCCGGTAATGCTAAGATTTCCTCCGATGGCACCAGAGGCATTTTCTATACCAATAAGAGAATGAGACTCAATTATTTTGATAGCGAAACCAAACGTATTGAAGAGGCACAAGGACGCTTTAATAACCTTGTTGTAATTCCTAAGGGTAATGCGGACAAGGCTTTGATTTGGATGAACCAGGGCGAAATGAGAAAGGTGGATCTTCGCAACGGCTACAGAGTAGGCAAGGATTTGGGCACAGTACGTAAGGAATCCAGAAGCCGTGATGCTGAAGACAAGGATAAAATCAATATTCCGCAGAGCGTTGTTGCAGACAGAAACGGTGATTTCTATGTTGGCGGCAATGCGCGTATCGGCACTCAGGACGTGGGCCTGGTAAGCGTTTATGACTTCAATGGCAAGCAAAAACGCGTTATCGGCAAGGAAAAACGTGAAGATAGCAAGGCCATCAATTCCTTAACCGATATAGCTTTGACTGATGAATATCTGGTAGTCAGCGATTCCTCTGTAGACAAGCAGCAGCTGCAGATTTACAGAAAGAACACCGGCACGCTGGTTGGTACAGTAAGCTATAAGGATTTGACCGATAATAAGGAAACCAGCATCGGTGCATGTGTAAACCTGGCAAATATGCCTGATAACAGAGTTCTGGTTGCCCTCAGCAATGACAGAAAAAATATTAAAGATGAATTCTTCATCCTGCAGCTGTAATGTAGGGTAGAAGGTACGACAGAAGCTGTAAAATTTAATACATAAAGATTTGAACACCCCCGAAAGATATATTTTGGGGGTGTTGAAATTGGAGTTTGTTTTAGCAGTGTGTATGGCTATATATGGCATAAAAATGAGCGATAATGTGGGCGATAAAATGAGCGATAAAGTTAATATTAAAACAGCTAACCCCTAAACCATAACGAAAGCCTCCGACGAGTAAACTCGCCGGAGGCTTTTTCAATGCGCTGCGCGTCAGTGCTCTGCGTTGCGCATCAGTTCAATATACTGCAGCAGCTCCTTACGGGTTTTTACACCCAGCTTGCCGTAGATATTTTTGTTGTGATATTTTAAGGTGTTTTCGGTGATGCCAAGCTGGCTGATAATTGCCTTGGTCGAGCAGCCCTGAACATAAAGGTTGAAGATGTCCTCCTCCTTAGGCGTCAGCGTTGCCAGATTATCGACAAACATCTTATAGCTGTCGGGGTCGACTGTCTCCAGCTTCTTTTCAATAGCCTTTTCCAAAGCAGCCTGAGCAAAGTTGAACTGCTGCTGAGCCTGCTCGCGTTCCTGCTGAGCTTGCAGCTTCTCCTGCTGCGTCTGCTCCATCTGCAGGCGTACCTGCTGAATTTCTTCCTGCAGGGCGGCAAGCTGTTCCTCCAGCTGAATATACTGGTTGGCGGTTTGCTTTTGCTTTTCCTGTGCTTCCTGCAGACGCACAGCCGCCTGACCGTATTGCTTTTGTACTTCATTATTTTCGCTTTGCAGCTGGCGCATTTTTTCGGCCTGCTGCTCGGAATGGTTCTGCAGGAATTCAAAGAACTGGTTGAGCTCCAGCACATTTGCTTGCGGAGGAGCATCGGGATTTTGCTGCAGCTGCTGCAAATCCGCTACCAGCGGGTCTACATATCTTTTGCTGAAATAACCGGCAGACAGCAATGAAAGCAACAGAATAATACCCAGCATTATCAGCAGAAGCATTTTAGCCTGCCTCTGCAGATGATAATAGCTGTCGGCAGACAACATGACTGCTACCCTGTGCTCCGAGGCACCGACCGTCAAGGGAGCGGTGAAGCCAATGAAGCGCTCCTGACCGGCAGTAAATAATTCATGCTCGCCGTCAAAGCTGGTTTTTATAGTAGCATTGACGAAGGATGCCGGATTGGAAAGCTGTCCCTGGTATTCGTTGTCCGCCTTTTTATCGAGGATAGCGGTAATCAGAGGATAACCCTTGTAATTGGCCTGCTTAGTACGCTGTTGGAAGTAAACGCTGCTGATTTCAAAGCCGCAGATACCGATAATCCTGCCGTTATTACTGTTAATAGGCATCAGGAAAAGACGGGACTGCTCCCAGCTTTCTTTGAGGTGGGCAACGTCTGTCAGGATATATTGTTGGGAAATATTATTTTCCTTGGCATGCAGCAGCTTATCGGCCTGCGGATAGGCGTGGACGTTAAGCTCCAGCTGCCAGGTGCTGTAAAGGCTGATGTTGTTATTGCGGGCAACCTGAGGGTTGCCGCGGAACATACATGTTTCATTGAAAAGGGTGTTTTCGGAATAGATATTGGTAAATTTGAGAAAAAGACCGTTATAGGTTGGTTCCAACAGATTCGTGTTGACGCTGGCGTTAATCAGATACAAGGCACCGCTGGCCGGAGCCTGCTGCATCTTGGCAGCAAGAGTCTGATAGGTTGCTTGCTGGATAGCTGTCAAAGCCTCGGGATTGTTGTTCAAGGCATCGTAATTATTGTAAATGCCCTGCTCCAGCATAACGCGGTCGATATCATTCTGCAGCTGCTGCGACAAATCAATATTGTGCGCAGCCAGCGCGTTCATCTGGCGTTTGATATCGTTGGTACGGGTGTTAAGCTCATATTCAAGAAAGCGGTCGATATCATGGCTGGGCGGCTGTACTATGCCGATAACGTTTAACAGGATCAGCATAGCAGAACCTGCCAGCAGCACCAGTGACAGCAGGTAAATAATGAAACGGCTGCGCATGGAACGCTTATTATGCCATATTTCCTTGCCTATAAGCAGCAGTCTTTTTATTTTGGTGAGCTTCGTGAGCATTACGAGCCTCCTTGGTAGGATTTTTTGGCTTATTGCTTGTAATTCAGCAGCTTCTGATAGCTTTCTTCTACTAACTTATCAAGCGTTTGCTGTGGATTGGCACCGCCGGCAATTTCCTGTAAATATTGCTGATGGGCAGCGCGCAGAATATTTTTGCTGCCGTATTCCAGATTCTGCTGAATTTCGGCAGCATTGTGCGGCAGATGCAGCTAGGTGCCTTGTTTGTATACCTGCTGCATGCAGGTATACAGCTTGCGATATTTGAAGTTATGCACATCTTGCGGATTATTCAGCAGTTTTGGTAGTGCTTCCTTATTGGTTGGCAGGTAGCCTGCCTGCATAGCAAAATTCAAATTGCTGTTTTCCTGCGCCAGCCATTTTGCAAAAACAACGGCACCAAGATTTTTGCGTTCGTCTGTGCTTTTGATGGCAAATAATCCTACACCGCGCTGCAGCAGTGTTACTTTGCCGCCACTGAAAACAGGGCAGGGATAATAGTTGGTAACGATAGTTTCACGCGTGTTGTTGGGATTAGTGACGTAATCGCGCATATAAAGAATAGCGGCGGTGGAGCCGACGTTGCTGATTAAATCGGCTGTTTTCCAGGCATCGGCCGCATAACCCTTTTCAATGCCAAGACCACCGGCGATAGCAGGCTCGGCTGCGGCACGGAAGATGCGCTTGAAGTTGGAGCTGGCAAGGTCCGGCTTGCCGTCCTTGATTAACGGGTCGCCCAAGGAAGCCATGCTCGTCAGGTAATAGTTATAGAAATCATCCAACTGGCACATGTTTTTGCCGCCGGTCCAGGTATAATACTTGCGGCAGAGCGCAAAAAGCTTGTCATAATCGGCGAAATCATCGGTACTGGCACCTGTTGCCGCAGCAAAGCGGTCAAAATATGTCTGGTTTACAAAAAGCAGCTCGGTGGATTTTGCTACCGGCAGCATCAGCAGCTCCTTATCCTGATAGCCTTCGGCTAAAAATTCCGGCTGGTAAACAGCTAAATCTTCTTTATCAAGGTATTTGTCCCAATGCAGCAGCTTATCGTGCATTGCGGGGATTACACGCGGATAGGCGGTAAAAAGGTCGGGCAGCGGCACAGCGCCAGGCTCCTGCTTGGCAGAGGCGAATAAAGCTTTGTCGATAACATTAGAGCTGCTTACGGAAGCAACCTTGACAATGACGCCCTTGGCCTTACCCTCAGAGGCATTGAATTTTTCTATTGTATCATTAAATGGGGAATTGGTCTGGTTGCCGTAAACGTGCCAGATGGTGAGCGTTACCGGCTTGGCCGGGTCGAGTGATGCCTTGCTGCCGCAACCGCTGTTGAAAGCGGTAACAAGACAGAGCAGTAACAGCACCAACATACTGTATAAGGAAGCAGAAAATTTTTTTGATACAACGGACATGAAAAAACCTCCTGAAAGAGTATTTTTAGAGAAAAAAGGTAAAAAATAAGGAAAATTTACCCTTATCCTACCCGAAATCGCCATTTGGTGTAGTGACGAAATGCAATTTTTATATTAAACTTAAGGCAAGGAAGCGGAAAACAGCTTACCTGCACAGATAATTTGCAAAGATTGTCTAACAATTAGTTTATCACAAATCAAAGTATTAGTGAATAGTTTTTTACTACAGATAAGGATAAGATAAATATTTTACAATTTCTTGGCTGATAAGTGTACAGCTGTTTTATTCAAAGTCCTGTTAATATTAAGCGGGATTTGATAAAATATAATTGTTAATTTTTTAGTGATACAAAAGGAGGTTGTATTATGGGTTTAATTAAAGCGGCAATGGGCGCTGTAGGCGGCGTACTGGGCGACCAATGGAAAGAGTTTTTCTATTGCGAAAGCATGCCTCCCGAGGTTCTGGTAACCAAGGGTATGAAGCGTACGTCCAGCCAAGGACGCAGCTCCAACACTTCTGCAGAAGACAACATCATCAGTAATGGCAGCGTTGTTGCTGTCAACGAAGGTCAGTGCATGATTATCGTTGAGCAGGGCAAGGTTGTAGATATGTGCAACGAGCCCGGCGAATATGTATACGATACATCTACTGAACCATCTATCTTTACCGGTGATCTGAAGGATAATGTTAAGGCTATTTTCGGTCAGATCGGTAAACGTTTCACCTTCGGCGGTGACCCTGGCAAGGACCAGCGCGTATATTACTTCAATATGAAGGAAATTTACGGCAACAAGTTTGGCACCGCTCAGCCGATTCCTGTACGCCTGATTGACAACAACTTAGGCATTGATTGGGAAGTTGGTATCCGTTGCTTCGGTGAATACAGCTATAAGATTACTAATCCGCTGCTGTTCTACACCAATGTATGCTCCAATATCACTGACGAATATCGTCGTGACCAGATTGACAGCCAGATGAAGAGCGAGCTCATGATGAGCCTGGGCGTTGCCCTCGGCACGCTCACTGAAAACGGTATGCGTTACAGCGCACTGCCGCGTCATGGCAAAGAAATCGCTAACGCTTTGAACGAAGATTTGAGCGACCAATGGCGTGACCGCCGCGGTGTAGAGGTTTATTCCTTCGCACTGGCAAGCGTAACCATGTCTGAGGAAGATGCTCAACGTCTGAAAGATATCCAGATGCTCAGCAATCCGAACCGTGCAGCAGCAGCTATGGCTGGCGCTACTGCAGACGCTATGCGTATTGCAGCTGGCAATGAAGGCGGCATGGGTGCAATGGGCGGCTTTGTTGGCATGAATATGGCCGGAATGGCCGGTGGCGCAAATGTGGCTGGCTTGTTTGCCCAAGGACAACAGCAGCAGATGTATGCTCAGCAGAATCCTTACGGACAACAGCCTCCTTACGGACAACCGCCTTATCCGCAACAGCCGCAACCTCCTACTCCGCCGCCGGCCGCCCCTGCCGCCCCTGCGGCAGCAGCACCGGCAGCAGATGCCTGGACCTGCAGCTGTGGCACTACCAACACCGGTAAGTTCTGCGCTAACTGCGGCGGCAAGAAGCCTGAGCCGAAACCGGCAGAGGGCAGCTGGACCTGCAGCTGCGGCACTACCAATACTGGTAAGTTCTGCGCTAACTGCGGCAACAAGAAGCCGGAAGACAAACCGGCAGAGGATGGCTGGACCTGCAGCTGCGGCGCTGTAAACAAAGGCAAGTTCTGCGCTGAATGCGGCAGCAAGAAGCCTGAGGGAGCACCGCTGTTCAAGTGCGATAAGTGTGGCTGGGAGCCGCCAGATCCGCACCATCCGCCTAAGTTCTGCCCTGAGTGCGGCGATGTTTTCGACGATAACGACAAACAATAACCTCATATATTAACAGCTTGCGTCAGATGCGAATGCAAGCATGATGTATGCTCCTATGCTGCCCCCTTTCGCCTCACTGCGTTCAGCACCTTCCCCAGGGGGAAGGCAAGAATGTTAGCAAAAAACAATGGGTGAATCGAAGGCCTTAGAGAGCAATTAACATATCGTGTAAGGAATAGCAATTTTAGCAAATAAGTGTCCGGAACCATAGAAGCGAGGGGACGTAACATACTGTTACTATCTGACAAATTTTACCGAAGCTTCGTCCTGGTTCCACACGAAATTTGCGTTGTGCCCTTTGGGCACCGGAAAATTGCTTCTGACTGGAACGATATTTAATTGCGATGCACAACCACCTTTAATGAGGGGAAGGCAAGCTACCCAAATAGGCGACAGAAGGGGGAGCGGGAGCACTTAAATTTGCATAACTATATTTTAACGAGGTGATATTATGGCTGAAACCTCTGTAGGCTATAAGTGCCCTAACTGCAGCGCGCCGCTGACGTTTTTGCCCGGTCATGATAAGGTGACCTGCGAATACTGCGGTACCGAGCTGGAAGTTAAGACTATAGAAGAAATGTATGCCGCCAAGGAAGCCGCTGCTGCTAAAGCGCAGGCTGCCAAGGAGGCTAAGTGGGATACCTCTGCTGCCGGCAGCGAATGGGAAGCTGACGAAGCGGAGCAGATGAAGGCCTTTACCTGCTCCAGCTGCGGTGCGCAGATTGTGAGCGACGGCAACACCATGGCAACAGAATGCTGCTACTGCGGCAGCCCGACCATGCTGCCGAGCCGTTTCGAAGGTATGCTGAAGCCGGACTTCATCATTCCCTTCAAGAAAACCAAAGAGGAAGCTGTTGCTGCCCTCAAAGAATTCTACAAGGGAAGAACCCTGCTGCCTAACTCCTTTACAGCCAACAATCGTGTGGAGGATATTCAGGCAATGTATGTACCGTTCTGGCTGTTTGACTCCAAGGTTAGCGCCAGCGGCAGCTATCAGGGTGCCAGCGACAGTGTTTATGAAACCGATGATGAAGTTGTTACAACTACCGTTGTGTATAACTGCGAACGTGAAGGCACCATGTCCTTTGAGCGCATCCCTGTAGATGGCAGCGAGAAGATGGACGATACCTTTATGGAAAGCATCGAGCCGTTCGATTACAAAGAAATGGTTCCCTTCAGCACCGCTTATCTGACAGGCTTTTTGGCAGATAAGTATGATGTGGATGCCGAGGCTGCTGTAGCACGTGCGGATGCACGCGTTGTCAAAAGTGCCGAGGGTTGCCTGGCAGATACCGTTACAGGCTATACCCGTGTAACCAGCAACGGTGACTGCGCAGTTATCAAGGATGAAAATGCCGTGCATTATGCAATGGTGCCGGTATGGATTCTGTCCACACGCTTTGAAGGTAAGCCCTATACCTTTATGATGAACGGTCAGACGGGTAAGGTTGTCGGCAGTCTGCCGATTGACTATGGCAAGCTGCGTAATTACACTGCCCTGACCTTTATTATTGTAACAATTATCAGCTACTTCATTGTGAAGTTCATGTTATAAGGAGGTGCCGGAATGAGAAAGTTATTTGCAATCTTAACCATGCTGGCAGCCCTTATGTTAGCCAGTGTAACAGCCTTTGCTGCACCCAGCCTGGTGGATAACGCCAAGGTTCTTACGCCGCAGCAGCGTCAGGAGGTTCTGGCAGAGCTGCACAAGCAGGAGCAGGCGCATAATGTGCGCATTGCTGTTGTAACTATGAAGACTATTGGCGGTGCCGTTCCCGGTGAATATGCCAATAAGCTGCTCGATGATGTTTATAATGACGGTCAAAAGGGCAATATGGTATTGCTGCAGGTTACCAACACCCGTAAATGGTACATTGCTACCGATAAACAGCTGAAGCAGGTTATCGTTGGCAATGAAGGCATTGAGTATATGAGCAAGCCGATGGTTGCTCAGTTCAAGAAAAATGATTATGCCCAAGGTTACATCACCTATGCTCAAAAAGCAGGCGAGCTCCTTGAGTATTACGAAAAGGAAGGCGAGCCGTGGGATCCTGATGCAGGCTTCAACTGGTTTGCTTTAGTAATTGCTGCCGGTATCGGCGGTGCTGCTGCCTATGGCTGGCGTGCACTCCTGATTCAGGGTATGAGCAACGTGCGTGAGGCTGTCGAAGCAAATGCTTATCTGGATAAGCAAACCTTTGCGCTGACGCACAGCAATGATACTTATCTGTACACCAACATTTCTGCTGTTCCGAAGTCTAAATCCAGCGGCGGCAGCAGTGATGATGGTTCTGTAAGCGAAAGCTCTGCTGATGATAATCATGGCGGCGGCGGTGGCAGCTACTGATATTATAATGAGCTGATACTTTTTGCGGCTGCGATTGTTTATCGCGGCCGCTTTTTTAGCAGGAGGTTATTATGCGCAGAACGACTATCAATTCAGGCTTTTTCATCTGCTTTATTGCCAACCTGATAGTGAACTGGGAATGGGGGTTTATTGCGGTGCTACTCTGGGGCTTTAGCTACTGGTTCAATCTTTCGTGGTACCCTGCGGCGGCTATGGCTGTTTTGTGGCTCCTGATGGGCTTTTCTCTGACCTGGATGATTATTTGGGGCTCGTCGGCGCGTGATAATTACCGTCCCAATCAGCAGCTGAAAAATATCAATCCCTATTCATCTAAGAATGAGGATGTACTGCCTAAGAACAAAAAAGCAAATTAGCTTCAGCAGCTTGGCTGTTGAAACAGTGATGCACAAAAAAAGCCGCGGCTGCAGCAGGTTTTCGACCTGCTGCGTAAGCCGCGGCGTTTTGCTGTGCGTAGATAATTTTGTTTGCTGCTAAGATGGCAGCCTTTTTATTTTTTCAAGCTTTGGTAAATAGCGTCTAGGTTTTCTTCCATGCGGGTAAGATAGGTTTTCTCGCCGTTGCTGCATTCAATAGTATATATTTCCTGCGTAGTGGCACCAACCTCGCGCGCCAGTGTTTCTGATATTTTGGGGCTTACCGCTTCTTCTACGAAGATAGTTTTTACATTGTGCTCCTTGCAGTAGGCTGTCAGCTTGGCCAGGTTTTGCGCGCTTGGTTCGCCGCTGGCAAAAACATCCTCGATGCTTTGCTGCTGCAGGCCGAAGTCACGGCACAGATAAGCAAAGGCAGCATGGCCGGTGACAAAGTTTTTTTGCTCCAGTTTGGCAAATTTTTTCTGGTAGGTAACAAGCAGCGCTTGGAGCTTTTTGTTGTATTCTGCGGCATTCTTGCGGTAGAAATCGGCATTAGCCTTATCTGCAGCAGCCAGTGCTTCGGCAATATTCTTTACCTCGGTCTGCGCGCAGCTCAGGCTCAGCCAGGTGTGCGGGTCATACTGGCCGTGTGCTCTGATTTCGTCAGCCTCTGTAAGACTGATGCGGTCGGTGCCCCTGGCTGCTTCTACAATGACGAGCTTGGGATTGGCGGCGGCTTGCGTTGCCTGCTCCACCCAACGCTCCATGCCGGTGCTGTTGTAAATTAAGATGTCTGCTTTGCTCAGCGCCTGCATAGTTTTAGTAGTAGGCTGAAAATCATGCGGCTCTGTGCCGTCGGGAATTAGGGAAGTTATATGAATTTTATCCTGACCTACGGCCTGAGTAAATTCTTTCATAGCATTAAAGGTTACTACAACCCGCAGCTTATGGTCCGCAGCAGGTGCAGGCTCCTTGCTGCCACAGCCTGCCAGCAGACTGCAGAGCAGCAGTGTGCAAATACAAAAAATAATACTGAGCTTTTTCATAGGCTCTCCTCCTCATTTAAGCACAAATAAACGCAAATGATTTGCATATTATAACGAATTTTATCATAACACCCGTGAACTTTCTTGTCAAGCTAAATGCAAATGACTTGCATATTTGCCGAGCGAGGTCTATAATATTTACTGCAACAAAAAGGCAGCGCAGGCTGCCGTGAGTAAATGAAGGAGCCACTATGATAGAACTGAAGCATATAGAATTTGCCTATGAATCCGGCAGCGAGCTGCTGCGCGATATCAATATGCAGGTAAATGACGGCGAATATATTGCCATTGTCGGCGAAAACGGCAGCGGCAAAAGTACGCTGGTCAAGCTGCTCTTGGGATTGTTGGAGCCGTCAAAAGGTGAATTGAAGAATACTTTTAGCAGCATCGGCTACGTGCCGCAGCGCTTTGAAACTCTCAACAGCCAGTTTCCGATAACTGTTTATGAGGTAATGGAATATTATCGCAGAGTATTAAAGGTAACGGACAAACAGGCAGTGCGCCGCTGCCTGGAGCAGATGCATGTTTATGACCTGCGTGACCGTTTAATCGGCACGCTGAGCGGCGGCCAGTGCCAAAAGGTGCTGATTGCCAGAGCGTTGCTGGGCAGCCCGCAGCTGTTGATTTTTGATGAGCCTTCTACCGGCATTGATGTCAAGAGCCAGCAGGAGCTGTACAAATTTATGCAGGAGCTGCATGAGCAGGGTATTACCATTATCACGGTAGAGCATAACCTGAAATTTGCGGCGCGTAATGCCGATAAAATGTATCATGTCATGAACGGTCATGGTCATTTCTGCAATCCGCAGGAATATGTGCAGGAATATATGCATGATAATGTAGGAGGTGCGGAATAATGCTGGAATACGCTTTTATGCAGAACGCACTGCTGGTTTCTGTGCTGATTTCTTTAATGTGTCCGATGATTGGCATGTTCCTGGTGCTGCGCCGCTATTCCATGATTGGCGATACGCTGGCGCATGCATCGCTGGCCGGTGTGGCGGTAGGCCTGCTGGTTAAGGTGAACCCGATTATCAGCGCCTTTGCCGTAACCTCTGTCTTTGCTGTGCTGATTGAGGTTTTGCGTCAGCGCTTCCGCCGTTATGCGGAGCTGATTTTGGTGATAATCCTGTCGCTGTCTGTCGGTATTGCGATTACGATTATCAGCAGCGGTATGGTACATACTAATGTAGAAGCATTTTTGTTCGGCAGCATTCTGACCGTAACGCCTGACGATGTGCTGGCGGTAGCAGTGCTGTGCGTAGTGTCGTTGGCTGCTGTTTACCTTTTGTATCCGCAGCTGGTAATGCTGGCCTTTGATGAGGATGGAGCTAAAATTGCCGGCGTAAAAACGCGTCTGATTAATTATGTCTTTGCTCTGCTGGTGGCAGCTATGGTTGCAGTTTCTATCCGTGTGGTGGGCATTCTGGTTATCAGCTCGCTGATTGCACTGCCGGTAGCAGCGGCTCTGCAGCTGGGCAAGGGCTTTAAGGTGACGATGCTGGCAGCTATGGTGCTGAGCTTTATCGCCATTATCACAGGCCTTGTGACCTCCTACTGGCTGGGGGCGGCGCCGGGCGGTGTAACTGCTTTGGTTTCGGTGGCTTTGCTGTTGCTGATTATCATTTATAAAGAAATACGTGCTGTCTTATAAAGAAGGGGTAGAAAGATGACTGATACAAGTTCTGCGGCAGATTATCGCGATTATCTGCATCGCTACGGATTAAAAAATACCCGTCACAGACAGCTTATTCTGCAGCTGCTGCTGGCGAGCGAGGGCGTGCTGACGGCTGAGGATATTTATCAGCAGCTGTGTGAGAAGGGTGCCGAGATAAATTTTTCTACGGTGTATCGCATTCTGGAAAATTTTACGCAAAAGGGACTGACGGAAAAAAGCTTTTTGACGGATGCACGCAAGTACGGCTTTGTGCTGCACGCCTTAGGACACAGGCACCGCCTTATCTGCCTGCGCTGCCACCGGATTGTGGAGGTAGACCATTGCCCGATTGCTGATTTCGAGGAACAGCTGGCGGATAAAACGGAATTTGCCATCGTAGGACATAACTTGGAATGGTATGGCTATTGTCCGGAATGCCGCAAGCAGAAATAGCAGGAAAATTTTTCAAAAAAGCTTGCAAAGCAGCGTAAGCAATGATATAATTATTAAGCTTGTATATAACTATATATACTTCTTCTGCTCCCGGAGAGACGGGGGCCAAAGTCCAAAGGAGGAGGTGATTTCGTGAACGCATACGAAGTCATGTACATCGTTAAACCTGTTGAGGATGAGGCTTGTGAAGCAGTTGTTGCTAAATTCGAGAAACTCATCACTGCAAACGGTGGTAATGTAGAAAAAACCGATCGTTGGGGCAAAAGACGCCTTGCTTATGAGATCCAGGACCTGAATGAAGGTATCTATGTTCTCGTAACCTTCCAGGCTGACGCCGCTGCTGTTAAGGAACTTGATCGTGTTATGAAAATTACCGATGAAGTACTGCGCCATATGATTATCAGAAAGGGTGAATAATCAATGAACAAGATTATTCTGTTAGGCAGACTTACTAGAGATCCGGAAGTGCGTTATACGCCGACCGGTAAAGTTGTTTGTCAGTTTACTCTTGCAGTAGACAGACCTTTTGCCAATCAGGAAGGCCAAAGAGAAGCTGACTTTATTCCCATAGTAATTTGGGGTAAACAAGCTGAGACATGCGGTAACAGTCTCACCAAAGGGCAGCGCGTGCTTGTTGAAGGCCGCCTGCAAATCCGTAGCTATGATGGTAAGGATGGCAACAAACGCTGGATAACCGAAGTAATCGCTGATCGCTTCGAGTTTATTGAGCGCAAAGCTGATGCCGTTGCTGCTCATAGCAATCCGATTCGCTCTGCAGCTCCTGCTGCACCGGCACAAGATGGCGGCATGAGTGGTTTCGGACAACAGGTTCCCTTTGATGAGGAAATTCCATTCTAATTTAAGGGAGGTTATGCAATGAAACGCGAAAGAGGCAGAAGACCTAGAAGAAAAGTTTGCAGCTTCTGTGTTGATAAAGTTGAAGAAATCGATTACAAGGATGCAAATAAGCTGAAACGCTATATTACCGAACGTGGTAAGATTTTACCGCGCCGTATTTCCGGTACCTGCGCTAAGCACCAACGCCAATTGACCGTAGCAATCAAACGCGCTCGCTGCGTTGCTTTGCTGCCGTTCACCTGCGAATAATTCGCACGGCGGTTTAAACGAAACTTATACCCCGCAGTCATTAGGCTGCGGGGTTTTCGTTTGTGTAAAAATCACAAAAAATTTACTTATTTACGCAGGCCTTAACATGATATAATAAGAGTAGTACTATACATACGAGGTGAATTGCATGAAAACATCTTTGAGAACCTTATTTTTGACTTTTGTTTTTACGATGCTTTGCACAGCAATGGCTTTTGCCTATAATCCCGGTCAGCGTACCATCCATCTGTTGGGTGAAACCCTGAACAGTGACAAGCATCCTGTACATCTGGTTGTAACCCAGACGATTGATATGCGTGAGGTGCTGACGCCTGAAGCCTATGCCAAGCTGCCGACTGCACAGCAAAAGCGCACCAACCGTACGGAATATAATGAAGCCAATGGCATCAACGCCGAGCGCATCACTACTACCGATGGTGACGGCAAGGTAATCAAGGATACCGTTTCCTTTGTGAAGAACGGTTATTGGTACACTATTGACTATCTCAATAAAAATTATGACAGAGTTCCTGAGCTGCCGGGCATGAGCATGCCCTTTGCCGAAACCCTGATCAGCTGGTTCAATGTACGTCCACAGGGTGGTAATGATGCAGTTACCGGCTATGATTATGACAAGATGACCAAGGGCACCAACAGCCTGAATTTCTATTATGCAAAGGATACAGCTGACTGGAAGGGCTACGAAGTAAGTTATCTGCCTATCTTTAAGGTGCTTGAGGTTTCCAATACCGTGGATGAGGCAACTGCCTTTGCTCTGCCGCCTGCAGATTTCAAGGCCGTTGCTAATCCTTCTATGCGTGCTTACGCTAACAGACTTTTGGAAAGACAGTAAGTCTGGTAAGCTGATTATATTTTTTCAAAGGGGGAATACTTATGTTTAAAAAATTATTAGTTTTGCTTTCTATGCTGGCTGCGCTGGCAATGAGCGCAGTAGCTTTTGCTGCACCTGCTAAAAGCCATCAGCAGATGGTTATTGATGCTGCACGTGCCGAGGTTCCTGCTGCTGCTGTATTTTATGGCTACAAGGAAGAAGACGGCGAAGCTGTTCTGAACTTCCGCGATAATGATAATTATCTGGAATACGAGGTAGAGGTTGTTCTGGCAACTACCAAAGTTAAGGAAGTAGAAATTAAAGGCAGCAATATTGCCGGCAGCACGATGATGGTAAAAACTCCTGAGGATATCAGACAAATCGTTCTGGAAGCATATCCCGATGCCAGAAACATTGTCATCGAAACCGAAAAAGAAGGCAACAATGTACATTATGATGTAGAGTTCATTACTGCAAGATATAAAGTAGAAGCTGACATGAACCCGGTAACCGGTGCATTTGCCAAGAGAGAGCTGGAATATTTCTAAGCCTAGGCTAAAAATCAGAGGCAGTCTGCGGACTGTCTCTTTTTTATGCTGCGGAAGAGTGCCATTTTGCGTCAAAACATTGCATATCAAAGCATATTATTGTAAAATATATTAGATACAGAGTTTTTAACGCACTAAATATATATGACGAGGAGCGATTTACGTGAGTACAAATTTAGAAGTTGGTATCGTTGGCCTGCCTAACGTAGGCAAAAGTACCCTGTTTAATGCTATTACCAAAGCTGGAGCAGAAGCAGCAAACTATCCCTTCTGCACAATCGAACCTAATGTAGGCGTTGTTGATGTGCCTGATAAACGCTTAGATGTTCTGAGCGATATGTTTAAATCCAAAAAGATTGTTCCGGCAGCTATGCGTTTTGTAGATATTGCCGGTCTGGTAAAGGGCGCAAGCAAGGGCGAAGGCCTGGGCAATAAGTTCCTGTCCCATATCCGTGAGGTAGATGCTGTTGCCGAGGTTGTACGCTGCTTTGAGGATGGCAACATCACCCACGTTGAGGGCAGCATTGATCCTCTGCGTGATATTGATATCATCAACACCGAGCTGTGCCTGGCTGATATGGAAACCGTTGAAAAGCGTCAGGAGCGCCTGGTGAAGCTGGCAAAAACCGGCGATAAAAAGGTTAAGCTGGAGCAGGCTGTAATGGAAAAGGTTATGGCTGGCCTGTCTGATGGTGTGTCGGCACGCCGCCTTGGTCTGACCGAGGAAGAACAGGAGTTCCTGGGCGAGCTGCATCTGCTGACCATGAAACCGGTGCTGTACATTACTAACGTTGCTGAAGGCGAGGTTGCCGATCCGTCCGGTAACGAGCATGTACAGGCTGTAAAGAAATATGCTGCAGAAGAAAATGCTGAGGTTATCGTTGTTTCCGCGAAGATGGAAAGCGAAGTTGCCGAGCTTCCGGAAGAAGAGGCTAAGGAATATCTGGAAATGGCAGGCCTGGAGGAAACCGGTCTGGACCGCCTGATTAAAGCAGGCTTCAAGCTGCTTGGCCTGATGACCTTCCTGACTGCGGGCGAAATGGAATCCCGTGCCTGGACTATTAAGCTGAACACTAAGGCTCCGCAGGCAGCGGGCAAAATCCATACCGACTTTGAGCGTGGCTTTATCCGTGCGGAAATCGTTTCCTTTGATGATCTGGTAGCCTGCGGCAGCAAGGCTGCAGCACGTGAAAAAGGCCTGGTTCGTCTGGAGGGCAAGGATTACGTTATGCAGGATGGCGACGTTGTTGAGTTCCGCTTCAACGTATAATTTATAACAGTGTAATATGGAACCTGAGCGCAGCAAGTGAAAGCGTGCTGCGCTTTTTGTGTAGCTATACATAATCTAAAAAAGATGCGCTGTAAGTTTGTGGAATTCAAACTGCAAAGATATGCAAACCAAAAGTTTGTAGAATTGATTCTATAAACTTCGATAGATTTTCTGTTGGCTGAATAGGAGTTTTTGTATAGGGATATGGTATAATAATGTAAAAATACGAATACGTTTATTGGAGGTGCGGAGATGTACGAACAGATTGTAGCTTGGTGGCAGACGAAAAATATTCAGACAGATGCAGACTTAGAAGAAGCATTTAACGGGCATGTAATTTCTTTTGCTTATAACTCCGGTAATATTGAAAATCCTAATGTAACCTATCATGATACACGCGAAATTTTTGAGCATGATGGCGTTACAAGCTATACCGGTGATATTCGTACCTTGTTTGAGATTCGCAATGCAAAATTAGCTAATGAGTATTTTTTTGCAGCGTTTAATGAGCGTAAGCCTATTGATGAAAATTTGATAAAAGAAATCCAAAAACGCCTGACGCTCAATACTTATGATCCTTTGCGCTGGAAAAAAGGAGAACGGCCCGGGGAATATAAAAAGGGCGATTATGTTACAGGTAAGAATGAGACCGGTGCTTGGCCGGAGGATGTGCCGGACGAAATGCAGGAGCTTATAGAAGATATAAGCGATGTTGACGATAAGAATGCGTTAACGGCAGCAGCCTTTTTTCATGCTAAGTTTGAAAACATCCATCCGTTTGCCGATGGCAATGGGCGCACAGGACGCTTGGTGATGAATTATCTGCTGGTTATACATAATCATCCGCCGATTGTTATCCATCAGGAGGATAGAAAGGCGTATTTTGACGCGCTGGAGGCGTGGGATGAAGAGCAGAACCTGCAGCCGTTGAAGGACTTTTTGCGGGCGCAGACGGTGAAAACATGGGAGAAGCAGGTACTCAGGAGAAGAAGATAGGTATAAACATAGGATGGTTTTCGAGAAAAAAGAATTCCAGCATGATGGCGCTTATACGCTGGACGAATTTGCAGAAGTAATTAAAAAGTTGTAGCTCATTGCAATCTGAGCGCAGCAAGCGAAAGCGTGCTGCGCTTTTTGCTGTTGGGAGGCGCTGGAGCAGCGTACAAAATTAAATAAACAAAAATTCTTTTCCCATGAGCACGTAAAGTGTGATAAAATAGAATAGATATACTATGACTACGAGGTGAAGCGAATTGGTAAAGGTAATTGCTATTGCCAACCAGAAGGGTGGTGTTGGCAAGACTACTACGGCGGTAAATCTGGCTGCGTGTCTGGCGGCGCTGGAACGCAAGGTACTTTTGATTGACAGTGATCCGCAGGGAAATGCTACCAGCGGCTTTGGCTTTGATAAACGTGATATTAAGCAATGCATTTATGATGCGATTATCAGTGAAGTACCCATGCAGGATGTAATTAAGCACACAGCCTATAAAGGACTGGACCTGGTGCCTGCTACTATCCAGCTTGCCGGTGCGGAAATAGAGCTTGTTTCGCTGATGAACCGTGAAGGACGTTTAAAGAACTCTCTGGAAAGAGTAAAGCATAATTATGATTACGTTATTATTGATTGTCCGCCGTCACTGGGCCTGCTGACAATCAACGGCCTGACAGCTGCCAGCTCGGTAATGATTCCTATTCAGTGCGAATTTTATGCGCTGGAGGGTGTTACTATGCTGATGAACACGATTCAGCTGGTACAGCGTAACCTGAACCCTGCTTTGAAGCTGGAGGGTGTGCTGATGACTATGTATGACAGCAGAACGAATCTGTCGCAGGATGTTGTGAACGAGGTACAGAAGTACTTCAAAACAAAAATGTATCAGACGATTATTCCGCGTAACGTGCGCCTGAGTGAAGCACCCAGCCACGGACAGCCGGTTATCGACTATGACAGCAAATCTAAAGGTGCGCAGGTGTATATGGACTTTGCGCGTGAGGTGATTGAGGATGAGTAAGAAGGGCGGCTTAGGCAAGGGCTTGGGCGCAATTTTCGGCGAAAATACCAGTCCTGCCGTAGAAAAGGCGCAGGAGCCTGCAAGTGCTGCACAGGAGCTGCTTATTAAAAATATCGCAGCGAATCCGTATCAGCCGCGCTGCAACTTTGATGAAGAAAAGCTGCAGGAGCTGGCTGCTTCTATTAAGGAGTTTGGCGTTGTTCAGCCGGTAGTGGTGCGCAAAAAGGGCAGAAGCTACGAGCTGGTGGCAGGCGAACGCCGTCTGCGTGCCGCAGGCTTAGCCGGACTGACCAAGGTGCCGGCTATCGTCAAGGATTATGACGATGCCAAGATGATGGAAATTGCGCTGATTGAAAATATTCAGCGTCATGACCTGAACCCGATTGAAGAAGCGCAGGGCTTGCGCCGCCTGATGCAGGAATTCAAGCTGACGCAGGAGCAGACTGCTGAAAAGGTAGGCCGCAGCCGCAGTGCCGTGACTAATATTCTGCGTCTTCTGAACCTGCCGGAGCAGGTACAGAAGCAAATTATTAATGGCGTGCTGACGATGGGCCAGGCAAAGCAGCTTTTGGGACTGCCGAAGCCGGAGCAGATGTGCGAGGTGGCGGAAGCGATTATTGCCAATGGCTGGAGCTCACGTATGACCGAAGAGGTTGTGCGTAAGCTGAAGGAAGGCAAGAAGCTGAAGATTGTCCGCGAGCTTGTTGAAGAAGAAGCTAAAAATAAGGATAATAAGGAAAAGAAGCCTAAGCGTGAGCCTACCGAGAATGATATTTTCTGCCATGACTTTGAACAGCGTCTGGTAGAGTTTTTGGGTACTAAGGTTAAGGTTGTGCCTAAGCTGGATGAGCAGGGACGCCAGGGTGGTACTATTCACATTGAATATTATTCTGCTGAGGACCTGGAGCGCATCTATGAGGTGCTGCAGCAGGGACGTCACGATGATAAGCCGCATAACGGCGAACCTAAGCGTTTGAATGTGTGATTTCAGACGTTTGACAGTGAGATGAAAAAACGGCCTTCAAGGGCCGGTAATTTAGATAAGCTTTGGTATGAGGGGGGCTTTTATTGATGGAACAGGCCAATCTTTTGGTTAATACACATTCGGCAGCAATTATCATTGTTCTGTTGCTTATTGTGTTGATTGCGTTGGGTATGTGCTTTAGTCTGCAGGGCAGACTGAATAAGCTGCAAAAAAAATATGACTTCTTTACTCAAGGTAAGGAAGCCAACATTGATGTTGTGCTGACAGATACGCTGCAGGAGCTGCGTGCGGTGCAGAATGAGCTGGCAGCCTTGCAGGACGAGCATCAGAAGCTGCATGCACAGGTGCAGAACTGTCTGCAGAATATTAGAATTGTGCGTTATGATGCCTTTGACGCTATGGGCGGTGAAATGAGCTATTCACTGCTGCTTACGGATGCGAATAATAAGGGTATTATTATGACCAGCATTTACGGCAGAGAGGAAAGCCGTTGTTTTGCTAAAGATGTGCAGGCTGGTAAGTCCTCTTATGTGCTGTCGGAGGAAGAAAAGCAATTGCTGTAAGGTGATTTATTCAAGAAGATGGATTTGTGTTAGCGGTGCTGGCATAAGTTTGATGAGCTTCCAAATGCGCTGCTGTAGAGCAGACGTTTGGAAGCTTTTTTCTTCAGCTAATGATATAATTAATTGTGTTTTCTTATGTTAGTTTTGTGGCGAGAGCGGGGTAGCATTTTTACTATCATTTTAGGGTATGATGCTTGTTTGCAGCATTCTTCCGTTAATTTTGATGTAGTTGTTACGCAGTATCTTTTGGTGGCAAAAGACGCTGGCAGAAAACTACGCGCTTTTAGAAAGCGTGGAAAACAAAAATTTTTGATGTGGCAAAAATTTTATTAAAACCCCTCTAATGGGAAAAGGTTTTGGATTTTTAGCATTAGCTGTTTTAGCAGGTGTAACTATGCCTTCTTTTGCTATAGCAGCACCCGTAGATACACAACAACAAATTATTGCAATTTATGAAAAAATCTACCGCTCTAAAAAACAGGTAGATTGCAAGTGCAAATTGAACAAGATTTATCAAGCAACTATATCAGTGGA